>NZ_AP019371.1:2747500-3457500 GCF_004001265.1 Actinoplanes sp. OR16 | reverse complement strand
CGAAGGCACCGCCGACGATGAACAGCACGTTCGTCGTGTCGATCTGGATGAACTCCTGGTGCGGGTGCTTGCGTCCGCCCTGCGGCGGAACGTTCGCGACAGTGCCCTCAAGGATCTTGAGAAGCGCCTGCTGGACGCCCTCACCGGAGACGTCACGGGTGATCGACGGGTTCTCGCTCTTGCGAGCGATCTTGTCGACCTCGTCGATGTAGATGATCCCCTGCTCGGCGCGCTTGACGTCGTAGTCGGCCGCCTGGATCAGCTTCAGCAGGATGTTCTCCACATCCTCACCGACATAACCGGCCTCGGTCAGCGCCGTGGCGTCCGCGATCGCGAACGGCACGTTGAGCATCCGGGCCAGCGTCTGGGCGAGGTGTGTCTTGCCGCAGCCGGTGGGGCCGATGAGCATGATGTTGGACTTGGCCACCTCGACGTCGCTACCCCCACCGGGGGCGCCGTTCGACTCGGCCTGAATCCGCTTGTAGTGGTTGTAGACCGCGACGGAGAGCGCCTTCTTCGCCTGCTCCTGGCCGACAACGTAGTTGTCCAGGAATGAGCAGATCTCCATCGGCTTGGGAAGCTCTTCCCACTTCACCTCGCCGGTCTCGGCCAGCTCCTCTTCGATGATCTCGTTGCAGAGGTCGATGCACTCGTCGCAGATGTAGACCCCAGGGCCCGCGATGAGCTTCTTGACCTGCTTCTGCGACTTCCCACAGAAGGAGCACTTGAGTAGGTCGCCACCGTCGCCGATCCGTGCCACCTACGTTCTCCCTGCGTTCAATGGCCGATCGCCGACCGGTCCGTTTCCGAGGACGGAATGCCTCGTTGCCATCTCATCGTCCGCCGACCCGCGTAACTGAGGCTGCAGACTCGACGTTACCCGCTACCGGGCAGTTCTCCGACCCCCAAAACGGGCGTGTCAGGGGTCGGTCAGTCTAACCACCGACCGCCGGCCCCTGACATCGAGCACTCAGTTACTCGCGCCGACCGCTTGCAGGCTCTTCTTGCGGGTCGCCAGCACGACGTCGACGATGCCGTACTCCTTGGCCTCGTCGGCCGTCATGATCTTGTCGCGGTCGATGTCCTTGCGGACCTTCTCGACCGGGCGCTTCGCGTGGTGCGCGATCATGTCCTCGAGCTGGGTCCGCATCCGCATGATCTCGCGGGCCTGGATCTCGATGTCCGAGCCCTGGCCGTAACCGCCCTCGGTGGCCGGCTGGTGGATGATGATCCGCGAGTGCGGGAGCGCCATCCGCTTGCCCGGGGTGCCACCGGCGAGCAGGACCGCGGCGGCGCTGGCCGCCTGGCCCAGGCAGACCGTGCTGATGTCGGGACGCACGTACTGCATGGTGTCGTAGATCGCCGTCATCGCGGTGAAGGAGCCGCCGGGCGAGTTGATGTACATCAGGATGTCGCGGTCCGGGTCGGTGCTCTCCAGCGTCAGCAGCTGGGCCATCACGTCGTTCGCCGACGCGTCGTCCACCTGGACCCCGAGGAAGATGATCCGGTCCTCGAACATCTTGTTGTACGGGTTCGACTCCTTGATCCCCCACGAGGTGCGCTCGGAGAACGAGGGCAGCACGTAGCGGTTGTGCACCGGAGCGAACCCGGGAGGCATGGAAAGGTCGGTCATGGTTCAGCTCCTCAGTTCAGCGTTCCGGCACCGTCCGGGACCTGCGTGGCCCCGGTGATCACCTTGTCGATGAAGCCATAGTCCTTCGCCTCCGCGGCCGTGAACCAGCGGTCCCGGTCGAAGTCGGTGGCGATCTGCTCAGGAGTCTGTCCCGTGTGGTGGGCGATCCGCTCCTGGAACATCTTCTTGGTGTAGAGCATCTGCTCCGCCTGGATGGCGATGTCGGCGGCCGTGCCACCCATGCCACCCGAAGGCTGGTGCATCATGATGCGCGCGTGCGGCAGGGCGTACCTCTTGCCGGCGGCGCCGGCGCAGAGCAGGAACTGCCCCATCGAGGCCGCCATGCCCATCCCGACGGTGGACACGTCGTTGTCGATGAACTGCATCGTGTCGTAGATCGCCATGCCCGAGTAGACCGAGCCGCCCGGCGAGTTGATCCAGAGGTGGATGTCGGCCTCCGGGTCCTCGGCGGAGAGCAGCAGCAGCTGCGCGCAGATGCGGTTGGCGACCGCGTCGGTCACCTCGCTGCCGAGAAAGATGATGCGCTCACGCAGCAGGCGGTTGTAGACCGAATCGTCGAGGTTGCCACTGAGTGCTTCGCCCCGCCGCGCCACGGGGGTGGCGGGGATGTGGAGATCGGTCATGGCAGCCCTTCACAGCTGACTGTGTCGGCCGAGTCGTTCCGGCCGGCAGGTTGTCCGTCGTACGACCAACCTAACTGGTCGGATGCGCATCAGCTTCCCGCTCGGGCAGGTGTTCGCTGACAGCGCACGCGCCCGGGAAAGACAGCGGCCACCGAGCGGACGCTCGCGCGCCCGTCCGGTGGCCGTCTGGCTGGTGTATCAGTGAGCAATTCTCAACCTGACATCGGGCCTGAGGGTTCCGGGCCGTCGTCCGGCGCCGGCACGCGAGGCCCTCGCCACGTTGAAAAAGGCTCAGTGGTTGTGACCGGCGTGCTCGTCCTCGCTGGCCGCGCGCAGGTCGTCGAGGGACAGGGTGTTGCCGTCCTCGTCCTTCATGGTGACCTGCTCCATGACCGAGGCCAGCGCCTTGCCCCGGCGCACGTCGCCGAAGACGGCGGCCGCGGAGCCCGAGCGCACCAGCTGGTCGTAGTACTGCTGGGGCTGCATCTGGGCACGCTGCGCCCGGTGCACGATCTCGTGGCCGAACTCGTCGTCGGAGACCTGGACGTCCTCGGCGTCGGCGATGGTGTCGAGCAGCAGCTGGATCCGGACGCCCTCCTCGGCCGCCTCGGTCAGCTCCTGGTCGATCTGCTCCTCGGTCTTCTCCTCGGAGGCGAGGTAGTCGGCCAGGGTCGCGCCGATCCGCTCGAGCTGGTCGGTCATGGCCTGCTTGCGGCCCTCGACCTCCTCCTTGACGACGCCCTCGGGCGCCGGGATGTTCGCCGCCTCGACGAGCTGCTTGAGAGCCTCGTCACGGGCCGCGTAGATCTGCTCGACCTTCTTGACCTTGCTGAGCCGCTCGTTCAGGTCGCCCTTGAGCTCCTCGAGGGTGTCGAACTCGCTCGCCAGCTGGGCGAACTCGTCGTCGATCTCGGGCAGCTGCTTGTCCTTGACGGTGCGCACGACGACCTTCACCTCGGCGTCGCGGCCGGCGAAGTCGCCGCCGACGAGCTGGGTCGTGAAGGTAGCCTCCTCGCCGGCGGAGAGGCCGACGAGCACCTCGTCCAGACCGGGCAGCAGCTGCTTGCTGCCGACCTCGTGGGAGATGTTGGTGGCCGAGCCGCCCGGAACCTCTTCGCCGTCGACGGTGGCGTTGAGGTCGAGCTGCACGTAGTCGCCCTCGGCGGCCGGGCGCTCGACGGTCTTCAGGGTGGCGAAGCGCTCACGCAGGCCGTTGATCTGCTCGTCGATCTCGTTGTCGCCGATGGCGACGGCCGGAACCGTCACGGCGATCGTGGAGAGGTCCGGGATGGTGATCTCCGGGCGCACGTCGACCTCGGCCGTGAACTTCAGCGGCGCGTTGTCGGCGAACTCGGTGATCTCCACCTCGGGGCGGCCGAGCGTCTTGACGTCGTGCTCCTGCACCGCGGCGAGGATCTGCTGCGGGATCGCCTCCTGCACGGCCTCGTTGAGGACCGCGCCGCGGCCGACACGCTGGTCGATCACCGCCGCCGGGATCTTGCCGCGACGGAAGCCGGGCACCTGCACCTGCGCGCCGATCTCCCGGTACGCCTTCTGCAGGCTCGGCTTGAGCTCGTCGAACGGCACCTCGATGGCGAGCTTCACCCGAGTCGGGCTCAGAGTCTCGACGGTGCTCTTCACAGGCGTACTCCTTGTTGCTGCGGACAGTAGGTCACAAGTCGGGGTGGCGGGATTTGAACCCACGGCCCCTCGCTCCCAAAGCGAGTGCGCTACCAAGCTGCGCCACACCCCGTGGCGACGGCCAGTGTATGCGGTCGGCTTGCCTGCGTGTGCGCTGGAGTCACCTGCTGGGGAATCCGGTTCGCGCGGACGGGAGTTGATTCAGTAAGCTGTACCCCGAGCGCCGGTGAAAACCAGGGCTCATGCGGGCGTAGCTCAATGGTAGAGCCTCAGTCTTCCAAACTGATTACGCGAGTTCGATTCTCGTCGCCCGCTCGGTTTACATCGGCCCTGGTCAGCGGAGAAATCCGCGGACCAGGGCCGACGTGTTTCACCCGCCAGTGGATCTTGCGTGCCGGTGGCCGCGATCCTCGGCGTTGCTCGCCCTCCGACGCCGGGGCCCTGCGCGATCTCGCGGCCCCTGCCGCTGGGCGGTTGCCGGTTCCGCAGAGACTTCGCCTTCTCTCCCGCGCACACCAGCCCTGGTCGCCACACTCGGCGATGCGGGCGCCTGCATGCGTTCGGGCGTCGGAGCAGCTGCGGATCGCTCATCAGCTGCGTCACGGAGTCAGGAGCGGCAAACGTCCGCCTTGACAGGTGACCGAATGGTCACATAACTTTGCGTCATGACGGACGACGATCGGGTGTTCAAGGCCTTGGCCGATCCGAGCCGCCGCTTCCTGCTCGATCTCCTGTTCGCGCGTGACGGCCGCACGCAGTCGGAGCTGGAGTCGGAGCTGGAGATGACCCGGTTCGGCGTCGCCAAGCACCTGAAGGTGCTCGAGGAAGCGGGTCTCGTCGTCGTGCGCCGATCAGGCCGGGAGAAGTTGCACTTCCTGAATCCCGTGCCGATTCGGCAGATCCACGACAGGTGGATCGACAAGTACACCGAGCACCAGGTCACCGCACTGATCGATCTCAAGCGACAGCTGGAGGAAGAGCCATGAGCACGACGCAGGTCTACCGCATCTGGATCAAGGCGGCGCCGGAGAAGATCTGGACCGCGATCACCGACCCGGAGTGGAACAAGCAATACGGGTACGCCGCGCCTCAGTTCTACGAGCTGAAGAAGGGCGGCAAGTTCTACTCGACCGCCACCCAGGAGATGAAGGACTACGCCGCGGCCGGCGGCTTCCCGATGCCGGACACCATCGTCGACGGCGAGGTCCTCGAGGCGGACGAGCCCCGCCGGCTCGTGCTGACCTGGCGGATGCTGATGGATCCGACCACCGCGGCGGAGCCGTTCACCACGCTGACCTACGAGATCGAGGAGTCCTCCCCGGGCGTCCAGCGGGTCACCATCACGCACGACGTGACCGGCGCCCCGGCGACCGGCACGATGGTCCAGGGCAACCCGGACGCGGGCGCCGAGGGCGGCGGCGGCTGGGCCTGGGTCCTCAGCGACCTCAAGTCGCTCCTGGAGACGGGCAAGATCCTGACCAGCTGACCGATTCTGATCAACACGATCGGCGCGGGTGGAACGAGCCCGCGCCGATTACCGTCAGTGCATGTTCACCTTCATCGTGGTCCTCCTCGCCGCGGTCGCCCTCCTCGGCGGCTACCTCGCGTTCCGCCGCCGCACCAACCCCGGCGACGTCTCCCCGGACAGCTACAAGGCGGGTTGGATCAATAAATCAGAGGGCATTTGACGGTACGGGAGAAGCTCAGCCCACATATCGGCGCGCTAGGGAACGCCGTTGCGCCTCGTCGAGCCGGGCGAGTCGCGCCTCGACCACCGCCGGCCGGGGTCTGCGGTCCGCCACGAGCCAGCCGAGCCCGCGGACCGCGTCGAGCGCGCCGAGCAGCGAGGTCCGGTCCCGCGGGACGGTCGTCGCCAGGAAGTACGTCCGCCGGATCGCCGCTCCGGCCGGCCGCCGCAGCCAAGTGAACCAGAGCGTGTTGCGCAGGCCGACCCGGCGCCGGTGACCGGCGTCGCGCAGCAGCGAGGCCCGGTGGTGCGCGGTCAGATCCTCCAGATAGCAGAGCTCCCACCCGGCCGCGAGCAGATCGGTGGCGAGC
Organism: Actinoplanes sp. OR16; assembly: GCF_004001265.1. Taxonomy (GTDB): domain Bacteria; phylum Actinomycetota; class Actinomycetes; order Mycobacteriales; family Micromonosporaceae; genus Actinoplanes. The sequence continues at coordinate 3,451,524 of NZ_AP019371.1, read as the reverse complement.
AACTCCTCCTCCCCGCCCAGCCAGAGCCGCGTATGGAATCCGCCGGCCTGCTCGAACGCGTCCCGCCGGACCACCGAGGCGCCGGCCAGGAAACTGCCCAGGGCCGGGCCGGGCAACCAATCGGGGCCGGGGACCGGCGAATCGCGCAGCTCCGCCACGATCGGATCCTCCCGGCCGGACGGCTCGACCACGATCCGGGCGTTGACCAGAGCCAGCCGGGGATGCGCGTCGAGGACGTCGGCGGCGCGGGCCAGCGACCCCGGCGCCCACCAGGTGTCGTCGTCGCAGAACGCCACATAGGGCGTGCGGAGCCGGCGTACCCCGATGTTGCGACCCACCGCCCCGAGATTCTCGCCCAGAGCGACCACCTCCACCGCCGGGAAGCGTTCGCGGACCGCGTCCGCGGTGCCGTCCTGCGATCCGTTGTCGACGAGCACCACATGCGGCTGCTCCGGCAATGCCAGTAATCGCTCCACACAGGTCAGCGCCTCGTCCCGCCGCTGCCAGGTGATGACCACGACGCCTACCCGAGAGTCCCCCATGCGGCGCCGGTTACCCCTGATCCGATTATTCGCACATGTCGCGGGAACACGGTTGTCGACCGTTCCCCAGAAGGAGGACCCGTGGACCCGCGTAGCCAGTACCCGAAGCCGGAACTCGACGGCGGCGACCAGACCCCACCGGGCTCGACGTCCGCGATGCCGGACCGCCCCGACCACGGTGAGGAGAGTTACCGCGGCAGCGGCAAGCTCACCGGCCGGAAGGCGATCATCACGGGCGGGGACTCCGGGATCGGCCGGGCGGTAGCCATCGCGTACGCGCGGGAGGGCGCCGACGTCCTGATCTCGTATCTGCCGGAGGAGGAGGCGGACGCCCGGGACACGGCCGGCTGGATCGAGAAGGCCGGGCGCAAGGCGGTGACCGTACCCGGCGACATCCGCGACGAGGCGCACTGCCGGGCCATCATCGACCGGGCGGTGTCCGAGCTCGGCGGCGTGGACGTCCTGGTGAACAACGCCGCCTACCAGATGGCGCAGCCCGGCGGGATCTCCGACATCACCGACGAGCAGTTCGACCGGGTCATGAAGACCAACCTGTACGCGATGTTCTGGCTCTGCCGCGCGGCCGCCCCGCACCTGCGGCCCGGCGCCACGATCATCAACACCGCGTCGGTGCAGGCGTACCTCTCGTCGAGCCAGCTGCTCGATTACGCCACCACGAAGGGCGGCATCGTGGCCTTCACGAAGGCGCTCGCCGAGGAGATGGCCGAGAAGGGCGTCCGGGTCAACGCCGTCGCGCCCGGCCCGATCTGGACCCCGCTGATCCCGTCCACCATGCCCGACGAGAAGGTCGCGAAGTTCGGCGGCGACACCCCGCTCGGCCGCGCCGGCCAGCCCGCCGAACTGGCCGCCGCGTACGTCTACTTCGCGAGCCCCGACTCGAGTTACACGACCGGCGAGGTCCTCGGCATCACCGGCGGCAAACCGGTCAGCTGACTCAGCCGGTGAAGAGGTCGGTGACCCAGTGGACGGCGGTCATCACCCACTCGGTCTGCTGCAGGTGCGCCAGGCCGACGCCGAGCAGGAACACGCCCGCGGCCATGTGCGCGCCGCGGGCGGTGTGCCGCACCCGGCCCAGCTGACGCTCGAGCACGAGCCGGCCGACCAGGCGGGCCAGCGCGAACACACCGATCGCGACCACGACCGACGTCACGAACACGATGATCGGGGTGACCAGCGAGCCCTCCGAGGAGAGCACCCAGATCCCCCAGGAGACGAACGCGAAGATCAGCGGCGCGTTGCTCCACTCACTGCCCCGGCGCAGCCGGCGGATGTGCCAGCTCAGCGGCTTGCCCTCGGTGGGGTCGGGGTGTGACTCCTCGGGCCAGCCGGTGCCGGTCGGCTCGTGGTCTGCCGCGAACTGCTGCTGCCTCTGCGTCACCCGGGCCCGGCCGACACCGAACGGCGACGGCTCCGGAGCCACCGGATGCGCGCCGTGCGGCCCGAACGGCGGCACACTCGCATGCGGCGCCGCATCGTGCGGCTGTGCCTGAGTCTGCGGATGCTGCACCTGGGTGTGCTGCTGGTTCTGCGGGTGCTGCACCTGCGTCTGCAGGGCCTGGTCGTATCGGCCGTCGTGACGGTCCACCGGTGTGGTCGGCGCGTCGGCCCACGGGTCCTGCGGCGGCATGTCGAGCGTCCGCTCGGACCACTGCGGTTGCTCCGGCATTTTTCCCCTCTCGGCATGCATTCGGCACGCTTGGCGTCAGTTCGAGAGTAACGAGCCAACAAATAGGTCGCCCGGGCACACAGCAGTCCGTTACACACATGCCATGGACGAAGAGCTTTCGGTACGCCCGGCCGCCCCCGGCGACTTCGCGGCCATCTGCGACCTGCTCGGCACGGTCTTCCACGAGAAGGTCTTCCCGGAGGTGGAGGCCGAGGTCTACGAGACCGAGCGTTCGCTGGTCGCGGACGACCACGGGACGGTGGTGGGCCATGCCGACGCCTTCACCCGCGATCTCACCGTGCCGGGCGCGGTGATCCCGGCAGCGCACGTCTCCGGCGTCGGTGTCCTGCCCACGCATCGCCGCCGCGGCATCCTGACCCGGCTCATGCATCGCCAGCTACGCGACATCGCCGAGGCGGGCCGTGAGCCGGTCGCCGTGCTCTGGGCCAGCGAGACCAAGATCTACCCCCGATTCGGGTACGGGCCGGCCTGCTCCCGCCTCGGGATGTCGATCATGAATCGTGAGGTTCGTCTCCCGTCCGGCCCGTCCGGCCGGCTGCGGATGGGCGAGCCGAAGGAGCTGATCGCCGACATCGGCAAGGTCTACGACCAGCTGCGCCCCGGCAAGGTCGGCTGGTCGACCCGGGACGATCGATGGTGGCGGTTCGTCCTGAGCGACCGTGAGGAGAAGCGGGACGGCGCCACCCCGCTGCGCGCGGTGGTCCACGAGGGCCCGGACGGGCCGACCGGATACGCCCTGTGGCGGGTCAAGGACAACTGGACAGCGCACGGGCCGGACGGCGAGGTGCAGGTACGCGAAGTGGCCGCCGACGACCCGGAGACCTACCAGGCGCTGTGGAACTTCCTGCTCGGGGTCGACCTGACTCGCACGGTGTCGTACCGTCTCGGCGCCCTCGACGAACCCCTGCAGTACCTGGCCGACGAGCCCCGGCGTCTCGGCCTGTCGGTCTCCGACGGCCTCTGGATCCGCCTGATCGACCTGCCGGCCGCGCTGGCCGCCCGGAGGTACTCCTCCGACGTCGACGTGGTCTTCGAGGTCACCGACCCGATCCTGACCGCGAACTCCGGCCGCTGGCGGCTGACCGGCGGCCCCGGCGGCGCGGCCTGTTCGCCGACCGGCGACCCGGCCGACGTGGCCTGCTCGGTGACCGACCTCGGGGCGGCCTACCTGGGCGGGACCTCGCTCACCGTGCTGGCGGCGGCGGGCCGGGTCCGGCAGCTGACCACCAACGACCCGGCGGCGGCGTTCCGCTGGCACCGGCTGCCCAGTCCGACCGAAATCTTCTGACATGTGCGGGACGGCGGTACCGTCGGCGTCATGGCTCAGCCCGAACGCCGGCGCCGGCGCATCCGCCCCCCGTCGGGATCAGCCGCACCGGCCGAGGCGGCGCCCCCGGAAACGCCCGACGAGGTACGCCCCTCCCCGAAAACCATCCAAGATCGCCAACCGGTTCCGCCCCCGGTCTCCACACCACCGATCTCCGGTTCCCCAGCGCCCGTCGCGCCGATCCCGGGCCCACCGGCATCAGCTCCGCCGGTCCCGGGCCCTCCCGCGTCCGGGCCGCCGATCCCAGGTCCACCCGCGTCCGGGCCGCCGGTGCCAGGTCCTCCCGCGTCCGGCCCACCCGTGTCCGGGCCGCCGGTGCCAGGTCCTCCCGCGTCGGGAGGACCGATCCCAGGTCCACCTGCGTCCGGCGCGACGGTCCCGGTCCCCGCTCCACCGGCGTCCGGTCCGCCGGTTCCTGGTCCTCCTGCGGTACCTGCGCCGCCGATCTCAGGTTCCCCGGCGACGGCTCCCGCAGCGCCCGTCACCTCGGCGCCTCCTCCTTCAACGCCTGGTCACCACACGTCCGCTCATCCATCGCCGGGTCGTCCCGCTTCGGGTCCGCCGGCGGGCGACGTGACGGCGTCCAGGCCGCGCGGCGGATACCAGCGGCGGCCCCCGGTCTCAGCGCCGGGCGGTCAGCAGGACGACCGGGAGACCGAACGCGGCTTGCGGGGTCTCGTCGGCTCGGGGTCGTCACAGGTGAGTGTGGGAGCGGCGCTACGTGCCCGGGATGCCTCCCGCCCCAGCGATGAGGACATGGCTGCGGCCGAACGTGACCTGCCGATCGTCCGCCGCAACTGGCTCCCCCGCGAAGACCTGCCCCGGCGCTGACGCCCGCCGCCCGCCGCGCACGGCGCACCGCCCGGCACCCGCCACCCGCCGCCCGCCGCCCGCCGCCCGCCGCCCGCCGCGAGATCTTGAGCGATGCTGCACACGCCGATGTACGAAGTCGCTCAAGATCCGAGCGCGGAGAAGGAGCGCCGAGCACCGCGCGAGAGCACCGCACGACCGAGCGCCGAGCAGGAGCGTCGGGCACCGACTGAGACGCAAGAACCGTTGGGGCCGGCCGCCAGGAAAGTCGCCGCCCGCCGCGCGATCTTGATCGATCCCGCACACCCGGGGGTGCAGAATCGCCCAAGATCCGAGCGCCGCGCGACCGAGCGCCGAGCAGGAGCGCCGAGCACCGAGCACCGAGCACCGAGCACCGAGCACCGACCGAGACTCAAGAAAGCGTTGGGGCCGGCCGCCAGGAAGCTCGCCGCCCGCCGCCCGCCGCCCGCCGCGCGATCTTGAACGATCCTGCACACGCCGAGGTACGAAGTCGCCCAAGATCCGAGCGCGGAGAAGGAGCGCCGAGCACCGCGCGCCGAGCAAGAGCACCGCACGACCCGAGCGCCTAGCAAGAGCACCGCACGACCCGAGCGCCTAGCAAGAGCCGAGCACCGCACGACCGAGCGCCGAGCAGGAGCGCCGGGCACCGACCGAGACGCAAGAAGCGTTGGGGCCGACCGAGACTCAAGAAGCGTTGGGGCCGACCGCCAGGAAGCCCGCCGCGCGATCTTGAGCGATCCCGCACACCCGGGGGTGCAGAATCGCCCAAGATCTGGGCGGCCACAGAACAGACCGGCGGGCAGGGCCTCGCGCACGAGGAACAAAGAGGAACAGAAAGGAACGGAAAGGACGACGCCGGCCCGGGCGATCAGCTGGCCGGCAGAGCCGGGAGTTCGCGGTCCTTCTCGTACGAGGCCAGCTGTGCGATCCGACGGGCGTGGCGGGCGTCGCCGGAGAACGGGGTGGCGATGAAGGCCTCGACGAACGCGGTGGCCTCGTCGAGGGTGTGCTGGCGGGCGCCGATCGCGATGACGTTGCTGTCGTTGTGCTGGCGGGCCAGCTGGGCGATCTCGGCTTTCCAGACCAGCGCGGAGCGGACGCCGGGCACCTTGTTCGCGGCGATCTGTTCGCCGTTGCCGGAGCCGCCGATGACGATGCCGAGCGAGCCCGGGTCGGCGACGACGCGTGCGCCGGTGTGGAAGCAGAACGCCGGGTAGTCGTCCTCGGGGTCGTAGGCGTGCGGTCCGACGTCCACCACATCGTGTCCCTGCTTGATCAGGTGGTTGACGAGGTGCTGCTTCAGTTCGAAGCCGGCGTGGTCGGATCCCAGGTAGAGACGCATATTCGGAGTCTTTCAGAAGACGAGGGCCGCGCGCAGGGAGGATGCCACCTGATCCGCCGCGGCCCGTGCGGCGTCGATGGTGGCGAGCTTGCGGGCGAAGCCGTGGTTCATGCCCATGTAGCGGGTGTGCACCACCGGGACGCCCGCGGTGACCAGTGCGTCGGCGTAGTCGGCGCCCTCGTCGCGCAGGGCGTCGTACTCCGCCGTGATGATCAGGGTGGACGGCATGCCGGCCAGGTCGGCTGCCGCGAGTGGCGCGACGTCGGGGTGGAAGCGCAGCGCCGGGTCCGGGACGTACGTCTCCCAGGCCAGTTTCATCGAGGCACGGTCCAGCCCGTAGGAGCCGACCTCGTCGTAGGACGACGACGAGGTGAGCGGGTCGATGGCCGGGTAGATCAGCGCCTGGAAGTCGAGCGGGGTGGCCGCGTCGCGTTGCCGGCGTGCGGTGACGGTCGCGAGCTGGCCGCCGGCGCTGTCTCCGCCGATCGCCAGCCGCGAGGGATCAAGACCGAGTTCAAGACCTTTGGAGCGGATGTACGCGAGAACCGTCTCGGCGTCCTCGAGCGCGGCGGGGTGGGCGTGTTCCGGGGCGAGCCGGTAGCCGACCGAGACCACGGCGCAGCCGGACCGGTCGGCGACCCGGCGGCAGAACCGGTCCACCGTCTCGATGCTGCCGTAGCACCAGCCGCCGCCGTGCAGGTAGACGAGGACGGGCGCGCCGGTCTTCGTGGCGTAGAGCCGGCAGGGCACGCCGTCGGCGTCGAAGTCGGCGACCACCGGCAGCGGCAGCGCCGGGCCTGTCTCCGCCTCGTTCGACTCCTCCATCGCGGCCCTGACGGCGAGCAGGGCCTGATACGGATCCCCGGTCAGCTGTGATGCCGGGGGACGCCGCCGCAGAGCCGCGGCGGCGTTCACCTGGGGGTGGAGCATCGTGCTAGCCCAGCTGGGCGAGTACGAGACCGCCGCGGGCCTTCGGGGTGAACCAGGTGCTCTTGCGAGGCAGCTTGAGCCGTTCCAGGTTCACTTCGACGAAGTCGTCGACCGTCACCGGCGCGACCAGGATGGCGAGCTCGGCTCGGCCGTTGTCGACCTCGTCGCGCAGCCACTCGACCGGGTAGTCGCCGCCGATGTAGGAGATCCGCTTGTCACCGGGGTCGAGCCCGAGCGCGTCACGCAGGAGCACCCGCTCGACCAGGGCGTGATCGAGGTTCTCCACCGACGTGCCGGCCGGGTCCGGCGGTAACCCGACGGCGAAGGAGCGGCTCCCGACGTACATCTCGATGGTGCCCTTGGCGGGCAATTGCGCCGCACGCGGCAGCTCGGTGACCGTCGCACCGGCCGCGCGCAACCGCGCGAGAAGGTCGTCGAGCGACGCCGGCAGCTCGCTCACCAGGCGGTTGTAGGGCTGGATCGCGACCGACGCGGGTGTAGTCACGACGGCCAGGAAGCGCGGGATCCCCCCGGTCTGCGCGGCCAGGCTGCGGTGGTTGCCGTCGGCGACGACGAGCTCGCCGCCACCGGCCAGGGCGAGCAGGCGTTCCTGCTGCTCACCGGGTCCGAGCACCCAGATGGCGTGGGTGCGGCCGGTACCGTCCAGGTCGGTCGCGTCCGGCTCACCGGCGGCGTCCACCGCGGCGGCGAGAGCTGCGTGCAGCTCCTCACCCTTGCCGGTCTGGAGGAGGAGTACGGGGGAGAGCAGCGTGCCGATCGCGTCAGCCAGAGCTACGCGCTCCCGCACCTTCGCGATGAACACGTCCTCGTTGCGGATGACCAGGCCCGGCTCGTCGGCGCTGGTGGAGATCTGCGCCGTCTCGACAGTGGTCCACAAGCCGTACGCGGGCGCCTCGCCCGGACCGCTGATCCGGTAGAGCACCACCACGTCCTCGGCGGACCGGTACTTACCCTCGGCCTTCGCGCGCTCCAGGCGGACGACGGCGTCCGGGAGCGATTCGGTGAAGGACTTGCCGAGCGACTCGGGAGCAAGATGCGGCATCTCGACGCCCAGCGAACTGGACGCGTTTGCCTTGATGATCTCGGTGATTTCGGCGTCGTCGGCGAACTCGTCATAATTCTGGGCCCCGGTACCGCCATTGGTGATCCAGGCCCGGCTGATCGGGTGCACGACCGTCATGGGGGGCAACTTACCCGGAGTGCCTGCCCAGCCCACCAACCGGCGTCTGCCGGGGTGACCTGGTCGACGCGAGCGCGAGCGGGCTGGCCGTAACGATCACCGGTGGCGCCACGAGACCGGCGACATCAGGGGGCAGATCAGCCCAAACGCCACGCTGGACGCCAAACGTCGACGTGGATTCACTCTCGGGCATACCGGCCTCCGGACTCGACGTGATGTACACCTCATCCAACGACCAGGTGGCGTCCGAGCGTCGGGATTTCGCCCGAACGCCACCCGACGGCAACCACTTCCAGGTCAGTCGAAAATGGGACCCAGGTCCCGGCTGCGCTTCAGTTCGTAGAAGCCGGGGGTGCCGGCCACCAGCACGACGCCGTCCCAGAGCTTGCCCGCGGCCTCGCCCTTGGGCGCCGGCGTGACCACCGGGCCGAAGAACGCGACGGTCTCGCCCGGGTTCGGGCCCGGCGCGTGGATCACCGGGGTGCCGACGTCGGTGCCGACCGGTTTCATGCCGGCGTTGTGGCTGGCCCGCAGCGCCTCGTCCCGCTCGTCGGTGGTCGCGGCCGCGGCCAGCGCGGGATCGAGGCCGACCTCGGTCAACGCCTCGGTGAAGAGCTTCTCGTCGAGCTCGTACTCCTTCAGGTGGATCCGGGTGCCGAGCGCGGTGTAGAGGTCACGCAGCACCTCCGGCCCGGCGGCCTCGGCGGCGGCGATGCAGACGCGGACCGGGCCCCAGCCCTTGCGCATCAGTTCCTGGTACTGCTCGGGGAGGTCGCGGCCCTCGTTGAGGACCGCCAGGCTCATCACGTTGAAACGGATGTCCAGTGGACGGACCTTCTCCACCTCCAGCAGCCAGCGCGAGGTCATCCAGGCCCACGGGCAGAGGGGGTCGAACCACATGTCGACGGTGGCACGTTCAGTCATGGCTCGATCTTCCACCTTTCCGGGTGGGCGGTCGGGGTGAGTTCGGTCGCGATAGGCGCATAGGCTTCGAGGAACGTAAAAAGAAGTCAGCTCGAAGCTCGAAGGAGAGTGCACGTGGCCGGTGTTCACAACCTGACCCAGGTCGAGGCTGCGGAGCGTAGTCGATTGCTCGAGGTGACCGGGTATGACATCACCCTTGACCTGACCGACGGGCACGGCAACCCCGGCTCCGATACGTTCCGGTCCACCACAGCGATCACATTCAAGTGCGCCGAGCCCGGCGCGGATACGTTCATTGAAGCCGCCGCCTCGAAGATCCACTCCGCGACGCTGAACGGCGAGCCGGTCGACATCAGCGCGTGGACGGCCGAGAAGGGCCTGGCGCTGACCGGTCTGGCCGCCGAGAACACCCTGGTCGTCGACGGCGACTTCGGATACTCGGCGAGCGGGCAGGGTCTGCAGCAGAGCCTCGACCCGGTCGACCAGGAGACCTACCTCTACAGCCAGTTCGAGACGGCGGACGCGCAGCGCACGTACGCCTGCTTCGACCAGCCCGACCTCAAGAGTGTCTTCACCTGGCGTGCCACGGTGCCGGCGCACTGGAAGGTCATCTCGAACATGCCGGTCGAGTCCGAGGAGCCGGCCGGCCCGGGCGCCAAGAAGATCCACTTCGCCGTCTCGCCGCGGATGAGCACCTACATCACGGCGATCTGCGCGGGTCCGTACCACGAGGTCCGCGACTCGCACGACGGCATCGACCTCGGCGTCTTCTGCCGGGCCTCGATGGCGCAGTACCTGGACGCCGACGACCTGTTCCTCATCACCAAGCAGGGCTTCGACTTCTTCCACGAGCAGTTCGGGGTGCGCTACCCGCTGCCGAAGTACGACCAGCTCTGGGTGCCGGACTTCAACGCCGGCGCGATGGAGAACTTCGGCTGCGTCACGCACGCCGAGGCGCACTACATCTTCCGCTCGCAGGTGACCGACTACGAGTACGAGCAGCGCGCCAACACGATCCTGCACGAGCTGGCCCACATGTGGTTCGGCGACCTGGTCACCATGCGCTGGTGGAACGACCTGTGGCTGAACGAGTCGTTCGCCGAGTGGGCGAGCCACTGGTGCAACACCGAGGCCACCCGGTTCTCCGACGCCTGGTCGACGTTCCTGTCGATCCGCAAGGCCTGGGGCTACCGGCAGGACCAGCTCTCCTCGACCCACCCGGTCTACTGCGAGATGCCGGACCTGGAGGCCGTCGAGGTCAACTTCGACGGCATCACGTACGCCAAGGGCGCCAGCGTCATCAAGCAGCTGGTCGCCTACGTCGGCCTGGACCCGTTCCTCACCGGCCTGCGGGCGTACTTCGCGAAGCACGCCTGGGGCAACGCCACCTTCGACGACCTGCTCACCGAGCTGGAGACGGCTTCCGGCCGGGAGCTGCGCAAGTTCGCCGCCCAGTGGCTGGAGACCGCGCAGGTCAACACGCTGCGCCCGGTCGTCGAGATCGACGCGGACGGCGACTACGGCAGCGTGGTCGTGCAGCAGGAGGCGCCGGCCGGCTACCCGACGCTGCGCACCCACCGGATCGGCATCGGCCTGTACGACCTGGACGGCGACCGGCTGGTGCGCCGCGAGCTGATCGAGGCGGACGTCGCCGGCGAGCGCACCGAGATCACCGCGCTGGCCGGGGTGAAGGCGCCGGACCTGCTGCTGGTCAACGACGAGGACCTGACGTACGCGAAGCTGCGGCTGGACGAGCGTTCCCTCGGCACGCTGGTCGGGCACATCGCCGGGTTCGACTCGGCGCTGCCGCGGGCGCTCTGCTGGGCGGCCGCGTGGGACATGCTGCGCGACGCCGAGATGGCCGCGCGGGACTACGTCGCGCTGGTCGTGGCGGGGTTGCCGGCCGAGACCGACATCAACCTCACGACGGCGACGCTGCGGCAGGCCGGCATGGCGCTGACCAGCTTCGCCGACCCGGCGTGGAACCCGACCGGCTGGAAGATGCTGGCCGACCTGGCGCAGGCGCAGCTCGCCGCCGCCGAGCCGGGCAGCGGCTGGCAGCTCACCTGGGCGCGGGCGTTCATCACCGCGGCCCGCACGCCGGAGGAGGCGGCCGTGCTGCGCGGCTGGTTCTCCGGCGACTCCCGGCCCGAGGGCCTGGTGGTCGACACCGAGCTGCGCTGGAGCCTGCTGCAGGGTCTGGCCGCGCTCGGCGCCGCCAGCCCGGAGGAGATCGAGCAGGAGCTGGCCGGCGACCGCACCGCGAGCGGCGAGCGGGAGGCGGCCATCGCGCACGCGCTGGTCCCGACCGCGGAGAACAAGGCCCGGGTCTGGGCCGAGCTCACCGGGCCCCAGACGCTGCCGAACTGGAAGAACCGGTCGCTGCTGCAGGGCTTCCAGAGCACCCGCCAGGTGGCTCTCACCGCCCCGTTCGCGGAGAAGTTCTTCGAGGTGGTCGGGGACGTGTGGGCCCGGTCGGACAGCGAGCCGGCGCAGGAGTTCGCCACGCTGGCGTACCCGGCGTACCAGATCAGCGAGGAGACGGTGGCGCTCACCAGCGCTTGGCTGGAGCGCGACGGCCAGCCGGCGTCGCTGCGGCGCCTGGTCGCCGAGGGCCGGGACGGCATCGAGCGGGCGCTCAAGGCCCGCGCGAAGGACCGCGGCGAATAGGAACCTTCCAAGCCCCCGCTCCGGCCTCGGAGCGGGGGCTTTTTTCATGTCTATGACATGCCGGTAACAACTCTGTGTGAGTACGCTTGCACTCCCGGCAATGGAGGTGGGTCCTGTGACGATGCAGAGCCAGGGTGCCGCGGCGCGCTGGAGCGCGCCGGACGGCCGGTGGACCGAGCCCGATCTGCATCTGTTCCCGCAGGACGGCCATCGATACGAGATCGTCGACGGCGGCCTGCACGTCACCCCTCCGGTGGACAGGCGGCACGAGGCCGTGGTGGCGTCCCTGGTCGAGACGCTGCGCGCGGCGGCACCGGAGGGCTGGTGGGTGTGCGACCGGTCCGGCATCGACACCGGGTCGAGCAACCTGGTGCCCGACATCACCGTGCTGCGCCCGCGGTCGGCCGGCAAGATCTGGGCCAGCCCGTCCGATGTGGCACTGGTGGTCGAGGTGGAGTCCGAGGAGACCCGGCACTACGACCGGCTGCTCAAGCCCGCCATCTACGCCGCCGCCGGCATTCCCCGGTTCTGGCGGGTGGAGGACGGGCCGATTCTGCGCACTTTCACCCTCAGCGGTGACGCTTACCAGGCCGCGGAAGACGTGACGGGCGCCGAAGCGGTCCGCCTCGACGCCCCGTACCCGATCAGGGTGAAGCTGTAACCGTCAGGATTTGCCCGCGTGCGACGCGAGCTGGTCGATCCCGATCAGCAGGCCGCCGGCCAGGTCACCGCCGGCGAACGACGCGGCCATCGACAGGCCGGCCAGCTTGGCGTCCCGGTCGGAGATCCGCTTGCGCGCGTCGGAACCGGTGACGATCTCGAGCTTGCGCTGGTTCGGCGAGACCGCGATCAGCACCGAGCGCTGCGGCGTGCGGGTCTTGCGGTGCAGCTCCTCGGCCGACTCCCGGGTGGGGTCCCCGAGCTCACCGAGGTAGATGCTGAAGTTCAGGCCGGTCGCCTGGTCGGCGATCCGGAGCGCCTCGTCGAGACGCAGCAGCTGGCGGGTCGTGAAGGGACCGTCGGCCGGCTGCTCGAGCTGCGCGAGCTCACCACTTGTCACTTGCGCCTCCTGTCGGGCCGGGCCGGACCGGAGCGCCGGAACTGTCCTCGATGACGAGTCCGTGCTCGACGGCGTGCGAGACCGGCGCGGCGGTCTTCTCCGGGGCAGCCGAGAACCACATGGCCGGGAAGTCGAAGGACTGGCCCGGACGGTAGCGGCGCGACGGCTTGGCTCGATCAGAACTGGAGAGGACGAGCGTCGCCACCGCCCCGATGACCACGGCCGGAATGATCACAAAGACCAGAACGGTGCTGATTACAGACAACTGAACGCCCCCAGGCGCCGGTGACTCCATTTATTCCGAACATCAATCACGGTAGCGGAGCGCGTGTCGTACCGGAGCGTCGGGTCTCGAACCGGCGTCTCACGCCGTCGGGATCTACGCGGAATGTGTCCGGAGGTGCGAAAATCACCCTCACGCGCCGTCCACGTCTTTTCCGCCGTGAACGGCAAGGAGGGGGGATTCCATGCGCCTGTCCGTCCCTGCCGCTGCGGCGGTGTCCGCCATCATGCTGGCTCTCGCCGGCACGCCTGTCCAGGCCGCCGCGGCCGTCTTCATCGAACTCAACCCCAGCACGGTCCCGGCCGGTGAGGACCTCTCGCTCCGGGCCTCGTGCGACGACAACCTCAAGCCGGCCACGGTCAACGCCGAGCCGATCGGCGAGGTGACGGTGCAGCCCGACGTCGGCTTCCTCACCGCCACCGTCCTGGTGCCCGGCGACACCGAGCCGGGCGACTACCCGGTGGCCCTGCGCTGCCCCGACGGCGGCGGCAACGCGACCGCCACGCTGCACGTCGTGGCGAAGGTGGAGCCGACCCGCGGCCCGGCCACCGGCGGTGGTGGCACCGCACCGGGGCCGGGCGCGTCGCTGCTCGTCGGGGGTGGTCTCGGCGCGATAGTGGCCGGGCTCGTCCTCGCGGTCGTCTCGATCCGCCGCCGGCGTCTCGGCTGAGGCGGCGGTGGCGAGTCAGGACCGGGTGCCGGGCAACTCCCGCGTGCCCGCATCCGTGCAGCGCAAGCGGCCGGCCCAGGTGATCACCGCGCCGCCGCCGGGAGTGGTGACCGGGCCACTGCCACCCACCCCGCCGGTACGCGGACGCTCCCCCTTTCGCATCCCCCGTCCGCGCATCGGCGGCCCGAAGCCACGGGTCCGGCGTGGCCGCACGGCCGGACCGATCGCGCTGGTCGCGCTGGTCCTCTGCTTCCTCGGGCTCTTCGCGGTCGGCCTCGGCCTCGGCTTCGCGACCGGTTTCGATGTGGGCGGCTGGTTCCGCGGACCGGACGAGCCGCCGCCCCGGGCGTTCCCGGTGCTGGAGCCGAGCCGCCCGGAACGGCTGGAGATCCCGGCGATCGACGTGTCCGCGCCGGTCCTCGAAGTGGGCCTGGCCGACGACGGCTCCGTCGGGGTGCCGCCGCTGAAACGGCACAACGAGGCCGGCTGGTTCGACGGCGGGCCCACCCCGGGTCAGTTCGGGCCGGCGCTGCTGGTCGGGCACGCCGACACCCGTACCGGCCCGTCGGTCTTCCACGATCTGCACCGGATGAAGCCGGGGCAGGAGATCGAGGTGAGCCGCGCGGACGGCACCACCGCGATCTTCGAGGTGAACTCGGTGGAGAAGTTCGACAAGGACGATCTGCCGGTGCAGCGGGTCTACGGCGATTACAGCCGGCCGTCGCTGCGGCTGATGACCTGCGGCGGCGACTGGCTGGGGGACGCGCGGGGAGGCTACGCCGACAACGTCGTCGTCTTCGCCTCGCTGGTCGACACGCGCTGAAGAACAGAAAGAGGCCGGGCGGCTATGCCGCCTCGGCCTCGGCGTGGGCGGACGGCATGTCCAGCCAGTCCATCCACCGGGGGTCCGGGGTCCGGTGCCCGAGCACCCGCCAGGCGACCCCCCGGGGCGCCGCCGGCAGGGCGTGTAACCGCCAGCCGAGTTCGGCCGGCGTCTTGTCGCCCTTGCTGTGGTTGCACTTGGCGCAGGCGGCCACCACGTTCTCCCACGCGTGCAGCCCTCCGCGGCTGCGCGGGAAGACGTGGTCGATGGTCTCGGCCGATCCCCGGCAGTAGGCGCACCGGCCGCCGTCCCGGGCGAAGATGGCCCGGCGGGACAGGCCGACATGGGTCCGGTAGGGCACCTTCACGTAGCGGGTGAGGCGGACGACGGACGGGACGGCGAGGGTGTGGTGCGCGCTGTGCAGCATGCCGTCGCCGTCGGAGACGCACTCCGCCTTGGCGGTCAGCAGAAGAATGGTCGCCCGACGCACCGATACGACGCACAGCGGCTCGTAGGTAGCGTTCAGCACTAACGCGGAAGAGCCCACTGTGGGTCGTATGTCAGGCATCGCGATCACCCTCCGGTGTCAGTCGCTGCAACCGCTCCCAATAGCCCATGCGTGTGTGATCCAGGCCTCGAAAACGAGTGCCCGTGCGCCAATAGTCCCTGATGGATGACCCAATTACCAGCGCAATGTGTGGCCAGACGGTAAACGTCAGAGTTCTCCCCTCAGGCCGACCCGGTACTTTGACTTCCCGTGGTTCAACTAGCTCCGACTCCTACTCCGTCCGGCTCGTCGTGGCCCACCGAGCTGCCGAGCATCGACGTCACCGCGGCCTGCAGCAACGACGCGCTCTGCAAGCAGGTGCTCGACTGGACCGGTAACACCTGGCTGGCCGCCAGCAGCTACGTCATCTTCATCAAGCCGCTCCGGATCATCGGGATCATCCTGATCGCGATGCTGATCCGGTGGCTGCTGCACCGGGCGATCGACCGCCTGGCCCAGAGCACCTCGCGCGCCGCGATGCCGGCGCTGCTGAAGCCGCTCAAGGAGAAGGTGTCGACGTCGGCCGAGGAGGGCCAGTTCATACCCGAGCGGCGCCGGCAGCGGGCCACCGCGATCGGCTCGGTGCTACGGAGCTTCGTGAGCGCGGTGGTCTTCACGATCGCCGGACTGCTGGTGCTGGGTGAGTTCGGCTTCAACCTGGCACCGCTGCTGGCCAGCGCCGGCATCGTCGGCGTGGCGATCGGTTTCGGCGCGCAGAGCCTGGTCAAGGACTTGATCGCGGGCCTGTTCATGCTGCTGGAGGACCAGTACGGCGTGGGCGACACGGTCGACGTCGGCGAGGCCACCGGCGTGGTGGAGAGCGTCGGCCTGCGGATCACCACGGTCCGCGACGCGCGGGGCGTGCTCTGGTACATCCGCAACGGCGAGATCGTCCGGGTCGGGAACAAGAGCCAGGGCTGGGCCATGGTCGTCGTCGACATCCCGATCGGGTTCGTGAACGCCGAGGAGGCGGTCAGCGTGATGCGCCGGGCCGCCGAGGCGGTCGCCGCCGAACCCGAGCACCAGACGGAGTTCCTGGAGGCACCGGACGTCGTCGGTGTCGAGCAGCTGACCGTGGACGGCGCGGTGATCCGTACGATCGCCAAGACCACCGCGGACGCGCAACCGGTCCTGCAGGGCGCGCTGCGCCGGGCGCTGACCGACGCGCTGGACGCCGCCGGCATCTCGGAGAGGATCGCCGCCTCCCGGCTCGGCCCGCGCAGCGCGATCCCGCCGGCCTGGCTCACCGGACCGGAGAATTCCTCGCCTTCCGCCTCCGAGCCCCGACCGGGCGGCGGTTCCTGACCAGGTCATACGCGATGAGCCGGAAGGTCCGCCCTCGACCGTTTGGCCGATTTTTGACCCAACTGCCCTAGCGTGGGCTCGGACGATCGGGCACAATCCCGCTAAACGTACGTTCGCGCCCGGGAAGCCCTCGGTGATCGTCGACCGCGATGGAGGGCTCGGTGTCAGATCAACCCGCACGGCCGAGCTCTGTGGCCGACGCGGTTACGCAGAGCGAAGGATCGGTTACCTTCCGAGAGATCTTCGCTCTGCGCGAGTTCCGGGCCCTCTTCCTCTCCAACCAGGTCAACGGGATCGGCGACTACCTCTCCCGGGCCGCCGTCACCGCGCTCGTCTTCCACCAGAGCCGGTCCGCCCTGCTCTCCGCGATCGCGTTCGCGATCAGCTATGTGCCGTGGATCTTCGGGCCGCTGCTGTCGGCGCTGGCCGAGCGGTACCCGTACCGGCGAGTGATGATCACCTCGGACCTGTGCCGGATGGTGCTGATCGGCCTGCTGCTCCTGCCCGGTCTGCCGGTCGCCGTCATGTTCCTGCTGCTCTTCGCGTCCGGCCTGGGCGCGCCGCCGGCCCGGTCGGCGCGTTCGGCGATGCTGCCGCTGGTGGTCCGCCGCGAGCACCTCACCCTGGCCCTGGCCACCAACCAGACCAGCGGCCAGGCCGCGCAGGTGATCGGATACCTGGCCGGCGCCACGCTGTCAGTGGCGCTCACGCCCCGGATCGCGCTCGGCATCGACGTGCTCACCTTCGCCGTCTCGGCCGCGCTCGTGGCGTTCGGCATCCGGCGCCGGCCCACCGAGGTGGCCCGCTCCGCGCGCACCCACCTGCTCGGCGAGACCTCCGCCGGTTTCCGGCTGGTCTTCGGTGACCGGGTGCTGCGGACGATCACCCTGGTCGTCCTCACCATGACGGTCTTCGCGATCGTCCCGGAGGGCCTGGCCGCCGCCTGGGCCGGCGAGAGTACCTCCGGCCCGGCCGCTCGCGGCCTGGACCAGGGCATGATCATGGCGGCCGGCCCGCTCGGCTTCGTGATCGGCGGCGTGCTGTTCAACCGGCTGGTCCCGGCGGCCCGGCGGATCCGGCTGGTCCCGCTGCTCGCCGTGATCGCCCCGCTGCTGCTGGTCCCCAGCCTCGCCGGGCCACCGGCCGAGGTGGTGGCCCTGCTCGTGCTGCTCGCCGGCACCATCCACGGCGCGATCATGCCGACGTTGAACGCCACGTTCGTGCTGGCCCTGCCGAACGGGTTCCGGGCGCGGGCGTTCGGCGTGGTGAACAGCGGTGTCCAGCTCACCCAGTTCAGCGCCGTGATCATCACCGGCACGCTCGCCGACTCCTTCCGGCTGCCCGTGGTGGTGGGCCTGTGGAGCATCGGCGGCACCCTCGCCATGCTGCTCATCGCGATCTTCTGGCCCCGGCCGACGACCTTCGCCGACGCCGCCGAGCGGGCCGCCGAGGCCGCCGGTCACGGCCAGGTCCCGGCGGCGCGCAAGGCCACGACGAGCGTCACACCCGACGCCCCCTGAGCCGCCGGGACGCGGCTGGCAGGATGGAACGGTGAGCGCACCCGAATCCTTCTTCGACGCCGTCGGTGGCGAGCCCACGTTCCGGCGTCTCGTGGACAAGTTCTACGAGGGCGTCGCCGAGGACCCCCTGATGCGGCCGATGTACCCCGAGGAGGACCTCGAACCGGCCGCCGACCGGCTCGCGCTCTTCCTGATGCAGTACTGGGGCGGCCCCAACACGTACTCGGCCTCGCGCGGGCACCCGCGGCTGCGGATGCGGCATGCGCCGTTCCGGGTCGACGAGGCCGCGCGGGATGCCTGGCTGCACCATATGAAGGTCGCGGTGGACTCGCTCGATCTGCCCGAGCAGCACCGGGCCACGCTCTGGGACTATCTGGAGCGGGCCGCGTACTTCATGGTCAATGCCTGAGTGTCCCCTCAGCGGGTGACTCGTTGATCGGTTGACCGTCCGCGACCGATCACAGGAGCATCTCCATGCGCCGTCGCCTGCTCGCTGCCGCTGCCGTGGCAGCCGTCGCCGTGCCCGTGGCGGCCACGGCCGTCCCGGCCGTGGCCGACCGCGCCCATCCGGCGGTCGTCTCCGCCAACCCGGTCGACTGGACGCCGCACGTCCTGGACGGCACGGTGTGGGCGCTGGCGCTGGTCGGCGACACGGTGGTGGTCGGCGGCGCGTTCACCCGGGTCGCCGACGCGAAACGGCGGGTCACCCTGAACCGGAAGAACATCTTCGCGTTCGGCCTGTACGACGGCGAGATCCGCAGCTTCGCGCCGCAGGTGGACGGGGCGATCTACTCGCTCGCGGCGGGCGACGACTACTCGGTCTACCTCGGCGGCGGCTTCAAGTCGGTGAACGGAGCGGGTCAGCGCGGCCTGGCCCGGGTCTCGCTGCGCGACGGCGGCCGGATCGGCTCGTTCGGCGCCCGGATCAACTGGGGTGACGTCCGTGCTCTCGCGTCCCGGGGCAACCAGCTCTACGCGGCGGGGACGTTCTCGGCCGTGAACGGAGTGGGCCGGGTCGGGCTGGCCCGGTTGAACGCCTCGACCGGCGCGGTCGACCAGGGCTTCGACGCCCGCCTCTCCGGTCCCGGACTGAAGCGCACCCGGGTGGAGCACTTCGACGTCTCTCCGGACGGACGCAAGCTGATCGCCGTCGGTGCATTCCTCAAATCGGGCGGCTACGACCGTACGCAGATCGCGCTCTTCGATGTCGGAGGCCCGTCGGCGATGCTGTCGAACTGGTACACCGACGCCTACAAGCCGCCGTGCATGAAGGGCTTCGACACCTATCTGCGGCAGGTCAAGTTCTCGCCGGACGGCTCCTACGCCGTGGTGGCGGCGACCGGGCGGGCTTCCTCGGCGCAGAAGCTGTGCGACTCGGCGGCCCGGTTCGAGACCGGCGGCGCGGGCCGGCACAACCCCACCTGGGTGCAGCGGACCGGCGGTGACTCGCTCTACGCGGTCGCGATCACCGGACCGGCCGTCTACCTCGGCGGTCACCAGCGCTGGTTCGACAACCCCTACGGCACCGACGGCAACGGCCCCGGCCCGGGTGCGGTGTCGCGTCCCGGCATCGGCGCGGTCAGCCCGAACACCGGCAAGGCGCTGCCGTGGAACCCGACCCGGTCCCGTGGCGTGGGCGTCCGCGCGTTCCTGGTGACCGCGCAGGGCATGTTCGTCGGCTCGGACACCGACCAGCTCGGCCGCGAGTACCACGGCCGGGTGGGAATGTTCCCGCTGAGCTGACGCCCGGTTTCCGCCGCCGGCGAGAAACGCTAGAGCAGCGCGCCCTCGTCGTGGAGCCAGTCCACGAACGACGTCGCCACCGCGGCACCACAGTCCAGCATCTCCACGAGCAGGGTGTCGTGAGCGCCGGCCGCGAGCGGCACCTGCAACTCCGCGTAGATCGGCAGCTGGCCGCGCTCGGTGGGATCGCCGACGTAGGCCTTGCAGAACCGCCGGGTGTGGTTCCACTCGTTCACCACGCGGTAGGCCCGGTCGGCCCAGTCCGGCGGGACCGTCGCGTGCGGGCGGGCCCGCATCACCAGGATCTCGTCGTCGGGCCCCTCCAGAGTGAACAGCACCGCGTGCCGCTCCCACATGGCGAGCAGGCTCCCGCCGCCGTCGGCGAGGAACCGGATGTCGAGCAGATCGAGCGCCTTGCCGATCCGCGCGAGCGAGACCGGAGCGACCTGGTCGGAAGAGGACCCGGCCGCGGCCAGTTCAGTCGGAACCGCGCTGCGGGACGGCTCGCGCTGGGCCGGGACTCCGACGCGGACGGTGCTCTGCACCGCCACCTCGCCACCGGTGTCCGGCTCGTTCGCCGAAGCCGACCCCGGACGCCAAGACCACCACGGCATCGTGTGCACCCCCACTCCCCAACAGACCCACCGCTGGACGTGCGGTGGACCCGAGGGCCGACGGTACCCGTACAGTTCCTGAAGGTCATCCCCCCAACGGGAGGGCGGGTCCGTAAGAACGATGTGGCGTCACCCTTTCGGGTGAGTTGACATCGGAGTAACGGTCAATTTATGCACGCTCTGTCGCCACGCTACTCCATATGGTGCAGAAATTCCCACCCAACTGCCCGCCACCCGGACCCGCGCCTCGGTCGGTCCGGCGGACCGCGGACCCAGGAAACCCATCCGCGCGACCGCCTGGACAAGACGCTGGGAGACCTCGACGGGGTTGCCCTCGTCGGGTGTGACGACCAGCGCGACGTGATCGAGCAACGCGTCCCGGACCGCGCGCTGGCCGACCGAACGGCCGGCCATCCCGCCGGTGGAGATCTCCCGCAGGGTCACCGCGGCGGCGCTCGCCAGCCGATCCAATTCGGCCCCGGCGACCGCCTCGACGGCGCGGGAGGCGGCCGGCGGCAACGGCCACCGCCACAGCACGTCACGCCGCTCGGGGAGAGCGGAGCCACCGGCGGCGAGGACCGCGAGCAGTTCGGCGGCGGAGACCGTGGCGTCACCCGGACCGGCCCCGGCCACCTCCCGGGTGACCAGCACCTCCCAGGGCAGCCGGGCCCAGAGCGCGGTCCGCCCACCGGACGAGCGCAGGCGGACCGGTGCGGCCGGGTCCAGGCGGGTGAGGCGGGCCAGGAACGCGCCTGCGTCGGGGATCCCGAGCAGGCCGTGCTCACTCATGACCGGACCCAGTAGGGCGTGAGGAAGTCCTTCTCCTCGGCGGAGAGCCGCCGCGGATGCCCCTCGGCCAGGTTGTACGGCACGCAGACCGAGCGCGCCTTCGAGGCCAGCACCCCGCCGTCGAAGAGTTCGTAGTCGACGGTGAACGACGCCACCTTCAGCTCGGAGATCCACATCTCGATCCGCACCGGGTCGCCGTAGTCGACCGGCCGCAGGTAGTCGATCTCGTGCCGGGCGATCACGATGCCCTCCTCGAAGGAGCCCAGCCCGTGCGCTCGGGCCCCGACGAAGAACATCGCGACCCGGGCCTCCTCGTAGAGGGTGAGGAAGCGCGCGTTGTTGACGTGCCCGTACGCGTCCATGTCGGACCAGCGCACGGGCACGTCGTAGATGAATCGATCAGTCACGGGTGAGCTTGCGGTACGTCACCCGGTGCGGCCGGGCAGCCTCGGCGCCGAGACGGTCGATCTTGTTCTTCTCGTACGCCTCGAAGTTGCCCTCGAACCAGAACCACTTGTCCGGCTCCTCGTCGGTGCCCTCCCAGGCCAGCATGTGCGTGGCGACCCGGTCGAGGAACATCCGGTCGTGGGAGATGACCACGGCGCAGCCCGGGAACTCGAGCAGCGCGTTCTCCAGGCTGGAGAGCGTCTCGACGTCCAGGTCGTTCGTCGGCTCGTCGAGCAGGATCACGTTGCCGCCGATCTTCAGCGTCATCGCGAGGTTGAGCCGGTTGCGCTCGCCACCGGAGAGCACCTTCGTCGGCTTCTGCTGGTCCGGGCCCTTGAAGCCGAACGCGGCGACGTAGGCCCGGGACGGCATCTCGACCTTGCCGACCATCATGTGGTCGAGACCGTCGGAGACGACCTCCCAGACGGTCTTCGCGGGGTCCAGGCCGGCGCGGCTCTGGTCCACGTACGACAGCTTGACCGTCTCACCGATGCGGACGCTGCCCTCGTCCGGCTTCTCCAGCCCGACGATGGTCTTGAACAGCGTGGTCTTGCCGACGCCGTTCGGGCCGATGATGCCGACGATGCCGTTACGCGGCAGCGAGAACGACAGGTTGTTGATGAGGGTCCGCCCGTCGAAGCCCTTGACCAGGTCCTTCGACTCGATGACCGTGCTGCCCAGACGCGGGCCCGGCGGGATCTGGATCTCCTCGAAGTCCAGCTTGCGGGTCTTCTCCGCTTCGCTGGCCATCTCCTCGTACCGCTCGAGGCGGGACTTGCTCTTGGTCTGGCGGGCCTTGGCGTTCGAGCGCACCCACTCGAGCTCCTCGGCGAGGCGCTTCTTCATCTTGGCGTCCTTGCGGCCCTCGACCGAGAGACGCGCCGCCTTCTTCTCCAGGTAGGTGGAGTAGTTGCCCTCGTAGCCGATGGCCCGGCCGCGGTCCAGCTCGAGGATCCAGCCGGCCACGTTGTCCAGGAAGTACCGGTCGTGGGTGATCGCCAGGACGGTGCCGGCGTACTTGGCCAGGTGCTGCTCCAGCCAGCTCACGCTCTCGGCGTCCAGGTGGTTGGTGGGCTCGTCGAGCAGCAGCAGGTCGGGCGCTTCGAGCAGCAGCTTGCAGAGCGCGACACGGCGGCGCTCACCACCGGAGAGCTGGGTGACGTCGGCGTCCGGCGGCGGGCAGCGCAGCGCGTCCATCGCCAGTTCGAGCTTCGAGTCGACGTCCCACGCGTCGAGGTGGTCGAGCTCCTCCTGGAGCTTGCCCATCTCGTCCATCAGCTCGTCGGAGTAGTCGGTGGCCATCTGCTCGGCGATCGCGTTGAACCGGGCGAGCTTGGCCTTGGTCTCGGCGACCGCTTCCTCGATGTTGCCGAGGACCGTCTTCTCGTCGTTGAGCGGCGGCTCCTGGGCGAGCATGCCGACGGTGTAGCCGGGCATGAGCCGGGCCTCGCCGTTGCTCGTCTTGTCGAGCCCCGCCATGATCTTGAGAAGGCTGGACTTACCGGCGCCGTTCGGGCCGACCACACCGATCTTGGCGCCCGGCAGGAAGCTCAGCGTCACGTTGTCGAGCACGACTTTGTCGCCGTGCGCCTTGCGCGCCTTTTCCAGGACGTAGATGTATTGGGCCACGGTGTGCCCTACCTCCAAGATCGTGAATTGTCAGGGCCGGAAGAGAACCAAAGGACAATCTTTCCAGGTACCCCCGCGACGACCAACGACAACCCCGGCAGGTTTACTCCCCGACCACCTTCTGGGTCTCCTCGCGGCCGTCCGCGTGGGTGATCCGCAGCCGGTTCCGGTCGACCGAGAAGACGGCGCCGTCGACGGCCGTCGCCACGTAGGCGCCGTTGCCGTCCTGCCAGACCCCGGACAGGAAGAGAGCCGTCTTGTTCTCGATCCATTCGGCGTCGGTGCCGCCCTTGTTCGCGTGATAGTAGAGCTGCCCCTTCCGGTCCTGGCAGATCCAGATCACGGTCTTGCGCGTCGTACGAACCCTCATCACCTGGATCAGCTGACCGCTCGCCCCCTGGAGCTCACCGGCCTTCTGTGTCTGTTCCGGGCAGAGCGGGCCGTCGACGAGGCTCAGGGTCGGTGTCGCCTCAGGGGTGGAAACAGACCTGTTTCGTTCCTCGCCCAGGAGGAAACCACCGATCATCCCGATGATCGTCAGCAACACCGTGGCGATCACCACAGGGAAGAACAACGGCCGCCGTTGCTGGGAATGATCATCGAGGGGGGTCACCGGATCAGGATGGCACCCCGGTTCCAGCCGGTCCATCGGAGGCGATGAACCGCGGCAGCTTACGCACAGTAGGCTCGTCCAGGGAACAGAAACCACTCGGAGGTGTACTCAGCGTGGCCGAACGAAGTTCCTTCGTCGTCGTCGCCAACCGTTTGCCAGTGGACGAGGTCACCACGCCGGAAGGTGACAGGCAGTGGCGCCCGAGCCCCGGCGGGCTCGTCACGGCGCTGCACCCGGTGCTGATCGAGCATCGCGGCACCTGGATCGGTTGGGCGGGCGGGTCGGGCGAAGCACCCGAGCCTTTCGAACTCGAGGGCATCAACATCCACCCGGTCCCCCTCAGTGCTGAGGAGCTGGAACGCTACTACGAGGGTCAGTCGAACGCCACGATCTGGCCGCTCTACCACGACGCGGTCGAGACCCCGGTCTACAAGCGCCGCTGGCGTGAGACGTACCGGGTGGTCAACCACCGGTTCGCCCAGGCCGCGGCCGAGGTGGCCGCCGAGGGCGCCACCGTCTGGGTGCAGGACTACCAGCTCCAGCTGGTGCCGTCCATGCTCCGGGAGATGCGTCCCGACCTGCGGATCGGCTTCTTCCTGCACATCCCGTTCCCGCCGATCGAACTGTTCATGCAGATGCCGTTCCGCGCGGAGATCCTGCGCGGCCTGCTCGGCGCCGACCTGGTCGGCTTCCAGCAGCGTCTCGCCGCGCAGAACTTCGTGCGTCTCGCCCGGCACCTGCTCGGGCTCCGCTACGAAGGCCAGTCGATCAAGGTGGACGGGCGCAGCGTCAAGGCCGGCGCGTTCCCGATCAGCATCGACACGAAGGACATGGAACGCCTCGCCGCCACCCCGGAGGTGCAGGCACGGGCCAAGCAGATCCGCGCCGAGCTGGGCGATCCGCAGACGGTGATCCTCGGCGTCGACCGGCTGGACTACACCAAGGGCATCGAGCTGCGTCTCAAGGCGTTCCGCGAGCTGCTCAGTGACGGCAAGCTCAACGTCGGCGACGCGGTGATGGTGCAGGTCGCGACGCCGAGCCGGGAGCGCGTCGAGCACTACCAGACGCTGCGGGTGAAGGTGGAGCGCGAGGTCGGCCGGATCAACGGCGAGTTCGGCCGGGTCGGCACGCCGGCCGTGCACTATCTGCATCAGTCGGTCAGCAAGCAGGAGCTCGCCGCCATGTACGCGGCCGCCGACGTCATGATGGTGACCCCGCTGCGCGACGGCATGAACCTGGTCGCCAAGGAGTACATCGCCTGTCGCGGCGACACCGGCGGCGCCCTGGTCCTCAGCGAGTTCGCCGGCGCGGCGACCGAGCTGCGCCAGGCGTTCCTCTGCAACCCGCACGACCCGGACGGAGTGAAGGACGCGCTGCTGCGGGCGATCTCCGCGGAGCCGGCCGAGCTCAAGCGGCGGATGCGGGTGATGCAGCGTCACCTGCGGACCCACGACGTGGCCAAGTGGGCCAAGACCTTCCTGGACGAGCTCGGCGTCGGCGAGTCCGAGGAGTAGCAACCCCGCTGTCAGGCGCCGGGCCGTTTCCGGTCCGGCGCCTTTCCTTTGTACGCCGGCGGCAGCGTGCGGATCACCCGACCGGCAGGAACCCGTCCGCCACCCGGACCACGTCTCCGATGACGACCACCGCCGGGGGACGGATGCCCGCCTGCTTCACGTCCTCGGTCACGGCGCCGAGCGTGCTGCGCAGCGACCGCTGATGCGCGGTCGACCCCTCCTGCACCACGGCGACCGGGGTCTCCGCGGACCGGCCCTCGGCGATCAGCCGCTCGGCGATCTTCGGCAGGTTCTTCAAGCCCATCAGCACCACGAGCGTGCCTTTGAGCCGGGCCAGCGCCGCCCAGTCGACGAGCGAGTCCGGGTGCTCCGGCGGGATGTGCCCGGAGACCACGGTGAACTCGTGCGCCACCCCGCGGTGGGTGACCGGGATGCCGGCCAGCGCGGGCGCCGCGATCGAGCTGGTCACGCCGGGCACCACGACCACCGGCACGCCGGCCTCGGCGCAGGCGAGCGCCTCCTCGCCGCCACGGCCGAAGACGAAGTTGTCGCCGCCCTTGAGCCGGACCACGAACTTCCCCTGCTGAGCCCGGTCCACCAGGATCCGGTTGATCTCCTCCTGCGCCGCCGACGGCCCATACGGGATCTTGGCAGCGTCGATCAGCTCGACCTCCGGGCGCAGCTCGCCGAGGAGCACGCCGGGCACCAGCCGGTCGGCGACCACCACGTCCGCGGCGGCGAGCAGCCTGCGGCCCTTCACCGTGATCAGCTCCGGGTCGCCGGGGCCGCCACCCACCAGCGCCACGCCCTTGAACTCCGGCGCGGCCACGGGCGTCGCCTCCAGCGCGTGCGCGACCAGGTCACGGACCGCCATCGCCCGGCGGCGGTCACCACCGTCGGTCACCGCGACGGTCACCTGGCCGTGACGGGTCACCGCCGGCGTCCACGCCGTCGCCGCGTCGCGGTCGTCCGCTCGTACGCAGAAGGTCCTCGAAGCCTCCGCCGCCGCACTCACCTCGGCGGCAGCGGCCGGGTCGTCGATCGCGACATGGACGAGCCACGCGCCCTCGACGTCCGCCGGCGCGAAGCGGCGCGGCGTCCAGACCGCCCGGCCGGCGTCGACGTGCGACTGCAGGGCCGGGGTGAGCTCGGGCGACACGATCTCGATCAGCGCGCCCGCGGCGATCAGCGCCGGGACACGGCGGGTGGCGACGGAGCCGCCGCCGACCACCAGGACACGGCGGCCCTCGAGCCGCAAAGCCATCGGATAAAGGCTCATTTCTCGGACACTCCCGCACTGTCGAACGTCGCAACCTCGTGCAGCACCCGCACCGCTGCCGACACGACCGGGAGGGCCAGCACCGCGCCGCTGCCCTCACCCAGGCGCATGCCCAGGTCGAGCAGGGGTTCGAGGCCCAGGTGAGCGAGCGCCACCGTCGCGCCCGGCTCGGCCGACCGGTGCCCGGCGACCATGGCGGCCACCGCGTCCGGGGCGAACGCGGCGGCGGCGAGGGCGGCCGAGGCGGCGATCACGCCGTCCACGATCACCGGCACGCGGTGCTCGGCCGCGCCGAGGACGAAGCCGGTCAGCGCGGCGTGCTCGAGGCCGCCGACCGCGGCGAGCACGCCGAGCGGGTCGGCCGGGTCCGGGGTGTGCCGGGCCAGCGCGGCGGCGACCACAGCGGTCTTGCGCGCCAGCGTCGCGTCGTCGATGCCGGTCCCGCGACCGGTGACCTCCGCCGGATCGGTGCCGGTGAAGACCGCGATGAGCGCTGCGGCAGGAGTCGTGTTGGCGATACCCATATCGCCGGTGAGCAGGCACTTCGCGCCGGAAGCGACGAGCTGGGCGGCCACCGCGGCGCCGAGTTCGACGGCGGCCAGCGCCTCCTCGCGGGTCAGCGCCGGCTCCACGGTCATGTCCCGGGTGCCGCGCCGGATGTTCGCGTCGAGCAGGTTCGGCCCGCCGTGCAGCGGGATCGCGACACCGGCGTCGACCACCATGACGTCCGCGCCGGCCTGCCGGGCGAACGCGTTCACCACGGCGCCGCCGGCCACGAAGTTCGCCACCATCTGCGCGGTGACCTCCTGCGGCCAGGGGGTGACGCCCTGGGCGTGCACGCCGTGGTCGCCGGCGAAGACCGCGACGGTCGCCGGGGACGGCATCGGCGGCGGGCAGACACCGGCCAGGCCGGAGAGCCGGGCCGACAGCTCCTCCAGGACGCCCAGCGAACCGGCCGGCTTGGTGAGCCGGGTGTGCAGCTCGCGGGCGGCGGCGACCGCTTGCTCGTCGGCGGGCCGGATGGCGGCCAGGGTGGTCTCCAGCGTCACGATCGCTCCTCGATCACTTTCGTCAGAGTCTGCACGAATCCGTCTGTGGTGGCAGTGTCGCGCACCGCAATCCTGAGCCAGTCCGGGCCCAGCCCGGGGAAGGTGTCGCCCCGGCGTACCGCATAGCCGCGTTCGCGCAGCTCAAGCCGTATCCGGTCGGCGTCGGGCAGGCGGATCGTCACGAAGGCGCCGGCCGGTTCGCCGGCGATGGTGACGCTCGGCACGTTCCGGAGGCTGTCCACCAGGTGGGCACGCTCCTTCGCCATCACCGCGGCGATCTCCCGTTCGGCGGCGACCGCGACCGGGGACGCGCAGGCCGTCGCGGCGGCCAGGGCCGGGGTGGAGACCGCCCACAGCGGCTGGACCTGGTTCGCTCTCTCCACGAGATCGCCCGGGCCGAGCAGGTAGCCGATCCGCAGTCCGGCCAGGCCCCACGTCTTGGTGAGGCTGCGCAGCACGACCAGTCCCGGCAGGCCGCGCTCCTCCGCGAGGGATTCCGGCTCATGATCCACACCGGGCCGGTGGGTGGTGTCCGCGAACGCCTCGTCGACCACCAGGATCCGCCCCGGGCGGGCCAGCTTCGCGATGTCGGCGGCCGGGTGCAGCACCGATGTCGGGTTCGTGGGGTTGCCGACGAAGACCAGATCGGAGTCGTCCGGCACGAGCGCCGGGTCGAGGCGGAAACCGTCCTCCTCGCGCAGCAGCACCCGATCCACCCGGTGTCCCGCGTTCAGCAGCGCCGCCTCCGGCTCGGTGAACTGCGGATGCACCACGACCGGGCGGCGAACGCCCCGGAACGCCTGGGCCAGCAGCACGAACGCTTGCGCGGCGCCGGCGGTGAGCAGCACCTCGGACGGATCCCGGCGGTGCCTGGCCGCCACGGCCGCGGTGGCCGTACGGGAATCGGGGTAGCTTCTGAGATCTTGGAGGGACGCGGCGAGAGGCTCGCTGAGCCAGGCCGGGCGGGGCTGATGCCGCACGTTGACCGCGAGATCGATCAGGCCCGCACCCACCTCGGCGTCGCCGTGATGATCAAGGTCGAACGTCATGCCCACAGCATGCCGGACACTTCTTACCGTCTGACTTCGGCTGTTTCGGTAGAACATGAACCCCTTTGTCCTACCGTCAAGGAGTGACGAGCCGACGCCTCACCGTAGCCGGAAGAGTCGCCCTTCTAGTCCGGGCCGGACTCATCTCGGGCCTGGTCATCGCCGGCCTCTCCTATCCCCTGGCGGCGCTCGCCGGGATGGGGGTCAAGGCCGGCAGCGATGCCCTGGAAGCCATGCCGGTGGAACTGACCGAGGTGCCGACCGCGCAGACCACCTACGTCTACGCCAACGACGGCAAGACGCTGCTCACGATGTTCTACGAGGAACACCGCAAACAGATCGCCCTCAAACAGATGTCGCCGTACATCACCAAGGCGATCGTGGCCTCCGAGGACGCCCGCTTCTACGAGCACAACGGGGTCGACGCCAAGGGCGTGGCCCGCGCGTTCGTGGCGAACCAGCAGGCCGGCGGCGTCTCCCAGGGCGCGTCCACGCTCACCATGCAGTACGTCCGGATGGCCCTGCGGGACAGCGCGCGCACACCGAAGGAGGCTCTCGAAGCCACCGAGCAGACCGCGGCCCGCAAGCTGCGCGAGATGAGGCTCGCCATCGAGGTCGAACAGCGGCTCAGCAAGGGGCAGATCCTGGAGCGGTACCTCAACGCCGCCTACTTCGGGCACCGCGCTTACGGGATCTTCGCCGCCTCGCAGGTGTTCTTCTCGAAGGCGCCGAAGGACCTCACCCTCACCGAGGCCGCGCTGCTCGCCGGCCTGGTCAAGGCGCCGTCGGCGTACGACCCGGCGACCAAGGACCAGCGGGCCGCCAAGCAGCGGCGCAACTACGTCATCGACCAGATGCTCAAGATGGGCTCGATCACGCCGGAGCAGGCCGCCGCCGCCCGCCGCGCCAAGATCAAGCTGACGCTGACCGCCCCGCCGAACGACTGCGTCTCGGTGTCCCGCAAGCACAACGACTGGGGCTTCTTCTGCGACTACTTCAAGGCCTGGTGGCGGGAACAGCCGGCGTTCGGCGGCAACGCCCAGGAACGCGAGGAGAACCTGCGCCGCGGCGGCTACCGGATCGTCACCTCCATCGACCCGGAGATCCAGGGGTACGCGATGGAACACGTCCTCGACAAGGAGAAGCGGAACAGCCCGTTCGCGCACGGCGAAGTCGTCGTCCAGCCCGGCAGCGGGCGGGTCCTGGCGATGGCCGTCAACCGGCGGTACTCGCTGGACCAGCAGGACAACGGCCGGCACAGCGACTGGCGGACCGAACGCGGCACCCGCGGCAACTACCCGAACACCGTCAATCCACTGCTCGGTGGCGGCGACATGGCCGGCTACCAGGCCGGATCCACCTTCAAGATCTTCACGATGCTCGCCGCGCTGGAAGCCGGACTACCGCTGCGCACCTCGTTCTACTCCCCGGAACGGTTCTACTCGCAGTACATCACCGCGCCCGGCCCGGCCACCTGCGGCACCCACTGGTGCCCGAAGAACTCCAGCAAGTCGATGACCGGCACACAGAACATGTGGAGCGGCTTCGGCAAGTCCGTGAACACGTACTTCGTGCAGCTCGAACAGCGGGTCGGCGCGGAGAAGGCGGTGAAGATGGCGGAACGGCTCGGCCTGCGCTGGCGCACCGAGGTGGACCGTCGCCTGGCCGGGCCGGGACACGCCTCCGGCTGGGGCGCCTTCACCCTCGGCGTCTCCGACGCCACCCCGGTCGAGATGGCGAACGTCTTCGCCACACTCGCCGCGGAAGGCATGTACTGCCAGCCCACACCGGTCATGTCGATCCGCAACCCGGACGGCAGCCACGCCATCCACGACGACAAGCTGATCGCCGCCCCGCGCTGCCACCGCGAGATCACCGCGAACGTGGCCCGCGCCGCCACCGACGCCGCCCGCTGCGTCACCGGGTACGGCTCGGCGCGCGGCAGCTGCGGCGGCTGGGGCACCTCCGAGATGGTCCACGGCATCCTGGGCCGCCCGGTGGCCGGCAAGAGCGGCACCACCGACGGCAACAAGACGGCGTGGTTCAGCGGTTACACCCCTCAGCTGGCGGCCTCGGCCTTCGTAGCCGACCCCGACAACCCGGAACACGTGGTCGGCACAGGCCGGGGCACCATCTCCAAATTCACCGTCGCGCAGACGCTGAGAGACGCCCTGAAAGACGAGCCGAAGAGGAAATTCACCCCACCCCCGGACAAACTCGTCTGGTAACCATGGCGGGGGCCGACGTCGACGTGGCCGGCCTCCAACCCGTCAGCCACCCCCGGCCGCCGCGTTCCCTCGAACCGGCGGCCGGCCCTTTCCCACCGTGCCCTCTCCGCGCCCGCCCAGGCCGGCGGCCGCCCGGACCGCCCGGACCCGGCCCACCCCGCCGGCTCAGCGACCGCTCAGCTGGCCCGGCGGATCGGAGCCCGGCGGCGGGGTGGTCGCCAGGCTGGGTCGCGGCCGGTCAGGGCCACGGCGTGGAGGAGCGGGTCGTCGTCGCTGTTGGTGGGGCGCATCGGGCCGAAGAGTCCCGGTGTCCCGTCGGCGGGGCCCTGCGACAGGAAGTCGACCAGCACGTCGAGGGCGCGCGGATCCGCCGCGAAGTCCTGGCCGGTCGATCTCGCGAGGTCCCAGCCGTGGATGACCAGCTCGGTCATCGCGAAGATGCCCATGTCGGTAGCCGGCAGCGTGGCCCCGCCGACCGAAGCCGTGCCGCTCCAGGCGGCCGGGTCGCGCCACGCCGTGGCCAACTCCTCCAGCAGCACCGGCAGCCGGCTGCGCCAATGACGCGACAGGTGCTCGGCCGACGGCTCCACGGCCGGTCCGCCCGGACCACGCTTGCGGGCGCCCTGCGCGAACGCGTAGGACAGCCCCATCAGATGATCGAGCAGAGCCGCGACCGGCCAGCCGAGGCAGGGCGTCGGCGCCGTCAGATCTCTCTCGTCGACCCCGAGTAGTAGAGCCCTGATCTGGCGAGCCGGCGGATCGAAATCCAGCGGCACACGATCGGCCACGATGCCCTCCTTCGGTTGTCGTGTACCTCACGGTACGAGGGGGGTACGACAACTTCCGGCCGCGGCGATCGGCTTTCGCACGCAGGGCGGTTTCCGGCTTCGAAGGCTGGTCAGCGGGCGGTTTCTCAGGAGTGGATCGGGATGTCCGCGGTAGGCCGGTTCTCCGGGTTCCCCGACGGCCCCTGCCCCTGTCCCGGCGCCAGAACAGGCCCTTGATTGAGCGGCGGCATCCCAGGGCCGGACATCCCGGAGTCACGCTGCAGGCCATCCCCGGACTGCATCCCCTGACCGGATTGCATCTCGGGACCTGATTGCATGCCCGGGCCGGACTGCATGCCATAACCAGGCTGCATATTCGGGCCGAACGCCGGGACGCCCGAGGGCATCGAGGGTGCGAAGCCGGGCATACCGGGCCCCGAGTTCGGGCCGGGCAGCCCTGGGCCGGAATGCGGACCGGACGACCCTGGACCGGAATGCGGACCGGACGACCCCGGACCGGAATGCGGGCCTGGCATGCCAGGACCCGAGTGCGGGCCGGGCATCGGCGGCATCAGGGGGCCGTTGCCGGAATGCATCGGCACCGGACCCGTCGGGCGCTCGCCCATCGAACCGCCGGCGCGGTCGATCATCGGGCCACCCGGGCGGTCGGGCATCGGGACCGGGCCGGTGGGGCGTTCCGGCATCGGTACGGGGCCGGTCGGGACGTTGCCGGGCGGCATCGAAGTCGGCGGCTGCATCCCTGAGCCAGGCATCGACTGTCCGGGCATCGACTGAGGCACCGGCTGAGGCATCGTCTGCGGTCCCGGCTGAGGCATCGGCTGCGGCGGCATCGGCTGCGGCGGCATCGGCGGCATCGCTGGAGGCTGCGGCGGCATGGATGAGGGCTGCATCGGCTGCGGAGGCATGGACTGAGGTGGCATCGGCTGCGGCGGCATCGACTGCGGAGGCATGGGCTGAGGCGACGACGGCATCGGCTGCTGCGAGGACGCCGGCGCCGACGGGCTGGATAGGCCCGTGCCGTTCGACTGCTGAGCGCCGTTGAGCGCGGCCGCCACCAGGCGCTTGGCGATCTCCGGCGCGGCGGCCCAGTGCAGGCCCAGCTGGGAGGCGTGGACCTGGCGCCAGACGAAGCCTTCCGGATTGCCGCCGGACCAGGTCCAGGCCGGGTTGGCGCCGGCGCGGGGGGCGACGATCGAGCGGTGTTGTTTGTAGCCGGTGATGCGCGCGCCTGCCGGGGCCAGCACCGACGTACCGGGGGCGGTGGCTTCGCGGTAGCCGGCGACGGTCTGTTCGCCGGTGGTCGCGGTGGCGTCGAGCACGCCGCACATCGGGCGGCCGTCCAGCTCGCGGGTCAGCCACGGGAAGGCGATGCCCTCGGCGACGACCGGCCGCCCGTCACGGGCGAACTGGGCGACGGCCGCGCTGAGGCGGTGGTTGGCGGAGAGCTCCTCGGCGTACCCCTCCGGCAGGCCCGCGCCGACGATCAGGCCGCGGGTGCCCGGCGGGAGGGCCTCGTCGCGCAGCGGGTCGATCACGGCGACGTCGGCGCCGGCTGCGGCCAGGAGTTCGGCGGTCTCCACGTACGTGTAAGGGGCGCCCTGCCCACCGGCCAGCGCGATGACCGGGCGCTGATCGAAGTCGTCGAGGCCGCCGAGGGCCTCGGCCGGGGACCAGAGCGGGCCGGGGAGCGGCGGCGCGGACGCGGCCAGGGCCATCAGCCGGTCCATGTCGAGCATTGTGGCGACGGCCTCGCCGAGCCGGCGGACCGCCCGGGCGGCCTCGACCGTCCGGTGCGCGACCGGCACGAGGCCGTGCGCCCGAGCGGGCAGGACGTTCGGCAGCTCACCGCGGTGCAGCGCACCGAGGACCGGCATGCCGATGTCGTCCATGGCGCTGCGCAGCATCTGCTCGTGCCGGGCGGAGGCCACCCGGTTCAGGATGACGCCGTTGAGGTGGACCATCTCGTCGAACATGCGGAACCCGTGCACCAGCGCGGCCAGCGAATGACCCATCGCGGCCACGTCCACGACCAGCACGACCGGTGCCCGCAGCGCCGCCGCGACCGCGGCGGTGCCGTCCACCTCGGGCTGCCCGGTGAGGCTGTCGAAGAGGCCCATCGCGCCCTCGACGACGGCCAGCTGGCTGCCGGCGGCGCCGTGCAGGAAGAGCGGGGCCACCCGCTGCGCGCCGACCAGCCGCGGGTCGAGGTTGCGGCCGGGGCGGCCGGCGGCGAGTCCCAGGTACGCCGCGTCGGTGTGATCCGGGCCGACCTTGAAGCCCGCGGCCGGGATGCCACGCGCCGCTATGGCGGCGAGCAGCCCGACCGCGATCGCTGTCTTGCCGTGGCCCGACGACGGCGCGCTCACGACCAGACGAGGCTGGGTGATCAATGTCTCCCCCGAGGATTCCGCTGTCGGCGGCCGCGTGGTAACGACTGCCGGATGTCGCAGACTACCTGGCTGCGGCGGGCCTTACTGTCGCGCCAGGTAGCCTCGGGGGGTGTACCGGTTCCTGCTGACGCCCCGCTGGCTCGCCGCGGCCGCGCTGACCGTCGTCGCTGCCATCGTCATGGTGATGCTCGGCAACTGGCAGCTCCGCCGGTACCACGAACGCACCGAAATCAATGACCGGATCGACTCGGCGAACTCGGTCGAGGCCGTCCCGATCACCTCGGTGCTCTCCGCCCCGACCGCTGCCGGCACTCCCGGCTCCGCGCCCGGCAAGTCTCTGGCCTGGACAAAGGTCACCGTGACCGGCCGCTACGACCAGGCGACCGAGATCCAGGCTCGTGGCCGGACGGTCGACGGCGAGGTCGGCTTCGAGATCGTCACGCCGCTGATCCTGGACGACGGAACTGCTGTCCTGGTGGACCGCGGCTGGGTTCCGGCCGGCGAGGGCGGCGCGCTGGCGGCCCCGGTGGCCCCGGCAGCTCCATCCGGTCGGGTGACAGTGGTCGGCCAGATCCACCTGTCGGAAAGCCGACCTGCCCCGGTCGAGCGACGGGACGGCCGGCTGGACACCCGACGGGTCAGTATTCCTCGTCTCGCCACCGAGCTGCCGTTCCCGGTCTACGGCGCCTACGTCCTGCTGACCGAGCAGACCCCGGCTGCCGACCCGGCGTTCGTCCCGATTCCGATCTCGCACGAGGACGCCTGGCAGAACGGCGGCTATGCGGTGCAGTGGTGGATCTTCGCGGGCATGGCGTTCGTGCTGTTCGGATGGCAGGCACGCCGTGAGGCGCTCGGCCTGAACCCTCAGGCGCCGACGAAGGACCCCCAAGCGCCGGTGGAGGACCGGGTGGCGGCCGCTGACCAGCGACGTGCGGAAAAGGCCGAGAAGTGACCGGCCCGGTGATCGTTCAGATCGCCGAGATCGAGATCACGTCCTCCCTGGTGCGCACGCCGGTCGGCGATCTTCCGCTGTCGGGTTCGCACTGGCAGGTCACCGACCAGTGGTACGGCCGGCGGCAGACCCCCACCTGGGCCAAGATCGCCGCGTTCGCCGGGATCTGTTTCACCGCCGGGCTGAGCCTGCTGCTCCTGCTCTACAAGGAGACCGTCCCGCAGGGCACGATCAACGTGACGGTGATGAGCGGCACCAGGCAGTACGTCGCCCGCGTCCCGATCCAGCGCGAATCCGACGCCACCACGATCAACCAGCAGGTCAACTATGTCCGGAGCCTTGCAGCGCTCTGACCGTCTCGATGGTGTCGGCCTCGTGGGCGGACTTGTCCTCCCGATAACGCAGCACCCGGGCGAACCGCAGCGCCACCCCGCCCGGGTAGCGCGGTGACGTCTGCACCCCGTCGAACGCGACCTCGACCACCTGCTCCGGGCGGACCCGCACGACCCAGCCGTTGTCGTCGACGGCGAGTTCCTTGAACCGCTCGGTCTGCCAGCGCAGCAGCTCGTCGGTGAGGCCCTTGAACGTCTTGCCGAGCATCACGAACCCGCCGGTGGACGGGTCGCGCGCGCCGAGATGGAGATTCGAGAGCCAGCCGCGGCGGCGGCCGTGCCCCCACTCGACGGCGAGGACCACGAGGTCGAGGGTGTGCCGGGGTTTCACCTTCACCCAGGCGGCTCCGCGGCGCCCCACGTCGTAGGGCGCGTCCGGCGCCTTCACGACGACGCCCTCCTGGCCGGCGGCGAGCGCGGCGGCGAAGGCCGCGGCAGCCTCTTCCTCCGACGAGACGGTGTGCCGCCCCACGATCAGCGAGGCGGGGAGCGCGTCGGCGAGCGCGGCCCAGCGGACCCTGCCCGGCTCGTCGAGCAGATCCACTCCATCGAGATGAAGAACGTCGAAGAAGTACGGAACAAGCGATATATCCGACTTGCCGCGCGTCGCCGCCCGACTCGACGTCTCCTGGAACGGCAACGGCCGGCCATCGGGGCCCAGCCCCATCGCCTCCCCATCGAGCACCGCCGACCGCAACGGCAGAGCCTTGACCGCGGACACCACCCCGGGCAACCGGGCGGTGATGTCGTCGAGG
Source organism: Actinoplanes sp. OR16 (assembly GCF_004001265.1). Lineage (GTDB taxonomy): Bacteria > Actinomycetota > Actinomycetes > Mycobacteriales > Micromonosporaceae > Actinoplanes. Next base: position 3,415,610 of record NZ_AP019371.1, on the reverse strand, counting down.
CTGCGGGTGAAGACGGCCACCTCGTCGCCGGACCGATGCACCTGGATGCGGATGCCGTCGAGCTTCGTGTCGACGACGGCCGGTGCGCCGGTGGCCAGCAGGGCGGCGGCCACGTCGGGGGCGCTGCTCGCCAGCATCGGGCTCAGCGGGGTGCCCACCCGGAGGTGGATCTCGGCGAGGGCGGCGGCGCCTCCGGTCAGCGCGGCGGACGCGACCTGTTTGAGGTCGCCGCAGAGCAGCAGCGCCCGGCGGACGGCGACGGCCGGAACCGCAGCGGCCGCGGCCACCGCCTCGGCCAGCAGCCCGGCCTGGGCGCCCTGGCGGAGCTCGCCGCCGAAGAGGCCGACGAGGAGACGCTGCTCGTCGGCGGTGGCGGCGGCGAAGAGCGCGCCGATCAGCTCACGCCGGCGGGCCTGCGAGCCGGCGCCCGCGACCACCGAGATCTCGGCGATGGCGGTGTCGACGGCGGCGACCGTCAGCGACGGCTCGGCTGCGGGCGGCGGCAGGTCACGCAGAGCGGCGTAGCCCACGCCGGTCTGCCGCTGGCGCAGCTCACCGGCGAGGAACGCCGCGCCGGCCGTGATCTCGTCCGGCTCCAGGCGGCGCAGTGCGTCGGCCAGCAGCTCGATCTTGGCTTTGCGGCCGGAGGTCGAGCTGACGGCCGCCGAGGTGGCAGCGATGTCGAGGAATCGCACGGAACCCATCCTCGCAGTTCACGCCGCTCGGGGCTCGCTGACGCTCAGGCCACGCGCCCGGACCGACTCGGCGACCCGGCTGAGCTCGGCGTCGAGGGCGCACAACACTTTGGAGAGATCCTCGAGATGGTCGTGGAGAGTGTCGTCGTCCCACCCGGAGACGTCGACGTCTCCCAGGGCCCGGGCGGCGGCACGCAGACGGGCGATCGACTCGATCCGATCGCGGGTCCGGAGGCGATCGAGCGACGGTGCAACAATCGAACGCATGTTCGAATCCTAACAGGATTGATCGCTCCACCACAGGAGGAATTAAGTCTGCGCGTACCGGAAACGCAGCTCCGCCTCGCCCGGCTCGGCACGCGCCGCCACGAACCCGTCCGGCCTGATCAGGTAAAGAAGCCCAGGTCGGAGCGGGGTTCCCGGGGCCGGCGGGAAGACGTGCACGGGCAGGCCCAGATCCGGCACGCTCGCCGCGTCCACTCCCCCGTAGGCGTGAACCTGCCACTCCGCAGCCCTCAGCACGGCGAAGTTACTCCCGGCCCAGGGCAGACGGCGGCCGACCACCGGATCACGGCGACCCTCGAAAGAAGCGAGACGGTAATGAATACGGGTCTGTGAGACGTACTGGAAAAGCCTTGATCCTGCTGATGAACGCGGCAGCACCCGCACTCCGATCGGGGCGATCAGCGGAACCGCGACGCGACGCAGCGTCCGCGCGGGCAGCCGGCCGGAGGTGATGAAGCCGAAGAGCCGATCCGTCGTCGCGACCAGTTTGCGCGCGACCGGCCGGCGCTCGGCCTCGTATCGATCGAGCCACCGGTCGCGGCGCCGCCCCCGCAGCACGTCGGCCAGCTTGAAGGCCAGATTGTGCGCATCCTGCAGACCGGTGTTCATCCCCTGCCCGCCGACCGGCGAGTGCACGTGAGCGGCGTCCCCGGCGAGGAAGAACGGACCGTCACGGAAGGCGGCGGCCACGCGATGATGCACCCGATATGTCGCAAACCATCGGGATTTTTCATAGGACACATTAAATGTACGGAGAAGCCGAGCGCGAGCATCGTCCTCTTCGAGATCATCGCCGCTGACCGCCCCGATCAGCCGCCAACGACCCGCCCCCGCCATCGGGAAGGCGACCATGAAATCGGTCCCGTTCGGCCGCGCGTTTATCGACTGAGCCACCAGCCCGGAGACTCCCGAGGCGTCCAGCACGAAGAAGTGGTGGGGATTGGTGACCCCTTCGAACGCGATCCGGCGCGCCTTACGGACCATCGAGTTCGCCCCGTCACAGCCGACGCAGAACCGGGCCCGGATCGTGTCGTTGCCGACCTTCGCCTCGATGCCCTGCTCGGTCTGCACGACGGCGGTCGCCGGCGTCTCCCAGGACACCTCACCGCCGAGTTTGCGCAGGTTGTCGTAGAGGATCTCCTCGTTCCGGCTCTGTTCGAGGATCTCGATGTACGGGTACGGCGTCACCTTCGTGCCGAGCGGGCCCAGCGGGATCCGGCCGAACGCGCGCGGGCCGAAGCCCGGCGCGAACGCCTCGGCCCGCCGGGCCGCGTCGAGCACCTGGTCGCCGATGCCGAGTTGGTCGTATATCTCCAGGCTGCGCGCCTGCACGACGAGCGCCCGGGATTCCCGGGTGGGCCCGTCCTTGGTGTCCGTGACGATCACGGCCACGCCCAGGCGGGTCAGCCAGTTGGCGAGCATCAGGCCGGTCGGACCGGCGCCCACCACCAGGACCTCACACGACAACTCGGCCATCCGGCCACCCCGTTCTCTTACTTCGACAAGGTCTCCGCCACGTTCTTCAGGAGCAGTGCCTCGGCGACGCAGACGCGCTCGAACTCGCCGAGGTGCAGGCTCTCGTCCGGGCCGTGGGCACTCGAGTACGGGTCTTCCACGCCGGTCACCAGGATCGCCGCGTCCGGGAAGAGCTCCTGGAACGTGGCGATGAACGGGATCGAGCCACCGACGCCCATGTCGACCGGCTCGGTGCCGTCCCAGGCCTCACGGAACGCCGCACGGGCGGCGTCGTAGACCGGACCGGTCGCGTCGATGACACAGGGCGACCCGTCGCTCTCCAGTTCGATCTTCAGAGCCGCGCCCCAGGGGACGTTCCGCTCCAGATGGTTCTTCACCGCCTCGAAGGCCGACTTCGGGTCCTCACCGGGCGCCAGCCGAACGCTGATCTTGGCCCGCGCCGACGGCTGCAAGGCGTTCGCCGCCTCCAGCGTCCGCGGCGCGTCGATGCCGAGAACCGAGATCGACGGCTTGGTCCAGATCCGGTCGGTGATCGTGCCCTTGCCGATGAGCTCGACGCCGTCAAGCATCCCGGCCTCGTGGCGGAACCGGTCCGCCGGGTAGTCGACGCTCGCGCCCTCCCGGCCGACCAGGCCCTCGACCGCGACCTCGCCGGACTCGTCGTGCAGCGTCGACAGCAGCCGGGACAGGGTGATCAGCGCGTCCGGCACCGGGCCGCCGAACATGCCGCTGTGCACGGCGCTCTTCAGCACCCGCACCTCGGCGAACAGGTTCACCAGGCCCCGCAGCGAGGTGGTCAGCGCGGGCTGCCCGATGTCCCAGTTGCCCGAGTCGGCGATCACGATCACGTCGGAGCGCAGCTCTTCGAGGTGCTCGTGGATGATCGTGTCGAGGGAGTCGGAGCCGTACTCCTCCTCGCCCTCGACGAAGACGACCACACCGACCGGGAGCTGGTCGCCGAAGGCACGCAGCGCGGCGACGTGCGCCATCACGCCGGCCTTGTCGTCGGCGGCGCCCCGGCCGTACAGCCGGCCGTCCCGCTCGACCGGCTCGAACGGGTCGCTGGCCCAGAGCGCGGGGTCACCGGCGGGCTGGACGTCGTGGTGCGCATAGAGCAGGACGGTCGGCGCGCCGGCCGGCGCCGCCTTCCGGCCGATCACTGCAGGCTGCCCGCCGTGGCGGACGATCTCGGTGTCGAGCCCGCACCCGCGCAACAGCTCGGCGACCGCCTCGGCGGAACGCTCGACGTGCGAGTGGTCGAAACCTTCAAAAGCGATGCCCGGGATCCGCACCAACCGTTCCAGGTCGGCGCGGACACCGGGCAACTCGCGCCGGATCGCGGCGCGCAGATCGGATTCACTCAGGCTCATGCCGCCGATGGTAGGCGCAATCAGTTCTCCGAGGCGCCCTCGCCGCCATTACCCTCTCGACCACGCCGCCGGGCCTCGCTCGCCCAGTTCATCGCGCGACCGGCTGCGGCCCCGGCCATGTCGGAGGCGCCGCCGCCGAACCGGCGGATCAGGCCGACCAGCGGGTCCTGCGAGTCCGAGAAGTCCTTCCGGTAGGCATTCGCCGCGTCCTTCACCGCCTCCGAGACCGAGGCGTCGCCGTCCGAGTCACGGTGCGGGTAGTCGCCGCCGAGGATCTGCGCGTATTCCCCCGAGTCGACCCACTTGCGCAGCTCAGCGGCGCGAGCAACGGGGACCGGGTGGGTGCTCCACGCGGTGATTCCGATCTTGTGGAAGCTGTCCCGCAGGTCGCCGCCGCCCTCGTAGTCGGCAGCCTGCTCAAGGAACGCGGCCGTGTCGATCTGCGACAGGTCGCCGCCGCCGGCCAGCTTCATCAGCAGCCGCAGCGAGGCGGCCGGGTCCTGACCGGCGAGCAGCCCGGCGCGGTCGGCGGAGAGCTCGGCCTTGCGCCACCACTCCAGCATCGCTCCGATGATCGCCCGCAGCGCGATCGCGCCGACCGGGATCCAGCTGATGTTCGCCGCCCAGCTGGTCAGGATCGACATGATGGTCTTGTAGACCGCGTGGCCGCTGCGCACGTGGCCCAGCTCGTGGCCGAGCAGCGCCCGCAGCTCGTCGTCGTCGAGCTTCTCCACGGCGCCCGTGCTGATCACGATGAACGGCTTGTCCAGGCCGATCGCCGAGCCGGTGATCATCGGGTTCTGCGTGACGTAGAGCTCCGGCAGGTCGGGCACGTCGAGCGTGCTGGCCGCCTCGGTGAAGCGCTGGTAGACCCGCTCGTATTGCCGGTGGTCGACGCGGATCGAGCCGGCCAGGTAGGTCAGCCGGAAACCCCGCTCGTTCCACATCCCGAAGAACGTCTTCACCACGTCGTCGAAGCCGCGCAGCTCACGCAGCGCGGTGAGGGCGCCGCGGTCGGCCGGGTGCTCCCAGGCCCGCGAGCTGATGCCGGTGAGGGTCACCCGGCGGCGAACCGGCGGGGTGGCATCGTCGGGGTTCGTCATCGATCTCGCCCTTTCCTAGAACCGCATCAGGCCAGCCCAACGTACGCCCGGGACGCAAGACTGTCGTCAGGGTCAACCCCTACGGAGCCCCTGGCGGCAGGAACGGCAGGCCGGCCGGCGCGCCCTGTTCGATCAGCCTCATCAGCGCGGCCGTGTCCAGGTGCTCCTCGACCAGATCACCCAGCACGTCCAGGGCGCGCTCGCGGATCGCCGCATATCGGGTGTCCGGCGCGACGGTGAAGCCGTGCCGGCCCGCCTGCTCGGCAGCCCGGGTCAGGAACCGGCGCCGGAACTCGTCCGACTCGAACGCGCCGTGCCAGTGCGTGCCGTGAACGTTTCCGGACACCGCACCCTCGGGACGGCCGTCGTGGTAGTGCAGCAGCGGTTCTGGCACGCCGCTCGACACGTACCCATGATGGATCTCATAGCCCTGCGCCGGAGCACCCAGACCGGCGCCTTCGACCCTGGCGAGCGTCTTCTGCCGCGCGAACGTCACCTCGACCGGGAGCAGGCCCAATCCCGGCACCGAACCCTGCCCGCTCTCCACCTCGTCGTGGATCCGCTCGCCGAGCATCTGGAAACCGCCGCAGATCCCGAGCAGCGGCTTCCCTGCCGCGGCATGCGCCAGCACCGCGTCGGCGAGTCCCGTCGCGCGCAGCCAGGCCAGATCACTAACGGTCGCTTTCGAGCCCGGCAGCACCACGAGATCAGCGTCGGCGATCTCGCCGGGCTCGATGGTCAGGCGCACCTGCACCCCCGGTTCGGCGGCGAGCGCCTCGGCATCGGTGGCGTTCGAGACGCGCGGCAGCCGGATCACCGCGACGCGCAGCCACTCGGTCCCGCGCGGCGGCCCCGGGCGCCCGAGCACCCGCCCGTAGGCGAGCGAGTCCTCGGCGTCGAGCCAGACGTCGGAGTGGAACGGCAGCACGCCGTGCACGGGCCGCCCGGTCGCCCGCTGTATCAGGTCGATCCCCGGCTGGAGCAGCCCGGAGTCGCCACGAAACTTGTTGATCACGAAGCCGGCGACCAGGTTCTGATCCTCCTCGGAGAGCAGCGCGAGCGTCCCGAAGAAGGCCGCGAAGACTCCACCGCGATCGATGTCACCGACGACGACGGCCGGCAGATTCGCCCGGCGGGCCAGCCCCATGTTGACGAAGTCGCCGTCCCGCAGATTGATCTCCGTGGGGCTGCCCGCGCCCTCGCAGATCACCGCGTCGTACTCCTCACGCAGCTCGTCGAGCGCCCGGAAAGCCACTTCGGAGAGTCGCGGCTTCAGCGATCGGTAGTTACGGGCCGTAGCCGTATCGACGGCTTCGCCGAGCAGCACGACCTGACTCGATCGATCACTTCCCGGTTTCAGCAGCACCGGGTTGAACCGCAGGTCAGGAGCGATCCCGCAGGCCGCCGCCTGCATGGCCTGAGCCCGCCCGATCTCCCCGCCCCTACCGTCCGCCCCGAGCACCACGACCGAGTTGTTCGACATGTTCTGCGCCTTGAACGGCGCCACCCGCACCCCGCTCCGATGCAGCCACCGGCAGATCCCCGCGGTCACCACACTCTTCCCAGCGTCCGAGGTGGTACCGGCGATCAGCAATCCGTTAGCGCGTGGGGTCACCCTGAGATTTTCCCGTACGCTCTCGATGTCGTATCGGGGTGGTCGCGGCCACGGCCCCGGCCAGGAGGGCGGCGACCGCCCCGACCGCGCCCGACAACCGGGCGGCCTTCCGCAGATGCGCAGCACCGGGCCGCGGCCCGTCGCCGAGGAACGGCCGCACCTCGGTACGCCCGAAGTAGACGTTCCGCCCACCCAGCCGGACCCCGAGCGCTCCCGCCATGGCCGCCTCGCACTGCCCCGAGTTCGGCGACGGATGATCTGCCCGATCGCGGCGCCACACCCGCAGCGTCTCCCGCGGCGACCCACCGGCCACGAACGAGACCGCCACGGTGATCAGCCCGGTGAGCCGGGACGGCCCCAGATTGGCGAGATCGTCGAGGCGGGCGGACGCCGTACCGAATCGCTCGTATCTCTCCGATCGATGACCGACCATCGCGTCGAGCGTATTGACCGCGCGGTAGCCCAGCAGGCCGGCCGGGCCGAACAGCGCACCCCAGAACAGCGGCGCCACCACCGCGTCCGACGTGTTCTCCGCGACCGACTCCACCGCCGCCCGCGCGAGTTCCGGCTCGTCCAGCGCCGACGGATCACGGCCGCAGAGGTGGTTGAGCCGGCCACGGGCGGCTTCCAGGTCGCCGGCTTCCAGGTGCCGGCCCATCGTCCGGCCCTCATGCCGGAGCGTGCGGGCCCCGAGCACGGTCCAGGTGGCCGCCGCGGTGACGGCGAACCGCGCGACCGGATGCCGGCGGGTGGCCCGGGACGCGGCGAGACCGGCCAGCACGGGCACGCCGACGGCGACAGCGGTGAAGACGGCGCCCCTCGCCCGGGTCGGCCGGTAGAGCCGGCGTTCGAGCGCGTCGGCCGCCGTACCGAATCCGGCGACCGGATGGAACCTGCGGGGATCGCCGACCGCCGCGTCCAGCAGGTAACCGGCGAGCAGCCCGGCCGCGTCGGCGGCCGTCACCGGCCGAACGGCGTGAGGTCGAACGCCCAGACCGCCAGGCCGCCGGGCTCCTCGGTCTCCTCCGGGTACGGCACCGGCTCCAGCTCGCCCCAGACGATCGACCCGGGCGCCCGGTCCTCCAGGAACTCGACGACGATGGCCCGCAGATCGTCGGTCACCCGATAGGCGTCGTCGAACGGCAGATCGCTCGGTTTGCACGTGCCGGCCGAGCACCGCAACTGCCCGGCGATGGCGTCGTGCCAGACGTAGAACGTGGCAGCGCCCTGATGTCCGGTCCCGGCCACCTGCTCGCGGAGCACGATGGCCGTCTCCTCGATGGTGGCGACCACCTCGTCCGCGGACAGGCCCATGCGCTCGTGGGGCGGCGCACCGAACCAGTTGGTGTTCGCGTTCTCGGCAGACGGGTCCTCCGGCGCGAGCACCACCGGTTCGCTCACGATGGCGCGGATGTCCTTCAACAGCACCCGTCCAGTTTGCCGGGTCGCACAGCCGGATACCCACCCGGGCCGTTCCGACTGGCGGCCGGAAGGCTCGGTCCGATCGGCCCATCCCGATAGAAGGATGCCGTCCACATGCGCAAAGCCCGCCCGATTACCCCTTTCTCGAAAAGTTAAACCCGCAACCGGCGGCCCGGCCCGATGACCCCTACCGGGCCGGGCCGCCGGGCGCCACCGCGCCGGGTACACAGCGGGAGACAGCTCCCCGGGCGGCGGCCATCCGGTAATGCCTCTAGGCGGCGACGGGCTCGCGCTTGGCGCCTCGCCGGGCACGCCGGGACTCGGTCAGCTGCTCCGGATCCGGCTCGGGCGTGCCGGCGTCCTCCTCCGCGGTGTCGTCGGCCAGCCCGGCCACGACCTCGACGAGCGGAGGCGCGGGCTCACTCGTCGCCGGAACGCCGTCCCCGTACGTCACCGGCGCCTCGGATTCACTGAGCGACTCCGACGCCTCGCCGCGCACCTGCGTATCCGCCTCGATGTCGTCGACGACGCTGAGAGCGGCCGGCTGCGCGTTCCGGTAGAACTTGCCCCGTCCGCGGCTCAGGTCGTGCCCGATCGAGAACGCCTCCATCTCGTACGAGATGCGCTTCCGCTTGTCGTCGTCGATCCAATCCCGCGTGAAGATCCGCCCGTAGACGATCACCGGATCCCCGACCCGGATCGACGACGTCACGCCTTCGGCGAGTCGGCGCCAGGCCGTGACCCGCACCCGCAGACTGTTGCCGTCGACCCACCGGCCGCTCTCCCTGTCGTAGCGGCGTGCCGTGGACGCGACCCGGAAGTTGGCCACGAGCTGCTGCGAGTTGGTGGTGCGCCGCCACTCGGGCATGGTGAGCACGTTGCCGACGATGACGATGTTTGTTTCGAACACTTCTCCTCCTCAGGACGTCGAGCGCATCGGTCGGCGGCCAGCCTGGCCGAGCTGGGCGATCTCCGCCGCCGGCCCTGTGGACGGTGGCGAATTGTGGATGAAGGTTCGGCCCGAGGGTCGATCTGTTATGGCGCGCCACCCCCTACTCGTGGGTAGCCTGAGGGCGTGGAGACCGATGTTCTGGGCTGGCCGTACGAGCGGCACACCATCGACCTGGGCCGCGACGACGAAGGACCGGTCGTGGCGACGCTGGTCCGGCGGCGCGCCGAGCAGCCGGCCAGGCGGGCCGTGCTGCACGTACACGGGTTCGTGGACTACTTCTTCCAGACCCACCTCGCCGACTTCTTCGTCGAACGAGGCTGGGATTTCTACGCGCTCGACCTGCGCAAGTACGGACGCAGCCTGCTGCCGCACCAGACGCCGAACTTCGCCCGCAGCCTGACCGAATACTTCCCCGAGCTGGACGAGGCGGCCCGGATCATCCGCGAGGACGACGGCAACGAGCAGCTGCTGGTCACCGGCCACTCGACGGGCGGCCTGATCACCTCGCTGTGGGCGCACGCGCGCTCCGGCCAGGGCCTGGTCGACGGCCTCTTCCTGAACAGCCCGTTCTTCGACTTCAACCTGCCGTGGGCGATGAAGCGGCCGCTCATGTCGATGATCCTGGCCGTGAACGGCCGGTCCCCGTACCGGAAGATGCCCACCTCCTCCCTCGGCCTGTACGGCCAGAGCCTGCACGCCGAGCACCAGGGTGAATGGACGTACGACCTGGCCTGGAAACCGATCCTCGGCTTCCCCGTCACGATGGGCTGGCTGAAGGCGATCCGCCGCGGCCAGGGCCGGCTGCGCGCCGGCCTGAAGATCGACGCCCCGATCCTGGTCGCCTGCTCGGACCGCACGTTCCGAGGCCGCGAATGGCACGAGGACGTACGGGTGACCGACGCCGTCCTCGACGTGGATCACATCACTCGCTGGGCGCCGGGCCTGGGACCGCGGGTGACCATCGCCCGCTTCAACGGAGGCATGCACGACCTCACCCTCTCGGGCAAGGAGGTCCGCGCCGAAGTGTTCCGTGAGCTGGCCCGCTGGACCGACGCCTTCCTCCCCATGCCCGGCACCCCCGAGGTCGAGATCCCACCCGCGCCCGAGGATCGAGCCGCCGTCGCGAAAGACCTGGAAGCGGCAGAGGCGGCGGTGGACGACAGATCCGGCACGACCGCCTAGTATGTGCAGGCCAGCGCTCGTAGCTCAGCGGATAGAGCAACGGACTTCTAATCCGTCGGTCGCGCGTTCGAATCGCGCCGGGCGCACGTTAAGAAGCGGCTTTGACCTGCTGTTTCTTGCTGTTAGTACGGGCTCGCGGGCTCCCCTTGGCCGGTGTGCCGGGGGTCTGTGAGCCCGAGGTGAGCCCGGCGGTTTTCTTGGCTTTCTGACGCGGGATCAGCCGCGCCGCCGCTTCCGCCGCCGACTGGGCAACCTCCGGCAGAACGCTCGTGTAGGTGTCCGAGGTGAGCGCGTACGACGAGTGCCCGAGCATGTCTTGCACGACCTTCATGTCCACGCCAGCGGCAAGAGCGAGGGTCGCCGCACCATGCCGCAGGTCGTGCAGCCGGATCGGCGGCAGCTCGCTCCGGCGGACCAGGCGATCGAAGTGATCCGACAGCCAATCAGGCTCTACCCACGCCCCATTCGCTTGGGTGAACACTCGTCCGCTGTCTAGCCATGCTTCGCCGGCCTTCAACTGCGCCTCCTGCTGTCGGAGGCGGTGACTACGGAGGACAGAGACCGTCACCACGTCCAGTGCGACCATGCGGTTTCCCGCGTCGCTCTTCGGTTCGGACTCCGCCACCTCGCCGTCATTGTCGACAAGCTGAATGGCGACCGTCATCGTGCGCCCTCGCAGGTCGACGTCTTCCCATCGCAGGCCGCATGCTTCACCCCGCCGGAGCCCGCTGACGCGCGGAAGGGATGCGCTGGCACGAGGGTCCCCGTCCGTGATCCCGACGTTGGAGCGCTCCTGAGCCAATGGCTGATCTCGACAGCCACCCGCGCCCGATCAACCAGCTCTCGGGCACGCTGGCATGCCTCCACCGACGTCGCCCTCATCCGAGCCCATTTATCCGGTTCCACGCCTCGCCACCGTCTTCATCCCATGAGGCGTGACGCTTTCCCCATCGCCGCCGCTCTAATCAGGCTCTTGCACAGCCAGCGACGGAAAGCCGAGAAGAGGGGTGAAGGCGCAGGTACGTCTCGGCTGTGAAGGTGCCGCCATGAGGGCAGCCGTCATGAACGTCCTTACCGACTTGGATACTTCGGCGGATCGGCGTGACGCCTCCACCCCTAGCTCACATGCGGGAACCGACGGCCACTAGAACGCCGAGGGTCACCGCTGCCGGTCAACGCCCACCGCAGGAAACGACAGACCAGCAGATCCCAGCTACACGACCACCACAACAGCAGCGCTCGCGGATCACCATGCCGCCGGTAGAGATCCCAGCCCCGTACGACGAGATCCCGCAAGGCCTCAATATCGGCGTCGAGAGCCGCCCGTTCGGCAGGAGTCACCCCGGCCGTCCCTTCGTGCGTGTCATCCCAGGCGTCATGCCCGCACCAGCCCCACCGTCCGGACCGTACGCAGGTCGCGGAGGGGACGCGCTCGGTGGGCATCCCCTCCACCCGAACCAGCGATCACACGTACTGCCCGGCACTCTCGCGCAGCGCGGTCAGCATCGGCGTAGCCAGCCCACCGACGTCTCCGGTGCCCAGCAGCAGCACCACGTCACCGGGCCGGGCCAGCGCTGCAACCAGGTCCACCGCATGCTCGCGGGTGGCGTAACGGACGTCGCCGCCCGCACTGATCACGGCGTCACCGACCAGCGTTGACGAGACCCCGGAGATCGGGTCCGCGCCGTGCACGTCCAGCAGCACCGTGACGTCCGCGCCGATAGCCAGGACAGTTCCGATCTGCCGGCCGAACGTGCGCACCCGCGCGTATCCCGACGGCTGCACCACCGCGATCACCCTGCCCTCACCGGCGACGGCCCGCGCGGCGTCCAGGTCGGCGGCGATCTCGTTGTGGTGATCGGCGAAGCAGTCGACCACCGTCACGCCCCCGACGGCCCCGACCGGGGTGAACCGGCGGCGCACTCCCGTGAACGAGGACACCGCGAGTACCGCCGCTTCCACGCCGAAGCCCCAGGCGACCAGCAGCGCCACCACGGCGACGGCGTCCTGAACGTGGTACCGCGACGGGCTTTGCAGGCGCACCACGCCCCGGCCGTCACGGGCACGCACTGCGGTCTGACTCTGCCAGCCCTGCCGGTCGATGTCACCGAACCGCACATCGGCCTGCGGCGAGCGTCCGAAGGTCAGCACCCGCACGTCCGGGTGCAGCCGCCGGACCCGGCCGATTACGTCCATGCTGGCCGCCTCGTCCGCGTTGGCGATCAGCAGCGCATCCGGTCGCATCCGGGCCGCGAACGTCACATACGCGATCAGGTGCGCGTCGAGATCATCGAAGTTCTCCGGGTGATCATGCGCGATCGTCGTGATCACGGCCGCCGCCGCGTCCAGGAAGTGGAACGACCGATCCGACTCGTCGGCCTCCGCCACGAACACCTCACCCGCGCCGTGATGCGCACCCGAGCCCGGAGCGTCCAGATCAGCGCCGACCACGAACGACGGATCCCGGCCCAGGAACGTCAGCGCCGCCGCCAGAATCCCGGTCGTGGTGGACTTGCCGTGCGTGCCCGCCACCGCGACCAGATACCGATCCTTCGCCAACTCCCGCAGCACCTGGGCACGGTGCACCACCGGGATCTTCATCGCGCGGGCCGCCGCGATCTCCGGCGCCTGCTGAGTGACGGTCGTGTAGACCACGCACGACGCGCCATCCACCGCCCCCGCCCGATGCCCGACCTCCACCGTGCAGCCGGCCGCCCGCAGCGCCGACAAACGCGGCGAGTCGACCGCATCCGTCCCACTGACCACGCTTCCCCGCGCCGCGCAGACCTGCGCCAGCCCCGACATCGCCGACCCGCCCACGCCCACAAAATGCGGACGGCTCAGATCGACGGGACCGGTGTACCCGCCCAAGGTGGGATTGCCAGTGACCGTGTCGCCCATGACGTCATTCCTCTCGTTGAACCGGATGGGATATATCGACACCCGACACGCCGCCGGGTGATCGACCGGAGAAGCCGGAGCACGGTCGCCCCGGTGTTACGCGGATCGTTCACGACGAGGGGTTTACGCGCGTCGTTCCCGGCGAGCCTCAGCCAGCGAGTACACAGCCGCAGCCGCACCGGAGGACGCCGCCACAGCAGGCACACCGCCGATAACCGCGACCTGCAACATGATCTTGAGCAGTTCGCGGTCGCCTACCCGTACCGTCAGCTCCACCGCCGAACCGTCTTCCAGCGCCAGCACCGGCACGCTCGACGCAGCGACGGCAGGACCAGTGCCAGCCGCCGCCAGCTCGGTCACCGCAGCCGCCCGAGCCGCAGCAGCCCTCACCTCACGTGCCCGCAGCCACTGCACCGCGCTACTCAGTTCCTCGCCAGTGCCCAGCAACTCGTCACAGCGTCGCCAGAAGTCATCCGATCTGATCGGTCCTCGCCCGATCTCCATATTGGCGATCGTGCTGCGCGACCAGGGCATCAGCGCGGCGAGACCATGTTGAGTCAAACCACGCTCCAGCCGCCGGACAGCCAGCAGCCGGCCGAGCCGACACCAGCCAGCCTCGGTGCCTTCCACCTCACCGTTGGCAACACCCACCGCGACAAGCGGCGAACCCACCAGCAACGGTCCGAGCGGTTGCGCCAATCCAGACACGTCATCTACTTCCCGTGTAATCAGTCAGCATCGAAAAGCGGCCGGGCGGGCGTGACCTCGGGCCGGGGGAAGAGGCCACGCCCGCACCAGCCCCCCGTCACGCGGCGCGGGCTCCGTGACGGGCATCATCGGCGGCGGCCGGGACCACCGCCGATCCCTCACCACCACCAGCAGGAGGAGGCAGCGGCACCCAGCTCAAGAACCGGTCATGCAGGCCCGCCACCTGACCGGTCCCGTACTCGAAAAAGTCATCGATCGCGTCGACCATCCGCCGCGCCAGGAACAGCAGCAGCGCCAACCGCTCCGGCAGAAACTCACCCAGCAGCGACACCCGGCCCGGTCCGCATGGCCACGGCACACCGCAGTCCACGCAGTCCCACGACGGCCGACGCGGCTCATGCCGCCCCTCGCTACCCATCACCGCCGCCGTCCACCACCAGGCACGCACAATCGGCCCCGGTCGCCGGGAGAACGTCACGCACCGGCAGCGAACACACCGACGTCACGTTGAACAACGGCGCGTAGAAAGGTCGACCGGCACACACCACGGCCCGCCACTCCGTCACCCGCGCCGGAGCCGCCGGAACACTCAGCCAGCCCTCATCGGCCGCCGCCCGCTCCTGCCGGGCAACATCCGACGCCTCCACCACCGACGCCGCCCACCGCTGCGCCGCCACCACATCAGCCGGATTACGCAGCGAAGCGTTGCGCTCCACGACATCAAGCCGCGCATCGGTGACCGCCGGGTCATGCAGCACCCAGCACCGCAGGCCACCATGGAACCTCAGCAGCACATTCAGCCACTGCAAGGCTGCCTGCCTGACCTCATGACGGTCACCAAGGACGATCGTCTCCGGCGCGTACCCCGCGTGGCGATCAGCCACCGGCAGCCGCACCCGATGCTCGGCCGCGAACGGGCAGCGAAGCCCATCGACCTGCCGACGCACCGACGTCAGCCCCGCCGGCCCTTCCAGACCACCGGCGACGAACTCCGGCCCGGACCCGCATTCCGCCGTGGCAAGCGCAACTCGCTCGGCGCAGCCTCCACCAACCTCAGCCCCGCCACCCGCACATAGATCTCCCGACGCGCGACAGCCCTGCCGTCCGGCCCCAGCACGAACACCACCAGCCACACCCAGCCGTCGTACGTCGGTTTCGGATCCACCCGCGCCACCCGAACCAGCAACGCTCGATCGCCCTCGAACTGCACGCTCGCCGCCCGACCGACCAGGAACACATCCCCCGGACGCGGCCACATCCGAAGTCACCGCTACCTCGCCCTAAGCGAGCCAGGCGCACCAACCCGCCGCGCGCCGACCAACTCCGGCTGACTCGCTCCCGGCGACCGCACCGGCAGCCGTAGCGTCCGGGAGAACACCACCACCGCGTTCTCCCGCCGCCAGCACGGACCCAGCGAACCGCAGGCAAGGCAACGCCCTGTTGCGCTCGACGTCACATGCTCGTCTAGCAACGACTGCGCTTCGCTCAGCTGATCCTCAGCCGACGCCGCGTAGTAAGTGTTTCCCGTCTTCATCTCCTACCCTTCGATTCGGCTGACGGATGCATCCACACCAATGCTCGATTCATCGGCTATGGACCGTGACCAGCTGCCACGGGGACGCAGGAGCAAGCGACGCGCAGCTGCACGTCACCTTGTTTAGGCCCCCTATACCCAACACGCTGCGTGATCGCTTGTGTATAGGGGGTATAAACACAAGGTACAGCGTTCGACGCCGGTGTCAAGAACGGCCCTAAGCTACGAATGTGGGTGATCAGGAGGACATGTTCGAGCGCGTGCAACGCGAGGCCGACCCCGTGCGCCAAGCACGACTGGCCGGCGAGTTGATCACCCTCTACCAACAGCGCTCCGTCGAGTTAGCGCGGCTCCGGCGCGAGGCGATCAACCGCGCAGCCGAAGAGAAAAGTATTTCTTTCAGCGCTATCGCCAGCGAGCTCGGCTTGACCCGTGGTCGCATCAGTCAAATCCGGCAGACTGCGCCTCCAGCTGAGCGAGCACTCTTCGGTGTCGGACCTCTAACTGTCGCGGTTCCGCTTCGGTTGGTCTCCAAGAGGTCCTTGCCCGTCATTTCCTCGGAAGACAGCCTTGCCGCCGAGAAGTTAACCCAGATGCTGTCCGATTATGCGTTTCAGGTGCACCAGTTCCGGATACCACCAGACGGAAATTGGCAGCCACCCGATGAAGCCATCGCGATCTGCGGGCCAAAAACTTCTAAAGTGACAGCAGACGCCATCGCGTCCGACCCATTCCTCTCATTTGAACCGGACGACAACGACCGTTGGCTCATCCGCGAACGCGACGGAAGTCGAACATACTCGTCAGCAATGGATGCCGCCGAGCACCAATGGTCAGATGTCGCCTACGTGGGGCGCGTTGCGTATGGACGGTCAGACTTATTCGTTATCGCAGGAGTTCACGCACTCGGATCGGTAGGCGCAGTGGACTATCTGATCAAGAATCTGGCCGATGTATATTCAGCGGTAGGCACAAAGAGGTTCTCGATGGTAGTTGGAAGTGATCACGATGGGGAGCAGGTAGTAAGGAGTAATCTGGTATGCCCTCCACGGGTGCACGAGTGACTAGCGTGAAGGTGGCGGAGAGACCCGGGGGAATCCGGCCGACCGAAGACCGAATTTTCACTACCCCGAACGCGGCTATCGTACTGGACGGAGCATCACAGCCGGGCTCACCCGCCAGAAGCGGAGGATGGTTAGCGGAGGTGATAGGTACGCGCCTCCGAGACGGTCTAGCTGAGGCTCCGAGGGCCGATCTAGTCGGCCTTCTGCGGTCAGTGATACAGGCTGCCGCACGCGACTTCTCTCTCACCCCAGGGCAATCGCCTTCCTGCACCGTGAGTATGGTGCGATGGAATTCCGAACACATCGATGTGTTAGCTCTCGGAGATAGTCCGGTGATCGCACTAACCACCGATGGCAAGGTGACGGAAATCCGAGATGATCGCCTTTCTCGGGTTGCCGAGGTCGAAAAGAAGGAATTCCGCGAAAGTTCCGCCCTGTTCGGGCAAGACAGAGAAGAAGCGTGGCGGAAACTCGTCGACGCTCAACGTAAGGTGCGGAACAGAAGCGGGGGGTATTGGATAGTCGAAGCGGATCCCGAGGCTGCCGAAAACGCCGTGCGCCATACCCTCCAAGTTACGGATGTCGCCGCCATCATGTTGATGACCGATGGGGTGGCTCATGGCGTCGACCGCTACCGCAACCCGCCCGACTGGTGGACCGCTGGTCGCATCGCCCTTCGAGATCCGGCCGCGCTGGTAGATCTGGTCCATCGCACCGAGGAAAGCGACCCGGAGGGGACGCGCTGGCGGCGCAGTAAGAAGCACGATGACAAGGCCATCGTTGTCGTTAAGTTTCAGCCAACTGGGTGACAGGTCCTCCACTGAAGGCCGCGTGGGAGCCCGGCGTCCGTGAGTTGAGCGACACGAACGATGCCGGGAGCATATGCGCAGGGGTTTCTACCTGGACATATGCTCCCGGCGGACTAATTAGCTAGCGCCACCGCGCTAAGCGACCACTCACTGACCACTCACGCAGCCGGCTCGTTGCCCTCAGTCGTGCTAAGGCGCGAGGAGACGAAGGCCTTGAAGGCTGTCAGTAGGTCCTGCTCGTTTTCAAGCGCCCGCAAGGTGACGCGCTGATTGGTGCCACGTCCACGCCCCAGGCCAGATTGCCTCTTCAGTCGGTCCTTGGGGGTTTTGATGAGCTTGCCGTCGAAGCCTCTGACGGCCTGCTCAAGCTGAGCGAACGACAACACGCTCGTCTCGTAGTACCGCCCGGCAGACATCAGGAGCGTGGGACGAGCCCAGCCTTTGGGGACGAGCAAAAGCGGTCGGTCATCCACGACGGGGAGCATCATGTCGGCCTCGGCCCACTCGCACTCGGCTGGATCCCAGACCTGTTTCCGGTAGGTCTTGACCTTGTGCCTGCCGGATTTGAATTGCGGGTGCGAATCGACCATAGCGGCGGTGAAACGCGCGAGCGGTTCGAAGATGATGCGCGTAGTGATGTCCGAGGTGATGTCCCGGTCTACGCCCTCGACGAAGAGCGGGAGGTCCTCGATCTGCCTCAGCACGGCAACGCGAACCAACGCCTCTACATCGTTGTTAAGGACGTTCCAGATCCAGGTACCGACGACCTCAGCGCCACCATGTCCGTGGAAGCCTGCCGCCGACATGCCGAGACGAGTCTCCCAAGGCTCAAGGAAGCGCTGCAGCAGCCGCTCACCTCGTCGACGCGCCGTGGAGGTTCCTTCGATGATGCTGCCAGTCACCTGACCGAAGAACTTGTCAACGCAGTCAAGAGCCTCGCTCGCGAACGGCTGAGGCGCCCGATACAACCGAATCGCGTGGGGATCGACATAGAGGCGGTTGTCAGCCGTGATCTCGACATCGACAAATTGGACAGGACCAGAGATCCCGTAGTAGCTTGTGACGCTTGGCAACTTGCCCTCCTTCGTGCGGGATTGCAGCCCGAGGAGGAAGCGAGACAGCATGTCTCAGGAAACTTCTGTACGCTGAAGACGACTCACCAAGTCAGTCAACCGCGCCCTCGGGCCGGTCCTGGCCTGATCCCGCGCCAACGGGGTCAGGCCAGAGTCATTTCTGGCTACGCATGCCAAAACACCCGAACCATCACGTCTTGGGTGGTTTGGGTTAATAAGTAAGGCGTGATCGGTGATTCCACGTCCGAACAGCCGCGTTCAAGAAGCCACCTTCCGGCGTCGGCGTGAAGATCTTGCTACCCCTCCGACGGAGCCACCTCCGACTTAGCTGGCCTTGCGGCTTCGCCGCCGCGTGCTGACATCGGGTCGGACACCGGGTGGAATAGGTCGAGCAGGTTGCTGAAGGTCGCGACGAGCAAGTCCTTGTCCCGCTGGGTCCAGGTCATTCCCTCCGCAGGGATCCGCTGAAGCAGTGCCTGCACAGACGCGTGAATCTGGGAGTTGCTGGCGCCAGAAGCCTGCGGTTGGACGACCGCATTCTCGGCCGGCGTCGCGGATTCTGGACGGCGGCGACCTGCGGCCCTCTTCCTTCCAGCCGCTGGAGACGCCCGAGTCACCTTGTAGTGCGGCGACACCTCTATCCCGGCAGCCTTTGCCAGGGATAGGAAGAAGCTCTGCGCCTTGCGAGCTGTCTCCCCGCTAACTCCCTGCTGCCGGAACCAGCCATCGAGCTGACCTTGCGTCGCGCGCGGGCCAAGAGCAAGCGCACCGGCGTAGTGAGTTTCAACCAACTTGGCCAGAACCGCCCGCCGGTCAGCCTCCTCGCTCTCGGTGAGGTCGTGAAGGGCCTGTGTGGGCTCATTGTCCCCGTTGACCAGGTCCAAGTACTTAAGTGCACCAAGCATGAGGGACTGGTTGGTTCCCGAGCCGCCTACAAAGGGCCGATCAATGACCGCCGGAATGCCGTTCTTTCTCAGCCGCTCTTGAAAGCTAGTGAACGCGCCGAAGCCGGGATAGGGGGGTCTCCGCGGGTCAAGCGGCTCCTGCGCCACCGACGCGTCATCGGTCATCTCCGGCTCCCTCCGAGAGGCCCTAGTCCGAACGATAGGGGATCGCGCCTCAAGCGGCAAGCCCAATCGCTCCGTCCTGGCAACTTTTTCCCGTCGTCCCACCTTGATGCATCGTTGCCACAAGCGAGCTGTTTGGCAAAAGTCCAGCTCAAGATGGATTTACGGAGTGCCTTTTAACCTCTTTGCCTCAGGACCACAGATGCTGATTCGCGACTCCGCAACGTGGTTCGTGAGTCCTAAGCGCTCCAATGATGACCAAGGGTCCCTCGCTGTCCGCGCACATGATGCATCACTCGCTCGTTAGCCGCTGTGGCGCAGACACTGACACGCTGGTGTCACGCTCCAATCTCCTTATCTGTGGTTGCCACTAGACCTCGCACCTGCAGGATGCGGCGAGGTCACGCAAGCGGCGTCATCATGCGGTCGAGCAACCCAGCGGCACCACCGCCAACCGCCGGATTCACCCGTGGGGGGTGCGGCACTCGATAGCCGCGCGCCTTGAACTGCTGACGGCGTGCGGTCCATGCCCGCCACTTGGGTTGGGGGCGAGCGGTGAGGCCGATCCGGTAGCAGGGCGGGGTACTCGGTGTCGACGCATGCGGGCGAGCTGCGCCGGCCAACTGAGCACACGACGGCTCGGTCTACAGGGAGGTTCCACCAGCGCTAATCACAGCGACGAGCGTGAGCCCATTGTGAGCCCGGACGCCTGCGAACTGGCGGACACGGCCGAGGACAGAAGATCATGAAGGGAGGTGCCTACCTGCATAGATAGGCACCTCCGAGGACTAGCGAGCACTAGCGATCACGGACCGGATGGAACTTCTAATCCGTCGGTCGCAGGTTCGAATCCTGCCGGGCGCGCCTTCCCACCTCCGCGTTGACCTTGCGATCCTCAGCGATCGCAGGGTCACGCGTGGTCTTCAGCCGCCTTCCTCGATCTGTTCTGCTTGACTTTCGCCTATCCGCCTGTGACTCAAGGTCACCCTCGGCGTGCTCGGTGCGTTGATCCTGTTCTTCTGCGGCATCGTGATGTTCGCCCCGGCGCCGGAGACGCCGGAGGAGGAGGCCGCCGCGATCGCCGGCCTGCCCGCGGTCCAGCCGATCGCGAGTGCGAGTGCGAGTGCGAGTGCGAAGCCGGCGTCCCCGAAGCCGGCGAAAACCAAGCCCGAGCCGTCGAAGACAAGAACTGAGAAGGCGACCCCGAAACCCGCCTCCTACGCGAACTGCGCCGAGGTAGAGGACGCCGGCAAGGCGCCGATCATGGCGGGGCAGCCCGGCTTCCAGGAGAAGTTCGACCGGGACGGCGACGGCGTGGGCTGCGAGGACGATGCCGAGGAGGAGCCGGCGACCGAGGAGGAAGAGAGCAGCGGCGGCACCGATCCGCGCTTCTCGACCTGCGCGAAGGCCAACGCCGCCGGTTACGGCCCCTACGAGGAGGGTGTCGACCCGGAGTACGACTGGTACCGCGACCGGGACGGCGACGGAATGGTCTGTGAGTGATCAGGGGGCTCGGGGCAGCAGCACCGTGACGATGAGGCCGCCCTCGTCCCGGGCGTCGGCTCGGACTTCGCCTCCGTGGGCTCGGGCGACGGCACGGACGATGGAGAGGCCCAGGCCGGCGCCGGGTGAGGCGAGGCGTTCGGTGCCGTAGCGGTGGAACGGTTCGAAGAGGCCCGGCACCTCGTAGCGCGGGACGACCGGGCCGGAGTTGCCGACCTGGAGTTCGACCCAGCCGTCCGGGCGGGTGCGGGAGGTGACGCGGACCCAGCCGTTCGCCGCGACGTTGTGCCGGGCGCCGTTCTCGACGAGGTTCTGGACGAGGCGTTCGAGGAGGACCGGGTCGCCGAGGACGGCTGCCTCGCCGGGTTCGGTGAGGACTTTGACGGTGTCGGAGACGGCGACGTGGTCGACGATGTCGGCGAGGTCCACGTACGACCTCTCGGTCACCTCACGGTCGGAGCGGGCCAGCAGGAGCAGTCCGTCGATCAGCCGGCCGTGACGGTCGTTGATGGCCAGCAGGGTGGTGCCGAGCTGGCGGACCTCCGACGACACCTCGGCCGGTTCGAGGGCGACTTCGAGCAGGGTGCGGTTCAGTGTGAGCGGGGTGCGCAGCTCGTGGGAGGCGCTCGCGATGAAGCGGCGCTGCCCGTCGAAGGACTGGTCGAGCCGGGCCAGCATCAGGTCGAACGTGTCGGCCAACTGCCTGATCTCGTCCTCGGGGCCGTCCAGGGCGATGCGCTCGTGCAGGCCGCGGTCGGCGGCCGGGGACTCGGCGATCCGGCGGGCGGTCGCGGTGATCTGGTGCAGCGGCTGCAGCATGCGGCCGGCGATGAGCCAGCCCAGCGCGATCGCCGCGGCGCTGACCACGGCGAACGCGATGGCGCCCCGGGTCAGGATGGTGTGCAGGGTGCTGGCCTGGGTTCCTTCGACGACTTTCTGCAGGTAGTGCTCACCATCAGGCGGTACGGCGGTCAGCTGGTCGGTGACGATCGTCTTGCCGGCTACCGGCGGCGCCTGGTCGACGAGGACGTAGATGGCGCCGAGCAGAACCAGGCCGGCGGCGACGAACAGTCCGCCGTACACGAAGGTCAGCCGGCCGCGCACGGTGAGTCTCATCGGATCCGGTACCCCACTCCCGGCTCGGTCAGCACCACCGGCGGATCACCCAGCTTGCGGCGCAGTTTGAGGATCGTCATGCGGACCGCGTGGGTGAACGGGTCGGCGTTCTCGTCCCACGCCTTCTCCAGCAGCGTCTCGGCGGAGACCGCGGTGCCGTCGGCCCGCAGCAGTTCGGCGAGGACGGCGAACTCCTTGCGGGACAGTGGCACGTACCGCCCGTCGCGATGCACCTCCCGGCGGTAGGGATCCAGGCTGATCCCCGCCCGGCGCAGGATCGGCGGCGCAGCCGGCCGGGCCCGCCGGCCGAGCGCCGCCACCCGCGCGGACAGTTCCCGGAAGGCGAACGGTTTCGGCAGGTAGTCGTCGGCACCGAGGGCCAGGCCGGTGACCCGGTCGTCGATCCCGGCGGCCGCGGTGAGCATCAGCACCCGGATGTCCGCGTTGCGTTCGGCGAGCACCTGGCACACCTTGTCGCCGTGCACGACCGGCACGTCACGGTCCAGCACCACCACGTCGTAGTCGTTGACGTCGATCCGTTCCAGCGCCGAGCCGCCGTCGTAGACGACGTCCACGGCGTGCGCCTGCTGCCGCAGGCCCAGCGCGACCGCGTCGGCGAGCAGCGGTTCGTCCTCCACTACCAGGATCCGCATGCCCCCATAGTGGACCGTGGCCTTGTCAATTCGCTGTCATCGTTTTCCGTGACGCCCGGGAAATCCCGCGCTCGCTTCACTGCGACCTATGAAACCTACGATGATGAAAGCCGCACTGGTGCTCCTGTCCATCGGCCTGAGCGGCTGCGCGGCGACGGCCGCGGACAGCCCGGACGTGGCGACCGCCCAGAGCGCGGCGCCAGGCGTCACCAGTTCACCGAGCGCCAGCACGGACGGCAAAGCCGACCCGGTCAAATACGCGCAGTGCATGCGGGAGAACGGGATGACCTGGTTCCCCGACCCGGACAGCGACGGCCGGATGACGGTCGCCGTGCCGCGGACCGTCGACCAGGAGGAGATGAAGAAGGCCGAGCAGGCCTGCCGCGAGTGGTCGCCGATGAACGGCGAGAAACCACAGCTCAGCGCCGAGGACCTGGAGAAGGCCCGGCAGATGTCGAAGTGCATGCGGGAGAACGGGGTGCCGAACTTCCCGGACCCGAACGCGGACGGCTCCCTCGAGATCAACGGCGACGAGCTGGGCACCGGACCCGGCCAGGAGGCGTTCGACTCCGCCGAGCAGGCCTGCTCGCAGTACCTGCCGAAGCAGCGCAGTAAGGAGCGCGGCACCGACGGCGGTGATGGCGCGTGAAGCGGCGGGCGAGGACGACAGCGGCGGTCGCGGCGGTGCTGACGGCGGGTGCCGCCGCGGCGGTGGTGTTCGTGGCCGGGCTGCCCGAGGGCGAGGCCGGCGCGCAACCGGAGAGCGAGCTGCCGGCGGCGACCGCGGACGTCAGCAAGGAGACCTTGGTCGACAAGGAGGACCATGACGGTTCCCTCGGGTACGGCGACCCGGCCGCGGTGACGACCAGACTCACCGGCACCGTCACCTCACTGGCCGCCGGCGGCTCGACGGTCAGCCGGGGAAAGCCGCTCTACGGGATCGACGATGATCCCGTCGTGCTTCTCTACGGCAAGCTGCCGGCGTACCGAAATCTCTCGTCCGGGGTTGACGGCGCCGACGTGAAACAGTTCGAGAAGAACCTGTGGGCGCTGGGATATCGCGGATTCACCGTCGACGACGAGTACACCTCGGCGACCGCCGGCGCCGTCGAGGAATGGCAGGACGACCTGGGTGTCGCCGAGACCGGCACGGTGGCCCTCGGGCAGGTGGTCTACCAGCCCGCGGCGGTCCGCGTCGACTCGACCACCGCGGCCAAAGGCGACGCGGTCCAGCCCGGCACCGAGATCCTGCAGATCAGCGGCGTACGCCGGGTAGCGACAGTGGAACTCGAGGTCGCCGACCAGCGGCTCGCGAAGAAGGGCGCGAAGGTCGACGTGACCCTCCCCGACGGCAAGGTCGTGACCGGGACCGTCAGCGACGTCGAGACCAGCATCGAGACCGCCGAGAACCCGGCCGAGGACGACACGACGATCCTCACCGTGACGATCACCTTCGGCAAGGCGGCCCCGACCGGCCTGGACGGCGCCGGCGTGACCGTCGGGTTCGTCTCCTCGCAGCGGGAGGACGTGCTGACCGTGCCGGTGACGGCGCTGCTCGCGCTCGCCGAGGGCGGGTACGGCCTGGAGGTCGTCGACGGCTCGGCGACCAGCATCGTCGCGGTCGAGACCGGCCTGTTCGCCGACGGCCGGGTCGAGGTCAGCGGCGGCGGCGTCACCGAGGGGATGAAGGTGGGTGTCCCCGAATGAACGAGCCGGTGATCCACCTCGAAGGTGTCAGCAAGGAGTACCCCGGCGGGGTGACCGCCCTCGACCACGTCGATCTGACCGTCGAGCACGGCGAGCTCATCGCGATCGTCGGCCCGTCCGGGTCCGGCAAGTCGACGATGCTGCACCTCATCGGCACGCTGGACCGGCCCTCCTCCGGGACGGTGCGGATCGACGGCCACGACGTCGCGCGTCTCACCGACCGGCGGCTGTCGGCGCTCCGGGCCCGGCGCATCGGCTTCGTCTTCCAGCAGTTCCACCTCGCGCCGGGGCGGGACGCGATAGCCAACGTGGCGGACGGGCTGCTCTACTCCGGCGTACCCAGAAAAGAGCGTGAGCGGCGCGCCGAGGCCGCCCTCGTCCGGGTGGGTCTCGGGGACCGGCTGCGTCATCGGCCGCATCAGCTCTCCGGCGGCGAACGGCAGAGGGTCGCGGTGGCCCGGGCGGTGGCGGGCGACCCGGCGGTGCTGCTCGCCGACGAGCCCACCGGCAACCTGGACTCGCACGCGGGTTCCGGGGTGGTGGAGCTGCTGCGGGAGCTGAACGCGGCGGGCACCACCGTCCTGGTGATCACCCATGACCACGAGATCGCCGGCTCGCTGCCCCGGCAGGTGCCGATGCTCGACGGGCAGGTGGTCTGAATGTCCCTGCGACCCGCCCCTCTCAGCGCGTCCGACCTGCTCCGGCTCGGCGGGTACGGCCTGCGCGCCCGGCCGCTGCGCGCCGTCCTCTCGGCGCTGGGCATCGCGATCGGCATCGCCGCGATGATCGCCGTGGTCGGCATCTCGGCGTCGAGCCGGGCCGAACTGGACCGGAAGCTCGACGCCCTCGGCACCAACCTGCTCCGGGTATCGCCGGGCGACACGATGTTCGGCGAGCAGGCGGTCCTGCCCGATGAGGCCCTCGACATGATCGAGCGGATCGGGCCGGTGACGGCGGCGACCGCGACCGGCATGGTCACCGACACCCCGATCTACCGCACCGACCGGATCCCGGCCGGCGAGACCGGCGGCCTCGCGCTGATGGCCGCGCAACTCGATCTGCTGGAGACGGTCGGTGCCGAACTCGCCGACGGTGTGTGGCTCAACGGCGCGACAGCGCGGTACCCGGCGGTCGTCCTCGGCGCGACAGCGGCACAGCGGCTCGGTGACGTGCCGGCCGTCTGGATCGACGGGCGGAGCTACCCGGTGACCGGCGTGCTGAAGAGCGTGGCGCTGGCGCCGGAACTCGACAACGCGGTGCTGATCGGGTGGGCCGCCGCCGAGTCCTACCTTGACTTCGACGGGCACGCCACCACCGTCTACACCCGGTCGATCAAGGAGAAGGTGGAGGCGGTCCGGGGCGTGCTCGGCGCCACCGCCAACCCGGAGAGCCCCGACGAGGTGAATGTGTCGAACCCGTCCGACGCTCTCGTCGCGCAGCGGGCCGCCGAGCGTACCTTCAATGCTCTTCTGCTCGGCCTCGGCGCGGTGGCCCTGCTGGTCGGCGGCATCGGCGTGGCGAACACCATGGTCATCTCGGTGCTGGAACGCCGTGCCGAGATCGGCCTGCGACGCTCACTCGGCGCCACCCGCGGCCAGATCCGCACCCAGTTCCTCGCCGAGTCGCTGCTGCTGTCGCTGCTCGGCGGCGCCGCGGGGGTGCTCGGCGGGTTCGCGGTGACGTTGTTCTACGCCGGCACCCAGAGCTGGCCCGCGGTAGTGCCCCTCTGGGCGATCGGCGGCGGGCTGGCCGCGACCATCGTCATCGGCGCGGTCGCGGGCCTCTACCCGGCGGTCCGAGCCGCTCGTCTCGCCCCGACAGAGGCGTTAGGAGCAGCATGAAGAGCTGATTTCCCGGTACGGGGAACCGCCCGTTCCCCGTACCGGAACGTCTTATTTGTCCGCACCCACCGGCCGGGTCAGGGACACGCCGCCGCCCATGCACAGACCGGGCTCCTTGCCGAGCTTCTCGGCGATCTGCAGACAGCGGGCCACCTGATCCACGCTCGCGTCGGTCCGGGTGATCTCGGCCCGCGTCTTCGCGTTCGCCTTGTCGATCTCCAGATTCCGAGCTTCCAAGATCTTCTGCCCGTACGCCGCGATCGCCTGTGTCGTCGGGTCGTCGTAGCGCGGCGACTCGAACGCCACCGACTTCACCACGATCTCGTCACCCAGCTCCGTCGTCAGAGCCTTGATCAGCGGCTCCTTGAAGGTCTTGTTGAGATCCGGAGCCGGCGCGTCGCCACTGGTCACGTCGACCGCACCGAGCGGATCGAACGACGCGAAGAGCGAGGTCATGGCACCGTTGATCTGCGGATTGACCCGGCGCTCCACGAACACCTCGAACCGGCTCTTGCTGCCCACCTCGCGGTACGCGGCCCAGTTCTCCGGCGCCTTCTCCGCCTTCGCCGACCACTCGATCTGCACCGGGATGCAGGCCCGCCGCTGCGCCGCGATCGTCACCCACACACAGCTCTCACCGAGATGCGAGTACGTCTGCCCCGACGCATCCCACTCGTCGATGCCCTCCCACGGCGCCGTCCACTGCAGGCCCGCCCCGGTGGTCCGCCCGGTCGGCTTGTTCCATGCCGTCACGATGCCGACATTCCGGGTAGGCACCACGGTGATACAGGAAGCAGCGAGGAACCCGACTGCGGCGATGAGACTGACCCCGAACGTCAGCCAGGCATTACGCGGTTTCGGAAGCTTGCCGCTGATCGCAGCGAGCAGGGCGACGACAGCGACGGCGGCGAGAATGAGGCCGAGGACGAACAAAGAAGATCCTCACACTGGGTTATGTTGCCCACCACGGTAAGACACTTGATCAACCGCCCGCGGCAAAGCTCAGCGTGTCGGCCTCAGGCTCAGCCGCAACAGGGGAAACGATCAAGCGGGACCTTGCGAGCACCAAGGAACGCAAGGCCAACGCCGCTTGCCGAAGGTGCGCCCGGCAGGATTCGAACCTGCGACCGACGGATCAGAAGTCCGTGCGCGAGCCGCCACCGCTCAGCGCGTGACACCCTCCGCGCCCGTCGGCTCGTCGGTGCCCGCTCGCCGGGGCCGCGGCGCCGCCACCCCGCCGTCCGGAGTGGTGGTGCGGCGCGCCAACCCCACCACTCCCCAGGTCATCACCAGGCCCGCCACGGCGACCAGCACCAAACCGGCAGCGCCGAACCGCACCCGCTCGTCGAACAGCACCACCCCGGCCAGGGCGGCGACGAGTGGGTTGGAGACGCTGACGGTAGCGAGTGGAGTAGCGAGCCCGGCTCCTTTGTAGGACAACTGCCCCAGCAGATAACCGCTGACCGAGAACGCCACGACCATCGCCACGGCCAGCGCGGAGACGGCACCGAATCCGTCGGAGGTGAACGAGGCCAATACGGCCTTGGACAGCACCGAAGCGATGCCGAACGCCACCCCCGCCGCGGCAGCCAGCAGCATCGCCCGCGCCCGGGGCCCGCTCCACCGGGCGGCCAGCACGCACACGAACACCACGCCGGCGGTGATCGCGGCCAGGACGCGGACGGCGGTGGAGCCGAGCAGCGCGGGATCGGTCGAGTCCACGGAGAGCGAGAGGATCAGCGCGAGACCGAGAACGGTCAGCCCGGCGTCGATCCAGGCGGCGCGCGAGAGCGGGGTGCGGTAGCGGATCACCTGGATCGGCAGGGCGAAGATCAGGGTGAGGGTGCCGAGGGCCTGGACCACGGCGACGGTTCCGAAGTTCAGGGCGATCACGTGCAGCAGCACCCCGGCGCCGGTCAGCGAAAGCGCGGCGGCCCAGCGGGACAGGCCGCGGTGCCCGTGCTCGGCGAGGCGTTCCTGAGCGACGGCCGCGACCGCGTATGAAGCAGCCGAGAGCAGGGAAAGACCCACAGCCCAGCCCAGCGCCCCCATGAATCCACCTTACCGACCGGGGAAGAATCCAAGAAAATCCGTTTCGCGACACGACGGCGGCCTGCCAACATCCACGCATGGTGGCGGCGAGCGGCGTACGCATCGGCTGGGCGGATCTGCCCGGCGACATCCGGGCGCGCATCGAGGCAACCCTCGAAAGTCCTGTCGTCGAGGCCGTGTCGCAGTCCGGCGGGTTCTCCCCGGGCACCGCCGATCGAGTGCGGACCGAAAAAGGACGGGCGTTCGTCAAAGCGGTCTCCCCGGCCATCAACGCCGCGTCGGCGACCATGGCACGGCGGGAGGCCCGGATCACCGCTGCCCTGCCCGCCGATGCGCCGGTGCCGCGCTTCATCGACTTTTTCGACACCGGGGACTGGGTCGTCCTGATCTTGGAGGACATCGCCGGTGCTCACCCTCGTACCCCCTGGCTGAAGCATGAGATCGACGCGGCCGCGGCCGCGCTCGCCGACCTGGCGCAGGCACTCACGCCGGCGCCGGCACTTGATCTTCCGCGAGTGACCGATCACGTCGCCGACGACTTCCGCTGCTGGGACAAGGTCGCGGCGGCTCCCCCGGACGACCTGGACCCCTGGCTGGTGGATCACCTCGACGCGCTTCGCGCGGCTTCGGCGCACGGTCTCGCGGCGATCTCCGAGGGGGACACTCTCGCTCACTGCGACGTCCGGGCCGACAATCTGCTGGTACGCCCGGACGGCCGTGTGATGATCGTCGACTGGCCTTGGGGCAGTATCGGACCGGCGTGGCTCGACACCGTCATGCTGGCGATGAACGTGCTCGTGCACGGCGGCGACCCGGACGGTCTGCTACGCGGCATCGACCCCGCCGCGGTGACCGGGGTGGTCGCCGGCTTCACCGGCTACTTCCACCACCGGTCCCGCATGCCTCCGCCGCCGGGGCTGCCGACCGTGCGGGCCTTCCAGCGGTTCCAGGGTGACGCCCTGGTCCCGTGGCTGCGCACACGAATCCCGGACTAGTTCACAGAAACACGTCTGAACCGCACCCGCTGCCGGGCCGTAACAGTTACCGCATTGACCGGCAGGTGGGACCTCAGGCACACCGAACCGGCGCCGCCGCATGACAGAGCTAGGCTTTCCGCCGTGAACTGGGCTTCGGCGTGGCGGCCCGGGCAGCCCACCGAAACATGGAACGGAAGATGATGATCGACCAGGCCAAGGTGCGAGTCCTGCTTCTGGAAAGCATCCACCCCGACGCGGTTTCCCGGCTCGAGGAGGACGGCTTCCAGGTCGAGTCCCTCCGCAACGCCCTCGACGAGGCCGAGCTGATCGAGCGCATCCCGGGGGTGCACCTGCTCGGCATCCGCTCCAAGTCCCAGGTGACCGCCAAGGTGCTCGAGGCCGCCGACAGTCTCGTCGGGATCGGCGCGTTCTGCATCGGCACCGACCAGATCGACCTGGCGCACGCGTCGGCGACCGGTGTCGCGGTCTTCAACGCGCCGTTCTCGAACACCCGCTCGGTCGTCGAGCTGGCGATCGCCGAGATCATCGCGCTGACCCGCCGGCTCACCGAGAAGAACTCGCTGATGCACAACGGCGTGTGGGACAAGTCGGCGGACGGCTCGCACGAGATCCGCGGCCGCCGCCTCGGCATCATCGGCTACGGCAACATCGGCACCCAGCTGTCGGTGCTCGCCGAGAACCTCGGCATGTCGGTCTCGTTCTACGACACCGCCGACAAGCTCGCACTGAGCAACGCCCACCGCTGCGCCAGCCTCGACGAGCTCCTGGAGACCAGCGACGTCGTCACCATGCACGTCGACGGCCGGCCCGGCAACGCCGGTTTCTTCGGCGCCGAGCAGTTCGCGAAGATGCGCCCCGGCAGCCTCTTCCTGAACCTGTCCCGGGGCATCGTCGTCGACCACCTGGCGCTGCGCGACGCGCTGAAGAGCGGCCACCTGGCCGGCGCCGCCGTCGACGTCTTCCCGAAGGAGCCGAAGGGCCGGGGTGACGAGTTCGTCTCCGAGCTGCGCGGCCTGCCGAACGTGATCCTCACGCCGCACATCGGTGGTTCGACCGAGGAGGCGCAGTCCGACATCGGCGGCTTCGTGGCGAACAAGCTGGCGAAGTTCGTGACCGAGGGCAACACCACGCTCAGCGTGAACCTGCCCGGCGTCGCCCTGCCCGAGTCCCCCGGACTGCACCGCATCGTGCACGTCCACATCAACACCCCGGGCGTGCTCGCCCAGGTCAACCGGATCATGGCCGAGCACAACGTCAACGTCGAGGGCCAGATGCTCAGCACCCGCGGTGAGTACGGCTACCTGATCACCGACATCGCCGCCGGTTACAGCGACGAGGTCCTGAACCAGCTCCAGGCGATGGAGCAGACGGTTCGCCTGCGCGTCCTGAACTGAGTTCCGAACCGGGGTGCCGCCATGTGGCGGCACCCCGATCTCATTGCGCGTTCTCGACGGTCAGCAGCGTGATCGGCGCCGCCGCGTCGACGTCGTACCGATCCGCGTTCTGCCAGTCCTTCGGCGTCAGCGTGGATCCTGGTTTCACATCCTTCAAGGTACGGCTGCCCGCCGTCACGGTGGCGGCCCCACCGCCGACCTTGACCCGCACCGGGCTGCTGGCCGGGGCGCGGAGCAGCAGCTCTTCCACCCCACCGGTGATCTTCATGGGGACCGTTCCGCTGGCCTTCGCGAGCGTGACCTCGGCCCGCCGGGTTCCGCCGACGACTTCGAGCCGGCTGATCCGTCCTTCGCTCAGGTCCAGCACGCGCTCGGCGGCGTACCCGGAGAAGCGCAGCGTCCAGCGCACCTCCGCGGAGAGCAGCACCTCGATCTCCCCGCCGGTCGCGGTCTCCGACTTGCGGGACAGGTCGAGGCGGACCGCGTCGTCACGCAGCTCGGCGCTCGGATAGACGCCGGCGCCCTCGGGCGTGCTGATCCGGTAGAGGTCGCCGTCGAGGTCGGCGATCCGCATCCGGACCCGGTCGGTCGCCGCCAGCAGCTCGAACGATCCGATGGTCCGCCCGTCCAGTGGCGCGCTCACCACCTGCTGATCGCCACCGCCGTCGCCGAGCCGCAGCATGTCGGAGACCGACGAGTCCGGCCCGGAGTAGTAGACGATCCCGGTCAGCGCGATCGCTGCCAGCGCCACCACGCCGAGCACCGTCATGCCGAGCGTGACCACCCGGGACTGCCGTGGCCGGGACGGCGGCCCGGTGACCGTCTGCGCCGGCGACCGTCCGGTGTCGCTCCACACCACCGGCTCGTCCCAGAAACCGCCGGGCCGGCCGTCCATGGCGTCCACCGAGGGCGGTTGCCGGTCACCGGAGTCGAACGCGAGCGGCGCCCAGGAGGTGCCGCTCGCCCAGTGTTCCGCGGGCGGCTCGGACGATGCCGGCGCCGGAGCAGCAGCCGGCGCCGGCGACCAGGGAACCTCGGCCGGGGCGGCGCTGACCGGAGTGTGATCCGGTGTCTCACGCTTGCGGACGACGGGCAGGGCGCCGGAATTCCCCCCGGTACGCCGGCCGCCGCCGATCGGCCCGTCGCTGAACCCGAACGAGGCCCGCCCCGGCCCCTCGGGTGACGCGGGACCGAACTCCGGAGCCGGCCTGGGAACGGCGGCCGGCTTGGGAGCGGCGGCCGGCTTGGGAGCGGCGGCCGGCTTGGGAGCGGCGGCCGGCTGAGGAGCGGCCGCAGGCTGGGAAGCGGCCACCGCCTCGGAAGAGCTGAACGATCCGGTGACAGCCGACGGCCGGGCCGAGCGAGCCCCCGTCGTCTGCCGCGGCGGAATGGTGGTGCGAGGAGTAAGGGTTCGGTTCCGGACGGGCAGGCTGCCGGAGTCAGCCGCCTTCTTCGCCGGCACGAACGGCTTCGGAAGAAACGATTCGTCATCCGCCACGACAGGCGCCGCCTCGGCCCCACCCGGCGAGTCCTGCGCCCCCGCGCTGAACCATCCGCCGGCTGGTGTCTCGGTCGCGGCCTTCGGCATCGTCGCCCCCGGACGACGCTGAGGCAGATCGGTGTCGGTCACGGCCTGTTCGGACGACGAGCCGACAGCGGTACGGTCCACTGCGATTCCTCCCTGCGACGCCTCTCGGGTAAGGCCCCCGAATGGAGTACGGACGAAATCGCTTGTCGGATGAGTGACGAGACGGTTTACCGCGGGTCAGGTCGGACCAGCCCTCGCCGGGTGGCGATCGCGACGGCCTCGAGCTGGCTGTGCGCGCCGAGCTTGGCCAGCACCGCCTTCTGGTATCCCCGGCAGGTGTGCACGCTGATGCCCAGCCGCCGGGCCACCGCTCGGGCGTCCAGACCGGCCGCCATCAGCTGCAACACCTCGTCCTCGCGGGCGGTCAGGCCGCTGGCCCGGGGCACGCTCACCGGTGTGGTGCTGCGCAGCAGCCGGGCCAGGATGTCGGTGGAGACGGTCATGCCGCCGCCGTGCGCGGTACGCAACGCGTTCAGCACGTCACCGAGAGCGCCGTTCTTGGACAGGAAACCCGCGAAACCGGCGGCCGTGGCCCGGCGCACCAGAGCCTGCTCCTCGCTCGCCGTGAGGATCACCACACGGGAGTCGGGCTGCCGGATCCGGATCAGTTCGGCGATGGCGATGCCGTCGGCATCGGACAGTTCCGGATCGAGCAGGATCACGTCGGGTGTCAGGTCGGCCGCGAGGCTCAGCGCCTCCTGCCCGGTCCGGGCGTGACCCACGCACTGAAGATCGGGCTGACCAGCCAAAGCGTGGCCGAGCAGCTCAGCGAAGGTCTGGTGGCCGTCGACGACGAGGACCCGTATCGTCTCGCCGTTGTCCATGCGTCACCTTCCTCCGTCCGCCCACCGCGGGCTCCGCGCAGTCTAAGGAGTACCCGACCGGATGCCCGCCCTACCAACAGGCGGGCGTTGCGGCACCGGTCCTGAACCGGCCGGTACGCCCGACGCCCGGTTGCCGCCGAGCGGTCGCGATAACCAGTCTTTCGGCCGAGTGTCCCCCTCGCTTTGGGGCCTTGTCTGCCCGGGTCCCACGACGCAGAGTTGGTGATCATGTTCGACATCCAGCTCTTCGGCCGTCTCGAGGTCCGCACGCGGGGTATTCGTCTCGCCGGCGACGACTTCGGCGGCGAGCGTCCCCGTCACCTGCTCGCGCTGCTGGCGCTGCGCGGGGAGCGGTCGCTTGTGGAGCTCTCCGACCTGCTCGGAGCGCCGGTCGCGACAGTGCGCGACGACCTCGCGGTGCTGCGGGACCGGCTGGAGCCGGGCGCCCGCGAGCGCGACTCGGTGATCACCAGCCGGCGGAACCGGCTGCGGCTGGTACGGGAGCGGGTCCGCGTGGACGTCGCCACGTTCGACGAGCTGATCGCGGCCGCCGCGGGCCGGACCGCCGAGCGCGCCGCCCGCCCGCTGACCGCCGCGTCGTACGTGGCGGCCCGCCCGCTGCTGGAGGACGTGGACACGCCGTGGGCCGCCGAGGCCCGCAGTGCGTACCGCGCCAAGCTGATCATGAATGCGCAGCCCGTCAGCTAGAAAAGTGGGGTGCTCCCCACCGAACTGACACCCGTACCGTTCGTCCCGGAGATCAGCCTCTATCTGGCCGATCGATCGGCCACGCTGTTCAGCGGCGACTTCCACAGCGACCAGCCGCCCCCGTTCTGGGCCTTCGCCTGGGCCGGCGGCCAGTCCCTCGCCCGCTATCTGCTCGACCATCCCGCCGAGGCCGCCGGTAAGCGGGTCCTCGACGTCGCCACGGGTTCCGGCGTGGCAGCGATCGCGGCGGCCCGCTGCGGCGCCCTGAGCGTGGCCGCCACCGACATCGACCCGGCGTCGGTGGCCGCGGCGCAGCGCAACGCCCGGGCCAACGGCGTGGATCTCCACGATGCCGAGCCCAGCCCCGAGCTCGTCCTGGCCGGCGACGTCTTCTACAGCCCGTCGGTCGCCCCGCAGATGACCGCCGACCTGCGCCGAGCTCGCAAAGCCGGTGCCACGGTGCTGGTTGGCGACCCCGGCCGCGGGTACTTCCCGGGGCGTCTCTTCGAACTGGTCACCGAGTACACGGTCCCGGTCCCCGCCGTGCTGGAGGAGACCGAGAAGCTGGTCACCGGCGTGTGGCGGATGAAGTAAACCGAGATGCGTTCATCGTGCAAGCAGTTGTACGCTACAAACAAATCGAGTGAGACGGCAGACGCTTGGACCACGACACCGCCCGCCTGGCCGAGGAGATCGCACGGTTCGTCCGGAGTGGCGCGCGCTTCCGGGGCATGCTCAAGGTCGGAGATCTCGGCGCCGAGTTCTCCGCGCTGATGCTGCTCCTGCCTCTGCGTGCCCAGGGGCCGATGCGGGTCACCGACCTGGCCGAGATCAAACAGGCCGACCCGTCGACGATCAGTCGCCAGGTCGCGCAGCTGGTCAAGGCCGGCCTGGCCCGCCGCGAGGCCGACCCGGTGGACGGCCGGGCCTCGCGCCTCGCGGTCACCGAGGCGGGCTCGGCCGCCTGCGACCGGCTCCGGGAGGCCCGGGTGGCGCTGCTCGCCCAGGTGCTGACCGACTGGCCGGCCGAGCGCGTCGCCGTCTTCGCCGACATGTTCGAAGAGTTCAACAAGTCGATCGAGGCGCACCTGCGGCTCGATCCCACCGCACCCCCACGGGAGAATCCGTGAGCCACCCGAGCCCACCGGCCCTCAAACCGGTGGAATTCACTCACCGCCAGATCCTGACGATCCTCGGCGGCCTGATGATGGGCATGTTCCTGGCCGCCCTCGATCAGACGATCATGGCGACCGCGACCCGCACCATCGCCGACGACCTGCACGGCTTCGACCTCCAGGCGTGGGCCACCACGGCGTTCCTGATCACCTCGACGATCTCCACGCCGCTCTACGGCAAGCTGTCCGACATCTACGGCCGGCGCCCGTTCTTCCTCTTCGCCATCGGCGTCTTCATCGTCGGCTCGTTCCTCTGCGGCCTCTCCACCGACATGTGGCAGCTGGCCGCCTTCCGGGCCATCCAGGGCATCGGCGCCGGCGGTCTCATGTCGCTGGCCCTCGCGATCATCGGCGACATCGTGCCGCCCCGCGAGCGCGCCAAGTACCAGGGCTTCTTCCTCGCCGTCTTCGGCACCGCGAGCGTGCTCGGCCCGATCCTCGGCGGCTTCTTCGCCGGCGCCGACGAACTGCTCGGGGTGTCCGGCTGGCGCTGGGTGTTCTTCATCAACGTGCCGATCGGCATCCTCGCGATGGCCGTGGTGGCGAAGGTGCTGCACCTCCCGCACCAGCGGATCAGCCACCGGATCGACTGGCCCGGCGCGCTGACCCTGATCATCGGCCTGGTCCCGCTGCTGACCGTGGCCGAGCAGGGCCGGGACTGGGGCTGGGACTCCGGCAAGGCGATCGCCTGCTACGTCATCGGCGTGATCGGCATCGTCGGCTTCGTGCTGGCCGAGCGGGCCTACAAGGACGAGGCGCTGCTCCCGCTGCGGCTGTTCGGCAACCGCACGATCGCTGTCGGCGCCACCTCCAGCACGATCCTCGGCATGGCGATGTTCGGCGGCCTGATGACCGTCCCGCTCTACCTGCAGATCGTGAAGGGCTCGACCGCCACGATGGCCGGCCTGCAGATGATCCCGTTCGTGTTCGGCATCATGACCGGCTCGATCGTCGCCGGTCAGCTGATCTCCCGGACCGGCCGCTACCGGATCTTCCCGATCGTCGGCAGCACCCTCATGGTGATCGCGCTCTTCCTCTTCTCCCGGGTCGGGGCGGACACCCCGCTCTGGCAGACCATGCTGGTCATGGTGGTCATGGGCCTCGGCCTGGGCGGCAACATGCAGCCGATGATCACCGCGGTGCAGAACGCGGTCTCACCCCGGGAGATCGGCGTGGCGACCGGCGCGGTGACGTTCTTCCGGTCGATGGGCGGCACGCTCGGCACCGCCGTCTTCCTGTCGGTGCTGTTCAACCTGCTGCCCGGCAACATCGCCGGCGCCTACCAGGAGGCCGCCAAGGACCCCGCCTTCCAGCAGGCCGCCGCGGATCCCGCACAGCAGGCGCTGCTCGCGCAGGCACAGGGCAGCGACGCGCTGAGCGACACGTCGTTCGTGAGCAAGCTCTCCGACGTGGTGGCGCACCCGTTCAAGGTGGGCTTCTCGGACAGCGTGCACGTGGTCTACCTGATCGCGCTCTGCATCATGCTGGTCGGCCTGGTGGTGGTCTTCTTCCTGCCCGAGCTTCCGCTGCAGAAGCGGTCGGCCCAGCAGGCGAGAGCCGAAGAGGCGCTGGCGGCCGAGCTTTAAGACCTTGCGGGGTACGGGCGGAAGCACCCGCTCGTACCCCGAACCGTCTTATTTCTGGACCGACTGGACGACTTCGAATTCCAGGAGGCTCGCCCCGCTGGCCACAGGCTTGGCCCGCTCACCGGCGTGGGCCTCCTTGGCGCTGCCACCGGCCCACGCCTGGAAGTCCTCCTCCGTCTCCCAGCGGGTGTAGACGAAGTACCGGTTGTCGCCCTTGACCGGGCGCAGGAGCTCGAACCCGAGGAACCCGGGCGAGTTCTCCACGGCGCCGTGCCGGGCCGCGAACCGCTTCTCCAGCTCGGGGCCGGCCCCCTCGGGGACCTCAATCGCGTTGATCTTCACAACAGCCATGCCGTCACGCTACTGCGCCCGGCTGAGAATCAGTTGCCGGATTTGCGGGCCGCGGCGGCCACCAGGCGCTCGGCCACGATCCGGCGGTCCAGGCCGAGACGCTGGGCGCTCTCCTGCAGAACCGCGTACGCCTCCTGCACCCCGCAGCCGCGCTGCGCGATGATCACGCCGACCGCCCGGTCCACCTCGGCGCCCTCGGTGAGCGCGGCGCGCCGGCCCAGCTCGCCGAGGAGCACCTCCGCCTGCCCGGCCAGCGCCATCGCGGTGACCAGCAGCTCGGGGCCGGGATCGCCGGGGCTCTCCAGATAGACGCTGAGGGCGCCCACGGCGGTACGCCGCACGTCGAGCGGGAACGCCGCGACCGCCCGGATGCCGCTCGCCGTGGCGGCCTCGCGCAGCTGCGGCCAGCGCTCATCGGCGAGCAGGTCGCCGGCGGTCACCAGGGACCGCGTTCGTGCCGCTTCGAGTCCCGGGCCGGTGCTTCCCTCGTACATCGAATGATCGAAGGTCTCCCCCGCCGTGCCGGACGTGGCCGCCATGAGGGGCCCGCCCTCACCGATCAGGGCGACCGAGCAACGCGCCGCACCCGGCAGCGAGCCCACCGCGAAGGCGGTGAGGCGGTCGAGGGCGCGCGGCAGCGTGTCCGAGGTGAGCAGGCGGACCGTGAGCTCGTGCAGCATCCCGGCCAGCTCGACCGGGTGTGGACCGCCCGCCACGGCGACGAGGGCCGAGGCGGAACGCCGTGACCTGCGGGAAGAGAGGGTACGCCGAAGCGAACGAGCGCTGGTGGACGCAGCCGGGACGCGTCGTTGCGGTACGGACACGCCAGGGATACTGCCACGTCGATCGGTGATCACGGGCGGCGAGGTGCCCCGTTCGGGGGGTCCTGTCCGGATAAACCCGCTAGCCGGGAAATCCGGATGAAAAAAGTGCGCCGCCCCTCGGCTGATCATTGCGATCGGCCGGGGAGCGGCGCGGATGCCGGTGTGCAGGTCGCCTCGCGGCGAGTGGCTCAACAGGGCTCCAGCCGAACTGGTATTCCCTGCAGGCTAAGGGTGAGGCCCGGGGACACTTGGCAACACCGACATCCGTTCACAACCGTCGGCCACCCCGCAGGATTCCTGCAGCGATTGTGACCTGGATCACTCCGCTGGTGTTTGCCGGAACCTCGCCGGGGTAGACGTCTGCCCGTGACCGACGACTTCCGTGAGCTCAGCGATTTCCTCGACGCGGCCTACGACGCACAGGAGCGCCTCTCCAGCGGCGACCTGCAGCGCCGGGCCATCGCGGCGGACCTGCCGGCCGAGGCCCTGACCCGCATCGACGCGCTGCCCGAGGGCGAGTACGCCCAGGACGAGGCGGCCGAGGCGCTGCGCTCGCTGTAGCCGCCTACTCCTCGTCCATCCCCTCGGCCTTCTCCTTCGCGATCGAGTAGGCCATCTGCAGGAAGTCGGAGACCGCGGTGGCGGTGAGCGCCGTCGCCGCGAGCCGGGTGAGCCGCGGCGCGAGCACCAGCCCGCCGGTCAGACCGGTCGCCACCCAGACGGCCAGGCAGAAGGGGCAGGTGACCAGCTCGCCGATGCCGTGCCGGACACTGCTGCCCCCGTCCCGGACCTCCTCGTTGAGCTCCGCGGCGCCGGCCGGCTCGGTGTACCGGGTGAACGGCGCGCGCAGCGGGCTGGTCACCGCGTCCTTCGCGACCAGCCGGCTGAGCTTGTGGGTGGCGATCGAGATCAGCGCCACATCGGAGAGAGCCGGCCGTTCCGGCACCGGCGCACCGGTCAGCCGGGTCGCTGCCACGAGGCTGCCGGCCAGGGCGCCGAACGCGCCCATCGCCACCAGGTAGCCGTCCAGCGGCCGGTGTTCGTGCGGGGCGTAGGACTTCGCGAGCCGGGCCAGCCGGGGGCGGGGCACAGCCACCATCTCAGAAGTCCTGAGTGAGGCGGCTCGGGTCCACCTCACGGCCCGGGTACCGGGCCATGTACTCGGTCTCCAGCTCGGCCGTCCGCTTGAAGTGGTTCTCCAGCGCCGCGTCCGGGCCGTGGCGCAGCGTCTGCAGCCGAGTCCGATAAAGGCTGCCGAGCTCGCGGAACAGATCGTCGTCGGCCAGCCCCGCGGGGTCGATACCGGTCTCGAAGACGATCGGCGCACCCTCGTCCGTCATCGTGTGCCTCCTCTTTCTCTCGCACGCAGGACTGCGGTTGCCCG
The DNA here is from genome assembly GCF_004001265.1 of Actinoplanes sp. OR16. GTDB lineage: Bacteria > Actinomycetota > Actinomycetes > Mycobacteriales > Micromonosporaceae > Actinoplanes. Next base: position 3,376,650 of record NZ_AP019371.1, on the reverse strand, counting down.
ACCCGTCGGCCGCCAAACCCGCGCCGGTACGCTCAAGGACATGAGAGGGCTGTGGACTCCGGCCTGGCTGGCCCGCCATCTGCTTGCGATCGTGCTGACCGCGGGCTGCCTGGGCCTGGGCTGGTGGCAGTTCAGCCGCGCCGCCGACGGCAACTCGATCAGCTGGGGCTACATGTTCCAGTGGCCGGTCTTCGGCGGCTTCGTCGTCTTCATCTGGTGGCGCGAGGTCCAGCTGGCCCGCCGCCGTGCCGCGGGCCTGCCCCTGGAGAAGGTCGCCGAGACGCCCCGGGAGCCGCAGGGCCCGGTCACCTTCGGCCGGCCGGTCCGGGTCGACACCCGCCCGGTGGCCGCCGCGGCCGACGACCCGGAGCTGGACGCCTACAACGACTATCTGGCCTGGCTCGCCGCCAACCCCGGCGCCCGGCCCGCCGACTACCCCGGCCGCACTCAAGCAGAGAAGTAGGAGACATCAGCCGTGCAGGGAGCCCTGACCCGTTACCGGACCATCGCCTGGATCGTCGGCGTCGTCCTCATCCTCCTCGTGGTGATCGGTATGCCGCTGAAGTACCTCGGCGACAACCCGATCGTCGTCGAGACGGTCGGCCCCTTCCACGGCTTCCTCTACATGGTCTACCTGGTCCTCACCTTCGACCTGTCCCGCCGGGCCGGCTGGCCGTTCAGCCGAATGGTGATCGTCATGTTGTCGGGCACCATTCCCTTCCTGTCGTTCTGGGCCGAGCGCAAGGTCACCAAGAACTGGGTTCCGGCCGCCGACAATTCACGCTTAGCTCCCGCCGAATAACAGCCTGTTATCGGGATTAACGGGATAAGTTCGGCCATTGGTATAAATCACTCGGTCAGGCCTTGATTTCTTTTCTTCCACCGATAAGTTGATGCGGTTGGTCCGGTCCGCAGCCACAAACCCTCGGGTGGCGCCGGCCAACGCCGCCGAATCAACAGCGGACGCACCGGCGCCTCTCCCCCTACGGCGCCGGCCGGGCCTTCTTCCCGCCCGGCGGCCGTCAGTAGGCGGCGCAGCGGAAGAAAGGCCCTCTGACCAGTGCCACACCCCCGTACCAGGCTCCGGGCGCTCGTGGTCGCCATGACCGCGTTCGCGATCGCCCTGACTTCGGGAGCCACGGCCGCCCACGCGGCCCCCTCCGCCGAACTCAAGAAGCAGATCAAGACGGCCGAGGAGAAGCTGGAAGACGTCACCGAGTCCTACAACAAGATGAAGCTCGACCTGAAGGAGACGAAGGCCGAGCAGAAGGAACTCGAAGCGTCGCTGAAGCCGACCGAGCTCGCCCTCGCCGCGGCCACCGCCAAGGTGAAGACGATCGCCACCACCACCTACATGCAGGGACGGCCCGGCGGCATGACCGCGCTCGTCGCCAGCGACCAGGGCAGCCTGCTGGAGCGGCTCACGTTCCTTGAGCAGATCGCCCAGGAGAACCAGAACGACATCGACGCGTACACCGAGACCACTCAGACGTACGCGGAGCGCAAGGCAGCCCTGAAGGTCACGCAGGACAAGCAGTCCGCGCAGGTCAAGGAGCTGTCCGACCGCAAGAAGAAGATCGAGAAGGACCTCGACAAGCTGTACGACATGCGCGAGGCCGCGTACGGCAGCGCCACCGAGGACACCGGCTCGTACACCGGCAAGATCCCGTCGATCGCGGGCTCGGCCGGCAAGGCCGTCACCTACGCCTTCAACGCCATCGGCAAGCCCTACGGCTACGGCGACGACGGCCCGAACTCGTACGACTGCTCGGGCCTCACCTCGGCGGCCTGGCGGGCAGCCGGCAAGTCGCTGCCGCACAACGCCGCCGCGCAGTACAGCGCCACCGCGCGGATCAGCAAGTCCGACCTTCAGCCGGGCGACCTGGTCTTCTACCGATCCAACGGTCACGTGGCGCTCTACGTCGGCGACGGCAAGATCATCGACGCGCCGTCGGCCGGCCGGGACGTCCTCTACCGCGGGATCGGCATCATGACCCCCAATGGGTACGGCCGAGTGAAGTAGCTTCTTCCGTCGACGGAAAAGGCCGGTGCCCCTCGCGGGGTACCGGCCTCATCTGTGTCGGGGGATGTTTCCTTACGCGGCCTGGAGGCCCTCGGCCCGGGCCAGCTCACGCAGCCGGCCGAGCGCCTGGATCTCCAGCTGGCGGATCCGCTCGCGGCTCAGCGAGAAGCGCGAGGCCACCTCGGTGAGCGAGTGCTCGCGGCCGTCCTCCAGCCCGTAGCGCGCCCGCATGATGCCGGCCGACCGGTCGTCCAGGTGGTTCAGCAGGCCCTCGATGCGCTGGCGCTCCAGGGCGCTCAGCACGATCTCCTCGGGAGAGGGGGCGTCGCTGTCGGCCACCAGGTCGCCGAGGTTGGTGTCGCCGTCGTCGCCGACCGGGGTGTCCAGCGAGACGGTGTCCTGCGCCCAGCGGGTGAGCTCGTTGACGCGCTCCACGGTCACGCCGAGCGCCGCCGCGACCTGCTCGGGCTCGGGGTCGCCGCCCAGCTCACGGACGAGCTGACGGGTGACGTTGCGCATCCGGTTGACGTCCTCGACCAGGTGCACGGGGAGACGCACGGTGCGCTCCTGCTGGGCGATGGCCCGGCTGATCGCCTGACGGACCCACCAGGTGGCGTAGGTGGAGAACTTGAAGCCCTTTTCGTAGTCGAACTTCTCGACGGCGCGCACCAGGCCGGTGTTGCCCTCCTGGATCAGGTCGAGCATCGGCATACCGGACCGGACGTAGCGGCGGGCGATGGAGACGACCAGCCGCAGGTTCGCACGGATGAACAGATCCTTGGCACGCTGGCCCTCGGTGACGAGCCGCTCCAGCTCTTCCCGGCTCACGCCGCGACGCTCTTCGCCCTGCTCGAGCAGGTGCTCGGCGTAGAGGCCCGCCTCGATCGACCGGGAGAGCTCAACCTCTCGCTCGGCGTCCAACAGCGGCGTCCGGGAGATTTCGTGCAGGTAGACTCCGACGAGGTCGCGCTCCTCGGCGACCTGATCGGTACGCATCACGGTGCTCTTCTCCACGTTGCCCACGGTCCCCTCATTGCCGTCACTAACCCTGTTACGGGCATTACCTGCGTCCATCAGCCCTCTCCCGTAACGTCCGCAGTTCGTGCATTGCGGTGGCTGCCATCTACACAACAAATTGCTGCCGGAACGAATTCCGAGCTGCTGATCGAAAGTGTCACGAATGCCTGGGTGATACCTGAGAGCCCAGTGCGGGGTAGCTGAGTGCGGTCTCTTGCGGCCTGTCGTGTAGACAGCCGGATACCCGTCGCGCGTCTCATAACACCATCGGCCTCTCATCGATCACAGCGACGGGCATCACCTTGGGGCACGCGATGCTCGTCACCCCCGAGTACGGGAATCGCACGCGCCGGGTTCATGTGCAGCATCGGCCGGCCGACGACTGGCCTGAAACAAACGCCTCCGCGAAAAAGTCCCGCGCCGGGCTCGACGGGACCAACGGTCACAATGCGCCACGCCGCGCCGCAGTTCATCCCCCCGCACGGGTGACTCCGGGACGGTCCGGAACATTCCCAGGTCGAGGCCCTGCCGTGTCATCGAGTGAGCAAGAGCACAGACACGGCGGTGTGACAAGCTTCGCCGCATGACGGACATACGTACTGCTCTGGTGACCGGTGGGACAGGCGGGCTCGGCACCGCCACGGTGGCCGCGTTCCTCCAGGCGGGATGGCGCGTGGTCGCTCCGGTACGCCCCGGCACGGCCGGCCGGCTGCCCTCCGGCGCGATCCCGGTGGAAGCCGATCTGACCGATCCGGATCAGGTCGGAGCCGCTGTCGCCTCGGCCGGCTCGCTGCAGGCCGTGGTCAACCTCGCCGGTGGGTACGCCGGCAGCGGACTGATCGCGGACACCCCGCTGGCCGACTTCGAAGCGATGTTCGCCGCCAACCTGCGGCCGACGTACCTGGTCACCGCCGCCGCCCTGCCCGCCCTGGTGGCCTCCGGAGGCGGCTCGATCGTCTGCGTCTCCTCCCGCGCCGCCGTCTCACCGTTCCCCGGGGCGGCCGGCTACGTGGCTTCCAAGGCCGCGGTCCTGGCCTTCGCCGAAACGGTGGCCGTCGAGTACAAGAAGCAGGGCGTGCGCTGCAACACGGTCCTCCCCAGCGTCATCGACACCCCGGCGAACCGCGCCGCCCAGCCGACCGCCGACCCGAGCCGCTGGGTCACCCCGGAGGCGATCGCCGCGGTGATCCTGTTCCTGTCCTCGGACGCCTCGGCCCCGACGAGCGGCGCCCGGATCCCGGTCTACGGCCGGGCCTGACCCGTCCGGCCGGCGCCGGTGCCCTAGAGCGACTCCGCGAGCTGGAACCCGAGGACCGCGAAGGCGGCCAGGATCGGGGCCGCCGTCATCACCAGGGCCCGGGCGGCCAGGCGACGCCGCTGGGAGGGCACCGGAGCGGCCGGCCGGGGCGCCAGGCGGGAGCGGAGTTCGGCCAGCAGGGTGGCTGCCACCTCGTCCGGGGTGCCGTTCGCGTCGATCACCACGAAGGTGTCGTGTTCGGGGAGGGATCGGTAGGCGTCCGCGGCGGCCTGCAGGTAGTCCATCGACTCGTGGTCGTAGCCCCGGCGGTCGATGCGCTGCTGGGCGACGGCCGGGTCGACGGCGAGCAGGAACGTGACGTCGGGGGCGGGGAAGAGGCGGTAGGCAAAGCGGGCGCGGCGTTCGGCGGCCGGCTTGGCGCCGCGCGCCCGGAGGCTCGCGTACTGGCAGAACGCGTAGCGGTCCATCACCGAGATCTCCCGGGTGAACGCGCGGCGCAGCAGGGTTCGCAGGATGGCGAGCCAGCGCAGGACCGACTCGACACCGAGCATGGCGCGGCGGCCGATCAGGGCCTCGGCGTCCTCCTTGCCGAAGAATCCTGCCACCCGGCCGACCCAGTGCCGTCCGCCGGCGTTGCGCCGGTACGCCGCGGGGAACCCGGCGGCGCTCAACTCCTCGGCGAGCCGGTGCGCCTGGGTCGTCTTGCCGGAACCGTCGATGCCGACGAGAGCGACGGTGTGAACAGCCGGGGAATTCATACCAACCCACGGTAGCGCTGGTCTGCACGTTCCGTTCCGCACCCTTGAATGCCCTGGCCAGGCCAGAATGGGTTCAAGGTGGGGCGACTCCGGGTAGTCGTTCACGGACCGGACACGGGACCAGGAGGGTCGCATGCCACACCGTGTGGACGAAGGATTGGCCGTCACCTTGAAGCGCGTCGCGTCCACGCTCAAGAGCGCGGACATCCCGTTCGCGCTGGGCGGGAGTTTCGCTGTGTACGCCCGGGGCGGGTACTCCAGCGATCATGACGTTGACTTTCTGATCAGGGAGCAGGACAAGGACCGGGCCCTGCAGGAGCTGGCCGGAGTCGGATTCGAGACCGAACAGCCGCCGGAGGACTGGCTGGTCAAGGTCTACGACGAGGGCCGGATGGTTGACCTGATCTACCGGCCGGTGGAGTCGCCGGTGACCGACGAGACGCTGCACGACACCGATCAGATCTCGGTCGAGGCGATCTACATGCCGGTGCTCTCCGCCACTCAACTCATGATTCACAAGCTGCTCAGCTACAGCCAGCACTACTGCGACTTCGCCACCGGGCTGCCGGTGGCCCGGTCGCTGCGCGAGCAGATCGACTGGGACCGGGTCCGCCGGGAGACCGCCAAGTCGCCGTACGCGGACGCGTTCTTCGTGCTCCTCGACCGGCTCGACGTGGCGTCCGTCCCGACGCCCGACCTGAGGGTAGGGGGATGAGATGACCAACCAGATCGACCTGGAAGCCGAGATCCAGCGTCTGCTCACCGAGCATGACCGGATCGCCGAGCAGGGGATCACGGTTCAGCGCCGGGAGCACGCGATCGTGCTCGGCGGGGAAGTGGAGAGCGCGAAGCGCCGCGACGAGATCTGTCATCAGATCACCGAGCACTTCCCGGATATCGAGATCACCTGTGACATCGGCATCACCAGGGCACAGGCGCCCATCGAGGTGGAGGAGATTTCATGATCCGGATCGCCGCCGTGGGCGACGTCCACGTGGACAAGGACGTCCTGGGCCGCTACCGGCCCGCACTCGAGGAACTGCCCGGCCGGGCCGACGCGCTGCTGATCGCCGGTGACCTCACCCGGCACGGCACCGTCGAGGAGGCCCGCTGTTTCGCGCAGGAGTTCGGCGGGCTCGCGGTCCCGGTCGTCGTGGTGCTCGGCAACCACGACCATCAGAGCGACCTGCAGGATGAGGTCACCGGGGTGCTGACCGCGTCCGGGATCACGGTCCTCGAGTGCTCGGCGACCGTACTGGAGATCAATGGTCATCGGCTCGGCATCGCCGGGGCGAAAGGTTTCGGCGGAGGCTTCGCCGGCGCCTGCGCCAGCAACTTCGGCGAGCGCGAGATGAAGGACTTCGTCGGCACCACCGAGGACATCGCGAAGCGTCTCGGCGAGGCGCTGCGGTCGGTGGAGTGCGACGCGCTGGTGGCGCTCACCCACTACGCGCCGGTGCCGGAGACCCTGGTCGGCGAGCCGCTGGAGATCTATCCGTTCCTCGGCTGCTACCAGCTCGGCAACGCCGTCGACTCGGCACCGACCGCGCTGGCCCTGCACGGGCACGCGCACCACGGCTCGGAGCGTGGCCGCACACCCGGTGGCGTGCCGGTCCGCAACGTGGCGCACCCGGTGATCAAGCAGGCGTACAACGTGTACCAACTGCTGTCCGAATCGGTCGACACCGAACTGCAACACGTCTGATCGATCACAGGTTTTCGATTTCCACGGTTCGGGTAACCGAGATGACATGTCACTACTGCTTTGGATTCTCGCCGTTATCCTCGTGGTCGCCGGCATCCTCGCGCTGTTCCGGCGGCAGATCCTCTGGGGCGTCGTCCTCATCATCGTCGGCCTGCTGGTCGGCCCGGGTGGCGTCAGCATCTTCAATGTATGACGCCTGAGCTGCTCCACTGAGTCCATTGCGCACCGGGGTTGCCGCCGCTTCGCCCGTCTCGGACATGATCCGATTCGGACGGGGCGACGGTGATCCCGGTTTGTCTCTTTGGTTAGTCGACGCACATGACGTGCGATGCACGAGAGCCGATTTCTGACTGAATCCCCGCGGACGATCGACGACTTCCCGCGAGGTATCCCGTGGCTCACGTGCATCACTTCACCTATGGGGCGTTCAATCCGATAGCCGCCTATCTACTGGCGTTCCTCGGTTCGTTCCTCGGACTGCTCTGCACCGGCCGGGCGCGTGACGCGCACAGCCGGGGCCGGCGTAACCGCTGGCTGGTGATCGCCGCCTTCGCCATCGGCGGCGGTGGAATCTGGCTGATGCACTTCTCCGCGATGCTCGGCTTCGACGTGCCGGACAGCCCGGTCCGCTACGACCTCACGCTGACCCTGGCCAGCCTCGCGTTCTCGGTGGTCACGGTCGGCATCGGACTGCTGGTGGTCGGGCACGGCAGGCGCAGCACCGGCCGGATCCTGATCGCCGGCGTGCTGACCGGCAGCGGCGTGATCGCCATGCACTACACCGGTATGGAGGGCATGCGGATCGCCGCCACCATCCACTACCACCCCGGACTGGTCGTCGCTTCGGCAGCGATCGCGCTGGCGGCCAGCACGGTGGCACTCTGGTTCGCAGTCTCGGTACGCGGCTGGCTGAACATCACCGGCGCGGCGGCGGTGATGGCCGTGGCGGTCTGCGGCATGCACTACACCGGGATGGCCGCCATGTCGGTCGAGCTGGATCCGTCCGGCATCGCGCCCGGCGGCATCCGGCCGCTCACCATGCTCGTCCCGATCACCGTGATCACCGCGGCCACCATCGTCGGCGTGGCGCTGAGCGCGCTACAGGCGATGACCGAGGAGGAGTTCACCGACGGCGCCGGCACACCGAAGCGCGGCGTGCACGCGGAGAACCCGCAGCCGTGGGCGCTGAAGACCCCGACGATGGGTGCGGTCCGGCTCACCCCGGCCGCGCGTGCGGTGGTCTCCGGCCGGACCGCGGCGGCAGCCCGCCCCTCCCCCGGGCCTCGTCCGTCGCCGCGTCCCGCACCCACGCCGGTGGCACCACCGGCCACGCCGGGAAGCTGACGAAACCCCACGAGCCGCCTTGATCGGGTATATCTGATCGGCATGGCACCACGGATGCTGCTCTCGATGCCACTGCACGCGATCACGGAGGTGTACGGCGAACCCGGACTGCGCGATCGCTTCGCCCTCGAACTGGAGTCCTTCCCCGACGCCGACCGCAAGCAGCTGACCGAGGCCCTGGACCTGGCCGCCACTCTGCACGCCGACGACCGGCGGGTCCGTGAGCCGTACATGAACCACCTGCTCCGGGTCGCCATCCGGATCATCAAGTATTACGGCGTACGGGACACCGACGTCCTGGTCGCGGCGCTGCTGCACGACGCGGTCGAGGATCATCCGGCGGAGCTGGGCGGCTGCACGGAGGGCACGTCGTACGCGGTGGCGACCGAGGCCGCGCTGGCCGAGCTGGCGAGACGCTTCAACCCGCGCGTGGCCGAGCTGGTCCGCTCGGTCACCAACCCGGAGTACGACCCGGCGCGCGACCGGCACGAGCAGTACCGGGAGCACGTCGCGGAGAACCTGGAACGGGATCCGTGGGCCCGGGTGATCAAGATCTCGGACTTCACCGACAACGGGGTCGGCGTCATCCACACGACCCTGGAGAAGGCGTTCAAGTCGGCGACGAAGTACCGCCCTCTCGTCCCCAAGCTGCGCGAACTCGTCGGCAGGCCGGACACTCCGCTCTCCACGAGCGCGAAGGAGCACATCCTCGATCAGCTCGACCTGGCCGAGGAGCGATTCGCCGCCATTCTGGACGCCTGAGCGGGACCGCGGCCTAACCTAGGGCGCATGCCCTCCACAGAAACCTGGTGGCGTGACGCCGTCATCTACCAGATCTACCCACGCTCGTTCGCCGACGCCGACGGCGACGGCATGGGCGACCTGCCCGGGATCACCGCGCGCCTGCCCGAGCTCCGCCGGCTCGGTGTCGACGCGGTGTGGCTCTCGCCGTTCTACCCGAGCCCGCAGCACGACGCCGGTTACGACGTGGCCGACTACCGGGGCGTCGACCCGCGGTTCGGCTCGCTCGGCGACGCGGACAAGCTCATCACCACCGCACACGAGCTCGGTCTCAAGATCATCGTGGATCTGGTGCCGAACCACACCTCCAGCGACCATGTCTGGTTCCAGGCCGCCCTGCGCGCCGAGCCGGGCAGCCCGGAGCGGGCCCGCTACATCTTCCGGGACGGCCGGGGCACGGACGGCAGCGAGCCGCCGAACTCCTGGCAGAGCGTCTTCGGCGGCTCGGCCTGGGAGCGGCTGCCCGACGGCCAGTGGTACCTGCACCTGTTCGACGTGTCCCAGCCCGACCTGAACTGGGACCACCCCGAGGTCCGCGCCGAGTTCCTCGACATTCTGCGGTTCTGGCTGGACCGCGGCGTCGACGGGTTCCGGGTGGACGTGGCGCACGGCCTGATCAAGGACGCCGAGCTGACCGACTGGACCAGCCCGGCCACCGTGCTCGGCGGTCTCGAGCCGGCCGGCCCGCCGCCGCCCATGTGGGACCAGGAGGGCGTGCACGAGATCTACCGCCAGTGGCGTGCCGTCCTGGACGAATACCCGGGCGGCCGGATCCTGGTGGCCGAGGCCTGGGTGCAGCCCGAGGAGCGACTCGCGCGGTACGTCCGCCCCGACGAGATGCACCAGGCGTTCAACTTCCCGTACCTGGAAGCGCCGTGGAAGCCGGCCGAGCTGCGCGCGGTGATCGACTCCTCGCTGGCGGCGAACGCGACGGTCGGCGCGACCACGACCTGGGTGCTGTCGAACCACGACGTGGTGCGGCACGCGTCCCGCCTCGGTTTCCCGGTCGGCGAGCCTCGCAAGCCGGGTATCGGCGCCGACGACCCGCAGCCGGACACCGCTCTCGGCCTGCGCCGGGCCCGCGCCGCGACGCTGCTGATGCTGGGCCTGCCCGGCTCGGCCTACCTCTACCAGGGCGAGGAGCTCGGCCTCCCGGAGCACACCACGCTTCCGGACGAGGTCCGCGAGGATCCGGCCTGGGAGCGGTCCGGTCACGCGGAGAAGGGCCGGGACGGCTGCCGGGTGCCGATCCCGTGGGAGGCGGACGCCCCGTCGTACGGGTTCGGCCCGGCCGACGCGAGCTGGCTGCCGCAGCCGGCGGTCTGGGCGGAGTACGCGCTGGATCGTCAGCTGGACGTGCCCGGTTCGACGTACGAGCTGTACCGCTCGGCGCTCGCCACCCGGCGCGAGCACGGTCTCGGCTCCGGGTCGCTGGAGTGGGCCGGCACCGGGACGACGACGCTTGCCTTCCGCAACGGCGACCTGCTCGTGGTCACCAACTTCGGCGAGGAGCCGGTGGAGCTACCGCCCGGCGCCCGGGTCCTGCTGTCCAGCGAGCCCTTGGACGCCGACGGCCGGGTCCCTCTCGACGTCACCGTCTGGGCTGCCGTCTGACTCAGCGGCAGCAGCCAGCAGGGCGTCGTGCGTCTCGGCCATGTCCGAGGCCACCGTCCTGCTGGCCAGCCAGTACATGATGCCGGTCGGGATGAAGAAGAACTGGAAAGCGGCCAGCCCGACCGCGTAGTTCAGCGGCGGCGGGAACGCGCCGGCCAGCCCGCGGAACGCGACGCCGACCAGCGCGTTGCCACCGGCCCGGCCGACGCCGTTGACCAGGTTGCCGAGGCTGTAGACGGTCCCGCGGTGCTGCGGCGGGTTCACGTCGGCGATCATCGCGAACCAGTTGGGCGAGTTCGCCGACGTCAGCATCAGCGCGAAGACCGCGATGGCGAGACAGGCCGCGACGGTCGGCTCGGTCAGCACGTTCGCCAGCACCTCGCGGATCAGCGTCCCGGTGCCGGCGCCGTCGGTAACCGTGATCTCCATCGGCACGAAGAACAGCACCACGTAGAACGGCACGGCGGCGAGGACGCCGACGGCCGCGACGAGGGCACGACCCCGGGGGGTACGCCGCTGCAGCCGATCGCCGGCCAGCCCGCCGAGGATGGACAGCGCCGCCCCCAACTGGAAGATCGTCGCGAAGATGCTGCCGACCAGCACCGCCGTGCCGGTCGAGTAGCCCTGGTCCTCGGCCCGGGCACGGAACAGGATCGGCAGCCAGACCAGCGATCCGAAGGCGATCTGCGCGGTGCCGCCCTGCAGGATCAGCCAGATGTTGGTCCGCCTCTTCAGGATGAGCGGCAGGTCCTCGTGGTGGATCCGCTCCTCGTAGTCCACCCCGGCCAGCTCCGGCTGGCTGTCGCCGCGCGGCACGTTGTAGGTGAACAGGTACGCCACCGTGGCGATCACGCCGGCCGCCGCCGTGACCAGGAACGGCCGTCGCCAGTCGTCGTGGCCGAGGATGCCGCCGACGAGCGTGCCGGCCAGCGTGCCGACGCCCTGTGACAGGCCCCAGAAGCTCATCACCAGGCCCCGCCGGCGCGGTGAGATCAGGTCGCTGACCACAGCGAAGCTGACCGACGCCACCCCGCCGAGGCCGAACGCCGCGACCACCTGCGCGGTGAGGAACGACGGATAGCTGCCGGCCAGGCCGGACCAGGCCGTGCCGAGCACCCAGATCACGGTGCCGGCGATGAGCACCGGCTTGCGGTCGGTGCGGTCGCCGACGTACGCGAAACCGATCGCCGACACCGCACTGATCAGGAACATCGTGGTGGTGGCCAGCGCGATGTGCCCCTCGCTGACGCCGAGATCGCTGCCGATGCTGCCGTAGAGAGGCGGCACGATGCCGATGGCGACGTTGTCGAGGGCGGCCAGGATCACGAAGACCACCACGCTGTAGACGCGGTGCACGGTCCCGCCCTTGCCCATCACCCGGTAGAGGCTATCCGCAATGCCCGACTCCGGAACGTCGCGGACCGGGCTTCCCAGGATGTTGTTGATCGTTCGGGGCACGGTCAGGAGGGCTTTGCCTGGCGGACCAGGATCACGGTTCACCGTCGCCGGTCTGCTGCGCCGCCTCGGCCCGGACCGGATCGAGGTGCACGACCGCTTCACGCTGCGCTGGCTGGGCGCCGGGCCGGTGGAGCGCCGACGCGCTGAACGCCCGGTCGGCGGCGCATCGTGATCCTCGCGCTGGTCAGGCGCACCGGGTGACCCTGTTGCACTGCGGGCGGCTGTCCGCCGAGGCCACGTCCCGGGAGCGATCGGCCCGGCCGGTGCCGCCGCCGGCGGTGACCCGGTGGCGTTCGCTGCCGCCGTACGAGATCTGCTCGATCGCCCGGAACCGTCCCGCCGCGCCGCAGCCCGCGCCCAGGCCGAGCGTTTCCCCTGGTCCGCCTCGGTGACCGGCTTCCTGGCAGCCCACCACATCACCGCGACCCAGCGGGTCGGACAGGAAAGCGGCGCCGCCTGAGACAGACGGCGCCGCTTCTCCCTGATCCCCGGATCAGTTGCCGATGTTCGCCTGCGGGCCGGCGTACTTGGCGAGCAGCGCGGGGACGTCCGCTGCCGCGTCCACGGTGTAGGCGTAGTAGGCCTTCGGGTCGAAGGCGGAGCCGTTCGTCTGCTGCTTGCCGCTGGAGTTCTTGACGATGCTGCCGCTCTGCTTGAGCTGGGCGGCCGACGTGTCGTTGTAGTACGGGTTCGCGACGTTGTCGAAGTAGCTGTTCTCCAGAACCATCTTGGTGCTGCCGCGCGACAGGTTGCCGTACGAGGTGATGTTCTGCAGGTAGTTGTTGTAGAGGTGGGCCAGCGCCACGTTGTCGGTGCTCGGGTTCCGCTGGTTGGTGTTCTTGATCCAGTTGTGGTGGATCGTCATCCGCGCCGTCACGTTCTCGGTCCAGCCGATGCCGAACGCCTTGTTGCCGGTGTCGAGCACGTTCCAGGACACGGTGAGGTACGTGGTGTCCTTACGGCTGTCGATCATGCCGTCGTTCATCCGGGTGATCTTGTTGTGGTCGATCCAGATGTGGTCCGCGGTGTCCATCTGGATGCCGTCGTAGTCGTACGTCTTGTCATCCGGGTCGTCCTCGGTCATCTGGGTGTCCCGGATGGTGAGGTTGCGGATGATGACGTTCTTGACACCGGCGCCGAGGAAGAACCCGCCGCCGACGATCTCACCACTGGTGCCGGCGCCGACGATGGTCTTGTTCGACTTCACCTTCAGCTCGGTTCCCTTCGGCGTGATCGTGATGGCTTTCGCCACCTTGATCACGTAGGGCTCGGTGGCGGTGACGTACTTCGTCAGGTCCGCCAGCGTCGAGACGGTGACCGTCGTGCCCGCCGCGCCGCCGGTCGTGCCGCCTCCGGTCGACGCGAAGCCGTCCGGGGTGGCGGCCCAGGTGCGCCCGCTCGCGGTCGGCGCCGGCGTGGAGCCGGCGACCGGGGTGAACGCCCACTGCTTGTTCGAGTTGGCCGTGCAGGTCTCCTGGATGATCGACGCGCCGTTGGCGGTCGACGCGCCCTGGTCGGAGATGCAGAGGCCGCTGTTCACGTTGACGATCTGGTACGTGTCGGTGCCGGACGCCACCAGCTTCCACTGCTGGTTCGTCTGCGAGCCGACGCAACCCCACTGCTGCAGCTGCTGACCGGAGGTCGTCGAGCTGGACGGCACGTCGATGCAGCGGCCACTGTTGACGTTCTTGATCAGGAAGTTCGACCCGGACGCCACCAGGGTGAACTGCTGCCAGGCCGAGTTCGCCGTGCAACCCCACTGCTGGAGCAGGGCGCCGTTGTCCTTCGAGGCGGCCGGCACGTCGATGCACTTGCCGCTCTTCTTGACGATGAGCTGGTAGGTGGTGCCGGCGGCCGGTGCGGCCGCCGCGTTCGAGGGGAGCACCGACCAGCCGACGATGGCGGTCGGCACGGCCAGGACGGCCGCCGCGAGGATGATGCGCTTCTTCATGATCAACCCACCGGGTTCCAGTTGTCCGAGCCTGCGAGGTACTTCTGCGGGGTGTGATTCGCGGCCGTCGAGGCGCTCATCTGCGGGCGATTGCTGTTCGTGGTCGCGCCGCTGCCGGTGTTCGCGTACTCGAAGAACCGCGCGTTCTGCCAGGTGTTGCCGGACATGTCGGTCCACGGCTGGGCGGTCTTGATGGTGGCGCTGAGGCTGGTCTCCCGGAACAGCACCTGCGCGTCCGGGCCCCACGGGCGGCCGAGCTGCGTGGTGTTGTTCGTCGCGCCGGTCACCGTGCTCTTGTAGATGAGGAAGCCGTACGCGTTGGCCGGGTCGGTCCGGGCCGCCGTGATCGGTCCGCCGGTGCTGCGCTTCTGGTAGATCTTGGCGTTGTTGAAGACCGCGGTGCCGCCGCCGAAGATGAAGTCGACGGTGCCTTCGACGTACGAGTTCTTGATGTACGACCGGCCGCTGTTGACCAGCAGCGTGTCCTGCGCGCCGAGGAACCGGACGTTGTCGAAGACGAGCTTGTCGGCGTTGAGGTTCGCGGCCACGGCCTGGCTGCCCTCGCCGTAGTCGTTGGAGATCGTCAGGTTCGCCGCGTTCGTCTCCTTGCCGTTGGCGAAGAAGGTCGCGCTGCCGGACGTGCCGTACCCGCCCGCGCTGCTGCGGTTGTTGACGATCACCACGTCGTCGGCCGAGTCGCCGCCGCCCTTGAGCGTGATGAACGGCTTGTTCGACGGGACCGTCACGATCTCCCGGTACGTGCCGGGCTTGATGGTGATCGTCTGCCGGCTGGTGTTGTTCGCGGCGACGGCGTCGATGGCGGCCTGGACCGTCTTGTACTTGCCGGTGCCGTCGGCGGCCACCGTGAACGTGCCGGTCGTCGGAGCCGTCGTCGCCGCGCCGCCGACCAGGTTGAACGCCCACTGCTTGTTCGAGTTGGCGGTGCAGGTCTCCTGGATGATCGACGCGCCGGACGCGGTCGAGGCGCCCTGGTCGGACATGCACAGGCCGCTGTTCACGTTGATGACCTGATAGGTGCCGGTGCCGCTGGCGGCCACCCGCCACTGCTGGTTGGTCTGCGCCGAGGCACAGCCCCACTGCTGCAGGCGCTGACCCGAGGTGGTCGAGCCACCCGGCACGTCGACGCACTTGCCGCTGTCGACGTTCTGGATCAGGAGATTGCCGCCCGCCGCCACCAGCTTGAACTGCTGCCAGCCGGCGCCGGTGGTGCAACCCCACTGCTGGAGCAGGGCGGCGTTGTCCTTCGAGGCGCCCGGTACGTCCAGGCACATGCTGCTCTTCTTGACGACCAGCTGGTACGTGTTGCCGGCCGCCGGCGCTGTCGCGGCGCTCGACGGCAACATCGACCAGCCGACCAGGCCGGCCGGCACGACGAGCGCGGCCACGGCGCCGATCAGCGTCCGCTTGCGAAATGCCACTGCGGATCCTTCCTACGTACGGGGGATGCCGGCCCGGGGATGGCCGGTGGTTCCGCGTAGGTAGATGCCGCAGCGAGGAGGGGACAACAAGTTTTCGGCCGGCTCTTTTCCAGAGCCGGCCGAAGGACTTCAGCGGGTGCGGTCGATGACCGCGTTCTGCGCCGCCGCGTACTGCTCGCGGATCAGCGGGACCGGGTCGGCCTCGTAGATCTCGGGAGCCGCCGCCGACCAGGCCGGCGGGGTGTCGCCACCCAGCGCGACCCAGGCCGCCTGACGGGCCGCGCCGTCCGCGACGTACTCGCCGGGCGGCGGGACCAGGACCGGCTTGCCGAACAGCGCGGGCGCGATGCGACGGACCGCCTCGCTGCGTGCCCCGCCGCCGACCAGCACGATCCGGTTGGCAGCGGCGCCCTGCGCGACGAGCGCGTCCAGTCCGTCGGCGAGAGCACAGAGCATGCCCTCGACGGCGGCCCGCGCCAGGTGCGCCGGGTCGGACGTCTTGAGCGTGAGCCCGTGGATCGCGCCGGTGGCGTCCGGCCGGTTCGGCGTCCGTTCCCCTTCCAGGTACGGCACCAGCACCAGGCCGTCGGCGCCCGCCGGGACGGACAGCGCGAGCCGGGACAGCTCGTCGTGATCGACGCCGAGCAGCTTCGCCGCCGCGTCGAGCACCCGGGCCGCGTTGAGCGTCACCACGATCGGCAGGAACCGCCCGGTGGTGTCGGCGAAACCGGCCACCGTGCCGCTCGGGTCGATCGGCGCGACGTCCGACGACACGAAGACCGTGCCGGACGTGCCGATCGAGACGATCACGTCGCCGGGCAGCGCGCCGGTGCCGAGAGCGGCCGCCGCGTTGTCACCGGCGCCGGGACCGAGCGGCGCGCCGTTCGGCAGGTGACCGGCGATCCCGGTGGGCCCGAGGACCTCGGGGACCTTGATCCGGCGTCCGAATCCGAGTTCCAGCAGGTCGTAGCGGTACTCGTTGGTCTTGGCGGACCAGTAGAGGGTGCCGCTGGCGTCGCTGCGGTCGGTCCGCAGATCGTCCAGCGACGTCGACCCGGACAGTTTCCAGGTCAGCCAGTCGTGCGGCAGGCAGACGGCCGCCACCCGAGCAGCGTTGTCCGGCTCGTTACGGGCCAGCCAGCGCAGCTTCGTGAGGGTGAAGCTGGCGACCGGCACGATGCCGACCGCCTCGGCCCACTTCTCGCCACCGCCGAGCTCCGCGATCAGGTCGGCAGCCGCGCCGGCACTGCGTGTGTCGTTCCACAGCAGCGCCGGGCGGACCACTTCACCGTTCTCGTCGAGCACGACCATGCCGTGCTGCTGCCCGGCGACCGAGGCCGCGGCGACGTCGTCGAGACCGCCGGCCTCCTCGATCGCCTGCTGCAGCGCGGTCCACCAGGCGTCCGGATGCACCTCGGTGCCCTCCGGGTGGCTCGCCCGGCCCTGCCGGACCAGCGCGCCGGTCTCGGCGTCACGGATCACGACCTTGCAGGACTGGGTCGAGCTGTCGATCCCGGCCACCAATGCCATTGTTAGCGGGCTCCGAGGAGGTGGTCGATCGCGAGCTGGTTCAGCTTCACGAAACCGAAGCCCTTGGCGCCGACGGCGTCAGCGTCGTAGTCCTCGAAGGCGGACTTGTCGGCGAGCAGCTCGGCGTAACCCTCGCCCGGGTTGAGGGTCGGGGTCTTGAGCTCGGCGACCTTGCTGGCCGCGAGCGCCTCCTGCACCTCGGGGTCGGCCCGGAACGCCTTGGCGCGCTCCTTGAGCAGCAGGTACATCCGGATGTTGGCCTTCGCCGACTCCCAGACGCCGTCGTAGTCCTCGGTGCGGGACGGCTTGTAGTCGAAGTGCCGCGGGCCGTCGTAGGCCGGGCCGCCGTCGGGGCCGTTCTCCAGGAGGTCGACCAGGGAGAACGCGTTGAGCAGGTCACCGTGGCCGAAGACCAGGTCCTGGTCGAACTTCGGGCCGTGCTGACCGTTCAGGTCGATGTGGAACAGCTTCTTGTGCCACAGCGCCTGGGCGATGCCCTGGGTGAAGTTCAGGTTCGACATCTGCTCGTGGCCGGTCTCCGGGTTGATGCCGAAGAGCTCGGGACGCTCCAGCTCCTGCACGAACGCGATGGCGTGGCCGGCGGTCGGGAGCAGGATGTCGCCGCGGGGCTCGTTCGGCTTCGGCTCGATGGCGAAGCGCAGGCCGTAACCGCGGTCCTCGGAATACTGCGCGAGCAGGTTGAGCGCCTCGCGGTAACGGTCGAGGGCGGCGCCGACGTCCTTGGCCGAGTCGTACTCGGCGCCCTCACGGCCACCCCACAGGACCAGGGTCTTGGCGCCCAGCTCGGCACCGAGGTCCATCTGGCGCAGCACCTTGCGGATCGCGTAACGCCGGACGGAACGGTCGTTGCTGGTGAAGCCGCCGTCCTTGAACACCGGGTGGGTGAACAGGTTGGTGGTCACCATCGGGACGATCAGGCCGGTCTCGTCGAGCGCCTTCTTGAAGCCGGCGATGATGCCGTCCCGCGTCTGCGCGTCCGAGCCGAAGGGCACGAGGTCGTCGTCGTGGAACGTGATGCCGTAAGCGCCGATCTCGGCGAGCTTGTGCACGGCCTCGACCGGGTCGAGCGCGGCGCGGGTGGCGTCACCGAACGCGTCACGAGCCTGCCAGCCAACGGTCCAGAGACCGAAGGAGAACTTGTCATCGCGTGTGGCCTGGACCGACACGGTTACCTCCGGGAAACGCAGTGGATTTGTTTATTGGTTGAATTATTTGACGAGGGTGTGGCATTGTCAAGGGCGTGACGGCCCGGATGACCACTCGTTCCAGCGCCCCCGTCCGGCAGTCGAGCGTGCGAGCCCATAATCTCGCGCTCGTGCTGCATACCGTGGCAAACAGCACAGATCGGTTATCCCGAGCGGGCGTCGCGGCCGCAACCGGGCTCACCCGGGCCACCGTCTCGGCCCTCGTCGACGACCTGGTGGCCGGTGGCCTGCTCGCCGAGCTGGACCCGCCGCCCCGCACCGGCGCCGGCCGTCCCGCGGTCGGCCTCGCGATCAGCGCCGCCGGCCCGGCCGGGCTCGGCTTCGAGATCAACATCGACTATCTGGCCGCCTGCGTGGTCGACCTCACCGGGGCGGTCCGGCAACGGTTCGTCGAGCACGCCGATCAGCGGCCGGCCGGCAGCCAGGTCTCGCTCGCCGCGCTGGGCCGGCTGGCCGCCCGGGCCCGGCTCGCCGCCGAGGCCGACGGGCTGACCGTCGCCGGCGCCGCGCTCGCCGTACCCGGCCTGGTCGCCGGCGACGGCCTGATCCGGGTCGCGCCGAACCTCGGCTGGCAGGACGTGGACGCGCCGGCGCTGCTGCGCTCGGTGCCGGAGCTGGCCGACCTGCCGATCAGCGTGGACAACGAGGCGAACCTGGCGGCGCTCGGTGAGCTGCGCGTGACCGGCGGCGACCCGACGTTCCTCTACGTCTCCGGAGAGATCGGCATCGGCGCGGGGCTGGTCCTCGACGGCGAGCTCTACCGCGGCGTGCGCGGCTGGAGCGGGGAGATCGGCCACGTCACCGTCTTCCCGGACGGCCGGCCCTGCCGGTGCGGCGCCCGCGGCTGCCTGGAGCAGTACGCCGGGCAGGAGGCGCTGGCCGGCGACGAGCCGCTCGCCGCGTCGGCCCTCGGCATCGCGCTGGCCGCCGTGGTCAACCTGCTCGACGTGCCGGTGATCGTGCTGGGTGGGGCCTACGCTCCGCTCTTCGCCGAGCTGCAGCCCGGGATCGAGGAGGAGCTGAGCCGCCGGGTGCTGACCTCGGGATTGGCGCCGGTGGTGCTGCGACCGGCAGCACTGGGCGCCGACGCGGCGATGCGCGGGGCTGCCGACACGGTGATCCGGGCCGTGCGCGACGACCCGGCCGCCTGGTTGAGGCGATAGGAAGAGGCCGAGGCCATAGAGAGAAACGACCGCCGCCCCGGAGGGACGGCGGTCGCTCAGTTCGTGTCGTGATCAGCTCGCGCCGGTGCGCGTTCCGATCGCCTCGAGGAAGATGTCGCTGATCCGGGCCGGGTCCTCGGCGATGAAGACGCCGCTGCCCTTGACCGTCTTCGAGATCGTGTCGAGCTCTCCCTTGTCGACCTCGTTGCCGATACCGATCAGCACGAGGCGGACCGGCTTCTTCGGGTCCTGGGCCTTCTTCAGCTTGTCCAAGAACTCGTCCTGGCCGAGGCCGTCGGCGTTCTCATTCTTGCCGTCGGTGAAGAGGATGACCGAGTTGGAACGGCCGGCCTTCCAGTTCTTCTGGACCTCCTGGTACGCCGCCAGAACCGTGTCGTAGAGACCGGTGTCGCCGGCGGGGACCGGATTGAGTTCGCCGATCGACGCTTCGAGCTGCGGCCGGCCCGAGGTCAGCGGCGTGATCGGCACGAGCTGCTTGTAGGGCTTGGAACCGTCGAGGTTCGTGGAAAACCGCCAGACGCCGACCGCCCACTTGTTGTTGAAGAGGGACAGACCGCCGCGTGCCGCCGCCTGGGTCACCTGGGCCCGGGTCGCGCCACCCGCCGTCGGCACCGCCTTGCCCATCGAGCCGGAGACGTCGAAGACCGCGAGCACCCGGCCGGGCAGCGTGGTCGCCACCCAGGAGCCGACCGCGCGGCTCAGGTCGTTGCCGCTCACACCGGAGGCGGCCTTGCCGCCGTCGGCGCCGCCCGAGGACTTCACCGCGGGAGAGGCGGCCGGGGCGCCGACCGGTGCCTGGAAGGCCGCGCCGTAGGTGCCGTCCGGCGCCCGCAGCCCGACCGCCGCGAGGCTGTCCTTGAAAGCGGCGCTGGACAGCTGGGCGAGCAGGCCGTCGGCGGCGGCGGCCTTCGCCGTGTCCACCACCTGCGGCATGATCGAGTAGGGGTAGTCGAGCGGCGTCGGCGACGGCTCCATGTAGATCGCACTGAGCTGCACGGCGGGACGCTGGGCGTTGTACGCCACCACGTCCTCCTCGGACAGCGGCGCGGCCTGCAGGCTGGTGCCCAGGTCGTTCGCGTCGGTCGACTTCGGGAACTGCTGGAGGAGCTCCTCGCGCAGCGACGAGTCGTTCTCGGAGAGCGCGGTGAGCGCCTGCGTCTTCTTGAGCAGGCCCTCCTGGCCGCTGCCGGCGATCGCGCCGATCGCGAGAAGGCTGTTGAGCCCGGCCGCGTCGCGCGTCGGGTCGACGATGCCGACCTGCAGCGTGCCGTCCGTGCCGAACTGGGAGAGCAGCTGGTCCCAGCTCATCTTCTTGTCCGGCCAGCCGAACGTCTTCGCGATCGGCTCGGGCACCGCCAGCACGATCGGGCTCTGCGCGACCGAGGAGATCTTGGTCGGCTTGAAGCCCGAGGCCTCCTGCTGGAGGCGGAGCAGCCAGGTCGACGAGTCCGGGAGCCAGACGTCGGGGACCGCCACCGTCTCGGGCGCGGTGCCCAGGCCGGCGAGGGCCACGTTGTGCTCACGGGAGACCGCGCCGGCGATGTCGGCTGGGGTCGCCTCGGTCACGTCGACGGCGACGCAGGTCCCGGAGACCTCCGCACCGCCCGTGATCCATTGCGAGGCGATCTGCTCGACGGCGGGCGCGATTTCGGGAGCGGCGGCGACCGACAGTCGCACGGACCCGGTACAACCGGAGTCCGCCAACTGCTGATAACCGAGCCACGTCCCCGCAATTACGACGACTATCGCCATCGCACCTCCGACGACGCCCGCTCCCTTTGCGTTGAAGTTTCTACGATGGCGGCCAGACACGCGCTCCATAGTGCTGAAGCGTGAAGCTGAATGCCATATACGTTCGGACGAAAATTACTCAGATTGGCGCTTCCCGATCTAGAAAACACCCAGAGTGACGACGCCGTTCCGCGCAGTATCACACTTCAGCCCCGACGTGTCGGATCTGTCCGAGAAGATCACTGACATGCCTGGTTGACCGATCTCGCCTATGGCCTGATCACCGGAGGATTCCAGCGCAACAGGCAGGTGGGGCTCGGCTCGCCGGTCGGATCGCCTTGCGGACCGGGAATTCCGGTGTCCGGGTCGATGCGGAAAACGGTCACGTTGTGTGAACGCTGATTGGCTACGTAGAGGTGATCTCCGAGCAAGATCATGTGCCGCGGCCACACTCCTCCGGTCGGCACCTCGGCGATCAACTCGGCCGTCTCGCCGTCCCAGGAGAACGCCGAGACGGTGTCCGGCCCCCGGTTCGCCACATAGACGAACCTGCCGTCGGTGCGAATGGCGATCTCCGATGGATAAACCGGTCCGGGGAGGCCGCTCGACTCGGCGGCGCCGGCCGGCGTGAGCGCCGGTCCACCGGTCGGGTGGTACCAGGTCACGTCCCCGGTGAGCTCGCCGGCGAGCAGCAGCGTGCCACGCGGGCCGCGGGCCATGTGCCGCGGTCCGGTGCCCGGCTTCGCCTCGACCGCCACCCCGACCGGGCCGAGCCGCCCGGAGTTCGGGTCCAGCCGGCTGCGCCACACCCGGTCCGAGCCGAGGTCGGAGATGAGCACGTCGGCGCCGTTCGGGTCGGGCAGGACCTGGTGGGCGTGCGGCGACTCCTGACGCTCCGTGTTCGGGCCGGAGCCCTGGAGCTGGACGAGGTCACTGCGCCGGCCCGGCACGCCGTCGGCGTCGAGCGGGAAGACCGCGACCGAGCCGCCGCCGTAGTTCGCGGCCACGAGGTGCCTGCCATCGGCGGTCACCGCGAGGTGGCACGGGTCGGCGCCACCCGTCTTCTGGGTGGTGAGCGGGATCAGCGAGCAGTCCGGCGCGACGGCGAACGCGGTGATCGTGCCCTCGTGCAGCTCGTTCACCGCGTACAGCACCGGGAGGGTGGGGTGCTGGGCGAGGAAGGACGGCGACGGGGTACGCGCGGCCAGACCGAGCCGGGTCAGGTCACCGGTGGCCGGGTCGCGGCGGAGCAGCGTGATGCCGTCACCCTCGCCTCCCTTGTCACCGGTGTAACAGCCGACGAAGACGTATTCAGCGCTGGAACCCATGCCCCGATCCCATCACATCACCCTTGTCTTCATGCGGAGGGCGCCGATACTGTACCGGTACAGATAGGGCTCTGGAGGGACCGCCGTCTGTCACCGTCCGAGAGATGGCGGTCCCGGACCCCGGCGCTACGGTGTGGGACATGCCCAGGGTGACGCTGCAGACCATCGCGGATCGGGTCGGCGTCAGCCGGATGACGGTGTCGAACGCGTTCTCCCGCCCCGATCAGCTCTCCCCCGCCCTCCGCGAGCGCATCCTCGGCACCGCGCGGGATCTGGGCTACGCCGGTCCGCACCCCACCGCCCGGGCGCTGGCCAAGGGCACCACCGGCGCGGTCGGGGTGCTGCTCACCGACTCGCTGCGGCACGCCTTCACCGACCAGGTGGCCGGAGCCTTCCTGGCCGCCATCGCCGAGGAGCTGGCGCCGACCGGGCTGGCGATCACGCTGCTCACCTCGTGGGGCACCGGCGATGTGGTGCCGGCCCGGGACGTCGCGATCGACGGCGCGCTGGTCTACTCCTGCGATCCGACCTCGCCGGCCGTCTCCTGGCTGCGCCGCCGCAACCTGCCGCTGGTCTTCGTCGACCAGGATCCGGTGGACGACGCGCCGAGCGTGAACATCGCCGACCGGTCCGGCGCCCGGGCCGCCGCCCAGCACCTGCTCGATCTCGGCCACCGCCGGATCGCGATCGCCACCAGCGGCGCCAATCCCCCGCACGGCGTCATCGCCGACCCGTCCACGCTCGTCGAGGCGCACGCCTCCCGCCAGCGCCGGCTCGGCTGGTCCGACGTCCTGGAACCCGCGGGGGTCAAGCCGGCGCTGCTCCGTCACCCTCTGGATCGGATCGATCTCGTACGCCGGGACGCCCGCGCGATCCTGTCCCCGCCGGACCGGCCCACCGCGTTCCTGTGCTTCTCCGACACCACAGCGGTCGGCGTCCGGCAGGCGGCCGAGGACCTCGGACTGCGCGTACCGGAGGATCTGTCGATCGTCGGTTTCGACGACGGGCCGATCGCCGGGCAGATGCAGCCGCCGCTGACCACCGTGCGGCAGGACGTCGTGGCGAAAGGCCGGGCCGCCGCGGCCGCCCTGACCGCGGAGATCCGGCGGTCGCGGGGCGATGCGGCGGGCCCGGTGGAGCACGTCGTCCTCCCTGCCTCGCTGGTGATCCGGGAGAGCAGCGGGCCGGCGCCCCGGACCCCCGTCTGACCCGGGGCGCCCGTCCCGCTGCGGCTCGTTCAGCCCTTGAGCAGCTCGTAGACGGCCGCCGGCGCCTTCACCGCGTCGGCCGGCGTGGTCAGCGGCTTCGCGGCGCCGTACCGGTCGTAGGTGACCTCGTAGTCGGCGGCCTCCGGGATCTTCACCGTCGCCTTCGCGATCCGGCCGTCGGCGTCCACGACCACGTCGAGCGGAGCGGTCTTCGCCTGCTCGCCGAGGGCCGTCAACTCCTTCGTCCCGACGATCTCCGCCTCGGTGGACCGGGTGAGGTCGGTCGTGCCGGTGAAGTGGCCGGCGGTGGTCTGCGTCAGGCCGGCGGCCGCGGACACGAGAGCGGTGACGTACCCGGGGTCGATCTCGGCGGCCGAGAACTTCATGTCGCTGACGTCCGAGTCGCCGGTCTTCGCCGGGTCGATCGCCATCCACTTCTTCGGCAGCTTCGGCAGGCCCAGGTCAGCCGTCGCGCCGGTGAAGGCGATCTTGGTCCAGATCTTCTCCTCGACCACCAGGAACCTCATCGAGAGCGTGATCGGGGTGTCCGGGACCTTCTGGGTGATCTCGGCGGTCATCGCCCGGCCGGCCGGGTCGATCACCCCGGAGAACGGGTTCAGGCCGCCCTCGACCGTGTAGTGGAACACCGGCGAGGACGCGTCCGGGACCGCGTCGAGCAGCGTCTCGGTCACCGTCTTCGTCTTCTCCACCGTCGGAGCCGCAGCGGGTCCACCGGTCGTACCGCAGGCGGCCGTCGTGGCGCCGGCGATCAGCAGAGCGGTGGCGGCGGCGATGCGGTTGCGATTCATGACTGTCTCCTTCTCGGGCCGGTTGATGCCAAGAAGGTTCCGGGGCATGACTGCCGATGCGCTGCGGCTATGCTGCTGCCGGCTGCGGTTCTGCTGCCGTACGAAGAAAGCGCTGGTCAGAAGGGGTGTCGCCGAGGTGACTGACAGCCTCGCTGCCGTCCCGCTGCGGTTCGAGATCCTCGGTCCGGTGCGGGCCTTCCGGGGCGCCGAGCGCGTCGACCTCGGGCCCGCCAAACAACGCGCGGTCCTCGCCGTCCTGCTGCTGAACCCGGGCAAGCCGGTCCCGGTCCACCGGATCGTCGACGCGGTCTGGGGCGACGACCCGCCGGAGAACGGCCCGAACGTGGTGCAGAAGTACGTGGCCGGGCTGCGCCGCGCTCTCGAACCGGACCGCTCCCCGCGCACCCCCGGCGAACTGCTCGCGCTCACCGACGGCGGCTACGTCCTGCACAGCAGCGCCCTCGACGCCGGCGAGTTCCGCAGCCGGCTGGCCCGTGCCGACGCCGAACGCCAGGCCGGCAACCCGGCCGCTGCCGCCGGGACGGCCCGCGACGCCCTCGCGCTCTGGCACGGCGAGGCGCTCGGCGGGCTGACCGGCCCGATCTTCGAGGCGGCCCGGAGCCGGCTCGCCGAGGAACAGGCCACCGCCTGGGAGCTGTGGGCCGAGGCCGCGCTGGCTCAGGGCGTGGACAGCGGGCTGGTATCCGAGCTGAGCCGGCTCGTCGAGCAGTTCCCGCTCCGCGAGGGCCTGCGCGCCCATCTCATGATCGCGTTGCAGCGGTCCGGGCGGCAGGCCGAGGCCCTCGCCGTCTTCCGGGACGCCCGGGAATACTTCCTCGACCAGCTCGGCGCGGAACCCGGCGAACGGCTGCAGGAGGCGCACCGGCGGGTTCTGCGGGACGAGGCCGTCTACGCCGAGGCGGTGGACCCGTGGGCCGGCAAGGACGTCACGCCGCAGGTCACCGTCGTACCGATGCCGGCTTTCCCGCCCACCTCGCCGGCGCCCGCGCCCGCGCCTTCCCCTCCCGGTGGACCGCAGCCCTTCCTGCTGGCGCCGGTCCGGCATCGGGAGGTCCGCTGGCCCGAGGTGACCGCCGCCGCCCTGCTCCCGCTCGTGGTCTGCACCTTCGGCAGCTGGATCTGGTTCGCCTGGGCCGCCTCGCAGCGCCGGACCCGGCACGAGCTGATCGCCGCGATCGGCTACTTCGCCGCCTTCATCGGAGTCGTCGTCCTGCTCGCGATCGACCCCACCGCCGTCGACAGCCCGCAGCTGAGCCGGGCCGAGAACACCGGGCTGCTCTGCGCCGCGATCCTCTCCCTCACCGCGTCGGCGCACGGCGCGATCCTCGCCTCCCACACCGGCGACAACCGGCAGGCGCGGACCCGGCGGGAGCTGGCCCGCCAGTTCGCGGCGGTCGACCCGGCCGGCGCACGGCAGGCCGGGATCGGACGGCCGGACCTGCTGCGGGCGTTCGACGACGGCGGGCTGCTCGACCTCAACCACGCGCCGGCGCAGGAGATCGCCCGGCTGCGCGGGGTCGGACCGGCCGAAGCACAGCGCATCGTCCACGACCGGCACGAGCGGGGGCCGTACCGGCAGCCCGCGGACCTGGTGGACCGCGGACTGCTCACGGCGTCGGCGCTGCGCAGGATCGAGCCGTACTTGATCTGCCTCTAGCGGCGGCCGGCCGCCGTCAGCTGGCGGCGGGCGACGTACTCCACCAGCTCGATCAGCACGTTGCGGGCCGCGACCTGGTCACGGGCGTCGAAGAGGACGACCGGCACGCCCGGGTCGAGGTCCAGCGCACGGCTCACCGCGTCCGGCGCGAACCGCTGCTGAGTGTCGAAGCAGTTCACCGCCACCACGAACGGCGTGCCCCGCTGCTCGAAGTAGTCGATCGACGGGAAGCAGTCGGCCAGCCGGCGGGTGTCGGCGAGCACCACCGCGCCGAGCGCCCCCTGCGACAGCTCGTCCCAGAGGAACCAGAACCGGTCCTGCCCCGGCGTGCCGAACAGGTAGAGCTGCAGGTCCTCGGTGATCGTGATGCGGCCGAAGTCCATCGTGACCGTGGTGGTGGTCTTGCCCTCCACACCGGAGACGTCGTCCGCGCCCTCGGCCCCGGTCAGAACCTCCTCGGTCTGCAGAGGGCGGATCTCGCTGACCGACCCGACCATCGTGGTCTTGCCCGCACCGAATCCGCCGGCTATCAGGATCTTGAGCGCGACGGGAATGCGCGACGAGCCGCCGTTGCGGTCAGAGCGCACGGAGTCCATTGACAACCGCCTTGAGTACGTCGACGTCATGCGGCTGCGTCGCCGCGGGAGGTTCGTACAGCGAGATGAGGCCCGCTGAGCGTAGATCACCGAGGAAGACCCGGACCACGCCGATGGAGAGGTCGAGTTGCGACGCCAGCTCCACCACCGAGATCGGCTCCCAGGCCGCGGCGACGATGGCGTGGTGTTCGGGTTGCAGCTGCGGGCCGATCGGGAGGTCAGGCACGGTCGCCACGACGAAGGCGACCAGGTCGAAGTCGCCACCCGAGGGCGCGACCCGGCCGCCGGTCATCGCGTACGGGCGCACCACCGGTCCCGCGTCGGAGTCCAGCCAGTCGTGTGTCACAAGCGGCTGCTAGAGAGCGTCGGACGGCGCGAGCACCGACCGCTCCGGCGCGCTCATGATCTGTCCGACCCGGGTCACCAGCATCGCCATCTCGTAGGCGATCAGACCCAGGTCGGCGTCGGCGGACGCGAGCACGGCAAGGCACGCGCCCTGACCGGCCGCCGTCACGAAGAGGAAGGCCTCCTCCATCTCCACCACCGTCTGGCGCACCTGGCCGGCCCGGAAGTGCCGGCTCGCGCCCTTGGCCAGACTCTGGAAGCCGGCCGCCATGGCGGACAGGTGTTCGGCGTCTTCACGGCTCATCGCCGCGGAAGCGCCGAGCATCAGCCCGTCGGCTGAGAGCACCACGGCCTGCTCCGCGGTTGGCACCCGTTCGACCAGGTCGTCGAGGAGCCAGGTGAGGTTCGCGCTCTGCTTCGTCTGTGCCACTATGCGTCCTTCTCCAGGCTGAGGTTCTCGCCGGAACCGGAGGCACGGTCGCCAACCGCGCCCACCTCGGTTCCGGATGATGCGTTGTCCCGGGCCGCCGCGACATCCACGAGGGCCGGGAAGCTGACGGTATCGTCCGGGTTCGACTGTTCCAGTTCGGTGACCACTGCCTCACTGCGCGCAGCGTCCACCCGGCCGCGGTTGGTGCCGAGCTGCAAGGCGCTCATGAGCGTACGGACCTGCTCCGGGCTGCGTTCGGGCGCGGTCGACACGCGCTCGACGACCGGCTGGCGCAGCTGCGGCGCCAGGCTCGCCTGCCGCACCCGCTTCGGCAGACCCTCGGTCGGGTCGTCGTCGAGGGTCTCGTCGCCCTCCAGAATGGACGGCTGGCGCTGAGCGGGCACCTGCGGCAGCGGCCTCGCCTCCGGCACCGCGGCGGGCGCCTTCGCCTCCGGCACTGCGGCGGGGGCCGAATTCCGCGGTACGGCGCGCGCCGCCGTGCCGGCGTCCTCCGGCATCTCGGGGACCGCATTCGGCTTGCGGCGCACCCGGCGGCGCTGCACCAGCCCTTCGGCGCTCAGCTCGTCGGCGACCAGGCTCGGCGCCGGTCCACCCGGGTCCTCGGTCAGCGCCGTCGTTTCGGCGGGCGACCGGCGGCCGGCCACCGTGACCTCTCGCAGTTCCTCGCTGCCCTGCCACTGGAGTTCGGCGAGCGACTGCCGTGCCGGGTCGTCGCTGCCCGAGCCGACCAGCGGCGCGTCCCACCCTCCTTTGGGTGCTCCTTTGGCCGGGCTGCCACCGCCCGGCCCCGCCGGCAGCGGCGGGGCGCTCGTGACCAGGTCACCGGGGAGCAGGATGATCGCGGTGATGCCGCCGTACGCGGACGCCCGCAGCGACACCCGGATCTGATGCCGGGCGGCCAGCTGGGCCACCACGAACAGGCCGAGGCGGGCGCTGTCGGTCGGGTCGAAGTCCGGCGGCTCGGCGAGGCGGCGGTTGACCTCCTCGATCGCCTCCGGCGCCATACCGAGACCGCGGTCCTCGATCTCGATGGCGTAGCCGTTCGGCAGCACCTGGCCGACCACCTGCACCCGGGCGTGCGGCGGGGAGAACGACGCGGCGTTCTCGATCAGTTCGGCGAGCAGGTGGATCACGTCGCCGACCGCGCGGCCGTAGACCGCCGAGGAGGTGATGGTCCGGATGTCGACCCGCTTGTAGTCCTCGACCTCACTGATCGCGCCACGGACGACGTCGATCACCGGGACCGGGTTGCGCCAGCCGCGGCCCGGCGCCGCGCCGGCCAGGATGACCAGGTCCTCGGCGTGCCGCCGCATCCGGGTCGCGAGGTGGTCGACGCGGTACAGGTCTTCCAGCTCCTGCGGCTCGGTCTCCCGGCGCTCCATCCGGTCCAGCAGCGAGAGCTGACGATGCAGCAGGGTCTGGCTGCGCCGGGCGATGTTGAGGAACACCTCGTTGATGCCGCGGCGCACGTTCGCCTCGTCGACGGCGGAGCGGACGGCCGTACGCTGCACATCGTTGAAGGCATGTCCGAGCTGGCCGATCTCGTCCGCGCCGTACTCCAGCGGAGGGGTCTCGACGTCGACGTCGACGGCCTCGCCACGCTGCAGGCGGCGTACGACCGAAGGAAGCCTCTCCGACGCCATCTCCAGAGCCTCGCGGCGCAGCCGGATCAGACGGCCGACGATCGACCGGCCGAACCGGACCGAGACGAAGATGGACAGCACGAAGGCGGCCAGACCGAGCAGACCGGCGATGCCGAGCCAGAGCAGGACGCTGACGGCCAGCGGCGTGGCGTCCTCGGCGACCTTGTCGACACCGCCCAGCACGAAATCGCTGAGCTGGGCGTTCGTCCGGTCATAGATGGGCTGCCAGCTCTCCCCGCTGACCGGCGGCGGACCACCGGCGTAGCTCTCGCCGATCAGCGAGTTCTGCATGATGTCGAGGTTGACGAAGGTCGAGCTGGTGACGAGCCGGGAGTAGTCGCCGCGGGACGCCTCCGGCATGTTCGCGACACCGGATCGGAGCAGGTACCGCGAGTTGCTGACGTCCTCGATCAGGACGCCGCGGTCGATCGCGTTGATGTAGCCGGCCGCGTTCGCCCCGGCGAGCATCGCGTCGACCCGGCTCAGGTGCTCCAGGCCGCGCAGCGCGTCGATCAGGCCGCGGACCTCGCGGTCCACCCGCTCGTGGAAGAAGATCGCGGCCGATCCGGACACCTCGAACGCCGCGTCGACCACCGCGTTGAAGTCGCGCACCACCGGCAGCATGTCCTTGTTCAACCGGTCGTCGACGCGCTTCCGCATGTCCGGCAGATCGTCGAGCAGGGCGACCAACTCGTCGACCCGGACGCGGACCGTGTCGGTGAGGTCGGCCTCGGACACCGCCTGGCGGAACGTGGCGACGGCCTGGTCGGTCGCCGCCCGCTCCCGGGTGAGATCGCCGGCCGCCGGCTTCGAGGCCGACACGTAGATCGTGGAGAAGTGCCGCTCGCGCTGGAGCTGGGCGATCAGCTGCAGTCCCGGGTTGCCGAGCTTGTGCACGGCGTCGCGGGCCTCGAGCAGATTGAGCGCCGGACCGGCGGTCACCGCGGTCGCGAACATCCACAGTGCGAAGAGCGCGACGAGAGGCACCGCGACCATCGCGGTGATCTTCGAACGGATCGACCAGTTGCGGCTTCTCATCAGGCTCCGCCCGAGGGGTTCGGTAGGAAACGATCAACGCGCCTGCCTGCGACGAAGGCCGCCTGCGTCATGCGCTCCGGAAGAATACGTAATGACGTGCGTCTCAGCTAGCTCCCGGCTCTCCCGGAAGCTCTGCATCCGTCCCGTTTGTCCAGCCAGATCGGCGTGCGATCTTTTTTGGAGATCGTCGGGGTTACGACAGTGCGGATGATTGGCATCGGGTATCGGGTGGGCATAGCTCTGACGGAAGAAGGAGGTAAAGATGTCCGCTCCCGTCACCATCATCCTGATCGTCGTCGTCCTACTGGTTCTGGCCGCGATCGTCTTCGGTGTCCGGGCCGCGCGGCGCCGCCGTCTCCAGCAGACCTTCGGCCCCGAGTACGACCGTGTGGTCGCCGACACCGGCAACCGCACCGAGGCGGAACGGGAACTGCTCGAGCGCACCAAGCGGCACGCCGAGCTGGAGCTGCGTCCACTGTCGCCGGAATCGCGAGCGAAGTACGCCGCCGCCTGGGAAGAAGTGCAGATCCGTTTCGTGGACGACCCGAAGGAAGCGGTCTCCACAGCTGATGAGCTGGTCACCGCGCTGATCACCGAGCGCGGGTACCCGACCGGCGACTACGACGAGCGTCTCGCCAACCTCTCGGTCGAGCACGCCGCCACCCTCGAGCACTACCGCGCCGCCCACGACATCAGCCGGCGCAGCGCCAGCGGCGAAGCCGAGACCGAGGACCTCCGCCAGGCCCTGGTCCACTACCGCGCGCTCTTCGCCGACCTGCTCGGCGAGAACCCGGTGCCCGCCTCAGCGGTCGGTTCCACCACCTCGGCGACCGACTCCGCGCCTGTCACCGGCTCTGCGCCTGCCACCGATTCCGCGCCTGCCACCGACGCCGCGCCCGCCACCGACGCCGCGCCCGCCACCGATCCTGTGTCCGCGACCGACGCCGCGCCCACCGCACCGGCGCCGCGCCGGGCCGCCGACGACACGATCGGGAACGATGCGCCGGCCCGCACCGTGGCCGACACTGAGGACACCGCCACCGAACCCGGCGTCGCGCGCTCCCGCCCCGACGCCACCAGCCGCTGAGGAGCACCGACGATGCGCTTCTTCTCCAACGAGGCAAAGGACAACGAGGAGACCTCCGCTCCGGAGGTGCCCCAGCAGCGTGCCGGGTCACCGTGGGAGCACGGTCCGGCCGACAGCACCGAGCAGCAGCCGCCCGCGCCGCAGCCCACCGCCTTCGGGGCGTCCACTGTGGGTGGAGCGGTCGCCGCTTCCGCCGCGGCCGGCGACACCCGTGCCGCTGACGGGCGCACCGACCGGGTCACCGACGCCGCTTCCGGCGTCGCCGACGACCGCATCGTCACCGACGACCGCACCGTCGCCTTCGACTCCGGCGCCCGAACCACCGACGACCGAATCCATGACGACCGGATCGACGACGGTCGGATCGACGACGGCCGGATCGACGAAGACCGGATCCATGAGGGCCGGATCCACGACGACCGGATCGACGCGGACCGGATCCACGACCACGTCGACGGCCGGACCGGCGACCACATCGATGACCGGACCGTGCCGATCGACCAGGACAAGACCGTCCCGATCGGCGAGCGGACCGACGCCGGCCGGCACTCGGATGAGGACCCGGTCGACCTCGCGCTGGAAGACAAGGGAACCTCCGACGACCCGAAGCCGGCCTTCGCCACCAGCCACACCGCCACCGACACCGACACTGGCACTGGCGCTGGCACCGGCACAGACACCGGCTCAGGCACAGGCATCGGCACCGACCGCGAGACCTCCAAGGTCGGCAAGGCCGATGCAGACAGCGATGCCACTGCACACAGCGAGGCCAACGCACACAGCGAGGCCGATACAGACAGCGACAAGTCCGAAAAATCCGACACGCTTCACGACACCGAAGCCGATCGGATCGACCCCGACCGCTCCAAGGTCGACGAACTCGCGGCCGGACAGGCAGCCGACGGCGCGATCGAGGACAAGGGCACCTTCGACGACCCCGAAGTCGTCGACGGGACCGATACCGATCAGGCCACCCCGGTAGCGGCCACCGGCATCTCCGGGCCCGCGCCGTTCTTCCCGACGGCCGAGACCCAGACGCTCAAGGAGCGCTGGCGGGATGTGCAGCTGCGCTTCGTCGACGACCCGAAGGGCGCGACCGGCGAGGCCGCGCAACTCGTGGACGAGGCCGTCGACAAGCTCACCACGGCGCTGCGCGACCAGCGCGGCTCGCTGGCGAAGGGCACCGAGGACACCGAGGCGCTGCGGGTGGAGCTCCGGGCGTACCGCGACATCCTGGACCGGCTGCTCGGCCTCTGATCAGACAAGGGCGAAAAGAAGGGAGCCGGTTTTCCGGCTCCCTTCTTCAGTTCCTCAGTTCGCTTCCTGGTAGGGCACCGCGAAGCTCGCCGGCGGCGCACCCCCGCCACCACCGAAGTCGTCGGACGCCGACTCGGACGGCTCGGGCTCCTCCTCGCTCGGCGACTCGGACGGCTCCTCGCTGGGCTGCTCACTGGGGTCCTCGTGCGGAGCCGGGCTCGGCGACACGGCGGGCTCGCCAGCCGAGGGGCTCGCCGACGGGCTGGCCGGCGCGGACGGCGACGCCGAGGAGGGCCTGGTCGTGACGACGTTCTTGGAGGGGCGGGCGGACGACGGGGCCACGGACGGGGTCGGTGACGTTTCGTCATCCGTCGGATCGGGGAAGACCCGGATCCAGTCGGCCTGGTCGGGCGTCTCGCCGGCGCCGACGCCACCGAAGTCCATGTCGTCGGCCTCCGGGTACTGCTCGCCCACGGTCGAGGGACGCTCGTTGGGGGCGACGGTGACGGTGCCCAGCTGCGCGCCGAGCCAGAGGGCCGGACCGAGTCCGACCGCGACGATGGCTCCGAAGAGCGTCAACGGACCCCGTTCCATGAGCGCCCTCCCCCGGTATGGAGACGATCGTCGCGCCTCACCGGCTGTCGTGCTACCCATTTCGGCAGTCGGCGAAGCGAATAATCTCCGAGGTTATTGTGACCCAAAGTGACGTCATGATTGCTCATCCGTCGTGGATGAGACTCAGTCATTCCCTGGTACGGGCCTCGGCCTCAGCAGGTTCACCGGATCCCTCCGCGGAGACGCGCGGAGCCGGCGTCACCGGCCGCGTGCCGGTGAGGTAGGTCACCACCTCATCCCAGGCCTTCCAGCCGCCGGGCAGCTCGTCCGTGTCGAGGGCCGGTCGCAGTGTCACGTCGTCGCCGCCACGGACGCCGACGACCCAGCCCTTCCGCCGGCCGGGCAACGCGGTCACCGCGGTCACGTCAGCGAACGGGAGGAAACGACCATCCGGCCGGCCCGGAACCCCGTCGGCCGCGAGCCGCGCCAGCCGCCGCTTCGCCTCGCTGCCACGGCCCCGCGGCAGGCCCGGCACCAGCAGCAGTCCAAGATCCGTGATCAGCAGGTCGGTACGCGCCCCACCCGCCGTCAGGTTGACCAGCCCGCCGAGGACCTGGCTACGGACCGGCCCACTGCCCCCGGCCGCCGCGAGGTCCACCCCGATCTTGTCGAGGTAGGTGCGGACGTCCTGCACGGTCCCCGGCTCGGCCGCGGCCTGAGCGAGTTCGGCCAGATTGAGGTAGGCGCCGTCGACCCCGACCAACTCGGCCGCACCGGTCCAGCTGTGCCGCCACCGGACGACGCCGCTGCGCAGGGCGGCCAGGGCGAGCATCAGCCCGAGCAGGTCGACGATCCGCTCGGTGGTCTCGCCGGACGACGTACCGGGGAAGAGCGCCTGCGCCGCCGCCCGCAACCGTCCGTCCGCGGCCAGATCGAGCACCTGCGCCGGCCCGGTGACCTCCGCGTTCACCGCGCGCGAGACGGTGGCGAGCGCGGCTTCCGCTTCCCGTTCCATTTCAGCGGTACGAGCGACGCTCAAGCACTCGTCCCAGCCCACCACGGTCCGCCCGCCGGCCGGATAGGCGACGTCCTGCAACGCCCGCCCCAGCCGAGGCAGATCGGGCACCAGCTCGAGCTCGGGTTCATCGGGCGGAGCAGGGATCGCGGTGAGCGCCGCCAACCGTTCCGACAGGGGCGGATGGGTGTCCCACGGGCCGGGCGGCTCGGGATCCTGGCCGCGCAACTGCGACATCTCCGCCGACCGCGCCGCCAGGACGCGCAGCAGACCACCGAAGACGTCGTCCGGCACATAGCCCGCCTGCCAGCCGGGGCCGACGTACTCGAGGTGGAAGAGCCGCTGCATCCCGGCCAGGACTGGGAGGTCGCGCAGCACGGCGATGACCGCTTCGGACCCGGCATGGGTTGCAGCCAGGCGGTCGGCGGCCAGTTCCTGTGAGTGGCTGAAGGGGGCGTCGATCCGGCGGTAGATCCCGGCGTAGGCCCTCAGGACCGCACCGGCCGGGTTGCGGCGGGAGATGCGGGGCACGACTCGGCCGACGGCGACCCGGCCTCGGTAGGCGAGCGGCGCCCACCTGCTCAGCTGCGGCGAGGCGTGCGCCAGTTCGTGCGTGACCGCGGCCCTCAGTTGCGCCGGCGTCCATGCTTGTAGGAGGGGAAGGCCGAGGTAGAGGTCGCGCCGCCCGCCGACGAACCCGAGCAGGCGGGTCTGCTCACCGACCGTCGCGGTGGCGTCGGCGACGACTGTCAGGCCGTCCGGCGGCGTCACCCCCGCGACCGCCGCGGCGCCGTCGACCAGGTCCCACAGTTGCGGCGCCCGGTCGCGGGTGACCGCCACCCCGGCGGGCAGCCGTCTCCGGGTGTGCAGCGCCCGCCATGTCGCGTACCCGAGCGCACCGACCGTGGCGATGCTCAGCGGCACCCCGGCACGCAGGGCCACGGTGCTCGGCAGGATCCACAGCACCGCCCAGAGAGCCAGCAGCACCAGGGCCAGTTGCGCCCCCGCCACCAGCAGGAATCCGGCCAGTGCCGCCGCCGATCTCGCACCCTTGCTCAACTGCCGTCCTCCTCGAAACCGCCTCAGCCTAGTTTCACGCTCGCGCAGCGGGTTATACGTCCGCCATGGCCGACCTCGATCAGACCCTCGCCGTCGCTCTCAAGGGGTACGCCTGGCTGCCCGATCTGCGTCGTCGTGCGGATGGCGCACCGGTTCGGACCCGCGTGATGGGTCAGCCCGCCGTCGGGATCTGCGGTCCGGCAGCCACCCAGTTCTTCTACGGCCCCGGCAACCTGGAACGGCACACCGCGCTGCCGAGCCTGGTCGTGCACACCCTGTTCGGCGCGGGGGCGGTGCACACGCTCGACGGTTCGGCGCATCGGCACCGCAAGGCGCTCTTCACCGGTCTGCTGCTCGACACGGACGGCGTCGACACTCTCGCGAAGCTGGCCGGCGACGCGTTCGACCAGGCCGCCGAGGGCTGGCGGGGCGGCCGGGAGATCTCCCTCTTCGACGAGACGGCCCGGGTGATCGCGAAGGCGGTCACACGCTGGACCGGCGTACCGGAAGAAGATCGTGATCTGACCACCCTGGCCCGCGATCTCGTCGCGATGGTGGACGGCTTCGCGACCGTCGGTCCCCGGTCGGCCCGCGCCCTGGCGGCCCGCCGGCGTCAGGAGCGGCGGCTTTCAAAGATCATTTCAGATGTACGGTCGGAAGCCCCGTCCTCCGACCCGATCTCGGCGATCGCGCACCACACGGACGACGGCGAACTCCTCGATCCCCGCACCGCCGCCGTCGAACTTCTCAACATCATCCGGCCGTCCACGGCGGTGGCCTGGTTCGTCGCCTTCGCCGCGCACGCGCTCGACCGATGGCCGCACCACGCCGCACGGCTGCGCGCCGGCGACGACGAGTACACCACCGCGTTCGTGCACGAGGTGCGCCGTTTCTACCCGTTCGCGCCGTTCCTCGGCGGCCGGGCCGCCCGTGACCTGTACTTCCAGGGCGAGCCGATCCCGGTCGGCACGCTGGTGCTGCTCGACGTCTACGGGCAGAACCACGATCCGTTCCTCTGGGACGACCCGTACGTCTTCCGTCCCGAGCGATTCCTGGGCCGCGAGATCGGCGACTTCGACCTGATCCCGCAGGGTGGCGGCGACCCTCGCACCGGGCATCGCTGCCCCGGCGAGAAGATCACCATCGCCCTGCTGGGAACGCTGCTCCAGCACCTGTCCCGGCTCGACTACTACCTGCCCCCGCAGGACACCACGATCGACCTGTCCCGGATCCCGGCGATCCCGCGGAGCCGGATCAAGCTGGTTCTGCCGTGATCCAGGGGATCTCGGGCGCCCGGTGGAAGTTCACTCCCGCCGCTTCCCAGCGAGGACCGAAAGCGGCGAGCCGGGTACGGAACGACTCCCACTCCCGAACCGATCGCGGCGACCAGGCCACCTCGGCGATGGCCGGCAGGCGCGGGAACGTCAGGTACTGGATGTCGGCGACGCTGCGCAGCGTCTCGGACCAGAGCGGCGCCTCGACGCCGAGCAGAGCCTCTTCGGGGACGCCGGGCAGCCGGTCGGCCGGGTCCCAGTCGTAGGAGCGCCGCACGTCCACGTGACCGGCCCAGTCCAGGCCGAGCGGGGACTCCGGGTCGTACTTCATGTCGAGGTAGGTGCGGTCGGCCGGGGCCATGATGATCCGGCGGCCCTCGGTGGCGGCCCGTGCGGTGTTCTCGTCGGCCGCCTCGATCCGCCAATACTGCACGACCGCCGTCTCCGGCAGCTCGACGGCGGCGATCTCGTGCCAGCCGATGGCCCGCTTGCCGTACTTGCCGGGCAGCGGCAGCACCCGGGCCAGGAACGCCCGGTAGTCCTCGGCCGGCGTGGAGTGGCACTCGTCGCCGCCGATGTGCAGGTACGGCCCGGGCGTCGCGTCGGCGACGGCACGGATCACGTCCTCGACGAAGGCGTACGTCTCCTCCTTGCCGGCGACCAGCGAGCTGTAGCCGACCTCGGCGTCGATGCGCTGCCGCACCGGCTGACCGTCAGCGGTGAGCGACGGGTACGCGTAGTGCACCGCGTTCACGTGACCCGGCATGTCGATCTCCGGGACGACCGTCACGAACCGGTCGGCGGCATAGGCGACCACGTCCGCGTACTCGGCGAGGGTGAGGAATCCGGGACCGGCGCCGTCCACTCCGGTGCCCTCGCCGCCGCTGATCTCGGTGAGCCGCGGCCAGCCCGGGATCTCCAGACGCCAGCCCTGATCGTCGGTGAGGTGCAGGTGCAGATGATTGATCTTGAACTGGACCAGCAGGTCGACGTGCGCCTTGATCTCGGCGGCGGTGAAGAAGTGCCGGGCCAGGTCGAGCATGGCGCCGCGGTACTCGTAGCGCGGCTCGTCCTCGATCACGCCACCCGGCACCTCGGGCGCGAGCTGCAGCAGCGTCTGCACACCCCAGAACAGGCCCTGCGGGGTGCCGCCGCGCAGCGTCACCGAAGACTCGCCGGCGGTCAGGGTGTACGCCTCGGCGGCGAGCGACGGATCCAGTTCGAGAACGATCGCGCCACCGGGACCGATCGGGATCGGGCCATCGACCGTCTTCGCCAGCTCGGACGCCAGGTACGCGGCCACACCGGACGCCTCGGGGACCGTGCTCACACCCGTACCGGGAAGGATCGTGAACGACGTGGCCGGAACCGGCCGCACGGAGGCCGGGACGGGGATCACATCGCCGAGTTGCTTCGTCAAAGGGCGCACTCTGAAGACTCTAAACTGTTTTGCCATGGCGATCACCACACGTCACGGCGTCCTCGGCGACGAGCGGATCCTGCACGATCTGGCGGCCCGGACGTTCGGACTGGCGTGCCCTCCGGGGACCGAGCAGGCGGACATCGACGCGTTCATCGCGGCCAACCTCTCGATCGACAGCTTCCAGCACTACCTCGCCGACCCGAACCGAATGATCGTGCTGGTGTCCGAGGACGATCACCCGGTGGGGTACGCCATGCTGATCCGCGACCGGATCACCGACCCGGACGTGGCAGCCGTCGTGGACGAGGCGACCAGCATCGAGCTGAGCAAGTTCTACCTGGCCGAGGATCGGCACGGCACCGGCGCGGCCCATGCGCTGATGACCGAGACGATCTCCACCGCCGCCCGGACCGGCGCTCAGACGTGCTGGCTCGGGGTGAATCAGCAGAACGTGCGAGCCGCGAAGTTCTACGCGAAGCACGGATTCGACATCATCGGGGTGAAACGGTTCCTGGTCGGCTCCGAGTGGCATGACGACCACATCCGGCAGCGGAACCTATCCTCACGGGATGGCTGAGGTTCGGGCGGCTACCGACGACGACGTCGCGGCGATCGTGGACATCTGCACCCGCGCCTACGACGCCACCTACCGAGGGCTTCTCCCGGCGGCCTACCTGAGCCGGATGCTCGCCGAGTTCTACAGCCCGGAGCGGGTGTCGAAGGACATCGCGCCCGCTCCGCCGAACTGGCTCGGCCACCAGGTCGTCTCGGTGAACGGCCGGGTCCTCGGCGTCGCCGCCGGCGGCCTCACCGAACCCGGCATCGGCGAACTCCACGTCATCTACCTGGACCCGGACTCGCGTGGCCGGGGCCTGGGCACCCTGCTCCTGGATCGAATCACGTCGCAGGTCCGCGAACTGGGCGCCACCGAACTCTGGGTGGCCGCCGTCGAGGGGAATGCGCTCGCCCTGCCGTTCTACGAGGCCCGGGGCTTCACCGTTCAGGGAAGGCGCCGTGCCTACGGCTCCACCGACGCCGAGGACGCCTGGTCCCTGCGACTGCGCCGCCCGCTGCCCGCCACCTCCCCCAGATCTTGAGCGATCCTCTACCCCCGAGTGGCAGGAGTCGCTCAAGATCGGCCGTGCACCGCTCGCCGCTCGCCGCTCGCTACTTGCAGCTCGCTACTCGCAGCTCGCCGCATGCCGCACGCCACCGCGTTGCTCGCCACCCGCGACTCCCTCAGCAGCTGCTCGCCACTCGCCGCCCCCAGATCTAGGGCGATCCTCCACCCCCGAGTAGCAAGAATCGCTCAAGATCGGCTGCGCACTGCTCGCCGCTCGGCGCTCACCGCTCGGCGCTCGCCCTCGCCGCTCACTGCTCACCCTCGCCGCCCAGTGCTCGCCCTCGCCGCTCACTGCTCGACGCCCGCTGATAGCCGCTCACTGCTCGCCCCGCCGCTCACTGATCGCCGCGCACTGGTCGACGCTCACTGATCACTGATCGCCCCTCGCCCCTCGCCCCTCGCCCCTCGCCCCTCGCCCCTCGCCCCTCGCCCCTCGCCCCTCGCCCCTCGCCCCTCGCCCCTCGCCCCTCGCCCCTCGCAGATCTTGAGCGATCGTCCACGTCTGGATGGCAAGAGGCACCCAAGATCGGCCACTTGCGCGGTCCGTAACTTGCGCGGTCCTTAACTTGCCGCTCGCCATCCGCTGCCCGCCACCCGCCGCCCGCCGCCCGCCATCCGCCGATCTTGAGCGATCTCCCACCCCAGAGCAGTAACAATCGCTCAAGATCTGGGGCGACGACGGCGACGGCCACGGCCACTGCCACGGCGGCAACGGCACGACGGCAACGGCACGACGGCGAGCATCCTCAGGCGAGCTCCTCCCGCGCCTTCATCAACGCGAATCCCAGCAGATTGAGGCCCCGCCACCGAGCCGGATCCAGAGCACGCGGATCATCGGCGGCAAGCCCGATGCCCCAGATACGGTCGAGCGGACTGGCCTCGACGAGCACGCGGTTGCGCGTGCCGAGCAGGTAGTCGCGCAACGCCGGATCCGCGCCGAACTTGGCGACGCTCGCGTCGGTCACGATGGCGAACCGCTCCCGGACCCAGACGTCCTCGCTGAAGCCGGCCACGCCCCGGCCCAGCTTCTTCGCCTCCGCCGGATGCTTGGCGGCCAGGATCTTCGAGGCACTCGCCTCATCGCCGAAGAGCCGCGCCTTGCGCCACATCATGTAGTGCTCGGCCGATCCGAAACTCGAGCCGTCAACCGTGAAACGACACGGCCACCACTGGCTCAGACAGCCAGGACCGACATTTCCACGGGACGGCCGATGTCCCCAGAAATACAGATATTTCACCCGCGACTTCGTAGTCAGCAGATCGGCAAGACTGAGCGGGAGCGTCATGATCGCGAGTATCGCACCGGAAAATGTCGTACCCCATCGATATTTTGCGCGTGCGGTTCGGCGCCACGGGGGCGCCGAACCGTCCCATCACGACGCCCGGCGCAGGGTCTCGGCCGTCGCCCGCACGTGATCGCGCAGCTCCTCCGGCGACTCGATGGCGAACGGCGCGCCCATCACACCGAGCGCCATGGTCGGCCAGCCCAGATCGTCCACGCTCATCCGCAGCCGGCAGGTCGTCTCGGAGAGCTCCTCGATGTTGCCCCACTGACCGATGAAGGCGCGGACCTGGGTGGAGGGCGCCGAGATCAGCACCGATACGTCGTACCGATTGGGGATGCTCGCCATCCGCGACCGCAACCAGGCCACCGGGTCTCCGCCCGGCAGATCGCGCGGGCGGAAGCGCGCGCCGGTCAGCGCCGGAGCGGCCATCCGGTCGACGCGGAAACTGCGCCAGTCGCCCCGGTCGAGATCCCAGGCCACCAAGTACCACCGGCGGCCGAGCGAGACCAGCCGGTGCGGCTCGACGTGCCGGCGCATCGCCTCGCCGTCGCGCGGGTTGTAGTCGAAACGCAACCGCTCCTCGCCCCGGCAGGCCATCGCGATCGTGGTGAGCGTGATCGCGTCGAGGACCGGGCCACCGCCGAAGACGCCGGGCGCGGTGACCGCCTGGAGCGCGTCGATGCGGCGGCGCAACCGGGGTGGCAGCAGCTGGATCACCTTGGCGAGGGCGCGCACCGACGTCTCCTCGAACCCGGCGA
Source organism: Actinoplanes sp. OR16 (assembly GCF_004001265.1). Classification (GTDB taxonomy): domain Bacteria; phylum Actinomycetota; class Actinomycetes; order Mycobacteriales; family Micromonosporaceae; genus Actinoplanes. The sequence goes on along the minus strand of NZ_AP019371.1, from coordinate 3,335,678 downwards.
CCGCGCCCGCCGCCGCGCTGCGCAGGCCGACCGCGATGGCGACCGCCTCCTCGTCGTCGAGCAGCAGCGGCGGCATCGCGGCGCCGGCCTGGAGTTGATATCCGCCGGCGACGCCGCGCGAGGCGTCCACCGGATAGCCCAGCTCGCGCAGCCGGTCGACGTCGCGGCGCAGTGTGCGCGGGCTGACTTCGAGCCGGTCGGCCAGCTCCGATCCGGGCCAGTAACGATGGGTCTGCAGCAGCGAGAGGAGTCGCAGCATCCGGGCACTCGTGTTCGCCATGAGTCCAGGCTCCATCGGATTGCGGTCAGGAAGTGGCCGCTTCCGACCCTAGCGTGAGACGCATGATGATTGAGACGCGAGAGCTGACGAAGCAGTTCAAGGACGTCCGCGCGGTCGACGGCATCAACCTGACGGTGGCCCGCGGCGAGCTCGTCGCGCTGCTCGGGCCGAACGGCGCCGGCAAGTCCACCACGTTGCGCATGCTGACCACGCTCATTCCGCCGACGTCGGGCAGCGCGCAGGTCGCCGGTTTCGACGTGGTTCGCCGCCAGCGTGACGTGCGGCTGCGGATCGGATACATCGGACAGGGGAACGGCGCCGGGCACAGCCAGCGGGGGCGGGACGAACTGATCAGTCAGGGCCGGGCGTACGGGATGCCGGTCCGCGCCGCCCGCAAGAGGGCCGCCGAGCTGATCGACTCCCTGGGGCTGGCCGACGTCGCCGACCGGACCGTCTCCACCCTCTCCGGTGGTCAGCGCCGCCGCCTGGACATCGCGATGGGCCTGATCCACGCCCCGGAGCTGCTCTTCCTCGACGAGCCGTCGACCGGCCTCGACCCGCAGAACCGGGCGAATCTGCAGGAGCACATCGTGCGGCTGCGGGCCGAGCACGGTACGACGATCGTGCTGACCACGCACTACCTCGACGAGGCCGACTCGATGGCCGAGCGGGTGATCGTCATCGACCACGGGCGGATCATCGCGGACGACTCGCCGCAGCAGCTCAAGGCGAAGCACGTGGGTGACCGGATCATCCTGGGTTTCGCCTCCGAGGCCGACGCCGCGCAAGCCGCCCGCGACGCCGACGCGGGCGCCACCCACAAGAACGGATACGTGTCCATGAAGGCCGAGGACGGCCCTCGCGAAGCTCCGCGGATCTTGGAGAGGTTGACGGTCAAACCCACGTCGATCGAAGTCACCAGGCCGACCCTCGACGACGTCTTCCTCACCCTGACCGGCCGCAGCCTCCGCGAGGACAGCAGCCGCACCGCCGAGCTCGTGGAGGCCTGATCATGCTCACCGACACGATCGTCGTCTTCAGCCGCGAGCTGCGCCCGGTCATCCGCGACCCGTTCTCGGTCATCTTCTCGATGATCCAGCCGCTGTTCTTCCTGGCCCTGTTCGCGCCGCTGCTGCCGGGCGAGGAGTCCCTGCAGTGGTTCGTCCCCGGCGTCATCGTGATGTCCTGCCTCTTCGGCTCCTCGATGACCGGCTCGAACCTGCTCTTCGAGATGCAGACCGGCTCGCACGAGCGGATGCTCGTCACCCCGCTGCGCCGCCCGGCCCTGCTGATCGGCAGGGCACTCAAGGAGATCGTCCCGATGATCGCGCAGGCCGCCCTCATCGTCGCGGTCTGCATCCCGTTCGGCTTCGAGCTGCATCTGCCGGGCGCGCTGCTCGGCCTGCTGATCCTCGCGGCCTTCTGCATCGGACTGGGCGCGCTCTCGTACACGCTGGCGCTCGCCTCGAAGAACAAGGAGTGGCTCTTCTGGACCGTGCAGCAGACACTGCTCTTCCCGTTGCTGCTGCTGGCGGGCGTCCTGTTGCCGATCGACGACGGTCCGGGCTGGTTGCGGGCTCTTTCCCACTTCAATCCCATGACGTACGTCGTGAGCGCCGAGCGGGCACTCTTCAACGGCGACATCTGGTCCCGCGGCACCGCCGAGGGTCTGGCCGCGGCCGGGTTCGTCGCGGCTCTCGGCCTCGTCGTCGGCGTGCGGGCCATGAAGCGGTCGGACTGACCGCTACCGTTCTCCCCCATGAGAGGTGCGCTCGGGCGGCTGTTGCAGAGCATCACCGGTCCTCACGCCGCGCCGCGTACGCCGCGTGCGCAGCGTGCCGATCCGGACGCGGTGGTGGACTGCGCGGTCTACGCCGGCGGGACACGGCGGTCCGGGCCGCGGCAGATCCCGTACGCGGAGGCAGCCCGCCTGGCCGGGCGCCGCGGCGCGTTCGTCTGGCTCGGCCTGCACGAGCCGGACCGGGCCACGATGACCCAGGTGGCGGCGGCGTTCGACCTGCACGAGCTGCATGTCGAGCAGGCCGTGGCGGGCGGGCACCGGCCCGGCGTCGAGGTGCTCGGCGCGGTGACCCGGCTGGTGCTGCGGACCGCGCGGTACGTCGAACACGACCAGCTCACCGCCACGTCCGAGGTGGTGGAGACGGGCGACGTCACGGTCCTCGTCGGACCGTCGTTCGCGATCACCGTGCGGCACGGCCCGGTCGGCCCGCTCTGGCAGGTCCGCCGCGAGCTGGAGGCCCGGCCCGACGTGCTCCGGCAGGGCCCGTGGGCGGTGGCGTACGCGGTCGGCAGCCGGATGGTGGACAGCTACCTGGACGTCGCGGGGCACGTCGAGCACGACCTGGAGCGGATCGAGGAGGAGACCTTCGCGAGCGTCCGCTCCTCCGAGTTCGCCCACATCTACCAGCTGAAACGGGAGATGGTGGAATTCAAGCGGGCGGTGCTGCCGCTGGCTGATCCGCTGGCGCGGCTGCTGGAGTTGAGGGACGTTCCCACGGGGCTCCGGCCGTACCTGGACGATGTCCGCGGCCGATTGGCGCGTGCGTCCGACCGGGTGTCCGGATTCGACGAACTGCTCAACTCGGTGCTGCAGGCCCGGCTGGCGCAGGTGTCGGTCGATCAGAACCACGACATGCGCAAGATCGCTTCATGGGCCGCGATCGCGGCGGTGCCCACGGTGATCGCCGGAATCTTCGGGATGAACTTCACCGAGATGCCCGGACTGGATTCGCCTTACGGCTTCTGGATAGCGATCATCGCGATGATCTTGATTGGCGGCGGAGTTCACCGGACGCTGAAAAGATCAGGTTGGCTGTGAAATCCACCGGCGAATAAAACAACGCGCGGCCGGATGACGATTCCGGCCGCGCGCCGCCTTTTCCCTTCAGCCGGGATCAGTGGCCGCCGCCACCGCTCCCGTGACCACCCTGCTGGCCACCGCCGTTACCGTTCCAGCCGCCGGAGCCGCCCTGGCCACCGCCGTGGCCGTTCTGTCCGCCGGGGCCGTTCTGGTTACCGCCGTGACCGTTACCCGGACCGCCCTGCCCCGGAGCGCCGGGGCCGTCGTGGCCGGGTCCGTCCGTGTGGCCCTGTCCGGGACCGCCCGGACCGCCGTTGCCACCCGGCACGGTGTTGCGCGTCACCACCGGAAGCGAGAGAACCGTGGTGCGCGTCTGGGTGCGGGACTTCCAGCCGCACTCGTCGTACGAGATGGTCGCCCACAGGTTCGCCACGCCGCTGCGCCGCGCGATCGGGGTGACGCGGATCCTGGTGAAGTCGGTGCGCCCCGGCCGCAGCGAGTCACCGCGGGAGAACGTGGTGAACTGCCGCCGGATGCCGAAGTAGTCGACCTTGACGCTCTCGCCGCGGACCCGGACCTGGGCGTCGCAGATCGGCCGGTCGGTCCGCCAGTTGATGGTGACCCAGCTGGTGGTGTTCGCCCGGACCGCCTGCAGCCAGTTCGAGACCGGCGCCGGCCCGCGGCCGATCGCTGCGGCCGGCGCCGCGGCCGACACCGTTGCCATCCCGGCAGCTGCCGTGGCCAGGGCGATCATTGCTCCGAAACGCCGCGTCTTCTGCATGAGTTCCTCCAGTGCCAGTGATGTCCGCCGTGGGGATCCGGCGGGCAAAAGGGACACTATGGGAATTAGCGACATCTCGCCGCGTTTCACGTGGCGTTTCGGTCATAAAACACATTCCTGTACAAAATGTTTAGGGCCTACTCAGCCGAAAAGATGATGTTGAAGAACGGACGCTGAATCGATCGGTTTCCGGGTAAAGGCACCGGTATGAGCGAACACGGCGAAGACCTCGGCGCACCGGTGTCCTACCTGGTCCTGAAGGAGGGCGTGCCGGTCTACGACCGATCCGGGGACACCGTCGGCACGGTCGAGCACGTCCTCGCCGACGAGCAGCAGGACGTCTTCCACGGCCTGCTGGTGAAGACCGGCGACGGCCACCGGTTCGCCGGCGGCGACCAGGTCGACGGCCTCTTCGAGCGCGGCGTGATCGTCAGCGAGCCGGCCGCGAACCTGGCCGAGCCGAGCGCCGACGCGCCGGCCGGCCTCGCCGAGAACCGCGTGACGGCGCTGCGCAAGGCGTGGGACTGGCTGATCCAGCCCAAGTGACGCCGAACGGCCCGCTCCCACCGGGAACGGGCCGTTTCGCTTCCGAGATCTACTGTGCGCGGTCGCGGTCCCGGTAGGTCCAGGTGCCACCGCCGAGCGTCGACCGGCCGGCCTGGCCACCCTGACCCTGCTGACCCTGGCCTTGACCGAAGCCCTGGCCCTGCGACTGCCCGTAGCTCTGCCCCTGCGACTGCCCGTAGCCCTGAGACTGCCCGTAGCCCTGGCCCTGCTGCGGCTGCTGGCCCCACAGCTGACCCGGCTGCGGCCCCGAGGACGGAACCGGTCGCTGCTCGAGCCGCGCGGCGAGGTACGCCGCGGCCTCGCGGTCCTCCTCGCTCGGCGCCGCGGCCAGCGCGTAGACCATGCCGAGGATCGCGAAGACCACCGCCGCGCCGACCGGGACGAGCAGGCCACTCGCGGTCGCGCCCTCGACCGAGCCGAACGACTCCTCGGAGAACACCGACATGGCGGCCATGCCGGTGAAGTGCATGCCGTTGACCGCGATGCCCATGACCAGCGCCGCGCCGAAGATGACGATCGGCTTGCTGACGTTGAGGGTCAGCCAGAGGGCCACCGTCGCGGCCACGACGGCGATCACGATCGAGAGCGCCACCTCGCGGCCCGCGTAGTGGATCTCGCCGCGCAGGCGCATCGCGGCCATGCCGGTGTAGTGCATCGCGCCGACGCCGAGGCCGGCGAGCACACCACCGATCAGGATCCGGGTACGTGGGGCGGCCGTGCCCAGCAGCGCGATGGCGAGACCGATGCCGACGGCGACGAGCGCGATGATCGCGCTGGCGATGGTGAGACCGATGTCGTAACGGATCGGGGTCCCGGTGACGCTGAAGCCCATCATGGCGACGAAGTGCATGCTCCAGATCGCCGTGGCGCCGATGGCAACGGCCGCGAGGGTGAGCCACCACGCCCGCTCGCCGCTGGTCTTCGATTGGCGGAGCCGCACCGCGGCGGTCAGGCCCAGAAGCGAGCCGAGTACCGACAGGATGTAACTCACCGCCGGAGTCACCCATCCATGATCGAAGTGATGGATCTCCGCCATTGCGTTCTTTCCTCTCGGGGTTTTGATTCCGCCGGGCTGCATCCTGCCCTCACCACCGCCATGGGCGTGACTGATTGTGACGCAGCTTTCGTTACGAGAGAACGTGCAGCGGATCTCGATTTGGATCTCGTCCGATCGGCTGATCTTCGATATGTGCCCGCTGCAACGGTTTTAGCGCATGTCGGCGCAGATGTCGATCTGTGGCGGCACCGTTACCGAGAAATAACGGTTGACGTAAATGTAACTTTCGGTGAGATCTGGGCGATTCGCGACCGACTATTTCTGCCAGTACGGGCGGCGCGTCCCACTTCGACCAGGATCAACGTCCCGCCGAGCCCTGGATGACTGTCCGGGAAGCCGACGGCATCGTCAAGATCAATAACTGCTTTTGGCCCTTCTAGGCCTTTTCACCCGGCGCGCGACAACAAGCTCACCGCTGCCGCCCGCTGCGAATGCAGAATCTGGACGGTGTCCTCGGTGCAGGTGCCCGGTTTGTCATCCATCACGCACAACGTGCCGACCACGTGCCCTTCGCTGGAATTCAGCGGCACACTGGCATATGACCGGATACCGGTGATCGAGAAGAGCGGCGTATCAGCGAACTCGTCGTCCGACGTGGTGCTGTCACTGATCAGCACCGGCACGTCCTCGGCCACGACGATGGTGTCCGGTGACCATTCGACCGGCACACCGCCGGCCTCCTGCACCCACTTCGGCAGCCCGAAGGACCCGGCCACCACCACGCTGTCGTTCAGAACCAGCGAGATGGCCGCCATCGGCGCGCCGGTCAGCCGGGCCAGGTCCGCGGCGAACGTGTCGAGCGCTTCCGCATGGGCCGGCCGGGTCAGATAGTCGGAGACCGCGAGGAGCCGTCCGACGTCGACCAGATGGTTCGCGGCGTCGGCGGCCGCGTGCCCGGCGCCGGACTCCCGGGAGGCCAGAAGTTCCATCGCGGCTTCGAGGAGGTGCTTCGGGCGTACCGGCTTGGAGATCGTCACATCGACCAGACCGCGAGCCGCCGCGGGCGCGGCAGCCGACAACATGATCACCGGAGTGGCGGCGGTGGGACCCTCGGCGCGGAGCCGCTCGGCCACGTCGAGACCACTCATCCCCGGCATGTGATGGTCGAGAATGATCAGGTCGGGGTGCGCCTCGGCGATCACCGTCAGCGCGTCCGGCCCGGTCTGCGCCGTACGCACCGAGTGCCCCGCGTTGCTCAGCACGGTGGCGAGCAGTTCGGCGATGTCGCTGTCGTCCTCCGCGACCACGATCGACGCCATTCGCTGCTCCTTATCGATCCGCACGGTCCGCAGAAAAAACCCTAACCCGGCCGAGCCCGGCGAATCAGGCGTTTGCCGTGCTCGGCACCGGCCCCGGGTTCTCGTCCCAGACGTCCTCGCCTGCGCGGATCCTCCCGGCCAGAGCGCTGATCCACGCGATCTCGGCGCTCACCAGACCCTGCCAGTAGCCGGCCTCCAGGGGGCCGCGTCCCGGCACCTCGGCGGTCGTCGCCAGCCGCGCGGCCCGCTGCTCCAGGATCGTGGCGGCGTCCTCGGCGGGCAGCACCCCGGCGTACCCCACGGCCAGCACGAAGTCCATCGACGCCGCCGGGGAGTCACGCAGGCCGTCCTCGACCTTGCGGTGGAATCCGGCCACGCCCGCCTCGGTGGTCTCGTAGACGGTGCGCGGCGGCCGGTTGCCCACTCGGCCGGGCTCGCGAGCCGACACCAGACCGGCCCGCGCCATCGACTTGAGCAGGGTCGCGACCGTGCTCCGGGTGACCGGCAGATGGCCGCACCGTTCCCGCAGACGGCCGGCCAGGTCGTACGCGTGCGCCGGCCGATCGGCCAGCAGACCCAGGATGGGCAGAACCAGGCTGTTCCGGGACGCATCGAGAGGCATCGTCCCAGCGTATACATCTAATGGAAACGTATTAAGTCGCCGTAGGGTGAGGCGATGCGGGAACGAATCACCAACTGGGCCGGCAACGTCGTCTTCAGCACCGAGACCGTGCACCGACCGAAATCGATCACTGAAGTCCAGGAGACCGTCGCGGCGGCCGGCGCGCTGCGGGTGCTCGGCAGCGGCCACTCCTTCAACCGGCTCGCCGACACCGACGGCGCCCTGATCTCGCTCGCCGACCTGCCCCGCGTCATCGAGATCGCCGAGGACCGGAAGACCGTCCGCGTCGACGGCGGCCTCCGCTACGGCGACCTCGCCGCTCCGCTCACCGAGGCCGGCCTGGCCCTGCACAACCTGGCTTCCCTGCCGCACATCTCGGTGGCCGGCGCGGTCGCCACCGCCACGCACGGTTCCGGGGTGCGCAACGGCAACCTGGCGACGGCCGTCGCCGGCCTCGAGATCGTCCGCGCCGACGGCGAACTGGTCACCCTCACCCGCGACGACGCCGACCTGGCCGGCGCCGTGGTCGGGCTCGGCGCGCTCGGCGTCGTGACCGCGCTGACCCTCGACGTATCCCCGGCCGCCGAGCTGCGTCAGTACGTCTACGAGAACCTCCCCGCCTCGGCCGACCTCGGCGCGGTCCTCGCCGACGGCTACAGCGTGAGCCTCTTCACCCGCTGGAGCGGCCGCGACATCGACCAGGTCTGGCTCAAACGGCACGACCCGATGCCGGCCGGCGACTTCCACGGCGCCACACCCGCCGACGGCCCGCGCCACCCGGTGCCCGGTATGCCCGCGGAGAACTGCACCGAACAGGGCGGTGTGCCCGGACCCTGGCATGCCCGGCTGCCGCACTTCCGGATGGAGTTCACGCCCAGCAGCGGCGAGGAACTCCAGTCCGAATGGCACGTGCCACTCTCCGCCGCCCGCGACGCGATCTCCGCGGTGGGCGATCTCCGTTCGCGCGTCGCGGCCGTCCTCCAGGTCTGCGAGCTCCGTACGATCGCCGCCGACGACCTGTGGCTGAGCCCCAACTACCGGCGCGACAGCCTGGCCCTGCACTTCACCTGGATCGCCGACACCTCAGCGGTCCTCCCGGTCGTGGCCGACCTGGAGAGGGCACTCGCCCCGTTCGCCGCCCGCCCGCACTGGGGCAAGATCTTCACCACTCCCGCAGCCGATCTGAGAGCCGCCTACCCGCACTTCTCCGACTTCGCGGCCCTCGTGCGCCGCTTCGACCCCACAGCCAAGTTCACCAACGATTGGCTGTCCTCCCTCCTCTAAGCCGCAACGGCACTCCGTGTGCAGCAGGTCAGAACTGGCTGTCCACTCGCTGTCGGCTCGTTGGAGTCGAGCTGTGGTTCATTGCCGTCCCGACACCCGATCGACAGCCATGAGTCACAGCCGATCGCCGTGGGCTGTGACCCATCGCTGTCCCGGCTGCGAAGCCACAGCCATGAGTCACAGCCGCCGGCGACGCGCTACGTGGCTGACTGTGCAGCGGAGCGACAAATCGGGCGCGAGGGCAGCCCTGGCGTGCAGCGGGGTCGCGGGACCGGCTCGGGGGTGGTCAGCGGGGGTGGGTCAGCGACACTGGGGTTGCCGCTGTCAGGGTGCGGGTTGTCTGGGTGCCGTCGGGGAAAGTCAGGTGCACCCGACGGTTTATCCGGGATTTCAGGATTGCCGTCAATGACATCGCATCCCACGAGATATCCAGAATTATCTGGCCTCTTGCCCACAACCCTCGGATGCTGCCTGCTCGCCATGCGGGTGGGAGCGCCGGCAACAAACGGATCCTGGCCGGGCCGTCGGCAGTCACGTCCTCGCTTTGCAAGAGCATGGCGACGATCAGGGCTGGGAGGGCGCCGGCCACGTCCACGTTGAACATGTGGTCGCGGTTGTGGGTGGGTACGAGGTTGGGACGCCAGTACGCCGATGCCAGGCGGGTCAGGGCTTCATGCGACTCGGCGGCCAGGCCCAGATGGGCGGCGGCCACCCCCACGAGCGCCAGGCCGTACCCCATCTCGTCCGAAGCGGAACCCAGCCACCAGTGCAAGCGGGACCGCACGGCTCGCGCCGCGGCGGCGGCCAGTGCCGGGTCGGCGTCGACGTCGGGATCGCCGGCGTACCAGAAAGGGTAGAAATGACTGCAATGCCGGTGCTCGTGGTTGTCGGCGAGGGCCGGATCGAGCCATTCGGCGAGCTCACCGGCTTCGTTGACGCGGTAGGGCGGGAGCGCGTCGAGCAGGGTCCGCCAGCGTGGAGCGTCCGGGTGGGTGGCGTCGAGGGCCAGCAGGGAACGCAGCAGGTCGGCGACCACCTGGCGGTCCATGGTGGCGTCGAGGCAGGCCTGGGCGCCGGTGCTCGACGGGTGATTCTCCGGCGAATAGGACGGGTTGAACGACGCCCGGCCATCGATCATGCGCACGAAATCCAGGTAGAACGCCGCAGCCGAGCGCAGATAGGGCAATGCCACCGCGGACAGGAAGGCGGCGTCTCCCGTGTACTGCCAGTGATCCACGTAGAGCCGCCCGAGCCAGGCCGCCCCGGCAGTCCAGAACGTCAGGCACCACACCGGTCCGAAGTGGTTCTGCCTTCCATGGTTGCCGAGGTGGGCCGGCACAACAAATCCGGAAATATCGTATAGATCGGAAGCGTTGGCCCGGAAATCCTCCATCAACGCCGAGATCAGCGAGAACACCGGCGTCATCAACGACGGCGTACCCGTGGAGTGCACCGACAGCATCGCCGCCTGCAGATTCCCGTCGACCGTCCACCCACTGCGCCACGGCGGCGAATACGACCCGCTCCACACCCCCTGCAGCGTCGGCGGCCGATCTCCCGAGCTGCTGATGATCGCGTACCGGCCGGCGTCGAACAGCCGCTCCACCGGATCACCGCCGAGATCGAGCGTGCACCGCCCGAAGAGATCGCCGTGCACCGCCGCGTGTGCCGCCAGCAGTTCGTCGAAGCCGCGTCCGGAGGGCAGTGCGGCCAGCGCCTCCTCGGCGGATCTCAGTCCCGGCGAGACCCGAGCGAGGATCAAGATCTCTTCGGTCGTACGGGTGACCCGCACGGCAAGCGTCCAACCCCGCAAGCCGGACCACTCCACCGACGGGAAGGACCCGGTCAGCACCAGATCGTCGCCGAGCTCCACGACCGACGCGTCGATCGGCCGTTCCGGCTCCCCGTCGGCGAGCCCGACCCGGACCGTCCCGCCGGCGCCGCGGATCCGGACGGCCAGCACGTCGTCGACCCGGGAGACGAAGGCGTCGCAGACCACGTCGTCCCAGGACTGCCGCACCACGCCCGTGGTGAAGTCGGTGCCGCGCACGTAACCGCCGCCCGCTGCCGCCGGTGTGAACGTCAGGGTTCCGGCCGGGATCAGTGGGTCGATCCAGCGCGTTTCCTCGTACCCCGCATGGGCCGCGGCAGCGACGTCGCAGACGGCCTGGGCCGCCTCCGCGAAGCGTGAGGTGGCGATCAGCTCGCGCAGCCGGGGCAGGATCGTGGCGGTCGGCGGCGCCGGGAGCGGCTCGGTGATCGGCTGGAAGAGGCCCTCGTGGGCGAGCGTGAAGCGCAGCGCGGCGGGTGTGCCGTAGCAGAGAGCGCCCTGCCGGCCGTTGCCGGTGATCAGCGCGTGCTCCCAGTCCTCGGTCGCATCGTCGAGCACGAAGGACGGATTGACATCGATCTTCACAAGCAAATACTTTGTTTGCACATCATACTTAAGTCAAGGCGGCGGGATGTTCTACGGCGGCGACTACAACCCCGAGCAGTGGCCCGAGGAAGTGCAGGAGGAGGACGTCGCGCTGATGCGCGAAGCGGGCGTCACGGCGGTGACCGTCGGCGTCTTCGCCTGGTCACGCCTCGAACCGTCCGAAGGGGAGTACGACTTCGCCTGGCTCGACCGCGTCCTCGACCGGCTGCACGACGGCGGCATCGAGGTCGTCCTCGCCACCCCGACCGCCTCACCGCCACCGTGGTTCACGCTCGCCCATCCGGCCGGTCTCCCGGTCAACGCCGACGGAGTGCGGCTCACCCACGGTAGCCGCGACACCTACTGCGTCTCATCGCCGGAATATCGTGCGGCAGCCCTGCGAATCGCCGGTGAGCTGGGACGACGCTATGCCCGGCATCCGGCCCTCGCGATGTGGCACGTGCACAACGAGTACGGCACCGACTGCCGCTGCGATCTCACCGCCGCCGCCTTCCGCACCTGGCTGGAGAAGCGGCACGGGAGCCTCGCGGCGCTGAACGAAGCGTGGACCACGGCGTTCTGGAGTCAGCGGTACTCGGACTGGGCGCAGATCATGCCGCCGCGGGCCACGCAGTATCTGCCCAATCCGGCGCACGTGCTCGACTTCCGGCGGTTCCTCTCGGACTCGTTCCTGGACGCCTTCGTGTCGCAGCGGGATCTGCTGCGGACATTCGATCCGTCGATCCCGATCACGACGAACTTCGTACAGGGCGACTGGGTGAGCGTGGATCACGCGCGGTGGGCCGAGGAAGTCGATCTCGTGGCGGTGGACCACTATCCGGATTCGGCCGGCATGTCAGCGGAGGAGCAGACGGCTTTCGCCGGTGATCTCGCGCGGAGCTGGGGTGGCGGCCGCTGGCTCCTCATGGAGACCGCGCCGAACCTGATCTACACGCCGGGCCGGATGCACGCGAAAGAGCCCGGCCGGATGATCAGGCACAGCCTCGGATACGTGGCCCGCGGCTCGGCCGGCGCGATGTACTTCCAGTGGCGTCAGCCCCTCGGCGGCGCGGAACTGTTCCACTCGGCGATGGTTCCGCACGCCGGCCCGGACAGCCCGGTCTTCCGCGAGGCGGTGTCGCTGGGCCGGATCTTGGAGAATCTCCCGCCTCTCGGTGACCCTCCGCGTTCCGAGGTCGCGGTGACCTGGGATGCGCAGTCGTGGTGGGCGCTGCAAGGTGCGGGCCTGCCGTCCGCCGACATCGACTATGCGGCCGCTGTCCGGCAGGCGCACCGTGCGCTCTATCGCGCCGGCGTACCGACCGATTTCGTCTTCCCGGGTCTCCCGCTCGACCTCGATCCGTACCGGATGGTCGTCGCGCCCCACCTCTACCTCGTCTCGGACCGGGCGGCAGACGCGTTCCAGCAGTTCGTGGCGGCCGGCGGCCATCTGGTGACCGGCGCGCTCAGCGGCATCGCCGAGCCCTCGACGCGGGTCATCCCGGGCGGCTATCCGGGGGCTTTCCGAGAAGCTTCAGGGGTACGGGTGACCGAATGGCACCCACTCGATCCGGCCACCCCGATCGCCCTCGACGACGGATCGGCAGCGCACGGCTGGTCCGAACGCGTCGAGCTCGCCGGCGCCACGGCCTGGGCCCGCTACGCCGGTGGGGTCCTGGACGGTGAACCGGCGATCACCCGGCAGGAGTTCGGGCGGGGCGTCTTCTGGTACGTCTCCGCGGGCCTGGACGACGAGTCCTGGCGGAGGCTGCTCGGTGTCGTGGCGGCCGAAGCGGGCGTGTCCCCTCTGGTGCCGGATCTGCCGCCCGGCGTGGAGGCGATTCGCCGGGGATCGCTGTTGTTCCTGCTCAACCACAGTTCGTCAGAGTTCCGCGGCATTGCGGCCGGCAGTTTCGCAGTCGTGGAGGGTCAGGGGTGGAAGGCCCTGCGGTAGGAGGACGGTGACGTCCGCATCGTCTGCGTGAAGTGGTGGCGGAACGTCACCGCCGTCTCGAAGCCGACCGCCGTGGCCACCTCCTCGATCGGCGTCGACCCGGACTCCAGCAGGGGCAGGCTCGCATGCACCCGCTGCGTGATCAGCCAGCGGATCGGTGAGGTGCCGGTCGCGCGGGTGAAGCGCCGCAGGTAGGTGCGCGGCGACATGTGCGCCCGCTGCGCCAGCACGTCGACGGTGATGTTCTCGGTCAGGTGCGCGACCGCCCACTCCATGCTCCGGGCCAGCCGGTCGTCGTCGGGGTCGGCCGGCACCGGGCTCTCGACGAACTGGGCCTGCCCGCCGTCCCGGTGCGGCTGGACGACGAGCCGGCGGGCCACCGCGTTCGCCACCGTCGGACCGTGGTCGAGCCGGATCACGTGCAGACACAGATCCAGCCCCGCGGCGCTGCCCGCGCTGGTCAGGACCGTGCCGTCGTCGATGTACAGGACGTCGGCGTCCACGTCCACGTCCGGGTATCGGCTGCGCAACTCGTCCGCGTACCGCCAGTGGGTGGTCGCCCGCCGCCCGTCCAGCAGCCCCGACGCGGCCAGGGCGAACGCTCCCGAGCAGATCGACATGATCCGGGCGCCACGGGCGTGTGCCGTACGCAGCGTCTCGACCAGAGCCGGCGACGGCCCGGCGTGCACGTCCGGAACACCGGGCACGATCAGCGTCTCCGCCTCGGCGAACCGGTCCAGCCCGTGATCGGTGTAGAGGCTGGCCCCGCCGACGACACGGACCGGGCCCGGTGTCTCGGCGCAGATCGTCAGGTCGTACCAGGGGAATCCGAACTCGGGACGCGGCAACCCGAAGACCTCGCTGACGATGCCGATCTCGAACACCGACATGCCTTCGAACGCGAGCACCGCCACTGACGGCCCGCGCCTGGTCACCTCCACCGCCTGCTGCATGGCGGAATCTTAGCGGTCGTCGTCGTTCACGCCACTGGGCTCGGTGCGGCGGCAGCGGCACGATCAACGGCATGACTACACCGAACACCGACGCCATCGCCCACTTCGCCGGTCGCCTGCGCTTCGAGACGGACGTGAGCGACGTGCACGCCGACTACGAGGCCGGCGCCTCCGGCGTCGTCGTCATCGACACCCGCAACGACGCCTCCTGGCAGCAGGGGCACCTGCCGCACGCCGTCCACCTGCCCACGGCCCAGATCGCCGCTCGCGCCGCCACGGTCATCCCACCCGGCAGCCGCGTCGTCACCTATTGCTGGGGCCCGGGCTGCAACGGCGCGACGAAGGCGGCCCTCGCCTTCGCCGAACTCGGCTACCCGGTCAAGGAGATGCTCGGCGGCTTCGAGTACTGGGTGCGAGAGGGCTTCCCGGTACGAGAATCCACCGGTGTGAACGCCCGCCCCGCCGACCCCCTGACCGCCCCCGCCACGGCCTCGTGCGGCTGCTAGCCCTCCGCGGCTGTACACCAGAGCCGTGATGGCGCCCGGATCGTCGCTCTGCTGTACAGCCAACCGCGTAACGAGTCGCCAGCGGCTGTGGCTCATCGCTGCTGGGCGGGGCGTGGGGAGAGCGGTGCTCAGGACGTACAGGGAATCAGCCTTTGACCGCTCCTATGATCACGCCCTTGGTGAAGTGGCGCTGCACGAACGGGTAGACGATCAGGGCGGGCACGATCGTCACCACCACGACGGCCATCTTGATCGCCAGGGTCGGCGGGATCGCCGAGCCGAGGCCGGGCACGTAGACGGCCGTGCCGGATGAGGTCGGGGACTGGCCGGCGAGGATGAACTGCTGCAGGACGCGCTGGACGGGCTGCAGGTCGTTGCGGTCGATGTAGAGGACCGCGTTGAAGAAGGCGTTCCAGTAGCCGACCGCGTAGAACAGCCCGACAACCGCGGTGACCGCTTTGGACAGCGGCAGCACGATCTTCCAGAGGATGCGGAACTCGCCGGCGCCGTCGATGCGGGCGCTGTCCAGGAGTTCGCCCGGGATGTTCATGAAGAAGGCGCGCAGCACGACCAGGTTGAAGGCGCTGATCGCGGTCGGCAGGATCAGGGCCAGCAGGTTGTCCTTCAGGCCGAGGCCGGTGACTACCAGATAAGCCGGAATCATGCCCGGATAAATCAGAAATGTCAGCAGAAAGTAGAACAGAATCGGCCGATGCCCCACTGAACTGGGCCGCGACAATCCGTAGGCGGCCAGCACCGTGACCACCAAGCTGATCAGAGTGCCGACGACCGCCACGAACGTGCTCACCAGGATCGCATCCGAGATCTGCCCACCCGAAAAGATCACCAGGTATGCGGATGGATCGAACTCACGCGGCTGGAACACATACCCACCGGCGTTGTTGATCGTCTGCTCCGAGGACAGCGAAGTGACCACCACAACCCACAGTGGAACGAGGACGGCGAGCACGACCAGCGTGAGGATCGTGCCCTTGCCGAACTGGCCGAGGGGTGACGGCCGCTCTTCCCAGACTGGACGTGTCATGACTTGGAATAGATCCCTTGCTCGCCGAACTTATGGGCGACCTTGTTGGCGCCCACGATGAGCAGCAGCCCGACGACGGCCTTGAACAGACCGGCGGCCGCGCCGACACCCCACTGCTGGACCGCGATGCCCTGGTAGTAGACGTACGTGTCGAGCACCTCGGCGGCGTCCCGCCCGACCGCTTCGCGCTGCAGCACGAACTGCTCGAATCCGACGTTCAGCGCGTCGCCGAGGCGCAGGATCAGCAGCAGGATGATGACGGGCCGCAGACCGGGCAGGGTGATGTGCCACATCCGGCGCCAGCGGTTCGCGCCGTCGGCCGCGGCCGCTTCGTACAGATTCGTGTCGATCGCCGCGAGCGCCGCCAGGAAAACGATCATCCCCCAGCCGGCGTCCTTCCACAGCGCCTGACTCGTCACCAGGAAGATGAACGTGTCCGGATCGGTCATGATGTTCGGCACCGTGAAGCCGGCCTGCGAAGCCGTCTGCACGATCAGCCCTGCCCCGCCGAGCATCATCTGGAAGAGCGACACCACGAGCACCCAGCTGAAGAAGTGCGGCAGGTAGACGACGCTCTGCACCAGCGACCGGATCCTCGGCGACATGATGCTGTTCAGCAGGATCGCCAGCAGGATCGGGATCGGGAAGTAGAAGACCAGCTGGAACGCCGTGATCGTCAGCGTGTTGAGCACCGCGTCCCAGAACGCCGGGCTGGTGAAGAGGTACTCGAAGTTCCCGAACCCGATCCACTCGCTGTAGAGGAACGCCTCCAGGGGATTGTCCCCGACGTACGGGTTGTAGTCCTGGAAGGCGATGACGTTGCCGAGCGCCGGGATGTAGTGGAAGACCAGCAGCAACGCCATCGCCGGAAAGCACATGAGCAGGAGGGGCCAGTCGCGGCGCAGGCGCGCCGCGACTGTCAACCGAGCCTTGACCGCTTCGTCCGGCTTCGCGACGGAGGCGGCCTGAACGACGGTGCTCATCGCCCGTTGTCTGCCAGGACCTTGGCGTAGAACTCCCGCGCCTTGTCACCACCGCCGTTGCGCCACTCGGTGACGACCTTGTCGAAGTCGGAGAGCGGCCGGCGACCGCGCATGATGTCGGTGACCTTGTCGGCGGTGGGCTGCTCGATGGCCGCCTGCTCGGTGGGCACCTCGACCTTGATGCCTTCCCAGGGGTTCTTCTCCAGGTACTTCGTGGCGTCGTTGCCCCAGTTCACGAACGCCTCGGCGTAGGTGGGGATGTCCGGCCCGCCGACGATCACCGGCGGACGGCCGCCGAGGAAGATGAACTGGTTGGCGAACTCCTTGACGTACAGGTCGTTGGTGACCGGCGTCCCGGCGCTGTCCCGCTTGAAGTGGGTGCCCTCGACCCCGTAGTTCTGCAGTTCCCACTCCTTGGTGCCGAACGGCGCCGCCACGTAGTTGAGCACCCGCAGCAGCTCCTGGGTGCGCTCCTGGCCGAGGCCCTTCTTCACGAAGGTCCACATGATCGACGGGGTGCCGCCCCAGCGGACCGGCGGCGTGCTCGCGTCGGCGCCGAAGACCTTCACCGCCTGCATGTCGAACTTGGGGTCGGCCTGGATGGCCGGCCGCCACACTTCCTTCCACGCGCCGCCGCCGTCCCAGAACATGAAGATCTTGCCGCCCTTGAAGAGCGTCTTCACGTCGCCGCCCTTGCTGCTGGCGATGTCCGGGTGGATCAGCTTCTCGGCGTAGACCCGGGTCATGAACTCGACGGCCCGCTTGTAGTTCTCGGTCTCGTACCGGTGGTAGACCTTGCCGTCGGCGCCCTTGGCCCAGCCGTTCTGCGATCCGGTGTTGCCGCAGATCTGCAGCACCTCCTGGAAGATGTCGCCGAACGCCCACTCGCCGGAGTCCGGGTCGGTCATCTTCTTGCCGAAGTCGTAGAGCTCGTCGAGGTTCGTCGGCGCCGCGATGCCGCGCTGGTCGGCGACGTCCTTGCGGTAGAAGAGCAGCGAAGGGAACGGGTTGTCCGACGGGAACGGGACGCCCATGAGCTTGCCGCCCCAGACCGAGTCCGACCACGCCTTGGTGTCCAGGCCGGCGAGCAGCGGGTACGCGCTGACCTTGTCACCGGCCAGGTACGGCGTCAGGTCCTCGAAGAGCACGTGCACGGCGTCGTTGAACCGGGCCAGCTTGTTGATCTCCCAGCCCGGGATGCAGGTCAGGTCCGGCACGTCCCGCGCGCCGAGCATCGTGTTGAGCTTGTCGCCGTAGGTCACGCCGTCCTGGATGCTGAAGTTGACGGTGCCGCCCAGGTCGGCGTTGACCGCGGCGACCAGCTTGTTGTCGGTCGGCGGCGCCGGACCCCACCAGGGCGTGGTCGCCGAGATCGGCTGACCGCTGGTGATCGCCTTCTCGGTGACCGCGTCGGCGAGCGACGCCGGGTACTTGATGTAGCCGTCGGCCACCGGGCGGACGCCCTTGATGTCCGGCGGGATCAGAGTGGATTCCTTGAATGTCGGCACCACGCCCGCGGCCTGTTCGGCGGTGGTCGCCGATCCGGTGCTGCCCGGCTCCTTGCTGCATCCGGCGAGCAGCCCGCCGCCGGCCATCGAGGCCGCGCCGAGGCCGATCAGCCCAAGGAAGTTTCGCCTGTTCGTCGACGCGCCCACGGCGCACCTGCCTTCCGAAATGGCTTAAGTTTGGCTAGCGTCTAAACTAAGTACATCGAAGACAAGCTAACTGACGTGTGGCGAGAGCGACAAGAACGAAATGGGAGCGCACCCACGTGGTGATGGCAAGATGACGGATGTGAGGACCATGGGCTTCACCGACGTGCGCACCACGAATCTCGCCGTGGTGCTCAGCCATCTGCGCACCAGCGGGCCGAGTTCGCGGGCCGCCATCGCCGCGTCCACCGGGCTCAACAAGGCGACCGTCTCCAGCCTGACCAGCGACCTGATCGACCAGCGGCTGCTGCGCGAGACCGGGACGAGCGGCAACCGGATCGGCCGGCCCGGCACGTCGCTGGCGCTGGACGGGTCGGCGTACGCGGCGATCGGCATCCAGGTCGCGGCGGACTCGATGACCGCGCTCGCCATCGACTTCGCCGGCGATCAGATCATCCGATGGCACCGGGCACTGGGCGCCCACCGAGCCGGCGAGATCATCACCCTCGCGCAACGAGCCGCGACCCGCGTACGGCAACAGGGCCGCTCGGTCCTCGGCCTCACCGTCGCGGTGCCCGGCCTGGTCGACGAGAACGGCGTGGTCCGGATCTCCCCCACGCTCGGCTGGTCCGATCTGGATCTCCGCACGCTGGTGGCCGGCTCACTCCGGCAGCCCGGCCTGGTCGTCACGGTGGCGAACCAGGCGACCACGGCGGCGCTGACGAACAAGGACCCGAACTCGATCTACGTGAGCGGCACGGCCGGCATCGAGGCCGGAGTGATCGCCCACGGCCGGCCGCTGCACGGCGCCCGCGGCTTCACCGGGCAGATCGGCCGGTTCACGCTCGGCCCGGCCGGCGCGCCGACGCTGCACGACCTGGCCGGCATCGAACCGCTCGTCCGCCGCGCCCTGACCGGTTTCGATCCGGAATCGCTCACCGATCTCGCGCCCGCCGTCGAGCAGGTCGCCGTGCAGGCCCGGGCCGGCGACGCCGCGACACTGGCGGCGCTCCGTGACACCGGCCGCCACCTGGGCCAGGGCCTGGCGATGCTGGCGAACCTGACCGACCCGTCGGTGATCGTCCTGGGCGACCACTACGCGTCGCTCGCCGGGTGGCTGATCCCCGCTGTCGAGGCCGAGCTCGCCGCGCAGGTGCTGGCGCCGAGCGGCATCCGGGTGGTCGCCTCTGACCTGGGCCTGCACGCCGCCGCGCTCGGTGGAGCGCTGTCCCATCTGGACCGGGTCGACAATGGGAGCCTTCCCAAAGCGGTCTGACATCGATCGCTGCAACTCCTTGACCCCGACGCAGCGGGGTGCGAACCTCGGTGAACCCCGTCCGAAACATTCGCGAAATCCGCTACGTCCGCCCGGTTGTCGAAGCGCTTCGACTGCACGACCGTCCAGCCCCGAAGGAACGCGTTGTGACCGATTCCCCCGTCTATCGCGACCCTCACCAGAAGGTCGCCGCCCGCGTCTCCGACCTGCTGGGCCGTCTCACCCTCGACGAGAAGATCGCCCTGCTCAACCAGCACCAGGCCGCCGTTCCGCGGCTCGGCGTCGGCGCGTTCCGTACCGGCACCGAGGCCCTGCACGGCGTGGCCTGGCTCGGCGTCGCCACCGCTTTCCCCCAGGCGATCGGCCTCGCCAGCAGCTGGAACCCGGAGCTGCTGCGCCGGGTCGGTGAGGCGGTGGGCACCGAGGTCCGCGCCATGCACCACCGCGATCCGGACGCCGTGGGCCTCAACGTCTGGGCGCCGGTCGTGAACCTGCTCCGCGACCCGCGCTGGGGCCGCAACGAGGAGGGCTTCGCCGAGGACCCGTGGCTGACCGGCGAGCTGAGCACCGCCTACGCACGTGGCCTGCGCGGCGACCATCCACTGTGGTTGCGGACCGCGCCGACGCTGAAGCACTTCCTCGGCTACAACAACGAGACGGACCGCTGCCTCACCTCGAGCAACCTGCCGCCGCGGGTACTGCACGAGTACGAACTCCCCGCCTTCCGCGCGGCCCTCGCCGACGGCGCGGCGGTCGCGGTGATGGCGTCCTACAACCTGGTGAACGGCCGGCCCGCCCATCTCAGTCCGCTGATCGACGACACGCTGCGCTCCTGGTCGCCCGACGACGTGCTGGTGGTCGGCGACGCCTGGGCGGTACACAATCTGGCCGGCGACCAGCACTGGTTCGACGACCACGTCGAGGGTTTCGCGGCGGCCCTGCGCGCGGGCATCGACTGCGTGACCGAGGACCTCCCCGCGACGCTCGCGCACTTCACCGCCGCCCACGAGCGCGGTCTCATCACCGAGTCACACGTGGACGCGGCGGCCCGGCACATCCTGGCGATCCGGGTCCGTCTCGGCGAATTCAACGAGAGCGCCGACCCGTACCGCCACATCGACGCCTCGGTGATCGACTGCGCTCCCCACCGCGAACTCGCGCTCGAAGCGGCCCGCGCCGGCGTCGTCCTGCTCACCAACGACGGCATCCTGCCCCTCGACGCCGCGTCCGCCGGCCGGGTAGCGGTCATCGGCCCCCTCGCCGACCAGGTCTTCGACGACTGGTACAGCGGCACACCTCCGTACCGCACGACCCTGCACGCCGAGGTCGCCCGCCATCTGGGCGCCGATGCCGTGACATTCGCCGAGGGCCTGGATCGCGTGGCCTTGCGCTCCGCGTCCGGCTTCCTCCAGGCGTCTCCTTCAAACCCGTTGATGGTACGAACGACCTCCAGCTCTCGCGCCGGTTCACCCGCTTCAACGCCCGCGACCATCCCCGGAGCCTCCGATATACCCGATCTGCCGGATGAGCTCCTGTTCGACATCCTGGACTGGGGCGAAGAAACGATCTCGCTGCGTTCCGTGGCGACCGGCCTCTTCCTCGGCGCGGACGGCGACGACCCGCTCGTCTGCGACCGCCCCGGCCCGAACGGCTGGGAGGTCCGCGAAACGTTCAAGCTGGTGACGGTGCCCGGCGGGGTAGTCCTCCACCACCTGCAGAGCGACCGCTACCTGGCCGCCGGCGACGACGACCTGGTCCGCACCACCGCGACGACGCCCGAGGACGCCACCGTCTTCACCGTCGATCTACTCGTCGACGGCGTGGCCGAGGCCGCCGACGTGGCAGCCGCCGCCGACGTGGTGCTGCTCGCCCTCGGCAACCATCCCCTGGTGGCCGGACGGGAGACCGCGGACCGCCGCGACCTCGATCTCCCCGGCACCCAGGACGATCTGCTGCGGGCCGTCCACGCCGCCAATCCGCGCACGGTCCTCGTTCTGAGCAGCAGTTACCCGTACGCCATAGGTTGGGCTTCGAAGAATCTCCCTGCCGTGCTGTGGTCCTCGCACGGCGGCCAGGAACACGGCAACGCCCTGGCCGGAGTCCTGTTCGGACTGTCGGAACCGACCGGCCGCCTGACCCAGACCTGGTACGCGGACGACAGCGAACTCCCGGACCTGCTCGACTACGACATCATCGCGAACGACGCGACATACCTCTACTTCCGTGGCACGCCGCTCTTCCCGTTCGGCCACGGCCTCGGCTACACCGATTTCCACTACGGCGACCTCCGCCTGGACACCGCCGTCACCGACCCGTCCGGCACCGTGACCGTGACCGTCGACGTGACGAACACCGGCACCCGTCCCGGCACCGAGGTGGTGCAGCTCTACACCCGCCAGCAGCGCTCCCGGGCCAAGCAGCCGCTGCGCAGCCTGCGCGGGTACAAGCGGGTCCACCTCTCCCCCGGTGAGACGACGACCGTCACCTTCGCCCTGCACGCGGCCGACCTGGCCTTCTGGGATGTGACCCGCTCCCGCTGGGTGGTGGAGGACGCGACCCACACGATCGCCGTGGCCCGTTCCAGCACCGACTGGCGCCGAACCACAACCCTGCGAGTCCAGGCCGAACGGATCCCCCCGCGTAATCCCCGAGCCGGCCTGGCCCTGATCGACAACGACGGCTACGACGGCCTCCACCCGGTCCCGCTGCCGAACACTCCCGGCGAAGCCCTGCGAAGCACCACCCCCCAAGCCTGGGCGGTCTTCAACGACGTGGACCTGACCCGCCCGCCGACCAGGATCCGAGCCCTGATCTCAGCAGCCGAGGTTCCCGAGGTTCCCAAGGCTCCCGAGGCTCCCGAGGCTCCCGAGGCTCCCGAGGCTCCCGAGGCAACCATCACGATCCGCCTGGACGACCTCTTCTCCGGCCCGATCCTGGCCACCTTGCCGGTCCCCCCGACGGCGGGCCTGGACCCCATGACCGAGTTAGCAGCCGAAATCCCGCCCTACCCCGGCCGCCACGACATCTTCATCCAGTTCAGCCACCCCCGCCTGACAGCAGCATCCCTCCACTTCGACTAGCCCCGAACACGCAACCGCACCCACCCGCGCACCGCCCCTCAGCCAAAGCCAACGAACGCACACACCTGCGATTTAACGGCGATAAACGCACACACCAGCCTCCGCACGACGACGAACGCACACACCAGCGACCCGCGTACGCCGACCGCCCGCAGGACGGCGGCAAGCGCACGCACACCCTTCCCGCGTGCGCCCACCGCCCCACGAGCGCCGGCCATACCGCGTGCGCTCACCGCCCCACGAGCGCCGGCCCGACCGCGCGCGCTCACCGCCCCACGAGCGCCGGCCCGACCGCGCGCGCTCACCGCCCCACGAGCGCCGGCCCGACCGCGTGCGTTCATCGCCCCGCAAGCCGCCCGACCGCGCAAGCCCAACCACCCGCGCGACGGCCCGTCAGCCGAAGGCGGTGAACGCACACACCAACCTCCGCACGACGGCGAACGCACACACCAGTGACCCGCGTACGCCGACCGCCCGCAGGACGGCGGCAAGCGCACACACACCCTTCCCGCGTGCGCCCACCGCCCCGCAAGCCGCCCGACCGCGCAAGCCCAACCACCCGCGCGACGGCCCGTCAGCCGAAGGCGGTGAACGCACACACCAACCTCCGCACGACGACGAACGCACACACCAGCGACCCGCGTACGCCGACCGCCCGCAGGACGGCGGCAAGCGCACGCACACCCTTCCCGCGTGCGCCCACCGCCCCGCAAACCGCCCGACCATGTGCGCCCACCGCCCCACGAGCGCCGGCCCGGCCGCGTGCGCTCACCGCCCCACGAGCGCGGGCCCGATCGTGTGCGTTCGTCGCCCCGTGACGTCGTTGACGCGGTGCGCCCGCGGACCCTGTTCGCACCGCGACTCAACACACCGCGTGGAGCAGCAGCATCGCCGAGCTGAGACAACAGCATCGCCGAGCCGAGACGACAGCAGCGCACCGTGGACCGCCGACGCCGACACAACAGCAGCGCACCGTGGACCACCGACGCCGAAGCGACAGCAGCGCACCGTGGGCCGCCGACGCCGACGCCGAAGCGACAGCGGCACACGATGTGCTCGTGTCAACGGGGTCAGGCGAGGGGTGTGCCGGTCACCGAGGTGCCGGTTCGGAGTAGCTCATAGGTGACGGTCTCCCCGCTCCAGAAGATGAATGTCAGGGTCACCGGCGTCCCCTCGGCCACCTCGGCGAAGAAGTCCGGAGTCAAGCGGATCGCGCCGGCCTCGTAGTCCGGGGCGAAGGCACGGTCGAACTCCTTGTAGGGCGTCCAGCCGTGCGGGCCCGCGTTGGAGCCGTCCGGGTAGGCAGCGGTCATCGTCGCGAGGCGGTCGCCGTTGAAAGTGGCCGGGACGGCGAAGGACGAGGTGGAGCCGGTCGCCGCGGTCAGGGCGGGACGGTCGAAGGCTACGACGTCGAGACGCCACGGCACGCCCCGGGAGAAGCGCAGCGAGAGCGATGCTGTCACCCCGTACCCCTGGGTCTGGGTCAATCGCCGCAGCAAGGCGGCAGTGAGGGTGAGTTGATCGCCGGAGATCTGGAAGTCGGGGCCGCGGCGCAGTGTCGTCGCGCCGAGGCGGATCTGGGTGAAGCCGGTGCCGTTCGGGTTGAGGGTGATGGTCTGCGCGGTGATCGGCGCCGAGCGGCGGACGAAGACGAGGTCGGTCGCGGCGGTTCCGGACCGGGTCTTCCAGCTGGAGCGGATCTGGTGGAAGAGCTCAAGATCATTCCAAGATCCATCGGTACGCCTGAAGTGCTGCCCGTTGTCCCACAGCATCGTCGTGACCCCTCGCGCCCGGGCCTGTGCGCCGAAGAGCTCGAAGAATTTCAGCTTCTCGCCCTGCTCGATGGTGCCGGTGTGGCGGTCGAAGCCGAGCAGCCCGTACTCCCCGATGATCACCGGGATGCCGCGGGCCACGAACGTCGCATGGATCCGGGCGAACATGTCGAGCAGGTCCTGTTGCGCTGTCGCGTCGAAGCGGTAGCCGCCGGCGACGTTGACGCTGAACGGCCAGTACCCGTAGTAGTGCACCGTCGCGATCAGGTTCGGGTCGTTCAGTGCGGCGAACGACGAGCCGAGGGCGTCGAGGTGCACCTGGTCGGCCGAGGTGTGCAGGGTCGGCAGGACGAGCAGCCGGGTGGCGTTGCCGCCGCCGGA
Organism: Actinoplanes sp. OR16; assembly: GCF_004001265.1. GTDB lineage: Bacteria > Actinomycetota > Actinomycetes > Mycobacteriales > Micromonosporaceae > Actinoplanes. Next base: position 3,310,989 of record NZ_AP019371.1, on the reverse strand, counting down.
ACCGCGCACGATCCGGTGGAAGGCCGTGTTCAGCTCCGCGAGCCGCGCCGCCGGGTCACCACCGGTGAACTGGGGCTCGTTGATGCTCTCCAGGACCAGCCGCGGCGAGGTGTCCCGGAACGCGGCGGCCACCTGCGTCCAGATGGCGCTGAAGCGGGGAAGGACGTCGTCGCCCGTCCCGTTCACCCACTGCCAGGAGTCGTGGTGGATGTCGACCATCACGTAGAGGTCCGCGTCGAGCGCCTGGTCGACGACCTCCTTCACCCGGGCCAGGTACGCCGGGTCGATCGTGTAGTCCGGCGCAGGACCCTGGTGCCGGCCCCAGGTGACCGGGATGCGGATGCTCTTGAAGCCCTGCGCCCGGATGTCGCCGAGCAGTTCCGGCGTGACCCGGGGGTTGCCCCACGACGTCTCGTCGTCGCCGGTGGCGTCGAATGTATTGCCGAGGTTCCAGCCGGGCTGCATGGCGGCGACCGCCTGGACCGAGCCTTTTTCAACGTGGCGAGGGCCTTGCTCGCCGGCCGCTGCGGGGCCGGTGGGGATGGCCGGTGAGCCGGCGATCAGGGCGACCGCGAGGGCGAGGCCTGGTAGACGCGACATGACGCTCCTGCCGAGGAGGGGATGCGCGGGAGCGCTCCCACAATGATCTCGGCAGACTATGTATGGACATCAAACTATGTCAATGAGAGCGGGCCACCGGAGGGCGAGTGGGGGATGCACACCTCGCCGCGGTGGCCCGCGGACCGACCCGAACCCGCCGTCGAAGGGGCGAGCGCACCGTGCGAATAACGCGGAGGCTAGTACTCGGTGCATTCCACAAAAAGGCTGATCCACGGAATACTGAACCGATTCCAGAACCCTCGGCGAGAATGGCCGGTGCTGACTCAGACGAGTCGATCTCTGCAACTACCTGCAACTTCGCAAGTTGCATGATCGGTAAGTCAAAGGCATCACTCCAAACTGGATTGGCACATGATTTTGGCGGACACGCATTGTCGTATCCCTATTGCTCTTCGTACTCTGTGGTCACCTGTTATCGATCGACTTGAGTACGAGAGCGGGGCCGCTCGGCACGGTCCCGCGAGGGAGCAGCCATGCTTGTCAAAGTCATCGACCAGATCACCGACGACATGCACGAGACCGCGTGGGAACTGTACGAAGGCGCTTTCAAAGAGGTTCGCGCCCTCGCCGTGCAGCGCCACCTGATGTACCGGGCGGAGTTCGACCAGGTGATGTTCGATCCCCGGGTCGACAAGTACCTCTGCCTGGACGACGGCGGCAAACTCTGCGGCCTGTCCACGTACTCAAATGATCTGTACGCGATGCCGTTGATCGCACCCGAGTACTTCGAACGCCGATGGCCCGACCTCTACGCGCAGAAGAAGATCTGGTACTGCGGATTCGTAGCGGTCGCTGAGGACGCCCGGTCGACCCGATCGTTCGCGGAATTGGTCGAAGCCATGTACCGCACGGCGACGGATCGGAACGGGATCATCGCACTCGACTTCTGCCGTTTCAACGACGACAGTCGCAACATGTCGAAGGTGATCCAGCTGATGTTGCGCCGGCTCTCCGGTGGCACGCTGCAAGCCTCGTGCATGGACCAGCAGTCGTTCTGGATCTACGAGTTCCCCACGGCTGCGTAGTCGGTATCAGGCCATAGGCGCCCTCCACATGCACCAGACGGAGGGTCCGTCGGGTAGCTCGATCACGGACCGGACCTGGTATCCGTGCCGAAGGTAGAGGTCGCGATTACGCGGGTCGTTGGCCTCGAGATAGGCCGGAAGCCCGGCCCGGTCCAGCCGGGCGTGGTGCCGGTCGAGCAACGCGCTGCCGATGCCCCGGCCTTGCTGGCCGGGGCGTACGGCCATGAACGCCAGGTAGTGGTGCGGCTCGAGCGGGTGGTGCTCGTCGAGTGCCGCGTCGAGCTGCTGGCAGCGGTCGAACGCCGTGTCCGAAGCCTCCTTGAGCCGGCGCTCGTAATCCATCGGCGGCGGAATCATCGCGGTGAGCGGGAACCACAGCGCCACACCGTTCATCCGGCCGTCGTCCGCGTCGGCGGTGCTGTAGACCTCGCCGTACTGCAGGGCGTACTCCACGAAGATCTCGAAGTATCGAGGCGTGTTGCGCCGGCGGGCCACCGTGTCCGGTTGCATCCAGCGGGCGACTGGTCCGTCCCACATCGCGTCGGCCACAAGATTGGTGATCTCCTCGGTGTCGAACGGCGACACGTGCCGGATCACTAGTTCCTGAATGGCGTACGTCATGGATCTTCCCTACTTGATCGACGGAGAGTGGTCGCGGAGCTCGTGCGGGTGCTGCGCGTTGGTCTGCGAATGCGAGTGCGAGTGCGGGCGTGCCAGCTCGGCGTAGTCGATGACGTTCCGGCCGTCGGCTCCCCGGCCGATCCCGGCGTAGATGTCCGGCCGCCTCCGTTTCACGATGAGCGCCCAGCAGAACCCGATGGCCGCGCAGATCAGGTATCCCACCGTGAAGACCCAGTGGAAGACCGAGTCGCTGCCGACCTGCAGCAGATCGCCGAAGCCGATCACGGTGGCCAGCAGGATGATGCTGAGCAGGAAGAACGCGGTGATCGGAGCGACCCGGCCGCGCCAGACGTTCTCACCGCGGGAGTGCTGGACGAAGAACGCGATCACCGCGGCGGAGGCGGCCCACATCAGGATCAGCACGCCCAGGCCGCCGACGACGGTCAGCCATGCGAACAGATGCACCAGCGGATCGATGCCGAGGATCCCGTACGTCAGCAGCACACCGAGAGCCAGGATGCTCTGGGTGACCGAGCCGACGACCGGCGCTCCGGTGCGCGGGTGGGCGTATCCCCAGCGTGCCGGCAGGACCCGCTCGCGTCCGAGGGCGAACTGGTACCGGGAGACGGCCGCGTGGAACGCCAGCAGCGCCGCGAAGATCGAGGTCATGAAGAGCAGGTAGCCGATGGTGATCAGGGTGTCCGGCACGTGTGGCGCGACGAGGGTGAAGACCAGGTCGGTCTGTTCCGTGCGGGCCGCCGCGACGATCTGCGTCGGACCGGCCGCCACCGACATGGCCCACGCCGAGAGGGCGCAGAGGATGCCGGCCAGGATCACACAGAGGTGGGTGGCCCGGGCGATCGTCCGCTTCGGGTCCTTCGCCTCCTCGGAGAGCACGACCGTCGCCTCGAAGCCGGTGAAGCCGCCGATGGCCAGCACCATCATGGCCACCACCTCGGGGGTGAGCAGCTGCTGTGGCGCGAGCGCCGCGAAGCTGACCGAGCCCTCAGCGGGGTTGCCCGCCATCACCAGGTCGTAGATCACCACGACGGCGATCTCGGCGATCAGCAGGATGCCCAGCACCTTGCCGCTCAGGTCGACCCAGAGCATGCCGAGCACCGCGATCAGCGCCCAGGCAACCAGGGCGCAGGCCAGCCAGGAGGCCTGCAGGCCGACCGCTTCGAGGATTCCCGAGGCGACCACGCCGAACAGGCCGAAGAGGCCGATCTGCATGAGCGAGTACGCGGCCAGGGCGACGAACGCCGCCGCGACCCCGAGCTCCCGGCCCAGGCCATGACTGATGTACGCGTAGAAGGCGCCGGAGTTGACGATGTGCCGGCTCATCGCGACGAACCCGACCGTGAAGATCGAGAGGATGCCCGCGACGACGAGGTAGACCAGCGGGACCGCCGTGTTGCCGACCACCGCGTAGATCGTCGAGATGGCCCCGATGATCACGGTGAGCGGGGCCGCGCCGGCGACGCCGAAGAAGACCACCGACGAGACGCCGAGCCGGTTGCTCGCCAGCGCCTGGCTGACGATGTCGGGGCCGGTGCCGGAGCTGCGCTGGAGATCCATCAGCATGGTGCCGGCCCACTGATCGACATTGTTGCGGCGGCGCTGATGGCGACCGGCCGGGCTCACCGTCGTCCCACCGCGAGAGCGGTGCCCACCGACTGCTCGGTGCACTCGACGATCTCCCGGAGATCGTTGGGCAGCGAGGCGATCATGCTGGGCAGGGCGTGGTAGATGTGCGGGTACATCTCGAACCCGTACATGACGTGGCGGGTCAGGCCGGTCGCGACGACCAGGCCGACGAGCATCCGGTCGGAGAGGTTGAGGTCCATGCCCCGCACCAGGATGTTGGCGATCCGGGTGGATGCCCAGGCCGCGGCGTTGCGCTGGCGGGCCGTGTTGGGCATGTAGAGCGTCTGGGTGCTGCCGAGCATCCGCCGGCGGGTGACCATCTCGACGGCGCCGACGCGCATCAGGCGCTCGGCGACCCGCAGTGCGGCGTCCTGGGAGAGGAATGCCAGCCAGGTACGCACATCGGTGTGCTGTGACTGTGCGCTGAGCAGGTCCAGGACATCGTGGGAAAGGGCATCGCGCGGTGGGTGCCGATCGACGATGAACAGCTCGCCGTCGGCCACGCCGATACGGCCTTCGAGAACCAATTCGGATAGCAGAGCGGCGGCCAATCCGAGGCCGGTCGCGCGGGGATGGAGTCTGGACCGGCCTGTTCGGTCCTCGTGCGCGATCAGGTAGTACTGGTCAGCCAACACTTGCGCCACGCCCCTTAGACGCCAGTTCCAATGATCATTTCTCTATGTGTAGGAAAGAAGACAGAACTCGATGTCCGCAGCATCATGTACCCAACATCAAGGTCAATACAAGAAGTACTAGACTTCTTATTCAGGCCCTGCGGTTCCGTACACCGGATACCGATCTTGGGGCATGATCGTCAATGGCTACCGGGATCGTGAGGGGCGCACCGGTCGTAATATCGAACTCACAGGACGGTAGGGAGTCCAGGTGTCCGATATCGAGGGTCCGACGCTACGACGCCGCCGACTGGGGGCAGAGCTCAAAAGGTGCCGGGAAGCAGCCGGCCTGACTCAGCAGGACGTGTCCCGGCACTTCGAGTGGCACGCCGCCAAGGTCACCCGGATCGAGACGGCACGGGTCGCGGTCACGCCGCGCGACGTCCGCGATCTGCTGACCTTGTACAACGTCCGTGATCAGGGATATCGCGAGGCTCTGGTGGAGCTGGCCCGGCTCTCGCGCGAGCGCACCTGGTGGACCGACTACCGAGACATACTGAGGCCCGGGAACTTCGTCGGCCTGGAGGCCGCCGCGTCGTCGATGAGGGTCTGGGAGCCGATCATCGTGCCCGGCCTGCTGCAGACCGAGGCATACATGCGAGCCCTGATCAAGACCGGTCGCTCTTCCGACACACCCCAACAGATAGACAGGCGTGTCGCGCTGCGCCTCACCCGGCAGAGCCGCCTGGGCAGCGATCGCCCCCTCGAACTCTCCGCGCTGATCGACGAATCCGTGCTCCGCCGGGTCATCGGTGGCGAGGACGTCATGGCAGGACAACTGCAACATCTGATCGACACCGCTAGATTACCGAACGTAACGCTCCAGATCTTGCCCTTCGACTCCGGGGAACACCCGTTCCTGGGGGGTTCAGCAGTGCTTTTGGAGTTCCGCGAGACCACCCATTTGGATGTTGTCTACCTCGAAGGCATTGCGGGAGACTATTACGAAGAGCAACCAGAAGAGGTTGCCCGGTACCGGGAGGAGTTCGAGCGAATGAGCGCGAAGGCGCTCGATCATCGGACTACGATAAAGATGATCGAGAGTCTGCTCGTCGCGTAGCACTCCCGAAGAAATCTCCTATCGAAGGGAGGTGCTCGAGTATGCTCGCGCACCAACTCGACGGTGCCGTCTGGAAGAAGGGCAGTCGCTCTAACGGCAGCGGCGGCAGCAACTGCGTCGAGGTTGCATTCCTCGACAAGGGAATCGCCGTCCGTGACAGCAAGGACCAGGCGGGCCCGGCTCTCATGTTCACGGAAGCGGAGTGGACCGCTTTCGTGGACTCCGCCAAGGACGGCGAATTCGATATCTCCGCGTGAGAGCCTACCGATAGGCGTGCACCGATGGAAGTCCTTTGTAAGTGATCGACTTCCGCGATGTGCGACTTGAGGAATGCCACGGCGTCTCCCCAGGGGGCGCCGTGGCATCGAATCCGATGATTAAAATCGGCCATCGCCGCCAGGTTCTGTCCTAGGCGAAGGCGGGCCGGAAGATCTCCCGCGAAGTGACTCCCGCGGCCGGGATCAGGTGCTCGACCGCCGCGGCACGTGCCTCCGCGATCGCTGCCTCCCGAACCAGGCTGTCCCGGTTCCGGCGGGCCCGGGCCGCGTCCCGCCAGGCCGCCCGCTCGGCCTCGGCGGCACGCTCGTGCAACCGGGCCAGGTAATCCGCGCTGACCTGCTGCACCACCCGCTCCTGGTCGGCCGGGTGCAGCCGGGCATCCCAGCCGTTGCGGCCACTCAGCGCGTCGGCGAGGGCCTCGGCCGGCAGTTCGCCGCGGGCGGTCGCCTCTTCGACGGCGCGGTGCAGGAAACGCTCGCGGTAGGCGTACTCGGCAGGGGTCTTCGCGGTGTACGGCGTGCCGAAGGCCGCCGTGGCCCGGCTCCTGGCCCGGCGCGCGTCCGCGGCCTGCCACTCCCGCCAGGCCGCGTCCACCCGCTCGCAGGCGTCCTCCCAGCCGCCCTGCCAGCGCTGCGCCGCGAGCCCCGCCTGATCGGCCGCCACCTGGATCTCCTCGGCGTAGCGGGACGCGTGCAGCGCCTCCTCGAGACGCTGCCGGCGCTCCTCGTCCCGGCGCTCGGCCCGGCGGCGCAGGAAGCCCACCGTGTCGATCAGGGCGCGTCCCGGATGCCGCACGTTGTGCGGGCTGGCCAGCACAACGAGGGCCGGCAGGGTGGCGAGCAGGAGGGCGGCCCAGATCGCCATCGGGGCCGGTTCGGTCAGCAGCATCTCGGCGAGGATGTTCATGAAAGTCGTCCGCTCTGGTGGGTTCCGCTTCGGTTCCGGGCATGGGTGGACCCCCGGGCAGCAGTGAGTGCTGTCCGAAAAAGGTCAGACGGAAGCGGTGGGCGGAGCCCGGGAACCGGCGGCGCCGGTTACGGTCTGTGCGCAGAGAACGCGCACCGGCGCGGTGCTGGAGCAGGAGATCGCCCGCGCGGCGGGCTGGACTTCGGGGGTGCGGGCGGACGCGTCGGAAGCGTCGGCCGGGGCCGTGTGTACCGCCACGGCGGAAGCGGAGATGCTGTTCGCGCTCGGGCCACAAGAGTGGTGACCGGCAGAGATCGGTCCCGTGAAGAAGGCCAGAACGAGCGCCAGCAGAACAGGCAACGACCGGAGCGCGGAGCTGCGGTGTGTCGTGGCCATGGGCTGAAAGTACCGATTTGTCAGCAAAGGTCCGATTGCGGCACGCGGAACGGTCACCCGATCCGACTACGTGATCTGGATAGATCTCGCGGTACTCGGACAGGATCGCTCAGCTTCGTCCCCCGCCCGCCGATCGATCGATCATGCATATGCGAGTGGCAGCCAGGGACCCGGTCCTGCTGGCGCTCGTGGCGCTCGGCCTGCTGCTGGCGCCGTGGTTCCTGATCGGGCCGGGCGGCACTACCACGTCCTGGGTGGTGCAGGCGACGCTCGACGTGCTGATGGTGTACTTCGCGTGGCGGCTGACCCGGCATCCGGAGATGACTGCGCCGGGACGCCGGTTCTGGCGGGTGGCGCTGATCGCCTTCGCCTCCTGCGCGGTCGGCGACCTGTATCAGTGCCTGCTCGTACTCACGCATCCCGGGACCACCCGGATCAGCCTCGTGCAGACCGCCTTCGTGGTGATCGGCATGGCGACCGTGGTGGTGGCGACCCTCCAGCACCCGCTCGGCGGCGTCGGGCGGCAGCGGCTGCGGCTCTGGTTCGACGCCGCCACGGTGCTCACCGGCATCGCGGTCTTCCTCTGGTCCTTCCTGCTCGCCGAGGAGCTCGGCGGCAAGCAGGACACCGACCGGTGGGCCGCCTCGGCCACCGCCGTCGTGATGCTGCTGATCTCGTTCGGCGTGCTCAAACTGATCCTGAGCGGCACCGCGCCGTTCACCCGCTTCGCCGGGGCCGCCGCGGCGCTCGGGGTGGCCGGGACAGCGCTCGCCGCCCCGATCACCACCGGGCTGGTCGGCGAGCCCGGCCCCGGCCTGATGATCGTGGTGCAGCTGGCGCCGTGCGTGCTCACCACGGCCGCGGTCCGGCTCCAGCAGCTCCAGGCCGGCCTGCTCGCCCAGCGGATGCCCGGCGAACTCGGCCCGCGGTCGAGCCGTCTGCCGTACCTCGCGGTGATCGCCACCCAGGTGCTGCTGCTCTGGTCGCTGAGTGGCGGCGAGATGACCAGCCGGGTCTGGGGTGTCGCGGCGGGCGCCGTGCTGATCACGGCCCTCGTGCTGGGCCGGCAGCAGGTGGCGTTCCGGGACAACGAGCGGCTGCTCGGCGAACTGCGCTCCCTGCACGACGAACTGCGCCGGCAGGCCACCCACGACGCGCTCACCGGCCTGCCCAACCGGGTGCTGCTGCACCGCCGGCTCCAGGAGTCGGCCGCTGGGAGCGTCAGCATGCTGCTGATCGACCTGGACGGCTTCAAGCAGGTGAACGACGAGCACGGGCATCACGCCGGCGACCTGGTGCTGCAGGCGGTCGCGGAGCGGCTCACCGGCCTGCTCGGCGCCGGCGAGGTGGCCGCGCGACTGGGCGGCGACGAGTTCGCGGTGCTGCTGCCCGGCGTCGGCGCGGACGAGGCCGCCAAGCTCGCCGAGCGGATCGCGGTGGTGGTCGCCGAGCCCATGATGATCGACGGCCACTGGCTGGCCGTCGGCGCCAGCGTCGGCGTGGCGACCGGCGAGCCGGGCGAGGGCGACGGGCTGCTGCGCGAGGCAGACGCGCTGATGTACCGGCGGAAGAAGGCCCGGAAAGCCGGAGGGACCGCCCTGGCGGACGGCCCCTCCGGTCTAGCTAGCGCACATCACCAGCGACGGTAGTCGTCCTGGGTCTGCGCGTTGAACAGCCACGTGCGCTCCCGCTCGGCCTTGTCGATCCGGCGGTCGCTGACCTCGAGGACGTCCAGGCCCTTCTGGATGTCGTTCGAGTAGATGAAGCCGTTGTACCAGTACGCGGACCACGAGCCACCGGTCACGGCACGCTCGGTGCTGAGCGGGCCACGCTCCCAGTACGCGATCTCCTTGGGCTTCTTCGAGTTCGTGAAGTCCCAGATCGAGATGCCGCCCTGGTACCAGGCCTGGACCATGATGTCCTTGCCCTTGACCGGGATCAACGAGCCGTTGTGCGCCACGCAGTTCTCGGTCGCGGCGTTCTCCCGCGGGATCTTGAAGTAGCTCTGGAACTCGAGCGTGAGCTTCTTGCCCTTGCGCTTGATGTCGTAGATCGCGTCGGCGCCGCGGTTCGGGCCGATCACCGGGTTACAGGTGGCCTGGCCGCCGCCGCCGAGCTCGTCGGTGAAGACGACCTTGTTGCCGGCGTTGTTGAACGTGGCCGAGTGCCAGAACGCGAAGTTCTCCGTGTCCCGGACCGTGGTGATCACCTTCGGGTCCACCGGGTTCGAGATGTCGAACAGCGCGCCGTCACCCATGCAGGCGCCGGCCGCGATGTCCTTCGACGGGTACGCCGTGATGTCGTGGCAGCCGCTGGTCGCGGAGCCGGTGGCGCTGCCCGGGAAGCCGCCGTCCGGGAAGAGCACCGGGGTGGCGACGACGGCCGCTGCCGTCGGCGTCTTCAGCGGAACCTTCACGATCGAGATCTTGTCGTGCGGCCACGCGCAGTTCGGCAGGCTGACGCCGGACAGGTTGTAGGACGACACGTACAGGTAGACCGACTTGTCGCGGCCCTTGCCCGGCACGATCGTGTGGGTGTGCGAGCCACAGTCGGTCTTCACCGCGGCGATGTACCGGGGGTTCTTCGGGTCCTTGATGTCGAAGACCTTGATGCCCTCCCAGCGCGGCGTCTCGGCCGGCGCGCTGGCCGGAACCGAGGTGCTGGCGCAGGAGTCGTCGGACCGCTGCGAGTCGGTGGAGAGGAAGAGCAGGTCTCCCCAGACCGTCACGTCGTTCTGCGAGCCGGGACAGACCACCACGGCGGCGACCTGCGGGCTGCGCGGGTTCTTGATGTCGTAGACGGTGAAACCGTTGTAGTTGCCGCCGTACGCGTATTTGCCCTGGAACGCCCAGTCCGAGTTGAGCGAGTTCTCGGCCGCGAACGGGGCGGGCTTCGGGATGTTGGCGATCTGCTTGAGGTTGGCACTGCTGCGGATCTCGTCGACCGCCGGAATGTCGGCGACGTCCGCGCTGGCGGGCGCGGCGACCAGGAAGCTGAGCAGGACTGCCGCAGCGCCGATACTGGACAGGCGCTTGAACCGCCCTCGTGGGGCAGGGTGCCTCATGGAGCTCCTTCCGGTTACGGAGCCACCGGCGACACACCGCGAGTCGTGTCGCGAGCACCCCCGGTGACAGCGATGTCGGTCGTTACGATAGCTGTCGAATGTTGCGTTGGGGACCCTTACCGAAAAGGAAGCAATGAATCGCCGACACACCAGGAGCCTGGCGACCGCGACCCTGACGGTCCTCGCCACCGCCGGGATCGCGCTCGCGGCCTGCACCGGATCCACTGAGAAGCCCGAGGCCGCAGCGCCCTCCGCCTCATCCTCGCCGGTACCGGTGCTGCTGCCCGGCCGACCGGGAGAATCGGCTGCAGTGTCCGATTCTGATCAGGTGAAGGCGCTCGACGGGAGTGTCTACAACTCGATCGACGTGGCGTACGTGCAGATGATGATCGCCCACCACGAGCAGGCCCTGGTGATGGCGGATCTGGCGCCCGGGCGGGCGAGCAACACCGGGCTGAAGCGCCTCGCGGACCGGATGAGCGCCGCCCAGCAACTCGAGATCGATTACTTCAAGTCCTGGTTGAAGGATCGGAACCAGCCCGAGTCCGACCCCTCGCACGATCATTCGTCGATGCCGGGCGGGCAGAGCGACGCGGAGATCGCGGCCCTCACGGCGGCGTCCGGCGCCGAGTTCGACCGGATGTTCGTCGCCATGATGACCGAGCACCACCAGGGCGCGCAGCAGATGGCCGGCGACCTCCTGCGAAGCGGATCGGACGAGCGTCTGTCCGAATTGGCCAATGAGTCGGCGGTCGAGCAGGTGTCCGAGATCCGGCGGATGGCCGAGCTGGGGATCCGTTAGTCCACTGTGATCAGAGCAGCATCCCGCCGGACGCCTCGATCCGCTGGCCGGTGATCCAGCCGGTGCCGTCGCCGAGCATCGTCGCGATCACCGCGGCGATCTCGGCGGGCTCGGCCACCCGGCCCAGCGCGGTCACGCTGCCGATGTGCGCCCGCACCCGCTCGTCGTCCCGCAGCGCGCCGCCGCCGAACTCGGTGCCGGCCGGGCCGGGCGCCACCACGTTCGCGGTGATGCCGCGCGGGCCGAGCTCCTTCGCCAGATAGCGGGTGAAGACCTCGACCGCGCCCTTCATCGACGCGTAGGCAGCGTAGACGCCGTCGCCGGTGAAGCGGGCCAGACCGGTGGAGAGGTTGACGATCCGGCCGCCGTCGGCGATCAGCGGAAGCAGCTTCTGGGTCAGGAAGAACATGCCGCGCCAGTGCACGTTCAGCATCTCGTCGAACGCCTCGACCGACGTCTCCGCGATCGAGCCGGCCGAGCCGACACCGGCGTTGTTGACCAGGAAGTCGAAGTCGGTACGGCCGAAGCGGTCGGCGAGGACCCGGCGCAGCTCGCCCGCGAAGGCGTCGTACGAGCCGAGGTCGCCGACGGTGAGCGGCAGCGCGACCGCGTCGATCTTCTCGCCGGGGTCGCCACGGTACGTGTAGATCACCTCGACGCCGGCCTCGATGAGGGCCAGGGCGGTGGCCCGGCCGAGTCCGCGGTTGCCACCGGTGATCAGGGCGATTTCGGGCATGGTGGTGCCTTTCTACGGGTTGCGGGATTTCTAGGCGGCGACGGCGGCGAGGAGCTGGAGCTTCTCGTGGCTCGCCGAGCCGGGCACCGCGGTGAAGACCAGCAGCGTCTGCATCTGGCCGGGGTCGTGAAGGTTCTGGCAGTACAGATCGAGTTCGCCGAGCTCCGGGTGGATCAAGATCTTGCGGTCCGTGTACGCGAGACCCACCTCGTGGCCGGCCCAGATCGCGGCGAATTCCGGGCTCGCAGCCAGCAGGGCGTCGACGATCTCGCCGGCCCGGCCGTCCGGCGCCAGCGCGTAGGCGGCCCGCAGCTGCGCCGTGAGGATCCGGGAGTGCCGCGGATGGTGGTCCTCGGGATAGATCCGGCGGGAGGCCGGGTCGGTGAACCATCGGTACCAGGCGCTGCGGGCCAGGCCGGTGAACCGGGTCTCGTCGCCGACCAGAGCCACCGCCATCCGGGTCTGCAGCAGCGTCTCGCCGTATCGCGAAATGATCATTGCGGGGGTGTCGTCGAGGCGGTCCAGGATCCGCATCACGCCGGGGCTGATGTGGTCGTCCCGGAACACCCGCTGCGGCACCGGATGGCCGCCCAGCCGGAACAGGTGATCCCGCTCCTCCAGACCCAGGTGCAGGGCCCGGGCCAGCGCCGCGAGCATCTGCTCCGAGGGCGCCGGGCCGCGCTGCTGCTCGATCCGGCCGTAGTAGTCGGCCGACATCCCGGCGAGCGCAGCGACCTCCTCGCGGCGCAGGCCGCCGGTCCGCCGCCGCGCGCCCCGGGGCAGGCCTACGTCCTCCGGCTGGAGGGCCTCGCGGCGGGTGCGGAGGAAGTCGGCCAGTTGAGCTCGATCCATGTCATCGAGTCTGTCGCGCGGTCCCGCCCGGATGAAGGCCGTTCTCAACCCCGGACAAGTAGTCCCCGGCTAATCGTCGTCGTCATCGTCGTCGTCGCCGGCCGGGAGCAGGGCGCCGACCTGGGTCGCGCCGGCCGCGAGCGCCTGGAATCCCGCCTCGCTGATCTTCTCGTCCTCGCGCAGGTCGGCGAGCTTGTCGACGAACTCCTCGAGCTTCCGGGGGGCCTTCTCCGGGTCCTTGCGGAGCCGGTTCTTCAGCTGTTCCAGGCGCCGGTTCAGCGCGTCCGCGCCACCCTTGTCGAGCTCACCGCGCTTCTCCAGCGACCGGACGACGATCCTCAGCTGGTCGACCAGCTGAGCCGGGCGGACCGGGCGGGCCGTCGTGGGCATCGGCGTGGGCGACTTCGTCGACGGCGTCGGCGTGGGCGCGGTCGACGGCGCCTCCTCGGCCGGTGCGTCCTCGGTGATCAGAACGCTGGGTGCGGCGAGCGGCAGGGCGGGCGACTCGGGATCGTCCGAGCCGGAGGAGATCGCCCACACCGCCACCGCCACGATCACCACGGTCGCCGCCGTGACCGCGCCCAGGATCTTCAGACGCGGACTGGAGTTCTGCGGCGTGACGACCGGCAACTTGGCCGTGGGTGAGTAGTACGGATCATGGGGGACCGACACGGCGCCATCATGCCAGGTCTACAGGACCACCGGCAGCTCGTGCAGGCCTCGCAGCAGCAACCCGGGACGCCACCGCAGGTCCTCGGCCGGAACCGCCAGCCGCAGGTCCGGATGACGGTCCATCAGCTGGGTGAACGCGATCTGCGCCTCCAGCCGGGCGAGCGGCGCGCCGAGGCAGTAGTGGATGCCGTGGCCGAACGCCAGATGCGGGTTCTGGGCCCGGTCGAGGCGCAGCGTGCCGGCGTCCGGGAAACGGTCCTCGTCGCGGTTGGCCGAGAGCAGCACGATCACGACCGGCTCCCCCGCCCGGATCACCGTCCCGCCGATCTCCAGGTCCTCGGTGGCGACCCGGAACGTGGAGGTCTCGACGGGTCCCTCATAACGCAGGAACTCTTCGATGGCGGAGGGCATCAATTCCTTGCCGGTACGCAGGAGGTCCCACTGCGACCGGTCGCGCAGCAACAGATAACTGCCGTTCCCGATCAGGTTGACGGTGGTCTCGTGTCCCGCGATGAGCAGCAGGAAGACCATCGAGGAGAGCTCCTCCTCGGTCAGCCGGTCCTCCGAGTCGCGCACCTGGATCAGGCCGGAGAGCAGGTCCGGCCCGGGGCTCGACCGGCGCTCGGCGATCAGGGCCAGGATGTAGCCGACCATCGCGCGGATCGCCGGTTCCAGCCGGTCGCCGGACTGCGAGCCCGCCACGATCACGTTCGACCAGTCGCGGAACGCGTCCCGGTCGTCGGCCGGCACCCCGAGCAGCTCGCAGATGACCTGGATGGGCAGGGGGAACGCGAACGTGTCGATCAGGTCGACCCGGTCCTTCCCCTCGATCGCGTCGAGCAGGTCACGGGTGATCTCCTCGATCCGCGGGCGCAGGCTCTCGATGCGGCGGGCCGTGAAGGCCGCCGAGACCAGGCGGCGCAGGCGGGTGTGGTCCGGCGGGTCGGCGGCGAGCATGTGCCGGGAGAGGATCGCGGCCGGGCCGGACGGCCGGTTCGCCGCCGCCGAGGAGCCCACCGAGAAGGCGGACTGCTTGGACAACCGCGGGTCGGCGAGCGCTCTGCGGGCATCGTCGTACCGGGTGACCAGCCACGCGGTCAGGCCACTGGGCAGCCTGGTCCGGCGGATCGGCCCGGACCGGCGCCATTCGGCGTACGCGGGATGGGGGTTTGCCTGGAAGGAAGGATCGGCGAGATCGACCTCAATCACCCAGGCGACGATACCCGTCGATGAGAGTTCTAGGTGGGGTTCCGGCGGGGAGTGCGCGGCGGGCGCAGCGGCAACCGGGGGCGCGGCGGAGTGAGCCGGCGAGGACGGCGCGGGCGTGGCTGGCCACTGACGGCGACGATCGCGAACATGATGCGACTATCCGCCCGTTCGTGCGCGGCAGTGCCTCCGTTGAGGGATTCTTAAAGATCATCTCAGTGAGAGGTAAACAAACCTGGTGTCCCGGCCTACTACCCTCCCGGGGGTGTCGTCCCGTTCCCGCCGCGTCGCCTCCGCGGTCGTCTCCCTCCTGGCCCTGACCGCGTGCACCACCACTGATGCTGCGCCGGCACCCTCCTCCTCGTCGTTCAGCCCCTCGTCGCTCAGTCCCGAGGCCATCGAGTCGGCGGCCGCCCGGCCGAACATCGTCCTGGTGCTCACCGACGACCTGTCGAAGAACCTCGTGCAGTACATGCCTAACGTCCTGAAGCTGCAGAAGGAGGGGACGACGTTCACCAACTACACGGTGACCGACTCCCTCTGCTGCCCGTCGCGGGCGTCCCTCTTCAAAGGACAGTTCCCGCACAACACCGGGATCTTCAAGAATCACGGGTCGGACGGCGGGTTCAAGCTCTTCCACAGCCGTGGCCTGGAGTCCTCGACGTTCGCGACCGATCTGCAGGCCGCCGGGTACCGCACCGGGTTCTTCGGGAAGTACCTCAACGAGTACCTGCCGGCGACCAGCTTCGCGGGCGGCCGGCCGTACGTGCCGCCGGGCTGGGACGAGTGGGTCGCGGGCGGCAACGCGTACGACAACTTCGGCTACGCGCTGAACGAGAACGGGACGGTGAAGAAGTACGGCAGGAAGCCGGCCGACTACCTCACCGACGTGCTCTCCGCGAAGGCCGCCGACTTCATCACGACCTCGACGTCGCCGTTCATGCTGGAGATCTCGACCTACGCGCCGCACGCCCCGTACACCCCGGCGCCCCGCGACGCGAAGCTCTTCCCCGGCCTGAAGGCGCCGAAGGGCCCGTCCTACGACACCGTGCCGAAGAACGCGCCGGCCTGGCTCGCCACCCACCCGAAGCTGACGGCCGCACAGAAGAGCGGCAACGACACCGACTTCCGCAAGCGGGCCCAGTCGGTGCAGTCGGTGGACCGGATGATCGGCAGGCTGCGTGACACCCTCACCAAGACCGGCGTCGCGGACCGGACCGTCGTGATCTTCACTGCGGACAACGGCTACCACCTGGGCGAGTACAGCCTGCCCTACGGCAAGCAGACCGCCTTCGACACCGACGTCAACGTGCCGCTGGTGGTGGCCGGCCACGGCGTGCGGGCCGGGCAGACCGTCGAGGCGGTCGTGGAGAACACCGACCTGCGGCCCACCTTCGCCGACCTGGCCGGCGCCGAGCCGCCCGCGGAGGCCGACGGCAGCAGCATCCGGCCGCTGCTCGCCGGCGAGACCCCGGCGCGGTGGCGCAGAGCCGCGCTGATCGAGCACCGCGATCCGGCCACCGACCCGGCCGACCCGGACTACGAGCGGGACAGCATCAACATCCCGCCGACGTACGACGCGCTGCGGACCGCCGACTTCACCTGGGTGCAGTACGTCGACGGCACCCGGGAGTTCTACGACCGCCGGACCGACCCGCACCAGATGCGCAACCTGGCCGGCACGCTCCCACCCGCGCGGGTCGCCGAACTGGAGGCCGCCGTGGCCGCGATGACGAAGTGCGCCGGCGCCGAGGCCTGCCGATCCGCGGCAAGCCGGATCAGCTGACCCCGCGGGCCCACGGTGGCAGTTGCGCGCCGCGCGGAAAGCTCGGCGCGTCCTGCCGCTGCACCACCGGGTAGACGCTGGAGTGCGCCTGCCAGGACGGCTGCGGCCGGTCCTGGTGCGCCATCAGCGACCGGACCAGCGCGGCCACCATGTCCTGCAGGGCCACGTGCAGGCGGGGGTCGGCGACCAGGCCGTCGGCGCCGATCGTGGCCATGTCGAGCGGGATCCGCACGCAGGCCGGGCGCAGCAGCTTCGCGCCGCCGTGTTCGAGCACCGACTCCAGCGAGGTCCGGGCGCCGTCGTCGACGCCCGGGCCGACCACCGACAGCCAGGCCGCCGCCTTGCCGCGCAGCTCACCGCCGTCGACGAGCCAGTCCAGCAGGTTCTTGAGGCTGCCGGGGAGCGATCCGGCGTACTCCGGGGTGCTCACGAGCAGGGCGTCGGCCTGGGTCACCTGCCGGCGCAGGGCGGTGACGGCGGACGGCGGGTTCGGGTCGCCCGGCAGGAACGCGGGGAGGGCGGCGAGGCCGGCGTACAGATCCGCGGTGATCCCCTCGGCGGCGTGGCTGGCCGCGGTGCGCAGGGCAGCGGTGTGCAGGGAGCCGTCCCGGGTGCTCCCCGAGATCAGCAGGACACGCGTCATGCGGTGACTTTACGGGCCTGTCGTGGATCACGGCCGTACGGCCGACCCGGGTCGGATTTTCGTACCGAATGGGTCTCGACGAGTAGCCAGGGACGGCTCCGGGCGGCAGCATGAACAAACGGTCCAAATGGGGGTGGACCCCCACTGGCAGGAACTCCGGAGCTGATGTCGCACCCAACGCCGCAAGATCCGTTCGAGCCGACCACGCCGCTCCCCCCGGCCTACGACCCGCCGCCCTCGGCCGACCCCACGGCGCCGTTCTCGTCGACGACGCCGTTCCCGCCGCAGCCGTACGCGCCGCTCCCCTACGAGCAGCCGTCCTACGAGCAGCCGTACTCGGGTCAGCCGTACTCGGGTCCGCCGGCCACCGGTAAAGGCCCGGCCGGATACCCGGAACCCGGTTATCCACAGTCTCCGGCGGGTTATCCACAGGGCTCCGCCTATCCGCCGCCGCCCGCCTACGTGCCGATCGCGGCCGGTCCGCCGACGTCCGGCTGGGCCGTGGCGTCGCTGGTGCTGGGCATCGTGGGCGTGCTGATCGGCTGGTGCACCTACGCCGTGATCCCGCTGCTCGCGGTGGTCTTCGGCCACATCGGCCTGAACGAGACCAAGCACGGCCAGAAGACCGGCCGCGGCATGGCGGTCGCGGGTCTGGTCATGGGCTATCTGGTCATCGCCGTGACCGCACTGCTCATCGTGGTCGTCGGCAGCCTCGGCGTGATGGGCCAGTTCGCCACCTCACCGTGACGCGGTGATCTCGCCCGCCGGTTGGGACGTCAAGCGAAAGGCCCCGTTGCTCAGCAACGGGGCCTTTCGTTTGTTGTGCGCCGCGTAGGACTTGAACCTACAACCCGCGGATTAAGAGTCCGCTGCTCTGCCAGTTGAGCTAGCAGCGCTTGCCAACGAGAAAGAACGTTAGCACACCCCTGCGAGCACCTCAGCGGGACCGGGGCAGACAGCATTTCTTGTACTTCGCCCCGGAACCGCACCAGCACGCGTCGTTACGACCGGGCGGCCAGACGGCGCCCGGACCGTGGCTCTCGAGCTGGCGCGCGTACCCGGCACGGACGTCGGCGTCCATCGGGTCGCCGCCGTGCCGGGTCACGTGTTCGGCCAGCCCGTCGGCCTCACCGGGGTGGAGCCGGAAGCCGGACTGGCCGGACTCGGTCCAGACGCTGAGCGCCTTCTCCAGATCGGCTCGGTGGTCGTCCCAGGTGTGGCCGTAGACGTCGGCGAAGGCGGGCCAGCGCAGGAGCACCTTGTCGTATTCGGCGTGCGGCCAGTACATGACGCCCTGGCTCGATCCGGCCGCATCGTTCGTCGCGGTCCTCCCGGCCCCGCCGCCCTTGGTGGTCTTGGAACTCGCGCGGATGCGGTCGGCGAACTCGTCGAACTCGTCGACCGGCATCTCCAGCTCGCGGCGGATCCGCCGCCGGTTCTGCAACAGCCCGTTGGCGAGCACGGCCCGATCCACGGTCTCCGGTCGGTCCAGGACGGTGTTGAGCGCCGCCGTGAGCCACTGCTCGGCGACCTCGCTCTCGCCGCACTCCTCCAGGGCCTCGGCCAGGTACGACGCGGCGTCCGGCTCGCGGGCCAGCCGCGGCCGCAGCGCGGAGAACACGGCCATCGCCTCGTCCTGCCGGCCCAACCGGGACAGCAGCTCGCCGCGCCGGGCCCGGGCGAAACCGTCGGCCGCGGCCTCCACCAGCCGGTAGCTCTCGATGGCCCGTTCCACGAGCCCGAGAGCCGGCGGCAGATCGCCCTGCTTCTCGGTCAGCTCGGCCGCGAGCATCAGCGCGTAACCGGCGTCGGCCGGGTCGGCGAGTCCGTCAGTCTCGACGGCGGCGACCAGCTCGGTAACCGCTGTCCGAGGGTCGCCGCCGGCGATCATGTCCAGATCATCACTGGTCAGGGGCACAAATCAGGTTAACCCGCCGCGCACGTGAGCGACGGCCAACTCCAGTTGCCGCCGTGCATGACGGTGAAGCCGAACGTGTTGCCGCTGCCGTTCGGCCGGGCGGTCATCACGGTGCTCGACGACCAGCTCACCGACGCGTTCCAGGTCGCGATGATCCGTTGCGGACTCTGCAGGGTCACCGTGACCGTCCAGTTGTTCGACCCGCTGACGGTCACCTGGCCGTTGAAGCGGTCCGCCCACTTCTGGCCCTCGCTGTAGGTGGCGGTGCAGCCGCTGCCGGGTGGCGGTGTCGTCGTGCCGCCGGGCGCCACGGCTCGCCCGGTGGTGGCGGAGATCATGCCGGCGCAGAGACCACGGCTGCGCAGGTTCGCGGCGATCTGCGGAACGGCGGCCACCGTCGTCGCGTACTGGTCGTGCATCAGGATGATCTGGCCGTTCTGCAGCGAGCTCGCGGCCTGCACGATCTGCGCGGTGGAGGCTCCGTTCCAGTCCTGCGAATCGACGTCCCAGATGATCTGCCGGAGGCCGAGTGCGGACGCCGCCGACTGCAGGGTGGCGTTCGTCTCTCCGTACGGCGGCCGGAACAGCACCGGGGTGCCCCCGCCGGCCGACTGGATCGCACTCTGCGTCCGCGATAGTTCCGAGCTCATCTGGGCGGCGCTCAGGGTGAGCATGTGCGGGTGGGTGTAGCTGTGGTTCGCCACCCACATCCCGGCCGCCACCTGTGCGGCGACCAGACCGGGGTTCGCCGCGGCGTTCTGCCCGGTGTTGAACATGGTGGCGCGCAGGCCGTTGCTGCGCAGGGCGTTGAGCAGGGTGTTCGTATTGCCGGCGTTCGGGCCGTCGTCGTAGGTCAGGCCGACGTAGCCGTTCGCGCAATCGGCGGCGGCGCTGGCGGGGGTGGACGGGGCGATCAGGAGTGCCGCGGCAACAGCCAGGACGCTGAGCCAACGCATGGGGATCACCTTTCGACGTGGGGATGCATCGATTGACGATCGTCGCTGCTCATTGTTCGGAGGGTCGGGCGCCGTGTCAACGGCAAGTTTCGTATGTGTTCCGAAAGTTTCGGTCTGAGGTATGAAAAAACCCCGACCCGTGGGGGTCGGGGTTGATGCCGGAGAGAGTGCGTCGCGTAGGACTTGAACCTACAACCCGCGGATTAAGAGTCCGCTGCTCTGCCAGTTGAGCTAGCGACGCTTGCCTTGCCGCTCTCCCTGCAACGAGAGAAACGTTAGCACGGCCTCCGATGATCCTTGAAATCGGTTACTTGCGACCGCAAGGAGGACCCGCGACTTGCGCTCATGAGTCAGTATGTCTGCGCTGAGAACTCAAGAACGGGGCCATGATGGTTGACCTCCGCCGCTCCCTGGCGGCGATCCTGGCACTTGCCGTGATCACCCCTCTCGCTGCCTGCAGCGACGACTCCTCCTCCGGCGCCGCCGACGCGGCCCCCGCACCCAGCGCCTCCGCGGCCGCGCCGGTGCTGGAGAGCGCCACCAAGGCCGAGCCGGTGTCGCTCACCGTCACGCCGGCCAAGGACAAGAAGAACGTGCCGGTCAGCGCTGAGATCGGACTCGAGGTCAGCGGGGGCGAGGTCACGTCCGTCACCGTCACCGACGCCAAGGGCAAGAAGGTGGCCGGCGACTTCCGGGAGGACGGCTCGTCCTGGGTGCCCAGCAAGCCGCTGAAGACCAGACAGAAGTACGAGGCGACCGTCGTGGCGACCGGCACCGACGGCGTCGCGAAGACGCAGAAGACGTCGTTCACCACGATGGGTGAGCCGGGCCGCCGGACCGGCACCGGGCTCTACCTGTTCGACGACCACACGTACGGCGTGGCGATGCCGGTCGTCGTCGAGTTCAACCCGGGCATCAAGAAGAAGGACCGCGCGGCCGTCCAGAAGCGGATGTTCGTCGAGACCACGCCGGCCCAGCCGGGCACCTGGTCATGGACGGACAACGGCACGCAGGCGTACTACCGCGCCCCGGAATACTGGAAGACCGGCACCGTGCTCAAGGTGCGGATCGCTGTCGGCGGCCTGAAGACCGGCGAGAACATCTACGGCGACAAGGATCGGTCGGCGACCGCCAAGATCGGCCGCAAGTTCGAGATGAAGGTCGACAACAAGACCAAGAAGATGACGGTCGTCCAGGACGGCAAGACGGTCAAGACGATGCCGGTCAGCCTCGGCAAGAAGAGCACCCCGTCGTCGAGCGGCACGATGGTCGTCATGCAGAAGATGGCCGAGACCGTCTTCGACACCACGGACACCGACGGGGCGGACGGCTACCGCACCAACATCCAGTACGCGCAGCGACTGACCTGGAGCGGTCAGTACATCCATTCGGCGCCATGGTCCACCGGTGCGCAAGGTCACCGGAATGTGTCGCACGGATGTGTCAATGTGTCTCCATCGAATGCGCGGTGGCTGTTCGACAAAACGCTTGTCGGCGACCCGGTCACCGTGCGTGGCACCGGGGACGAGCTGGACTACGGCAACGGCTGGACGCCTTGGGACGTCAGCTGGGAAGAGTTCGCCAAGGGCAGCGCGTTGAAGGTTCCGTCGAATCTCGGCTGAGTGTTCCGGCCCCGCCATAGGGGTACTACGGCACAAAACCGGGATTGGTCGTGAAGCTTTTTTGGAGCACTATTGGGCGCCGGGAGAGACGACGCCGTGAGGGGACCATGGACATGGGTAGGAATCGGTCGGGTCGCCGATGGCGCGCGGCCGTCGTCACGGTGCTGGCGAGCACGCTCCTGCTGACTGCCGCGTGCAGCAGCGGCGGCGACTCGCCGTCGTGGCAGGGCGGCAGCACGGCCGAGGGCGGCAGCAGCGCCGCACCGGCCGCCGAGGCGCCGTCGCCCGAGCCGACGCTGAGCACGGTGGCGGTCACGTCGCCGGCGCTCGATGCGACAGGCGTCGAGGCCTGGTCCGACGTGAAGTACAACAGCGAGGACCCGGACAACACCACGGTCAAGGTGACCGACGCCAAGGGCAACGAGGTCAAGGGCACTGTCGACAAGGACGACAACGTCTGGAAGCCGAGCCAGTCGCTGAACTGGGCCACCAAGTACACGGTGACCGTCACCGGCCCCGAGGCCGAAGGCAAGAACAACACGGTCAGCAGCACGTTCACCACGATGAAGAAGCCGGCGAACTTGGTTCGCGTCACGAGCTTCCTCGGTGACGGCAACGTCGTCGGTGTCGGCATGCCGCTGATCATGAAGTTCGGACGCGCCATCCCGGAGAAGTACCGCGCCGAGGTCGAGCGCCGCATGGTGGTCACCGCCACCCCGGCCCAGGAGGGCACCTGGCGCTGGATCTCCTCCACCGAGGTCCACTTCCGCCCCAAGACGTACTGGAAAGCCGGCTCGAAGATCTTCTACAAGGTCCAGCTGAAGGGCGTGAAGCTCGGCGACGGGTGGTACGGCCGCTCCGACCTGACGGTGGACATGAAGGTCGGCCGCTCCCTCATCATGACGGTCGACAACAAGACCAAGAAGATGACCGTCAAGCAGGACGGCAAGGTCATCAAGACCCTCCCGGTGAGCCTCGGCAAGCCGAAGACGCCGTCCTCCAGCGGCACCATGGTCGTCATGGAGAAGAAGGCACACACCGTCTTCGACACCACCGACACCGATCCCGACGGCGGTTACCGCACCGACATCGACTGGGCGCAGCGCATCACCTACAGCGGCCAGTTCATCCACGCCGCGCCGTGGTCCGAGGGCCAGCAGGGCCAACGCAACGTCTCCCACGGTTGCGTCAACGTCTCCGAGGCCATGGGCAAGTGGCTCTTCGACCGCACCATGATGGGCGATGTGATCACCGTCAAGGGCACCGAGGACAAGCTCAAGAACGGCAACGGCTGGACCGACTGGAACATGAGCTACGAAGAGTACAAAAAGGGCAGCTATCTCTGACAGCGCCTGAATGACCCGAGAAGCGCGGGCCCGGTCTTCCCAGACCAGGCCCGCGCTTCTTCGTGTCAGGGTTTCCGGGGGTGGAGGGTGTAGCTGAAGGAGATCAGGAAGTCGATCGCCAGGACCAGCGACCACGTCCCCATCACGTTCCAGAGGGGGGCCGTGTTGTCCAGGCCGCCTCCTATCACGGTGAAGACGGCCAGGAAGGCGGCGCCCAGGACGTAGGCGAGCAGATGTTCGAGCCACGCTCGGCGTTCGCGGGCCGCGTGTTCACGGCCTCCTCGGGGAGCCTTCTTCGGGGGCGGGCCGCCCGCGAAGCGGTGCGCGAAGCGGGCGTCGGCCCACCTGATCATGCGGTGGCCGAAGACGACGGTGACTGCCAGGTAGACCGCTGCCAGGCCGTGGCCGAGGGCGGGCTCGGCGCCTCGCCTCAGGTCTATGGCGGTGGCGACGAGCAGCAGCACGTCGACCACCGGGACGGCGATCAGCAGCGCCGCGCTCAGCCTGGGCCACTTCAGCACATAGCGAGTGAAGAGGCCGGCTGACAGCAGCGCCCAGAAACCGATCTCGCACGCCACGATCAGCGCGATCATGTGACTCCCCCGATCTTTTTCACACGGTCGTGTTATTTCTTTATAACACGACCGTGCGATGATCGGAACGTGCCGAAAATCGTGGATCACGAGGAACGCCGCCGGGAGCTCGCCGACGCCGTGTGGCGGGTGATCACCCGGGACGGGGTGGCTGCCATCTCGATACGGACCGTGGCGACTGAGTCGGGGTGGTCGTCGGGGGCACTGCGGCACTACTTCGCTACGCGGGACGAGCTGCTCGCCTTCGCCTGTGAGCAGGTGCTGACGCGGGTCACCGAGCGGATCATCGGGCTGAAGCCGGAGGGTGAGCCGATCGACGCGGCCCGGCGGCTGCTGCTCGAGACCATGCCGATGGACGAGGAGCGGCACGTCGAGGCGTCGATCACGTTCGCGTTCCTGGCGCTCGGGCTCGGCGATCCGGTCCTGGCCGCGGTGCAGCGGAAGATCCTCATCGGAATGTCCGAGCTGTGCCGGGACGTGATCCGCTACCTGCTGCCCGATCTCACCCCGGCGCAGCAGCTATCACAGACCCGCCGGTTGAACGCGGTGATCGACGGCCTGAGCGTTCACGTGCTCGCCGGACATCTGGAGCCGTCCGACGCGGCCGCCGAACTGGAAGCCCACCTGGCGACGCTGACGGTCAGCTGAAGGCCCGGCGGACCTTGGCGATCAGGCGGGGCCACTCGCGCTCGTCGTTCTCGGTTTCGCCGTCCTCGTCGGTGGCGGCGTCGGACCAGTCGTCGTCGGGGGCGTCGTATTCCTCGTCCCAGCGTTCCGCCTTCGCCGCAGGCCGAGCACCCGAACGAGCCGCCGGGACGGTCGAGCGAGCCGGCGCGGCGGCAGCGACAACACCGGCGGCGCCGGCGGCAGGCTGGCCCTCCGAGACGAGGGGCAGGGTGCCGCAGGTGAAAGTCGTCGATTCCAGGGCTGTGAGGGTGAGGCTGGCACCGGTCAGCTGTTCGGCGAGAGCGAGCGACCGCTCCCGTTGCAGGGCGCCGGAACCCCAGCCACCCTCGCCGTCGGAGGACAGTGCGAAACCCAGCCGATCGAGGACATCGACGAGGGCGTCCGGATCGGTGCCGGTGCGGCGGGTGGCGTCGGCCGGATCGAACTCCAGCAGCAGCTCACCGTCGCGGGCCCAGACGAAGGCGTCACCGGAGTGCGAGACGAGGACGGTTCCGCGCGACAGGTGACGGCCGTTCACCGGCGCAGCCGTGATCAGCAGAGTCCAGTCACCGAGCGAAGCCGCCGCCACCGCGAACGAGGTCACCCGCTGCACGCCCACCGACCGGACCGGGCTGACGGCGCCTACCTGTTCCAGCAGCTCGGCGGGGGTGCGCCCGCGAACCAGCGTGAGGCAGTAGGCATCGGCGAGGTCCGCGTACTGCTCGGTGAACCAGGCGTAGTCGTCAGCACTGACAGCAACCATCAGATGATCATCCAACATGACGCTGTGCATCCGCTGTCGGGAGTCGATCAACTGGTGAACGCGCCGGTGACTTCCACCTTGCGGTCGCCGGCCGACGCGATGGCGCCGTAACTGTCAGCGGTCGCGTCGCGCTTCCCG
The DNA here is from genome assembly GCF_004001265.1 of Actinoplanes sp. OR16. Lineage (GTDB taxonomy): Bacteria > Actinomycetota > Actinomycetes > Mycobacteriales > Micromonosporaceae > Actinoplanes. The sequence continues at coordinate 3,285,997 of NZ_AP019371.1, read as the reverse complement.
GTGGCGTGCAGGTACTGCGCCGCGAACGTGTACTCCCCCGGCGCCAGCGTCGCGCCGTCGTGCAGTGTGAACCGGTAGAGCAGCGCGTCCTTCTCCTCGGTCACGATCATCGTGATCATCTCGGTCGGGATGGAGGTCCACTGCCCGGCTCGAGAGATCTTCCCGGTACGCGCGACGCTCACGATCACATCGAGCTCAGTAATGGTTTCGGACGTCGTGAGGACGAGGTTTCCCTGCGCCCAGGTCTCGTTCGAGTGCGAGTCCACCTCGGCGGCCGAGCTCAGGTAACCAGCCGCCGGAGTCCACTTCGGAGCCGCGGGCGACGTCTCGGTGACCGGCGCCCGATGGGTGACAGCCGGTGATGAGGACGGCGACGGCGATGACGAGGGCGACGGCGAGGCAGACGGGGACGCCGGGGCGCTCGTGCCGGTCGCGGCCGGGATCTGATCAGGCTCGGTACGCTCCCCGGCCAGCTTGACACCAGCGACCCCCAGCACGAGGGTCGCCACCACCGAGGCGGCCGCCGCAACCGGTCGCAGGGCGAGGAACGACCACCTGCCGCGGACCGGCTCACCCCGGCGCCGGGCCACCCGGGTGAGGATCGCGTCCCGATCCGGTACGTGCCGGTCGGCCTCCTGACGCAGCACCCGGCCGAGGTCCGGATGCTCAGCCATGGAGGCCGCCCATCATCAGCGGCATGCCCCGCAGGTAATCGCTCAACTGCGCGGCACCACGCGAGGTGTGACTCTTCACGGCCCCGACCGAGATGCCGAGGATCGCTGCGACCTCTTTCTCCGGGACGTCGAAGGCGTACCGGAGAATGACGCACTCCCGGCGACGCTGCGGAAGGCGCTGCAGCGCCTGGCGCACGTCGAGGACCGCGGGGGTGTCGCTCTCGACCCGATCCCGGCGCAGCAGGCCGAGCCGCAGAACGCCGGCGCGCTCCCGGCTCTGCCGCTTGATCCATTGACGGGCCAGGTTGGTCACGATGCCGCGAGCGTACGCGATCGGGCTCTGCGCGGCCTGGACACGCTCCCAGTGCCGCCACACCTCCACGAACGCGTCAGCCGCCAGATCATCGGCAGCCTGGGAGTCCCCGGTCACCAGGTAGGCGAGGCGGGACAGGTCGGCGTGATGGTCGTCGAAGAAACGCCGGAAGGCGTATTCGATCTCCAAATCGGACAAGCCACTGTTCCTGACCGTAAGTGGGGGCACGGGACGGCCTGCGTCAGCCGATCTTCACGGAGTAAGCGGTGGTGTCGAGACGGCCCGACCCGGTGAAGATCTCGGTGCCGGCCTGCACGCTGGAGAGGTACTTGCTGGTGGTGAGCCAGCCCCGGGCGACCAGGTCGTCGGTGAAGGCGGTGAGGTCCAGGGCGGCGGACGAGGTGTTCGACGTACGGACGAACGAGTACACGTTCCAGCCGATGTTCCCCTTGTAGAGATCCCAGGTGGTCCCGGCGATCGTCACCGTCGCCTGCTTGGTGCCGACCGGGCCGGCGCCACCCGACCTGTAGAGCCAGACCATGACCTCGTCGGTCGGGTTGTCCTGCCAGTCCGGGTTCGCGACGTCGTGCAGCCACAGGTCGTAGGCGACGTTCATGATGTTGCTGGTCGTCTGGGTGACCTGGAAGTTCCAGTTCGCGGTCACGGCCTTGTCGTCACCGAGCCGGATCGGCAGGCCGGTTCCGGTCGCCTTCCAGCCCCAGTGCCAGCCGAGCACGGCGCTCGCGTACGACTTGACCTTCGTGGTGTCGCCGGTCCAGTTCCAGCTCGTGCCCCAGCTCAGGCTGTCGCCGCTGAGGCCGTTCTCCCTGACGCACTGGGAGCCGGCGCCGTCGGCCTTGCCCCAGACGTTGTTGTTGACCCAGAACTTGCCGCGGACCAGGGCGGCGTAGTCGGTGCAGTCCTCCGCACCCTGGGAAGCCGTGGGGGAAGCAGTCGCGATCTTGGAAGTCGCGGGCGCAGCAGTCGCGATCTTGGAAGTCGAGGGGGAAGCAGTCGCGATCTTGGAAGCCGAGGGGGAAGCGGCGGGACTGACGGCCGCCGGCCCGCTGCACGTCACCCCGTTCACGGTGAACACCGCCGGCGCCGCGTTGCCGCCGCTCCACGTCCCGTTGAAGCCGACCGCCACCTGCGAACCCGGCGCGATGCTCCGGTTCCAGCCGGCGTCCTTCACTGTCACCGCGCTGCCGCTCTGGGCCCAGGTCCCGTTCCAGCCACTGGCGATCTTCTGGCCGGACGGGAACGTGAAGCCGAGCGTCCACCCGTCGACGGCCGCCCCACCGGTGTTGCGGACCTTCACATCGCCGGTGAAGCCGCTGTTCCACTGGCCGGCGACGGTGTACGTGACGGAACAGGCGGCGGCTTCGGCAGCCTCGGCGTGGAGAACGCCGGCTACCGCGGCCGCGGCGCCGACGGTCAGCACCGAGAGCGGTACGACGATGCGCTTGGCAAGCATGAGGGGGTCTCCCGGGGAACGGAGGATTGATCCACACCCCAGTGGCCCCGGAGGGCGGAAAGGTTGCCCGGTTACCGAAAAATTTCTGCGAGCGCTCACATTCGGGGCTCACGGCGTACAGAAAAAGGCCCGATCCGAAGACCGGGCCTCTCTCACGTGGGGTGATCGACGGGACTTGAACCCGCGACATCCGGCACCACAAGCCGGCGCTCTACCAGCTGAGCTACGACCACCACGCTCACAAGGCGAACCCTGTGTTGCGGGACAATCATAGCCACACCGTCCGGCGGCCTGTCGAGCGGGTTGGGTCTTACAGCTCCGCGGCGATCGACTTGGCCGTCTCGACGTCCGGTCCCGGCTGCGGGACGAAGATCGTGCGGCGGTAGTACTCCAGCTCGCGGATGCTCTCCCGGATGTCGGCGAGCGCGCGGTGCGACAGACCCTTGGCGGGCTGACCGAAGTACACCCGGGGGTACCACCGGCGGCACAGCTCCTTGATCGAGGAGACGTCGATCATCCGGTAGTGCAGGTGCGCGTCGAGGGCCGGCATGTCGCGGGCCAGGAAGCCGCGGTCGGTCGCGATCGAGTTGCCGCAGAGCGGTGCGGTCCGGGGATTGGGAACGAACTCCTTGATGTACGCGAGGACCGCCTCCTCCGCCTCCGCCATGGTGATCGCCGAGCGGCGCACCTCTTCGGTCAGGCCGGATTTCGCATGCATGTCGCGCACCACCGGCGGCATCGCGTCGAGCGCCGCGTCGTCCGCATGAATCACCAGGTCGACGCCCTCGCCGAGCACGTTGAGATCGGGATCGGTAACGAGCGCCGCGACCTCGATGAGCTTGTCCTTGCCCAGGTCGAGTCCGGTCATCTCACAGTCGATCCACACCAGAAGATCCGCCACGGCGTCCAGCGTACGCCCGAGTCCACCACCGCCGGTTGCCGCGAGCAGGTAACCAGCGGTTTGTCCGGTTTGGTAGCCGGACTTCCCAGTTGGCCGATTGTTGGGTAAAGTGTACTTAACGGACGAAGCCCCCCTTCGGTTACTCCGTTCCCCCCGGTAAAGGGCCCTCCGTGTCGGCAGCGCGGAGGGCCCTTTCGGCATCCGCCCACCGGATCTCCGGCTTCTCCCCCGGCGCCGCGAACGCCAGCAGCCGCTCACCCTCCGCCTCGACCGCCGCCCGATCCTTCGCGGACAGCGGCCGGAACGGCGCCACGGTCACCGCCGAACCGCTGATCGACCAGGTGGCTTCCGCGAAGCCGTCCACCAGCACCGTCGGCCGCACGATCGACCAGCCCGGCGTAATCAACGGCCGGTCAACCGGGTGGATGATCCGATCGCGGTCGGCATGCCCGAGAAGCGCATTGTCGAATTCGGTCAGGAACACCACGGGAGCCGGGACACCCTCGTCCGCCAGTGGCGCGTCCGGCAGGTCGTACAGATCAACGCCTTTCTCGTTCTTGAAAACCCGCAGCCCGGCCACCAGCCCTCGCAGACGCGTCAGACCCGACCACACCTGAATGTCCTTCACCGAAGCCGGGCCGAACGCCGCCAGGTATCGCAGCACAAGCGTCTCCGGCGACGGACCCGGCGCCAGCGGCTGCCCGATCCAATCCTCGGCGAGCACACACGCCACTCGCCCTCGGTGCCGCCACGTTCCGGCCGGCGGTGGATGCAGAAGAGCCAACCTCAGATGTACGACCAACTTCAGCCAGTCCGCGTCGACCCCGGGAAACTTCGCGGCCAGCCGGCGGGTGATCTCCGGGCGGCCGACCGGCCCGTCGGCCAATATCTCCCGAGCCGCCTCGACGAGCGCGTCCTGATCGAGCCCGTCGAGCCGCCCGCCGCGCCCGGCGAACCGGTCCAGGCTCGGCTGCAACGTCGGCCTCAGCCAGCGAAAATCCTCGGCGGTGCAGAGATGCTGGGTGCCCCGGAGAAGCGCACTGCGAACGACGATCCGGTCGCCGAGCAGGCCGGTCAGGTCGTCGTGCCGGAATCCGGGAAGGCGCGACCAGAGACTGAGATAGGGCGAGTCGGACTCCTGGCCTTGCAGCGCGACCAGATGAGCGACGGCCTCGGCAGCGGTCCGGTCCGTGCGGCCGGCCAGCAGCTGGCGGACCAGGTAGGTGCGGTTCAGCTCGCGCCGGGAGAGGACTCTCATGGGCCGAACGCTATGCGCGTATGCGGTCAGCTTCTGACCGCTATGAGAACGGGCCGCTGACGTCGCGTCAGCGGCCCGGCTTCGGTCACTCTTGGGCAGTCACTCTTCGGGGCGGTCACTCTTCAAGGCGGTCACTCTTCGGGGCGGTCACGGCCCCCGACGGTCCGTTTACGGCGGCGCTCCGAACTGGCCGCCAGAAGTTCGGCGGCTTCCTCGCGATAGCTCAGCACCTTCTTGTCCTTCGCCGCGGGCGCCGGCTTCGGCTTGGGCCTCCGCGCCGGATTGGAGAGCTGAGGTTGAGCCTCACCCTGGACGACAGCCGGCGCGGTATTCACCTTCGGCGACTTGGCCTGCGCCTGAGCGGCAGCCGGAGCGGCATTGGGCGTCTCACCTCTACCCGAGACGGCAACCGCGGTCGAGGACTGCGCCGAAGCGGGAGCTGGAGTTGGCCCCTCACCCGACTTATCTGATTTTTCGGTTCTGTCGTTAGGCGCGACCGACTTCCCTGTTTCGATCAGCTTCGGCACGTCTTCGGAGGACTTGGGCGAAACTCGGGTCGGCTCGGCCGTGGTAGGCCCGGGCGTGGCTCGGCTCGACTCAGGCGCGGTGGGCTTGGGCGAAACTCGGATCGGCTCAGGCGCGGTGGGCTTGGGTGCGGCTCGGGTCGGCTCGGGTGCCGTGCGCTTGGGTGCGGCTCGGATCGGCTCGGGCGCGGTGGCTTCGGCGGGCTCGGTTCGGCTGGTGGCTCTGGCCGCTACGGACTCGGCGGCTTTTTCGGCTGCCTTCTCTGCGGCTTTGATCCAGGCGGCTGGTGCGCGACGGGCGGTACCCGGCTTGCCCGGCATGACAGCCCCCGGCTTCCCTGGCGCAGCCCCCAACTTTCCTGACGCGGCGGCCGGCTTTCCCTGAGTGGCGGGCATGGGCTTGCCGGCGAGGCGGTTCTGGGCCCGGGTCAGCGGGTTGTTCTTGCGGGCTGGTTTGCCGGCCGTCGTCCGCGTGGGCTCACCTGCGGTTTCCTCGGGCTTGTTCTTGTCGAGTTCCGCGAGGCCGTTCGCTTCCACCGCGTGCATCGAGGCTCGCGAGGGCACGTCAGCGGTTCCAGGCGCCGGGTCGGTAGCCGGCTCGGCGCCGGCGGCGTCGCTCGACTCGGTGCCGGCGGCGACGCTCGACTTCTCGTCGGAGATCGGCGCTGGGATGCCTGCCTCGGCGGTGTGGATCGAGGCTCGCTGGGGCGGGTTCTCGGGAGAGTCCTTCGCCGGCGTTTCTTCCTGGCCGGTGGTCGCCTCGGCGTTGCGGTCCAGAGCGGGCGGAATCTCCGTAGTGGAGGCGCTCGGCTCGGTCGCCTCGTTCGCCGGGCGGGCCGGAATGGGGACGATCGGCTTCTTCGGGGTGGCGGGTTCTTCGGTCTCGGTGACGCCTACCGGCGGCCAGACCGGAGGCTTGGAGGCGGCCTCGGCAATCACGGGCTCGGCCTGGGCAGGTGCCGGCTTGGTCCCGGCGGTCATGGGCTCGGCCAGAGTGGTGGTGGCCTCCGGCTCGGCCTGGGTGGATGGGGGCTCGGCCAGGGTGGCGGTGGCCTCCGGCTCGGCCTGGGTGACTGACGGCTCGGCCTGGGTGACTGACGGCTCGGCCAGGGTGGCTGCCGGTTCGGCCTGGGTGACCGACGGCTCGGCCTGGGTGGATGCGGGCTCGGCGCGGGTGGGGGTGGGCTCGGTCGCTGCTGGGTGGGCTGGCGGGATCGAGGGCTGTGTGGGGTGGAACGGCGCCAGGCGGGTCAGACCTACGGCTGTCCAGTCCGTGGCTGCCGGGCCGGTGTGCAGGGCGATCCGGGAGTACGGCTGCGTCGCGGCGGCCTTCTCCGGAACGTCTGCCTGGGCCGTGCGCTGCTCCTTGCGGGACTTCTTCGAGCCCTGCCTCGGCGCCTCCGCGAGGGTGGCCGGACGAGTGGTCTGGCGGGACGGCACCCGGGGCGCGTCAGGCTTCGGCGGGGACGCCGGCTGGGTGACCTGGTCGGAGGACGAGCCGGGCTTCGGAGAGCCGTCCTCTTCGGCGCCTCCCCGGCGCGGGGCCGTGATCGAAGGGGAGGTGGTGGCGCGGGCGGGTTCGCGTACGTCCGTAGTGGTCTGGCCTGGAAGAAGTCCTGCCTTGCGGGCCGCCGCTTCGCGCAACCGGGCAGCTGCCCGGGCTTCGGTCTGGCGGGCTCGTTCGGGGGCGGTGGCGGCTACCCAGGCGCCTACGGCGGTGGCGTGGAACTCGGGGATGTCGCTCGGGTTGGGCGCGCGGCGATTGGCACGCCGGGCCGGGATCGGGCCTGGCTGGAGGCCGGACATGGCCGGGGTGTCACCGAGGAGGTTGAGTGGGCGGCCGGGCGCGGGCGTCTGCGCGCCGGTAGCGGACCGGCTGGGAGCGGCGAGAGCGGCGGAAGGACCGGAGGACGGAAGGCCTGAGGACGCGAGACCCGCGGGCGGGAGGCCGGAGGAAGGGAGGCCGGAGGAAGGGAGAGCCGCGGCCGGCTTCGGCGGCCAGGAGAATTCGGGGAGCGCGGGCGGGCGGACCGGCCGGACCGGGCGGGAGTCGGCGAGCGTGCGCGGGCGGTGTGCTCCACCCTGACGCGGGCCGCCGCCACCCAGGTGCGGGAGCGGCGCGCCGATCGCATGCATCAGATCCGGGACCTGGCTGGGCTCGACGACGTAGACGACCTCGCGACGGCGGCCCGGCCAGACGGCGACGACGACGCCGGCCATGACGAGCAGGGTGCCGAGCGTGATCAGGCCCCAGGTGCTCGAGTTCAGCCAGCTCGGGCGGACCTCGGCGACGGTGGCGAGCCGGTTCACCGGGCTGCCGCCGGCGGTCATCAGCACCAGGCTGTACGGCCCACCGTTCAACTCGGAGGGGACGAAGCTGACCTGCCCCACCCCGGTACGGGTCCAGAACGCCTGCTGACCGGGGATGCCGGCCGGCACGCGGGGTCCGGCGACCCGCGCCGAGGTGACCGGAAGCGCCCCGGTGCCCAGGTCGATGCCGCCCACTCGGGTGTGCGGCACCCCGGCGAGGTAGAGGTCGACGTCGGCGGCGGGGGCGAGGCCGACGAAGGCGGGACCGTCGGTGGTGGCCGCGGCCAGCCGGAGCTGGGTGTCGCCGATGCGGGCGAGCGGCGCGTCGTCGCGCAGCAGCCGGTCGACGTCGGGGACCACCACGGCGTATCCGGGTACGGCGAGCCGCTGTAGCTCACCACTGAACGCGCCGCCCGGATCGCGATGCTGCATCGCCGCCCACAGGACTCCACCCGCCAGCAGCGCGGGCAGTCCGATGGTCAGTAGGAGCATGCCGAGGATCGTGCGGAACACCCGCATCTGTTCTCCCCCTTCCCGGGCCGTACTGCGCGACCATACAGATGCAAATAACCCCAAAGTGGTCGAATCGGAACGGGATCATCCTGGATAGGGAGATCTTGTTATTTAACGGTCACCGTCGTGGAGAAGGAGGACTGGTCGATCTCGCTGGTCCGGGCGGTGAACTTGAACGTCCAGTCCCCCGCTTGCGGCAGCGCGATGTCACCGATCGCGTGGAAGTCGGTGATCCGCAGCAGCGGGATCTCGATCGGCTCGATCCCCTTCGCCTCCAGCGCCGCCGTCGCCTTCCACTCCACGACCGGGAGCGGCTTGTTGTCCGGGGTGTAGGCGTACAGGTGGATCGAGTTGTTCCCGACCGCCGCCGGGAAGACATCGACCTGCAGCGCCATCTTGTCCGAGGTCAGCGTCTGGGTGACGGTGGTGCTGGCGGCGCCGGTCTCGGCCGCCTCGGCGGTCCGCGGCGGCGCGATCTGCACGAGCGCCGCCGTCACGCCGAGGACCACCGCGGTGATGGCCAGCTCGGCGAAGACGATCCGGCGCAGCGGGCCGGGGTGTTCCTCGGCGCTGCGGTCCTTGACCAGCTTGCGGGAGTACGCCGCCACGCCGATCACGATCGCCGCGAGCGCGACCTTCACCAGGATGAGCCGGCCGTACGTGCTGTTGATCAGCCCGTCCAGCGTCGACACCTCGATGAGCGCCTGGACCACACCCGCGAAGATCAGCGCGCCGACCGCGGTGGCCGCCCAGCGCGACCAGATCGGCAGGATCGCGCCGAGCTCGCGGCCGTTCGCCTGGGGCAGCAGGAACGCGAAGAGCATCACCAGACCGCCGAGCCAGACCGCCATCGCGGCCAGGTGGATGGCGTCGATCACCACGGAGACGCCGGCCACCGGGGAGGCGGTCGGGTGACCGGTGAGCGGCCAGGTCGCCAGGGCGGCCACGCCGAGAACGCCGAGCAGGGCGAGATCGAGCTTCGACTCGCCGTTCTTCGGGCCGCTCAGCAGCGGGCGCAGCAGGAAGGCGGCGGCGATCACCACACCGAGACGGACCAGCATGACCGCCCCGAAGGTGCTGCCCAGCACGTCCCGCAGGTCACTCACCCGTACATCGAAGAGAGAGGTCCCGAGGGTGTAAGGAGCCTGGAGGTAGATGCTGAGCAGGGTGCTGCCGGCGACCAGGCCGATGCCGGTCCAGATCAGGCGTCCCGGCCCGCGCCGGCTCAGCCGCTGCGGCCAGAGCAGCGCGAGGACCAGCACCGGGCCGACCAGGAACACGAGTCCGACGTACCCCAGATATTTGGCCACCGGGATCAGCGCCCGGACCACCGGATCGACCTTCACCTCCTCCTCGGCGGCGGACGGCGGTGTGGAGGCCGCGCCGACCGAGTAGGTGATCGTCCCGGCCACCGGGTGACTGTCCGCCGAGATCACGCGATAACTCACCAGGTACGTGCCGCGTCCGCCGCCCGACCGCAGCGGGATCGTCACCTCGGCGCCGCTGACGGTGGGGTCGCCCTGGTCGGCCTGGGAGCCGTCCGGGGCGATCACCCGGATCTTGCCGGGGACCAGCTGCACGGATTCACTGAACGTGAGCGTCACCCTGTTCGGCGCGTCCGGCACGATGGTGCCGTTGCCCGGGTCGCTGCCGGACAGAACCGCGTGAGCGAGCGCCGGCGTCGCGGCCAGCAGCGTCCCGAAGAATCCGAGCAGCAGTCCGGCCAGCACGGCCAGCACTCGGCGTCGGTCAGTCAAGGGGGACTCCGTTTCCTACCGGGGACAGCCATTGCATGGTTCCAGATGCGGAGCGGAACTGCCGATTCGCGTACCATCCACGTCGTGACGGCTGGTGAGCAGGAGACGGACGAGACCACCGCGCTGGCTCTGGCCGCCCGAGACGGTGATCCTGCCGCGCAAGCCGCGTTCGTGCGTGCCACGCAGACCGAGGTATGGCGTTTCACCGCCGCCCTGATCGACCCGGGCGCCGCCGACGACCTCACCCAGGAGACCTACCTGCGGGCGTTCCGCGCTCTCGACACGTTCGCCGGGCGGTCCAGCGTGCGTACCTGGCTGCTCGGCATCGCCCGCCGGACCTGCGCCGATCACCTGCGCGCGGTGGTGCGCCGGCGCCGGCTCGACGCCCGGCTGGCCGCTCAGGCCGTCACCGAGCTGCCCGCCCCCGATCCGGCACACCGCCTGAGCAGCGCAGATCTTCTGAGTCGTCTGAGCGATGAGCGCCGGACGGCCTTCGTTCTGACTCAAGTGCTCGGTCTTTCGTACGCCGAAGCCGCCGATGTCGAGGACGTCCCGGTCGGCACGATCCGCTCCCGGGTGGCGCGTGCGCGTGATGAGCTGATCACAGCGGTCTCCCAGGCACAAGCCAGCTGATTCAGGGCTTTCGGCCCTGCGTGTGACGGTCGTCCCGGAGTACACATGATCGGGAACTGGGTGGCGACTAAGACCGTCTAACGGGGCGTGCGCATGGAGAGAACCTGGCCGTGGATCTCCACGGTGGCTCGGCTCGCCCTGGCGGCGGTGTTCCTGATCGCCGGCGGGCTGAAGGTCGGAGATCTGAACGAATCGGCCCGCGCGGTCAAGGCGTACCAGCTCACGTCCTACGACACTGCCAAGATCATCGGCGCGGCCCAGCCGTTCCTGGAGATCGCGCTCGGCCTGCTGCTTCTGGCCGGGATCGCGACCCGGCTCGTCGCCGGCATCTCGGCGGTCCTGCTGGTGATCTTCATCGCCGGCATCGTGTCGGCCTGGGCGCGTGGCCTGCAGATCGACTGCGGGTGCTTCAGCTCCGGCGGCGAGCTGGCGGCCGGCCGGGACACCGCGTACGGCCTGGACATCCTGCGCGACGTCGCGTTCCTCGCGCTGGCCGGAATCCTGCTGTGGAAGCCGCGATCCCGGTACTCCGCCGATAACGTTCTCATGGGGGTTGGTCGATGAGTAAGGGTAGGCGGGACCGGACCGTCAAGGCTCGCGAGATCATCGCGCAGCAGAAGGCCGCCGAGCGGCGGCGCAAGGTGACGCTCTGGACCTCGGTCGCTGTCGTCCTCGTGCTCTTCGTCGCGGGTCTGGTCGGCTACTCCGTGATGTCCCGGCAGAACGCCGGCAAGCTGGTCACCCCGGCCTCGGCGGTCGACGACGGCACCGCGTTCGCCCTGGGCACCGGCCCGGTGACGGTCGACGTCTACGAGGACTTCATGTGCCCGGCCTGCGGGAACTTCGAGTCGGCCAGCGGTGAGAAGCTGCAGAACCTGGCCGAGGCCGGCACGATCACGCTGCGGATCCACCCGGTCTCGATCCTGGACCGGTTCTCCAACGGGACGGAGTACTCGACGCGCTCGGCCGCCGCCGCGGCCGCCGCCGCCGAGGCGGGCAAGTTCCTCGAGTTCCACAACGTCCTCTACGAGAACCAGCCGGAGGAGAACAGCGACGGCCTGACCAACGAGAAGATCATCGAGCTGGCGAAGTCGGTGGGCCTGACCAGCGAGACTTTCGTGAACGCGGTGAACGAGGGAACCTACGAGACGTGGGCGACCCAGGCGACCGAAAAATTCTCCGACCGCTACACCGGCACGCCGACGATCGTGGTGAACGGCGTTCAGCTGACCGGGCCGGACGACACCGTCCCGACCACCGACCTGCTCACCCAGACCATCGAGAAGGCGGCCGGGTGAGGCGTCTCCTCGCGCTCTCCCTTGCAGTGGCCGGCCTGATCCTCGGGCCGGCCGCGCCTGCTTCCGCCCACTCCGGTGACACCAGCGAGGTCTCCTCCTACCGGACCACGATCACCGGGATCAGCAGCCCGCCCGGCGGTGTCAGCGCACGGATGGTCGAAGGCGGCGCGCGGGTCGAGCTGACGAACGACAGCGACCGGTCCGTCGAGGTGCTCGGCTACTCCGGTGAGCCGTACCTGGAGATCCGCCCGGACGGCACCTACGAGAACGTGAACTCGCCGGCCACCTGGTTCAACGCGACAGCGGCCGGCGACACGGCGCTGCCCGCGAACGCCGACCCCACCGCCGCGCCGGCCTGGCGCCGGGTCTCCGCCGACACCACCGTCCGCTGGCACGATCAGCGCACCCAGTGGACCGAGGCGGGCCTTCCCCCGCAGGTGGCCGCCGACCCGGACTCGGAGCATCGGCTGCGCGAGTGGACCATTCCGCTCCGCGATCAGGTGCGGGTCTTCGAGATCCAGGGCACGCTCGACTACGAACCGGACCCGCTGACCTGGGCCTGGTGGCTCGGCGCGGCGCTCGCGGGCCTGGCTGTCGCGCTTGCCGCTCATCGGTGGCCGAGGTCGGCCGGGCCGCTTGCGCTTGCCGGTGGTCTTTCCGCTTTGTCGTACGCGTACCTGCGCATCGCCGACGGTGGCGGGCTCTCCGGCGTGCTGCTCCTGGCCGGGCTGCTCGCTGTCGCCGCCGCCTACCGCCATCCGCCGTTCTACCTGGCGCTCTCCGGGTTCGTGCTGGCCGCCTTCGCCGGGTTCGGCAGCGCCGACGTCTTCTTCGCCCCGGTCGTGCCGTCGGCCGGCCCGGGCTGGCTCGCCCGGGCGGCAGTGGCTCTCGCGATCGGGATCGGCAGCGGGCTGGCGCTCACCGGAGTGCTGCGGATCAGGGCCGCGACCCCGGTCGGGGCTTCGGACGCGTCTTCGGACGCGTCTTCGGACGCGTCTTCGGACGCGGCTTCAGGCGCGGCTTCAGGCGCGGCTTCAGACGCGGCTTCAGACGCGGCTTCAGACGCGGCTTCAGACGCCCGCGATGTCGTCGACGTTGACGTTGACCGCTAGCACCTTGAGGCCGTAACCGGTCAGCGCCTCGGTCACCTTCCGCTGCACCTCGCTGGTCACCTCGGCGACCACCCGGCCGGCTTCGAGGACCAGCACCACGCTGACCGTCACGTTGCCGTCGGCGATCTTCGCGGAGACGCCGCGGCTCGCGTCGCCGACCTCGGTCAGGCCGACCTTGTCGAGCATGGTGTTGACGAACCGGGCCGTGTCGCCGCCCAGGTCCGCGACGCCCGGCACCGCGCGGGCGGCCGCCACGGCGATCTTCTCGACGACCTCGCTGGAGACGCTGGTGGTCCCGCTCACGGCCTCGCTCATGCTGTGATCTCCACTCTCGACGGATGCGTCCGGCAGCGTACCCCGCGAGTACACGACTCGGTGCGCTACGCACCATCGAAAACGCTTTCCTCCTTTGATTCCACTACCGTTTCCGGCATGACGAAGGCCATTCTTCAACGGATCCCATACCCGCCCTGACCTGCATAAACATTGGCACACTCCGGAGCGGAGCCGGAAGGTAACGTTCGGTTATTCCTTTTCCCCGGGGAGGGACCGATGGACCATTACGGTGACGAACTCACACTCCGACTCTCGGCCGTGACCGACATCCGGCCCCTGGACGACGAAGAGACGCTCGCCACCTTCATGCGCGATCTCGTCACCCGCATCGGCATGACCGTGATCGCCGGGCCGCTGGTCGCCACCGAGGGCGGCCCGCCGGAGAAGTCCGGCAAATCCGCAGTGGTGATCCTCGCCGAGTCGCACGCCGCCGTGCACACCTACCCGCACCTGCGGGAGGTCCTCGTCAACGTCTTCTCCTGCAAGCCGTTCCGCGAAGCCGACGTGCTCGCCGAGTTCCGCCGCCTCGTCGGCGACTTCGAGATCACCGAGCGCGCCTTCTCCCGCCGCGGCGAGGAGTGGCCGCGCGACCTCACCGCCGCGCGGGAGCTCTGGAGCGGACAGCGAGCCGCAGCCTGACCGGCACTATCGTCGGTCCCATGACTGACAACGTGCGCCTTGCCGCCGGCGACGCCGCGCCCGATTTCACCCTGCCCACCGACAACGGCGACAGCCTCACGCTGAAGGATCTGCGGGGGCGCAAGGTCGTTCTGTACGCGTACCCCGCCGCCATGACGCCCGGCTGCACCAAGCAGGCCTGCGACTTCCGGGACAACCTGGCGTCGCTGCAGGCCGCCGGGTACGAAGTGGTCGGCATCTCCCCCGACAAGCCCGCCAAGCTGGCGAAGTTCCGCGAGCACGACGCCATCACGTTCCCGCTGGTCAGCGACGAGGACAAGAGTGTGCTGACGGCGTACGGCGCGTTCGGCGAGAAGCAGCTCTACGGCAAGACCGTGATCGGCGTGATCCGGTCCACCTTCGTCATCGACGAGAACGGGCTGATCGAGCGGGCCCTCTACAACGTGAAGGCGACCGGCCACGTGGCCAAGCTGCGCCGCGACCTCGGTCTCGACTGACACTCATCCGAACCGGCGCTCGTGTGGACTGGCGCTCCCACCAGCCGGAATGATCTGGCTAAACGTGCAACTCCGGGCCCGTCCCGCCGATGGGGAGGGCAACCGCCGACCGTCTGCCCCGTCTGGCGGGCGCCCGGAGCTCACGGCGGCCGTCATGCGGTACCAACCCGCAAGGCGGCCGCCGTGCATGCGACCACCCGTCCACCCCGGGCCGGCGGTCTACCGGGCGACCACTTCGTGATGGGTGACCGTGGTTTCGCGATCGATCAGGAAGGCGTCGTCCTCCGGGTAGAAGACGGCCTGCGAGATGTCGTCGCCGGCGAAACCGCGGATCGCGTCCAGCGACTCCCACCAGCTCAGCGTGGTCACCTCGGAGCGGCCGTCACCCAGGTCGCGGCTCCACATCTGGGCGCCGAGATTGCCCGGCGTCCGGCGGTACCCGGTCAAGCCGGTCTGTTCGATGTAGGTCGTGTACGCCCCGACCCGCTCGGTCGGGACCCAGCCTCGCCACATGCGCGCAATCATGCGATTCAGCCTAGGAGCAGGTGTGCGAAGCTGGCGAGCATGCGGATAGCGGGGCTTCACACGTACCCGGTCAAGGGTTGTCATCGGCTGGACCACGACGAAGCCGGTGTCGAACCGCAAGGCCTGACCGGTGACCGGCGGTGGATGATCGTCGATGCCGAAGGCGTCGGGATCACCCAGCGTGACACGCCCCGCCTCACCCAGCTCACTGCCCTGACGCGCGATGGCGGGCTCATCCTGAGCACGGACGGACTGCCGCCACTCGACATCGACGAACCGCACGCGGGCGACAAGATCTCGGTCCGGGTCTTCAAGAACAAGCCGACGGTCCCGGCGCGAGCTGCGGAGAGCGCTTGGGTCAGCGAATTCCTCGGCCGCGACGCCCGGCTCGTCTGGCAGGCCGACCCGACAGGCCGCGCGGTGGACGGCTACGCACTGCCGGACGACCGGGTCAGCCTCGCCGATGGCTACCCAGTGCTGCTGGCGAACACGGCGTCACTCGACGCAGTCAACGACTGGCTGACCGAGGGTGGCGACGAGCCGGTGCCGATGCACCGGTTCCGGCCCAACATCGTGGTGACCGGCGCGGAACCCTGGGCCGAGGACGGCTGGCTCGGCCGCCGGCTGCGCATCGGCGAGATGACGTTCCGGGCGGCGAAGGCCTGCGCCCGCTGCCGGGTCACCACGATCGACCAGGAGACCGGTGACACGGGACGGCAGCCGCTGCACGTTCTGGGCAAGCACCGGCGCGTCGAAGGCAAGCTGATGTTCGCGATCAACCTGATCCCCGACCTGACCGCCGGTGAGACTGGTCGAATTCGGACAGGTGACACCGTGAATGTCGTAGAAGAGTGAATCCGTCTTAGGGGAGTCTTAGAAGATTTGCCCCCGGGGTAGCGCTCCCACCAGGATCCCCGGGGTGAGTGCCCATCGAAGCCCGTTCCCCATCCGATGGCTCGCCGCCGGCGGCGCCGCCGTGGTCGCCGGAATCATCGGTGTCGCCCTGGTCCTGCAGACGGGTGGTTCCGCGTGCGCCGCGCCGCCGAGCACGACGGCGAAGTCCGGCAAGGCCACCTTCTACGACCTGGCCGGCACCTCCGGCAACTGCTCGTTCGAGGTGCCCGCCGACGACCTCTATGTGGCGCTCGGTCCCGCGCAGTATTCGGAGGGCGCGTCGTGCGGCGCCTACCTCGACGTCACCGGCCCCAAGGGCAAGGTTCGCGTCAAGGTCTTCGACTCCTGTCCCGAGTGCGCCGCCGGTCACCTCGACCTGAGCCGCACCGCGTTCAAGAAGATCGGCGCCGAGGTCGACGGCATCATCCCGATCAAGTACAAGCTGGTCACGAACCCGTCCGTTCCCGGCCCGATCAGCGTCCGGATCAAGGAGGGCGCGTCGCAGTACTGGTTCGCCGCGCGCATCGACAACCACGCCAATCTGCTCTCGTCGGTGCAGGTGGCGAGCGCCGGCCGGAGTTTCACCAAGGCCCACCGGACCGATTTCAACTACTGGTTGATCGACAGCGGCGCGGGTCCGGGTCCATTCAAGATCAAAATCACTGATGTGTACGGGAAGACCAGCACGGTGTCCAGCATCAAGATGAGCCCCGGGTCGGTGCAGAAGACGAGCGTCCGGGCTTCGTCGGCATCGTCCTCGTCTTCGTCGTCCTCTTCGTCGTCATCATCGTCCTCTTCGTCGTCATCTTCGTCATCTTCGTCCTCTTCGTCATCGAAGAAGGCAGCGTCGGCGTCAGCCAAGGCCAAGCCGTCCGCCTCCGCCGCCTCGAAGAAGTCGTCCCCGAGCCCGTCGGCCCCGAACCCGTCGTCGGCATCCCCGCTGCTGGAGTCCGCGACGACCGGCCCGGCAGCCGACACCGCCGTAGCCGGCCCGGCGGTCGATCTGGCCGCGGCCGAAAAAGCCCCCACCTGCTGAAACGCAACGCGGCTCGGGTTCACATGAACCCGAGCCGCGTCGTGCGGGTGCGGAAGAGGGGACTTGAACCCCCACGCCCTCACGGGCACAGGAACCTAAATCCTGCGCGTATGCCAATTTCGCCACTTCCGCGCGGTTTGCCGACCATGGCAAAGCGTCGTGCAGAGTCTAATCGGTCAGATCGAATCCAGGCGCGCCGGTAACCACGCCCTCCCCGACACCGCCTCCCGGTTAGCCCGCACCAGCCGCCCGACGATCGGCGGCCAACGCACACAGACATATACCGCGTGCGCCGACCGCCCCCCAGACGGCGGCAGACGCACACGCAAACCACTCTGCGTGCGCTCACCACCCCCAACACGCGACCGTTGCGTGCGCTCACTGCCCCAACACGCGTCCATTGCGTGCGCTCACCGCCCCTACCCACCGCCCGCGTGCGCTCACCACCCCACACCCGACCGCCCGACGAGTGGCGGTCAACGCACGCACACATGTACCGCGTGCGCCCACCGCCCCCTGGATGGCGGCAGACGCACACACCGCCGCTCTGCGTGCGCTCACCGCCCACCAGGCGGCGGCAGACGCACACACGGCTGCTCTGCGTGCGCTCGCCGCCCCAACACGCGACCGCC
The DNA here is from genome assembly GCF_004001265.1 of Actinoplanes sp. OR16. Lineage (GTDB taxonomy): Bacteria > Actinomycetota > Actinomycetes > Mycobacteriales > Micromonosporaceae > Actinoplanes. The sequence continues at coordinate 3,268,671 of NZ_AP019371.1, read as the reverse complement.
TGCGTGCTCTCACCGCCCTACGAACGGCCACCCGCGTGCGCTCACCGCCCTACGAACGGCCACCCGCGTGCGCTCACCGCCCTACGAACGGCCACCCGCGTGCGCTCACCGCCTCACAAACGGCCGCCTGCGGGCTTGCTCTGGCCTCTGGGTGCGGTTTGTCGCTGCTTTTGTGTGCGATAACCGTCTCTGGGGGACGGTTGTCGTCTCTGTTCGCCGGCCGGGACGGGCCTCCCACGGGTGACTGTGTCCGGTCGGCTGGGGTTGTCGGTGTGAGGGCGGCTGCGAGCCGGAAGCGATTCTTGGGCCACTTTCGGCGGACGGTCTGGTGTTCTGAAAGTTTTTATGCATAAGCTGCGGATGTGAATGACGGAGTAGTCAAGCTCTTTCAAGGGGCACGGCTCACCCCGACTCAGCGACGGATCGCGCACAGCCTCGTCGAGCACGGGTCGAAGGCGGCTTACCTGTCCGCGGCCGAGGTGGCCGAGCTGGCCGGGGTCAGTCAGCCGTCGGTGACGCGGTTCGCCATGGCGCTCGGCTACTCCGGATATCCGGCGCTGCGGCGTGAGCTGCGGACGGTGACCGCGGGCGAACCCGCCGAGCCGGCCGGGCGGAACGCCATGCAGCGGGCCGTGGCGGCGGAGACCGATCACCTGCGGCGGCTCGGTGAGCAGCTGGACCGGCTCGACGACGTACGAGCGGCAGCCGAACTGCTGATCGCGAGCCGGCCGCTTCCGGTGCTGGGGCTGCGGGCCGCCGCGCCGCTGGCGGCGTACTTCGGCTACTTCGCCGCGAAGGCGTTCCCGGACGTGCGGGTGCTCGACGGCGGTGGGACCGGACTGCTGGACCGGCTCGATCAGGCCCGCGCGGCCGGCGCCGGTGCGATGCTGGCGATCGTGCTGCCGCGCTATCCGCGCGAGACTGTGGAGGCGGTCCGTGAGGCGAAGGCCGCGGGCCTCGCGATCGTGGCCATCACCGACTCGGCGGTCAGCCCGGTCGCCGAGTCGGCCGACGTGGTGCTGCCCGCGGCGGTCGGCACCCAGCTCGTCTTCGACCTGCACACCGGCCCGATGGCGATGGCCATGGTGCTGCTGCAGGCGATGTGCGACGCCGCGCCCGAACCGGTGCAGCGCCGCCTGGAGGAGTTCGAAGCGACAGCCGCGCAGCGGCACATCTTTCTGGCGTGACAGGAGTAGGAATGTCCGAGATTCGCTCGCCGCGCGGTACGACGTACACGGCACAGGGTTGGCCGCAGGAAGCCGCCAAGCGCATGCTGATGAACAACCTCGACCCGGACGTGGCCGAAAGGCCGCAAGATCTGGTGGTGTACGGCGGGACCGGCCGGGCCGCCCGCGACTGGCCGTCCTTCCACGCGATCATCCGTGAGCTGGACGTGCTGAAGGGCGACGAGACGCTGCTCGTGCAGTCCGGGAAGCCGGTCGGTGTGCTGCGCACCCACGAGTGGGCGCCGCGGGTGCTGATCGCCAACTCCAACCTGGTCGGCGACTGGGCGAACTGGCCCGAGTTCCGCCGCCTGGAGCATCTGGGCCTGACCATGTACGGCCAGATGACGGCCGGCTCCTGGATCTACATCGGCACCCAGGGGATCCTGCAGGGGACGTACGAGACGTTCGCCGCCGTGGCGGCCAAGCGCTTCCAGGGTGACCTGGCCGGCACCCTCACGCTGACCGGCGGCTGCGGCGGCATGGGTGGCGCTCAGCCGCTGGCCGTCACGATGAACGGCGGCGTCTGCCTGATCGTCGACGTGGACCGGACGCGGCTGCAGCGCCGGGTCGACACCCGCTACCTGGACGTCGTCGCCGACGACCTGGACCAGGCGATCGAGCTCGCCCTGCAGGCCAAGCGCGACCGCAAGGCACTGAGCGTCGGCGTCGTCGGCAACGCCGCCCTGGTCTTCCCCGAGCTGCTCACTCGAGGCGTCGAGATCGACATCGTGACCGACCAGACCAGCGCCCACGACCCGCTGTCGTACCTGCCGGTGGGCGTGGAGGTGGAGGACGCCGCCGAGTACGCGCGGACCAAGCCGGAGGAGTTCACCGACCGGTCCCGGGCCAGCATGGCGAAGCAGGTCGCCGCGATGGTCGGGTTCATGGACGCCGGCGCCGAGGTGTTCGACTACGGCAACTCGATCCGCGGCGAGGCGCAGCTGGCCGGGTACAACCGGGCGTTCGACTTCCCGGGGTTCGTGCCGGCGTACATCCGCCCGCTCTTCGCCGAGGGCAAGGGCCCGTTCCGCTGGGCCGCGCTCTCCGGCGACCCGGCCGACATCGCCGCCACCGACAAGGCAGTGCTCGACCTCTTCCCGGAGAACGAGCCGCTCGCGCGCTGGATCAAGATGGCCGGCGAGCGGGTCGCGTTCCAGGGGCTGCCCGCCCGGATCTGCTGGCTCGGGTACGGCGAACGCGACAAGGCCGGCGTCCGGTTCAACGACATGGTCGCCAAGGGTGAGGTCAGCGCGCCGATCGTGATCGGCCGGGACCACCTGGACTCCGGGTCGGTGGCGTCGCCGTACCGGGAGACCGAGGCGATGCTCGACGGCTCCGACGCGATCGCCGACTGGCCGCTGCTGAACGCGCTGGTCAACACGGCGAGCGGGGCCAGCTGGGTCTCCATTCACCACGGCGGTGGCGTGGGCATCGGCCGCAGCATCCACGCCGGTCAGGTCTGCGTCGCGGACGGCACGGCGCTGGCCGGTCAGAAGATCGAGCGGGTGCTGACGAACGACCCGGCCATGGGCGTCCTGCGGCACGTCGACGCCGGTTATTCGTCGGACGCTTCGGGTGGCGTTCACATCCCGATGGCCCGATGAGCGCCTTCACCGATCTCTGGAGCGAGATCGCCCCGATCGGCCGGGCGGAGAGCGGCGGTTACCTGCGGTACGCGCTCTCCGAGCCGGAGCTGACGCTGCGCGACTGGTTCCGCACGCAGGCCGCGCGAAGAGACATGCTGGTCACCGACGACGGCAATGGGAACCTCTTCGCATGGCGGGGCGAACCGTGGACGCCGGGCACGGTGCTCACCGGATCACATTTCGATTCGGTGCCGCACGGCGGCGGGTACGACGGGCCGCTCGGCATCGTGAGCGCCTTCCTCGCGGCGGATCTCGTCGATCCGAGCCGCCGGAACATCGCCGTCGCTGCCTTCTGTGAGGAGGAGGGCGGGCGTTTCGGCGTACCGTGCCTGGGGTCTCGTCTCCTGACCGGCGCGATCGCGCCCGAGAAGGCCGCCGCCCTCCAAGATCGCGATGGCGTCTCCTTCGGTGAAGCGCTGGGTCGGACGCCCGCGGGTCAGGATGCCCGGGTCAGCGGCCTCAAGGCCTTCGTCGAGCTGCACATCGAGCAGGGGCGTGCGCTGGAGACACCGGTGGGCGTCGCGTCCGCGATCTGGCCGCACGGGCGCTGGCGGATGGACTTCGGCGGCGTCGCCGACCACGCGGGCACCACCCGGATGACCGACCGGCACGACCCGATGCTGACCTTCGCCTTCACCGTGCTCGCGGCGAACAAGGAGGCCCGGCTGTCCGGCGCGCACGCCACGGTGGGCCGGGTGCAGGTCGAGCCGAACGCTACGAATGCCATCCCGTCGCTGGTCCGGGGCTGGCTCGACGCCCGCGCCGCCGACACCGGGACGCTCGATCAGCTGGTCGAGTCGCTGGTGAAGAAGGTGAACGAGCGGGCCGGCCGGGACGGCACCACGCTGGAGGTGACGCCGGAGTCGGTGACCGCGGAGGTCGCCTTCGACGAGGCTCTGGCACAGCGGCTGTCGCGGGTCCTGGGTGACGCCCCGATTCTGCCGACCGGGGCCGGGCACGACGCCGGGGTGCTGTCGGCGCACGTGCCGACCGCGATGCTCTTCGTCCGCAACCCGACCGGGGTGTCGCACTCCCCCGCTGAGTACGCCTCTGATGAGGATTGCGAGGCCGGGATCTCGGCATTGGCGGCGATCTTGGGGGATTTGGCGTGATCTTCTTTGCGGATCACGCCTGGGTCGGCGGCCGGATTGAGCAAAATGTTCGAATCTCGACGGTCGATGGCTTCATCGATGATGTGGCTATAAATGCCGACAGGTCGGGCACACGATTGCGCGGGCTCGTCCTTCCCGGGTTCGCCAACGCTCACTCGCACGCCTTTCACCGGGCGCTGCGCGGGCGCACCCACGGCGACCGAGGGAGTTTCTGGACCTGGCGCGACCTGATGTACCAGGTGGCCGGCAGACTCGACCCGGACAACTACTTCGCCCTGGCCAAGGCGGTCTACGGCGAGATGGCCATGGCCGGCATCACCAGCGTCGGCGAGTTCCACTACCTGCATCACGGGCCGGACGGCGTGCCCTACGCCGACCCCAACGCGATGGGCAACGCGCTCATCGCGGCCGCCCGTGAGGCCGGGATCAGGATCACGCTGCTCGACGCGGTCTACCTGACCGCGAGCGTCGAGGGCAAGCCGCTCGAAGGGGTGCAGCGCCGATTCGGCGACGGCGGCTATGACGGCTGGTTCGCCCGGTTCGAGCAGCTCAGAGGCGGTGAGGGCGCCAAGATCGGTGCGGCGTTGCATTCCGTACGCGCGGCGCCGGCCGACGGGATGGCGGCGTTCACGCAGCGCACCGATGGTCTGCCGGTGCACGTCCACCTCTCCGAGCAGCCCGCCGAGAACGAGGCCTGTCAGGCAGCGCACGGCTGCTCGCCGGCCGAACTGCTCGACGCGATGGGCGTCTGGCGGCCGATGACCACTGCCGTGCACGCCACCCACCTGTCCGCCGCCGACATCGCGATCCTCGGCCGGGAGCGGTTCGCCTGCTTCTGCCCGACCACCGAGCGCGACCTCGCCGACGGCATCGGGCCGGCACGGGCGCTCGCCGACGCCGGGGCGATCCTCACACTCGGCAGCGACAGCCACGCGGTGATCGACTTCTTCGAGGAGGCGCGCGGCCTGGAGCTGGACGAACGCCTCGCCACCCGGCAGCGCGGCCACTTCAGCGCGGCCGAGCTGATCACGGCGGCGACCGGTGCGGGCCACCGGTCGCTCGGCTGGGACGACGCCGGGGAGATCGCCGCCGGCAAGCGGGCCGACCTCGTCGCGGTCTCGCTGGACAGTGTCCGGACGGCCGGCACCGACCCGGGCGGGCTGATCTTCGCGGCCACCGCGGCGGACGTGACCGACGTGATCGCCGACGGCCGGGTGATCGTCAGCGAGGGCCGTCACCGCTCGATCGACGTGCCGTCCGCCCTCCGGGATGCGATCGCCGAGGTGCTCTCATGAGTCTGGTCGTCACCGGCATCGGCGAGCTGTTCACCAGCGACCCGCAGACCGGCATCCTGCACGACGCGGCGGTGGTCGTCGACGGCGACCGGATCGCCTGGATCGGCCCGGCCGCGCAGGCGCCGGCGGCCGACACCCGGTTCGACGCGCAGGGCGCCGCGGTGCTGCCCGGTTTCGTCGACAGCCACGCCCACCTGATCTTCGCCGGTGATCGGGCGGCCGAGTTCGGCGCGCGGATGGCCGGCGAGCCCTACACCGGCGGCGGCATCCGGACCACCGTGGCCGCCACCCGCGCCGCGTCCGACGAGGAGCTGCGCCGCAACGCGCGGCGCCTGGTGGGCGAGGCGCTGCGGCAGGGGACGACCACGATCGAGATCAAGAGTGGGTACGGGCTGAACGTCCCCGACGAGGCTCGGTCGTTGCGTCTGGCCGCGGAGATCGTCGAGGAGACCACGTTCCTCGGAGCCCATGTCGTGCCGGCCGACTACGCGGGCCGCGCCGACGACTATGTCGATCTCGTTCGCGGCGAGATGCTGGAAGCCGTGGTCCCGTACGCCAAATGGGTCGACGTCTTCTGCGAGCGCGGCGCGTTCGACGGTGATCAGGCACGCGCGATCCTGACCGCCGGCGCCGAACGCGGCCTGGGCCTGCGGCTGCACGCCAACCAGCTCGGTCACGGGCCGGGCGTGCGGCTCGCGGTCGAGCTGGGCGCGGCCAGCGCCGACCACTGCACCCATCTCGACGACACCGACGTGGCCGCGCTGGCCGGGTCGGACACCGTCGCCACCCTGCTGCCGGGTGCCGAGTTCTCCACCCGTTCGCCCTATCCCGATGCTCGGCGGCTGATCGACGCCGGAGCCACCGTGGCGCTGGCGACGGACTGCAACCCGGGTTCGTCGTACACGTCGTCGATGCCCTTCTGCATCGCCCTGGCCGTCCGGGAGATGCGCATGACCCCCGCCGAGGCCGTCGTCGCGGCGACCGCCGGTGGGGCCGCGGCCCTGCGCCGCACCGATCTGGGCGTGATCCGCCCGGGCGCCCGCGCCGACCTGATCGTGCTCGACGCGCCCTCTCACCTGCACCTGGCCTACCGGCCCGGTGTTCCCTTGATCCGAACCGTTCTGCACGACGGAGTGCTTCAGTGATCGTCACCGTTCAGCCCACCGGGGTCAGCCCCGAAGACGTCGTCGCCGTCGCCCGTGGCGACGCCCGCGTCGAGATCTCACCCGCCGCTCTGGAGGCCATGGCCACGAGCCGGGCCATCGTCGACGGCATCGAGGCGTCCGGCCGCCCGGTCTACGGCGTCTCCACCGGATTCGGCGCCCTCGCCAACACCTCGATCGCCCCGGAGCGCCGCGCCGAGCTGCAGCACGCGCTGATCCGCTCGCACGCGGCCGGCATCGGCGCCCCGATGCCGCGTGAGGTGGTCCGGGCCATGATGCTGCTGCGCGTCCGGTCCCTCGCGATGGGCCGGTCCGGTGTCCGGCCGGTGCTCGCGCAGGGCCTGGTCGACCTGCTCAACCACGACATCACCCCGTGGGTGCCGGAGCACGGCTCGCTCGGCGCGTCCGGCGACCTGGCACCCCTCGCGCACTGTGCGATCGTGCTGCTCGGCGAGGGCTGGGTGCTCGGCAAGGACGGCTCCCGGGTCGCCGCCGCCGAGGCGCTGCGCGGGGCCGGGCTCAACCCCCTGGACCTGGCCGCCAAGGAGGGCCTCGCGCTGATCAACGGCACCGACGGCATGCTCGGCATGCTGCTGCTGGCGATCGCCGACGCGCGGCACCTGTTCGCCATGGCCGACGTGACCACGGCGCTCGCCATCGAGGCGATGCTCGGCTCGGAGCGGCCGTTCCTGCCCGAGCTGCACGCGATCCGCCCGCACCCGGGACAGGCCGCGTCCGCCGCCAACATCCACCGGCTGCTGCAGGGCTCCGCCATCATGGATTCGCACCGCGACGACCTGGCGCACGCGGTGCAGGACGCGTACTCGATGCGCTGTGCGCCGCAGGTGGCCGGGGCCGCCCGGGACACCCTCGATTTCGTGTTCACCGTCGCTTCGCGCGAACTCGTGTCCGTGGTGGACAACCCGGTCGTGCTGCCGGACGGCCGGGTCGAGTCGACCGGCAACTTCCACGGCGCGCCGCTCGGATTCGCCGCCGACTACCTGGCGATCGCCGCGGCCGAGGTCGGCGCGATCGCCGAGCGCCGGGTGGATCGGCTGCTCGACGTGACCCGGTCCCGCGAGCTGCCGCCGTTCCTCTCCCCGGACGCCGGCGTCAACTCCGGGCTGATGATCGCGCAGTACACCGCGGCCGGGATCGTCGCGGAGAACCGCCGGCTCGCCGCACCCGCCTCGGTCGACTCGCTGCCGACCAGCGGCATGCAGGAGGACCACGTCTCGATGGGCTGGGCGGCGACGAAGAAGCTGCGCACCGTCCTGGACAACCTGACCAGCCTGCTCGCCGTCGAACTGCTCTCCGCGGTCCGCGGCATCCAGCTGCGCGAGCCGCTGACGCCGTCGCCGGCCGGCCGGGCCGCGGTGGCCGCTGTGGCGCCGTTCGCCGGCGGTCCGGGACCCGACGTGTTCCTGGCGCCGGTGCTGGAACAGGCTCGGGCCGTCGTCGCGGGGCCGGCGCTGCGGGCGGAGATCGAGGCGGCCACGGGGGCGCTCGGATAAGGCTTACGATTTGCGGCGCTCCCGGTTCCGGAGACGGTGACCGGGAGCGGCAGCGGGGGATCAGCGGGGCAGTTCCTTGGCGATGACCTTCGCCAGTTCGCGGAAGGCCTTGCCACGGTGGCTGATGGCGTCCTTCTCGGCCGGGCTGAGCTCGGCGTTGGTGCGCTGCTGGCCGTCGCCCACGAAGATCGGGTCGTAGCCGAAGCCACCCTCGCCACGGCGGCTGCGGAGGATGCGACCGGTCTGGCGGCCCTCGACCAGGTGCTCGCGGCCGTTCGGCAGGACCAGGGCGGCCGCGCAGACGAAGGCGCCACCGCGGTGCTCGTCGGTGACGTCCGAGATCTGGGCCAGGACCAGGTCGAGATTGGCCTGGTCGTCGCCGTGCTTGCCGGACCAGCGGGCGCTGAAGACGCCGGGCATGCCGTTCAGCGCGTTCACCGCGATGCCGGAGTCGTCGGCGACGGTGGGCAGGCCGGTGCGCTTCGCGCCCTCACGGGCTTTGATCAGCGCGTTCTCGCCGAAGGTGAGACCGGTCTCCGGCACGTCCGGGTAGTCCGGGAAGTCACCGAGGCCGACCAGCTCCACCTGGGAGAGACCGAGCGCCGCGTCGAGGATGCGCTGGAGCTCGGCGAGCTTCTTCGTGTTGCCGGTGGCCAGCAGGAGCCGGGCGCTCACGCTGCCAGCGCCTTCTGCTGGGCCGCGGCGAGCTCGGCGCACCCGAGCACACCCAGGTCGAGCATCGCGTCCAGCTGAGAGCGTTTGAACACGCCGTTCTCCCCCGTCCCCTGCACCTCGACGAAGTCGCCGGAGGCGTTGCAGACCACGTTCATGTCGACCTCGGCGGTGACGTCCTCGTCGTACATGAGGTCGAGCCGTGCCTCGCCGTCGATGATGCCGACGCTGACCGCCTGGATCGAGGTGTGCAGCACCTTCTCCACCTTGCCGGCGAGCGACTTGCGGTCGGCCAGCCAGGTGACGGCGTCGTGCAGGGCGACGTAGGCGCCGGTGATCGCGGCGGTGCGGGTGCCGCCGTCGGCCTGGAGCACGTCGCAGTCGAGGACGATCGAGTTCTCGCCGAGCGCCTTCAGGTCGATGCAGGCGCGGAGGCTGCGGCCGATCAGGCGGGAGATCTCCTGCGTACGCCCACCGAGCTTGCCCTTGACACTCTCGCGATCGCCACGGGTGTTCGTGGCGCGGGGCAGCATCGAGTACTCAGCGGTGACCCAGCCGAGCCCGGAGCCCTTCCGCCAGCGGGGCACCCCCTCGGTGACGCTCGCGGTGCAGAGCACCCGGGTGTTGCCGAACTCCACCAGCACCGATCCCTCGGGGTGGATGCTCCAATGCCGGGACAGCGTCACCGGTCGCAGCTGGTCGGCCGCTCGGCCGTCGGGTCGCGCCATGCCCCAACCCTATGCGTAGCGCGCGGCGCCCGCTTCGTCCGCCCCGGGCTTCCGGGTCGGCGGCACCGCGGACCGCATGATCGGAACGGCCGGTCGCAGGGCGGCGACCGCGCGTACGGTCGCCGGGGCGATCTCCGGAATCGCGCCGTGCGCCCGCAGGAACCCTTCGACGGCGGCCGGCCAGCCGAAGTTCTCGGCACGGGCCCGGGCCGCGGCCCGGCGCTCCACACGCGGGCGTTCCATCAGCGAGCTGACCGCGTCGGCGAACGCCGCGGCCGTGCCCGGCACCGCGATGCCGGCGTCGCCGACCACCTCGGGCAGGGCGCTCTGCTCGTTCACCACGACCGGGGTGCCGCAGGCCAGCGACTCCAGCGCGGCCAGGCCGAACGTCTCCACCGGGCCGGGCGCGAGCGTCACGTCCGCGCTGGCCAGCAGGGCGGCCACGTCGGCACGCTCGGCGATGTGACCGGCGAAGCGAACCGGCAGCCGGGCCGCCCGGTAGGCCAGCGCGGTCCGCCGGGTGCCGTCGCCGGCCATCACGAGGACGGCCGGGACCTTGCCGTTGCGCAGCGCCGCGACGGCGTCGACGGCCAGCTCGGGCCGTTTCGCTGCGGACAGCCGGCTCGCGTAGACCAGCAGCAGCTCGTCGGGGCGGGCGTACCGGGCGCGGACGGCGGGGTCCAGCCGGCCCGGGTTGAAGAGGTTGAGGTCGACGCCGAGCGGCACCTCGACCAGGTTCGGCACGTCGAGGCGACGGAATTCGGCGGCCGCGAACGAGGTGGTGCAGACGATGGTGTCGAACGCCTCGGCGGTACGCCGGTTGAACCGGTCGGCGAGGGCGTCACGCTTCGGCATGCCCCAGACGCCGAGCACGCCGGCCAGGCTCTCGTGGGAGACCATCATCGACCGCACGCCGCGTTGCCGGGCCCAGTTGCCGGTCCAGCGCAGGGTGGTGCGGTCGGAGACCTCGATGCGGTCCGGCTCCAGGCTGTCCAGCAGCTTGGTGATCTCCTTGCGACCGGCCAGGACGCGGTAGCCACCGGTGCGCGGCAGGGGCGCGCTGGGCAGCGTGATGACGCGGCCCTGTTTGGTCACCTTGTCCGAGTAACGGCGTCCGGGAATGATCAGGACGGCTTCGTGCCCGGCGCGTTGATAACCCCGGCCTAGCTGCCGCAGTGCGGTACGCAGACCACCGGTGTGCACCGTGACGAAGTTGGCCAGGCGAACGATGCGCAATGCGACAACTCCAAGATCACGACACGTGGTGCATCGGTGCAAGCCGATTCGCCCCCGCACACCGGCTCAGAGATCGTATCTGGCCCCCGGCCGCACGACTTCGACCGGTCCCGCGTAAGCGGCGGTGGCGGCCTCCACAATAGATGCCTCACTGGCCCAAGCCGGCACCAAGTGGGTCAGCAGCAGGCGCCCGACGTCCGCCTTGGTCGCCGCCTCGCCCGCCTCGCCGCCGGTCAGGTGCAGGTCAGGAGGGTTGGGGGCGCCGTCGAGGTAACTCGCCTCACAGAGGAAGAGATCCGCGCCGGCTGCCAGGCGCAGCAGGGCATCGCAGGGGGCGGTGTCCGACGAGTACGCCAGGACCCGCCCGTTGTGCTCGATGCGGACGCCGTACGTCTCCACCGGGTGATTGACCCGATCGACGGTGACGGTCAGCGGGCCGATCGGGAACGTGCCGGGCTGCAGGCCGTAGAACGTGTAGACGTCGTCGACCGGCTCGCCCTCGGTGCTGTACGCCGCGGCGATGCGCTCGGCGGCGCCCAGCGGCGCGTAGACCGGCACCGGCGGCAGCGGGCCGGCCGGGTCGTAGCGGCGGACGACCACGTACGTACACGCGTCGAGCATGTGATCGCAGTGCAGGTGGGTCAGGAGGATCGCATCGACCTTGCGCATGTCCGAGTACCGCTGGAGGGCGGACAACGATCCGGAACCGAAGTCGATCAGGAGCCGGTATCCCTCGGCTTCCACGAGATAGGCCGAACACGCCGACTCGGGGCCGGGGAAACTGCCGGCACAACCGAGAACGGTTAGTCGCATGCGGTTTCCTCTGGGTCACATCGGGTCGAACAACACCGGGTCGTCCACACCCCGCACGACCGGTCCGCTCTTGACTTGTCAGACCAGTCAATCACGGAGCGAAGCGTACGCCCCGACCAGTGCTGGAAGTAAACAACTGATCGATTTGTCGTCAAATCGACAACGCACATCACAACCACCGTGACCTCGGTCATCACGATTTCCACCGTCACGTCCGGTGACCTGTCGGCGTTGCTCAGGGTAGTACGACGAAGGTCATCTGATGGAGGCGACGTGACCGCGGTCGAGCAGGCCCGCACTACCCGAACCGCGCCCGCGGAAAACGCGTCACTTCTGGCGTCGGCAGAGGATCCCGGCGTCTTCCGGTTCCCGGCTCCCGAGGATCCGGCGCCCGGCCAGATGCGGATGCTGGCGATGGCCCTCTACGGCACCGCTCTCGGCCTCACCGGCGTGGGCGTCGGCCTCTACGCGGTGATCGCGGTCTTCGGCGGGGCGCCCGGCTGGTATCTGCCGGTCCTGGGATTGCTGACGCTGCTGAGCGTCGTGCCGACGGCGGCCGCGTTCCTCGCCATCCACGAGCGGAACCTGCCGTGGTGGCTGCTGATCGCGGCCGCGCCGCCGATGGCCGCCGCCGTGGCGGTGGCCCTCTCCTACTAAGCCCAGAGCTGGCCTTCGAGGGCCTCTTCAGCGTCGTTGAGCGTGCCGCCGTAAGCACCGGTGGACAGGTATTTCCAGCCACCGTCGGCGATCACGAACGCCACGTCGGCCGGCTTGCCCTCCTTGACCGCGGCGTGCGCCACGGCGAGTGCCGCGTGCAGGATCGCGCCGCTGGAGAAGCCCGCGAAGATCCCCTCGACCTCGACCAGTTGCCGGGTACGCAGAACCGCGTCCCGGGTGCCGACCGAGAAGCGCCGATCGAGCACCGAGGCGTCGTAGAGCTCCGGCACGTAGCCCTCGTCGATGTTGCGCAGGCCGTAGACGAGTTCGCCGTACCGCGGCTCGGCCGCCACGATCTGGATGCCCTCGACCTTCTCCTTCAGGAACCGGCCGGTGCCCATCAGGGTCCCGGTGGTGCCCAGACCCGCGACGAAATGCGTGATCGTGGGGAGGTCGCGCAGCAGTTCCGGACCGGTGGTCTCGTAGTGCGCGCGGGCGTTCGCCGGGTTGCCGTACTGGTAGAGCATCTTCCAGTCGGGGTGCTCGGCCGCGATCTGCTTCGCGGTGGCGACGGCCTGGTTCGAACCGCCGGCGGCCGGCGAGAACAGGATCTCCGCCCCGTACATCCGAAGCATTTGAATGCGCTCGGCGGAGACGTTCTCCGGCATCACGCAGACCAGTCGATAGCCCCGGAGTTTCGCGACCATGGCCAGGGCGATGCCGGTGTTCCCGCTGGTCGGCTCGAGGATGGTGTCGCCGGGGCGCAGGTGCCCGGACTCCTCGGCCTCGCGCACCATGAACAGCGCGGCACGGTCCTTGATGCTCCCGGTCGGGTTCCGGTCCTCGAGCTTGGCCCACAGCCGCACCGGCGGCGCCCCTTCGGGCACCGCCGGGGACAGGCGGGGCAGGCCGACGAGCGGCGTGCCCCCGCACGCGTCTAGCAGGCTCTCGTAGCGAGCCACCGAGATCAGAGACCCAGGTAGGCGGCTGCGGCCGCGAAGCCCAGGGCGCCACCGGCGACGGCCGGCAGGATGGTGATCGAGTCGCCGTCCTTCAGCTTCGCGTCGAGCGCGCCGAGGAAGCGGACGTCCTCGTCGTTCACGTAGATGTTGACGAACCGGTGCAGGTTGCCCTCGGCGGTGATGAGCCGGCCCTTGAGCCCGTTGTGCTTGGCGTCCAGATCGTCGATCAGACCGGTGAGGGTGTCACCGGCGCCCTCGACGACCTTGGCGCCGCCGGTGTAGTTGCGCAGGATGGTGGGAACGCGGACTTCGATAGCCATGACTGTCATGCTCCTCAAGCGGGGTCGTTCATGAAAAAGGCAAAGGGTCGGGTGGAGTGGTCGCTCAGCGACACTCGTAAAACACCGACACCGGGCTCTGCCCGAACATGTACGACTGCACGGCACTCACCTTCACGCGTCCACCGTCGCATCCACGATGTTGACCTCTTCCTCGGTCACCACACCGTCCAGAATACGGAACGAGCGGATCTCCTCCGCATCCGGCTCACGGGTCGAGACGAGGAGGTAGTGCGCGTCCGGCCAGCCGGCGATGTCCGCGTCCGTCCGGGACGGGTACGCCTCGGTCGCCGTGTGCGAGTGATAGATCACCACGGCTTCCTCGTCCCGGTCGTCCATCTCGCGCCAGACCCGCAGGTATTCCATCGAGTCGAACTCGTAGAACGTCATCGACCGGGCGGCGTTGTCCATCGGGATGTGCCGCGCGGGAACGTCGCTGCCGATCGGCCCGGCGACGACGCCACAGGCCTCGTCCGGGTGGTCCCGGCGGGCGTGGGCGACGATCGCGTCGATGATCGCCTTGTCGATGGTCAGCACGTCGTTCACATTACCGAAAGATTTCGGGTCTCCCGGGGTGGCGGTGACCACACCGACAGCTACTTGATCTCCGGCAGGGCGTTCAGCAGCGATTCCTGGAGGTAGCCCAGGTAGGCGTAGACGGAGAGCTGGAAGACCCGGCTGGAACCGGGGTCCTCGAGCACCGCGTCGTCCAGCTCCTCGGCCAGATCGGTGTCGGCCTCGATCTCCAGGCGGGTGCCCATCGCGAGCCGGGCGTCGTTTATCGCCCGGAGCCACGCCTCGGCGGCCTCCCCATCGAGCCGGACCTCGCCCTCGCCCTCGTCCGGCAGGGCCGCGAGGATCGCGCCCGCCTGGTCGATCTTGTGGGTCTTGAGGTCGCTCTCGGTGTAGAGGCGGAACTCGCTGGAATCGTCCGGCCGGTCCGGATAGATGTCCGGGAAGAGCCGGGAGACCACCGGGTCGGTGTGATCCATCCCGTCGGTCAGCAGACCGACCACCTCGCCCGCGACCTTCCGCAGCACGCGGACCTCGTCGTGCTCGAAGGTGGCCACACATTGACCGCCAATGCGTCGGAACATGCTCTTCCCCACTCAGGCCCGGTCGACCGTAGCCCAGAGACCGTATCCGTGCAGTTGGTTGGCGTCCATCTCCATGCGCTCGCGCGCGCCGGTGGAGACGACAGCCTTGCCCTTCGTGTGCACGTCCATCATCAGCTGCTCCGCTTTCTCCTTGCTGTAGCCGAAGAGCTTCTGGAAGACCCAGGTCACGTACGACATGAGGTTGACCGGATCATCCCAGACGATGGTCACCCACGGCCGGTCAGCAGCCGGTTCTTCTTCGATCTTCGGCGTCTCGACGGGAGCAACCTGAGGTAACGCCATGCCCCCATGTTGCCACCGGTTTCGCCGGATCGGTGAACCGGTGCGACGAACCGCTGGTCAAGAGCCCTTCGACGCCCGCGCGCCGCGAATTCTCCTCCGGCGCAATAGGGTAGGGCCGTGGAGACCAGCACCCCCGCCTTGATGACGGATCACTACGAGCTGACCATGATCAGCGCCGCTCTCAAGGACGGCACCGCGTCCCGCGGCTGCGTCTTCGAGGTCTTCTCCCGGCGCCTGCCGACCGGCCGGCGGTACGGCGTGGTCGCCGGCACCGGCCGGCTGATCGACCTGATCCGCGACTTCCGGTTCGACCCGGCCGACGTCGACTACCTGCGCTCGGCCGGCGTGATCGACGAGACCACGGCGAAATGGCTGGCCGACTACCGCTTCACCGGTGACGTGGAGGGTTACGCCGAGGGCGAGCTCTTCTTCCCGGGTTCGCCGATCCTGACCGTTACCGGCACGTTCGCCGAGTGCGTGGTGCTGGAGACGCTGATCCTGTCGGTGCTCAACCACGACAGCGCGATCGCGGCGGCGGCGGCCCGCATGGTCACCGCGGCCCGGGGGCGCCCGATCATCGAGATGGGCTCGCGGCGTACGCACGAGCACGCCGCCGTGGCAGCGGCCCGCGCCGCCTACCTGGCCGGTTTCGCGTCGACCTCGAACCTCGCGGCCGGCCGCTCCTACGGCATCCCGACCACCGGCACGTCGGCGCACGCGTTCACGCTGCTGCACGACGACGAGCCGACGGCGTTCGGGTCGCAGGTGGCGGCGCTGGGGAAGAACACCACGCTGCTCGTCGACACGTACGACATCAGCCAGGGCATCCGGAACGCGATCGCGGTCGCCGGCCCGGATCTCCGCGCGGTCCGGATCGACTCGGGCGACCTGTCCGTTCTCGCCCAGCAGAGCCGCGAGCTGCTCGACTCGCTCGGCGCCACCGAAACCAAGATCGTCGTTTCGGGTGACATGGACGAGTACTCGATCGCCACGCTCGCCGCCGAACCCGTCGACATGTACGGCGCCGGTACCGCGGTCGTCACCGGCTCCGGAGCGCCCACCGCCGGCCTCGTCTACAAGCTGGTCGAGGTCGAGGGCCGCCCGGTCGTGAAGCGCTCGGAGAACAAGGCGACGGTCGGCGGCCGCAAGATCGCGGTCCGCCGGCACAAGCCGACCGGCACCGCCATCGAAGAGATCATCTACTCCCAGGGCGTGCCCGACCACCAGGCGAACGACCGCATGCTGCAGCGCACCTTCATCCAGGCCGGCGAGGTGCAGCAGCTGCCGCCGCTGACCGAGTCGCGCGAGCACCTGCGGCAGTGCCTGATCTCCATCCCGTGGGAGGGCCTCAAGCTCTCCGCCGGCGATCCCGCCATCCCCGTCGTCATCATTCCCACCGCATAGGGGTCTGTGATTATGTCTCGCGCGCTGATCATCGTCGACGTGCAGAACGATTTCTGCGAGGGCGGTTCGCTGGCCGTGGCCGGCGGCGCCGCGGTCGCCAAGGGCATCTCACTGGTCCTCGACAAGGCCGGCGAGCGCTGGGACCACGTGGTCGCCACCAAGGACTACCACGTCGACCCCGGCAACCACTTCAGCGATCACCCGGACTACGTCGACACCTGGCCGGCGCACTGCGTGGTCGGCTCCTCGGGCGCCGACTTCCACCCCGAACTCGCCACGGACCGGATCGAGGCGGTCTTCCACAAGGGCGCGCACAAGGCGGCGTACTCGGGCTTCGAAGGCCACACCGAGTCGGGCGAAACCCTCGCGAGCTGGTTGCGGGGCAAGGGGGTCACCGACGTCGAGGTCGTGGGCATTGCGACAGACCATTGCGTACGGGCGACCGCGCTCGACGCGGCGGCCGCCGGCTTCGACACGACGGTGGTCCTGGAGCTGACCGCGGGTGTCGCCCGCGCCACCACCGACGCCGCCCTGGAGCAGTTCCGCGCCGCTTCGATCGCCACGACCGGGTCACCGGTTGTCGACGCCTGAGATCAGGCCGTTCACGGACGCCGACTGGCCCGGCGTCTGGGAGATCATCAGCGAGGTCGTGCGGGCTCAGGAGACGTTTCCGTACGACCCCGGCCTGTCCTCGTCGCAGGCCCGCGCCATGTGGGTCGAGCAGCCACCGGGCCTCACCGTGGTGGCCTCGTCGGGATCGTCGGTGCTGGGCACCGCCAAGATGGGCCCGAATCGCGGCGGTCCCGGCGCGCATGTGGCCACCGCGAGCTTCATGGTGGGCGCCGCCTCCCGCGGTCAGGGCGTCGGTACCGTCCTCTCCCGCTTCGCCGTCGATTGGGCTCGCCGGTCCGGATACGCCGCCGTGCAGTTCAACGCCGTCGTGGAGACCAACATCGCGGCGGTACGGCTCTATCAGCGCCTGGGATTCCAGATCATCGGTACGGTGCCCCGCTCGTTCGAGCACCCTTCCCTCGGACGGGTCGGCCTGCACGTGATGCATCTGGAATTCTGATCTCATGCTTGTCGATCTGTGGCCGCTGTTCGGACTGATCATCCGTACGCCCCGGCTGGAACTGCGCCTGCCCCGCGAGGAGGAACTGGCCGCCCTCGCCTCGGTGGCGTCCGACGGCGCTTTCCGCCCCGGCGAGCAGCCGTTCCTCACACCGTGGGGTGACGGCACCCCGGCCGGCCGCGCCCGTGCCGTGGCCACCGGCCAGTGGCGCAGCCTCGCCGGCTGGAAGCCCGACCGCTGGGAACTCCCGCTCGGTGTCTTCGCGGCCGGCGAACCGCTCGGCATGGTCGCCCTGATGGCCCGCGACTTCCCGGTTGTCCGCCAGGTCACCACCTGGTCGTGGCTCGGGCTCGGCCACCACGGTAAGGGGTACGGCACCGAGGCCCGGGCCGGGCTCCTCGCCCTCGCCTTCGACCACCTCGGCGCCACCTCCGCCCGGACCGACGTCTTCCAGGACAACCACGCGTCCCAGGCGGTGTCCCGCAAGCTGGGATACGAGCCGGACGGCATCTCGATCGACGCCCGCGACGGCGAAGCCGTGATCTCCGACCGCCTCCGCCTCACCGCCTCCGGCTGGTCAGCGGTCCGCTCCTCGATCCCCGTCACGGTCGCCGGCCTGGAACCGTGCCGCCCCGAATTCGGTCTCGACCTTCCGCTCCACCGGCCTCCTCTCGGATGATCTAGGAATGAGCTTCCTCCTGCTGCACGGCTGGCAGAACCGACGGCCACCCGAACACTGGCAGCACTGGCTGGCCGGTGAACTGACCGCCCTCGGCCACGACGTCGACTACCCGCAACTGCCGGACCCGGACCACCCGAAGCTCGACGACTGGATGGCCGAACTCCGCACCCGCGTCGCCGCCATGCCCGGCAGCAGCCGAACCGTGCTCTGCCACAGCCTCGGCTGCCTGCTCTGGCTGAACGCCGTCGCCAGGGGCGCGGTCCCCGTACAGGTCGATCGGGTCTTGCTCGTGGCTCCTCCCTCCCCCTCGGTGACCCTGAGCCACCCGGAGATCGCCGGCTTCGCCCATCCACCGGTGACACCCGCCCAGCTGGCCGCGGCCTCCCGCCACACCCGTCTCGTGGGTACCGACAACGACCCCTATTTCCCTGAGGACATCCGCGAGGTCTACGGCTCCCTGAACATCCCGATCGACGTGCTGCCGGGCGCGGCCCACCTGAACATGGATTCCGGGTACGGCCCCTGGCCCTCGATCCTCACCTGGTCCCAGGCTTCTGACGACATTCCCTTGGAGCGGCGCCCTTCATAGATGCGGAGGGGGCTCGGAGGGGAGAGCCCAGCGCGCCGTATCAGCGAGTTCGAACGTCATCCAAACCTGGACCTGTCCCCGGCCCCATAGCGGAGGGTGACCGCGGATCTTGGATCACCGGGGCTTGATGGAGAGTTGTAGGTGCTCCAGGCCCCACGATCCTCCACCAATCCCCGGTGCAGGTGCAGAGCGTGACCAGTCGAGGATGGGAGATCGGCGGGCGGCGAGGCTCCGCCCCCACTCCATCGCGTTCCCGACATGCGCCCAGGTTTCCAAGATCCCGGAGGGTGACGAGGCAGCCGCGAGCGCCTCTCGTCCGGCATCCAAGATCGCGAAGGTGGGCCGGACCGCTGGCGAAGTCGGTCCCCCTCCGCGTCGCATTCCGGGCGAACCGTGGTCAGCGATGTGCGCTCACCTTTCCAAGATCGCGGAGGAGGCGAGGCGGGCAGCGAACAGACCCCGGCCGAACACCCGTCGATTCGGTGGCGATGACCGGACGACGGCTAGGCGGAAGCGGACACCAGCCACACGGCCGGCGACTCAGCCGACGACGGCCCGGCAGGCCACGACTTGGCAGGCCACCACCCGACAGGCCACAACCCGCTAGACCACCACCCGACAGGCCACGGCTCCCTGGACGGCAGCTAAGCGGTCAGCGACCGCACGGACCACGCCAGGCAAAAGCGGACGACGCCAGCCGGAAGCGGACGCCGACTAAGCGGAAGCAGACGACAGCCACACCGCCAGCGACCCAGCCAACGACGACTCGACAGGCCACAACCCGCTCAACGGCAGCTAAACGGTCACCGACGGCACGGACCACGCCAGGCGAAAGCGGACGCCGACTAAGCGGAAGCAGACGACGACTGCGCGGCCGGCGACCCGGCTGGCGAGGGTGGGACGGGCACCGGCTGCGCGGAGGACGGCTGAGCAGGCGACAGCACGGCGGACGAGGCCAGCGCGGCGGACGGATCGGCAGGCGACGGCTGCGCGGCGGACGGCTCGGCAGGCGACGGTTCGGGTTCGGAGTTGGGGAGGGCTCGGCGGCGGCGGAGTTCTGTGGGTAGGACTGCCAAGGCGACCATCACGCCCACCGCGCCCACGGCTGCGAAGCCCCAGGCTGCGCCCTTCGTGTCGATTGCCAGGCCGGCCAGGGGGCCTCCCAGCGCCACGCCGACGGTCAGGGCCGAGTTGTGCAGGCCCATGGCTTCGCCTCGGGCTGCGGCGGGGATCATGCGGCTGATGGCGTCGGAGCTGGCGGTGATGGTGGGGGCGCAGAGGGCGCCGGCCGGGATCAGCAGGAGGGCCAGGAGCCACCAGTGGTCGCCGCCGAGGCCGACCGGGATGGTGAGGACGGCCATCGGGGCGAAGAGGGCCAGGGCGGGCAGGCCGCGGCGGATCGTGCCGTAGGCGAAGCCGCCGAGCAGGGAGAAGAACGCCCAGAGGGAGAGGACCGCGCCGGTCCAGTGCACCTCGCCGGACTCGCGGAGCACGGCGACGACGGCGACGTCGGTGCCGGAGAGCACGAGCGTGGCGGCCATCGTGACGGCCAGGATCGCGACGAACCGGGGCTTGAGCCAGCTGCGCCTGGGGACCCGCTCGCCGCTCGAGACGGGCTTCTCGTGTGCGGCCCGGGTCGGCGGGTTGAGCAGCCACAGGCCGAGGCCGGACAGCAGGATGCCGCCGGCCAGGGTGAGCATCGCGACGCGCGGGCCGGCGGTGGTGGCGATCAGCACGCCGAGCGCGGGCCCGGCCATGAACGACATCTCGGTGGTGATCGAGTCGAGGGCGAAGGCGGGCAGCCGATGCGACTCGGGGGTCAGGGCGGCGATCGACTGCCGGGCGACCGAGAACGCCGGGAGGGCCAGGAAACCGCCGACGACGGCGACCGGGAGCAGGGCCCAGTAGGGCAGGGCCTGCGCCACCAGCCAATAGATCACCTCGGCCACGGTGGTCAGCACCAGCACCGGGCGCAGCCCGCGCCGGTCGATCAGGCGGCCCATCACCGGCGCGCCGATCGAGCCGCCGATGGTGGCTGCCGCGCCGACCAGACCGGCAGCGCCGTAACCCCGGCCGAGATCGGTCACGACGTGCAGCGTGAGCACCACCGCCGCGGCCGCAATCGGGATGCGGGCGAGCGTGGCGACCACGAGCAACGACGGGATCTTCGGCAGAGCAAGCGTTTCCCGGTAAGGCGTGAGCAACATGACGATCCTGACCTCCGCCGCCGATCCTCCCTCAGGGGTACGACAGAAACCACCGGGTTTGAGCAGCGTCACGTAACACCACGGAAACGCAGAACGGGCCGGCCCCGAAGGACCGGCCCGTTCAGAAAAGCACTAGCTCTTGTCTTCCTGGTACGTCGCCCCGCCGTCGGACTCGGCGGACAGCGGCCTCGCGCCACCCTCCGGCGGGCCGGCGAGCGAGTGGCCGGCGGCCAGCTCCGGGAACTTCTCGTCGAACGCGGGACGCTCGGAGCGGATCCGCGGCATCCGGTCGAAGTTGCGCAGCGGCGGCGGCGTGGTGGTCGCCCACTCGAGCGAGTTGCCGTGGCCCCACGGGTCGTTCGCCGTGGTGACGACGCCGACCTTGTACGACTTCCACACGTTGTAGATGAACGGCAGGGTCGACAGGCCGAGGACGAACGAGCCGACCGTCGAGAACGTGTTGAGGAAGGTGAAGCCGTCGGTCGGCAGGTAGTCCGCGTACCGCCGCGGCATGCCCTTGGTGCCCAGCCAGTGCTGCACCAGGAACGTCGCGTGGAAGCCGATGAACGTCAGCCAGAAGTGAATCTTGGCGAGGCGCTCGTCGAGCATCCGGCCGAACATCTTCGGGAACCAGAAGTAGATGCCCGCGAAGACGGCGAACACGATCGTGCCGAAGAGCACGTAGTGGAAGTGCGCGATCACGAAGTACGAGTCGGAGACGTGGAAGTCGATCGGCGGGGACGCCAGCAGCACGCCGGAGAGACCACCGAAGAGGAACGTCACCATGAAGCCGAGTGCGAAGAGCATCGGCGACTCGAAACTGATCTGGCCGCGCCACATCGTGCCGATCCACACGAAGAACTTCATGCCGGTCGGCACCGCGATGAGGAAGCTCAGGAAGCTGAAGAACGGCAGCAGCACCTGGCCGGTGGCGAACATGTGGTGCGCCCACACCGACATCGACAGCGCGCCGATCAGCAGGGTCGCGGCGACGAGGCCCTTGTAGCCGAAGACCGGCTTGCGGCTGAAGACCGGGATGACCTCGGTGATGATGCCGAAGAACGGCAGCGCGATGATGTAGACCTCGGGGTGGCCGAAGAACCAGAAGAGGTGCTGCCAGAGCATCGGCCCGCCGGTCTCCACGTCGAAGACGTGAGCACCGAGGACGCGGTCCGCGGCGAGCGCGAAGAGCGCGGCGGCCAGGAACGGGAAGACCATGACCGCGAGCAGCGCGGTGACCAGCATGTTCCAGGTCATGATCGGCATGCGGAACATCGTCATGCCGGGCGCGCGCAGCGTCAGGATCGTGGTGATCAGGTTGACCGAGCCGAGGATCGTGCCCAGACCGGAGATGGCCAGGCCGACGACCCACATGTTGCCGCCGACACCCGGCGAGTGCAGCGAGTCGCTCAGCGGCGTGTACGCGAACCAGCCGAAGTCGGCAGCGCCACCGGGCGTCAGGAACCCGCCGATGGTGATCAGGCCGCCGAACAGGTACAGCCAGTACGCGAACGCGTTGAGCCGCGGGAACGACACGTCGGGCGCGCCGATCTGGATCGGCACCACGTAGTTGCCGAACGCGAACACGATCGGCGTCGCGAAGAAGAGCAGCATGATCGTGCCGTGCATGGTGAACAGCTGGTTGAACTGTTCCGGCGACAGCAACTGCATACCCGGGCGAGCCAGCTCGGCACGCATGAGCAGGGCCATCAGGCCACCAAGCAGGAAGAACACGAAGGCCGTGATCATGTACATGATCCCGATCTGCTTCGCGTCCGTCGTGCGCAGGATCCGAGCAAACGCGGAACCCTTGACCTGCCGCCGAACCGGATATGGTCGGGTCGCGATCGGCGACGGCGCAACGGTCGTCACGAAATGCCTCCGTTGTCTCGTTCGTCCCTCTCGGGATGCCCGGGATGATTCGTCCCTCTCGGGATGCCCGGGGTGATCTGCGTGAGAAGCCCCTCCCGGGACCCTCATGAAGATCGGGCGTATCCCGTGGGCAGGATAGTCCCCCTCAAGACCTTCGGCTGGCGCGGGGGGACCCAACCGGCCCACATGGACAGCATCCACGCAGGTAAGAAGGTCTAAACGGGAGACACCAGCTCGCGATAGTGGTCGGTGAAGAGACGGAGACCACGCCGCCGCAGCATCGGGTCACGCAGCGTGGGCGGGACGTCACGGGTCCGGTCGCGCTCCCGGGTCCGCTCGCGCACCTCGGCGCAGCGCGGGCGGCGCCGCTGCTCATAACGATTCAGTGCGCCCGGGATGTCCCCGGCGGACTCACGCAGCACCTGACCGAGCACATAGCCGTCCTCGAACGACATCGCGGCGCCCTGTGCCAGGGTCGGCGCGGTGGCGTGCGCCGCGTCGCCGACCAGCAGCACCGGGCCCTTCGACCAGGTCGGCAGCACGACCTCGTCGGTCCGCGCGACCTGCACCTTCTCCACCCTGTCCAGGATGGCCGCGACCGGGCCGCCGAACGAGCCGAAGAGCTCGATGAGCCGGGCGCGCGGGTCCTCCGGATTGGGGCTGTCCGGCGCGGTCTCGTCGGCGTAGCAGTAGATCCTGCGGCCACCCATCGGCATGGCGACGAACGACGCGCGCCGGCCGAGCACCGCCGTCCAGTCGGTCAGCGGCGGGCCGCCACTGACCACCGCCCGGTAGACGATCTGGCCGGTCGGCACGGCGGGGCCGCCGAGACCGACCTTCTCCCGGATCGTCGAGCGGCGACCGTCGGCGCCGATGACGAGGTCGTACTCCGCGACGCCGCCGGTGGAGAACTCCACCTTCGCCGCGCCGTCGACGATCTCCAGCCCGGTCACCTCGGTCTCGAAGCGGACGTCACCGCCGACGCCGGTGAGCAGCACCTGCTGGAGATCCGCCCGGGACAGGGCGCGGGACTCGCCGACGCCGGCCCAGAGCGCTGCTACGTCCATCTCGAAGAGCTGACGGCCGCGCGCGTCGAGAAAGACCTGCCGGAAGATCAGATCGCCGAGCGGGCGCAGCGGCACATCGAGGCCGAGCAGCCGTAACGCGCGGGACGCATTCCCCGGGAGGTAGATGCCGGCACCGGGCACGACGGTGGCGGGCAACGCCTCCACCACCTCCGGCCGGAAGCCGGCGACGCGCAACCCCCGCGCCGCAGACAGGCCGGCAATGCCGGCGCCCACCACGAGGATGCGCAAGGTCATCGCACCGAAACTTTCTTGTCGATGGATACGCGTCGGAGCCAAGACACTACTACCCGCCATCATCGGAGGGGAACACCCGCGATCGCCCGACGTGGACACAGCCCAGGCCCCGGCGAGTTACACCGGTGTATTTCTCCATCCGCCCGGGCAGACAATCGACTCATGACGGACCGCCTCGACGAGTACCGCCGCAAGCGGGACGCCGGCCGCACCCCCGAGCCGGTGCCGGCCGGCACTCCGGAGAAGACCGCGACCACCCGGTTCGTGATCCAGCAGCATCACGCCCGCAGCCTCCACTGGGACGTCCGCCTGGAACACGACGGCGTGCTGGTCTCCTTCGCCGTGCCCCGCGGGCTCCCCCGCGACCAGGCCCGCAACTATCTGGCCAAGCACACCGAGGACCACCCGCTGGAGTACCTCGACTTCGCCGGCGAGATCCCGGCCGGCGAGTACGGCGGCGGCCGGATGACCATCCACGATCGAGGGACGTACGAGGCCGACAAGTGGCGGGACGACGAGATCGGGGTGACGTTCCACGGCGAGCGGACGTCCGGGCGGTACGTCTTCTTCCAGACCGGCGGCCGCGACTGGATGGTGCGGCGGATGGATCCGGCGGAACCGGGCTGGGAGCCGATGCCCGAGGCCGTGCCGCCGATGCTCGCCACGCGGTCGGGCGGGCTGCCGGCCGACGACGCCGACTGGGGCTACGAGATGGCCTGGGGCGGCCGTCGTGTCTCCGCGTACATCTCCGGTGGAAGATCTCGCCTGATCGACGGTGACGGAACCGATGTGACCGCGTGGTTCCCGGAGATCCGGCCGCTCGGCCCGGCGCTCGCGCCGGTCGAGGCGGTGCTGGACGGCGAGATCGTCGCGTTCGACGGCAACCGGCCGTCGGCGGAGCTGCTCACCCGCCGCAAGGAGCCGAAGGACGCCGCGGCGGCCCGGCGGCAGGCGGACCGGACGCCGGTGCAGTTCCTGGTCTACGACCTGCTGTGGCTGGAGGGGCACTCCACGGTGGAGCTCGTGCGGTACGCGGAGCGGCGCGAGCTGCTCGACGGCCTCGCCCTCGCCGGTGACCACTGGCAGACGCCGCCGTTCTTCCCGGGCGGCGGCGAGTTCGCCTGCGAAGCGGCCCGCGCCCAGGGCCTCGCGGGTGTGGTGGCGAAGCGGCTGGACTCGCCCTACCTGCCGGGACGCCGGAGCCGTCTCTGGCTCAGCATCCCGGCAGGCTGACGAAGGCGGAGATCAGGCCTCGAACCGCGCCCGGCGACGACGAGCCAGGACGAACCCGGCCGCGCCCGCGATCACCAACGCACCACCGGCGACGGCGAACGTCCCGCCCTGCGGCCCGGTGACCGGCAGCCCGCCCCCGCCGGCGGCCGGCGAGGAGCTGACCGAAGCGGTCGGAGAAGCCGAGGCGGAAACGGAAGCCGACGCGGAAACGGAAGCCGACGCGGAGGCAGACGCCGACGCAGACACCGACGCCGAGACGGACGGGGAAGCGGAGACGGAGGCCGACGGAGAAACAGACGGCGACGGAGACGCCGCGGTCCCGACGACCACCTTCGCGGTGGTGGTCAGCGGTGACAGGTTCGGCGCGACGACGGTCACGGTCAGGGTGCCCTGCTGCCCGAGCGCGGCCTCACCGGTAGCGCGGATGAAGCCGGTGAAGCCCGCCGAGGCGCCGCCGGCCGGAAGCTGAGAAGCCTCGAGGGCGCAGCTCAGCGTGGGCCCGACGGTGTCCTCGCAGGGAAACAGCCGCGCGTTGCCGATGAGTTCCACCCCGGTGAGGCCGGAGAGCTTCAGCGTGACACCCCCACCCGCTCCAAGATCCACAGCGGCGGACGAGTACAGGAACGCCTCGACCCGGGTCGGATCGGCGCCCGGTGTCAGAGTGACGTCCGAGACGCGCAGTTCGACACCGGTGACCGGAGCGGCCTGAACCGGCGAGCCGGACAGGAGAAGGGCCAGGCCGGCCAGAGCACCGTACAGATATCGCTTCATTGAAGTTCCTCCCCGTGGAGCGCAGTCCGAGCACAGGGAGGCTACGAAACCGGATCGTCGCCACGCGCGCCCCGACGCCGACTGTTCACTGAGGACGGCCAGAGTTCATCCCGCGATTCCCTTCAGTCCGCCGCCCGCTCGCCGATCGGTAGGTTTCCGCCGGGCCGCACAGGGAAGGGTCGTCGATACCATGCATGCTGACGTATCCGCCGAACTCTGGAAGTCCGCGACCTGGGTGCTCGACACCGGCCGCGCCGGCAGTCCGCCCCGATCGAGCTGGGACGTCGCGGTCACCGCCGTCGGTTTCGCCTACACCGATCCGGCGCGCGCCTGGCGATCCCTCCGCCGCCTCTTCGAGGCCCAGCTCCCCTCCGGCCAGGTGCCTGCCGCGGCCTTCGACCTTCCCCGGTACGCCGGCAGCCCCGCTCTCGGCGTCCGTTCCCGCCGGGGCATGTCCGCGCTCCACGCGGCGGCCGCGTGGGAGGTCTACCGGCATTGCGCGGCGCACGGCGCGGCGCAGATCAGGCAGGCGCAGGCCGAGCTCGACTGGCTCTACCCCCGCCTCTCGGCTCAGCAGGAGTTCCTCACCGGCGAGGTCACCCACCCCGGGTTCGACGCGATCCTCGGTGCCGCCGACCTGTCGCTGGCCCAGATCGCCGGGGCGCTGGGCCGTCCCGCCGACGCCGACCGGCACCGGGACCGGGCGCAGGCCGTCGCGGCCGCGCTGGTCCGCCGGCTCTGGGATCCGGTGACCGGCACGTTCCGCTCCCGGGACGCGCACGGCGACCCCGGTCCGGCGCACACGGCCGGCGGGCTGCTGCCGCTGCTGCTCCCGGATCTGCCGGACGAGCAGGCCGAGGCGATCCTCGCGGAGGTGTCGTCGTCCCGGTTCGGCATGCCGGCCCGGACCGGGCTGCCGGTGCCGGAGAACGACGGCGAGCACCGGCTGCCGATCCGGATCGACCTGAACTGGCTGCTGCGGCGCGGGATGCTGGTGCACGGCCGCCGCGCCGAGGCCGAGCAGCTGCGCATCGCGACGACCGGGCTGGTGCACGCGAACGGGCACTATGCCGCGTACGACCCGGCGACCGGTGAGGGGATCGGATCCTCGTCGGACGAGCGGACGGCCGCACTCTGCCTGGATCTGCTGGCCGATCGGTCGGTTCCGGCGTACGCCCGCGCTTAGATCTCGGAGCCCGGCACCGGCTCGGCCGAGGACCGGGCCGGCACCGGCCGGACCTCCATCGGGGAAGCCAGCAGCGCCTCGGTGAGCTTCGTCAGCTGACGGGCCTGCGCCGTCGTCAACCGGTCGAAGACCAGCTGCTGCACCGCCTCGGCGTGACCGGGAGCGGTCTCCACGACCTTGTCCCAGCCGGCGTCGGTGAGCACGGCGATCTGCACCCGCCCGTCGGCCGGGTCGCGCTCGCGGCGGATCCAGCCCTTCTCCTCGAGCCGGGCCACGACGTGCGAGAGGCGGGACAGCGAGGCGCACGCGAGCTTCGCCAGCCTGCTCATCGCCAGCCGCCGGTCGGGCCGCTCGGAGAGGGTCATCAGGACGAGGTAGCCCATGTGGGTCAGCCCGGCGTCGCGCTGCAGCTGGGCTTCGAGCGCGGACGGCATCCGGACGAGCACCTCGACCAGCCGGCGCCAGGTGTGCTGCTGCTCGTCGCTCAACCAGCGAGGCGCGCCGTCGATGGGCTCAGTCATGCTCGGAAGGTTAGTGGTGATCGGGCGCCGCGGGCGATGCCCGGCACGCACCCATCCGCCAAGATCCATATATCGGCGGTGGATTCGATCGACTTACGTGAACCCGGACGGGTAGGCTGTGCGGGGACTTTCACCCCGACACGACGCCGGAACCGGCTGGCTGGGGGGCCTCGGCCGGTTCCGGCGTCGTTCTGAGAAACAGTTCCGGCATCGTTCTGAGGATGCCGTGGCATCACTGCGACGGCGGCTCGTCCTGACCGGCTTCCTCGGCCGCGTCCGCCTCTTCCTTGGTCTTGTGCACAGCGCCGTCGGCGTGCTCCGCCGGGCCGTAAACCGTGTAGAGGACGAGCGGGTTCGGCCCGTCGTTGAGGAAGTTGTGCTTGCGGCCGGCCGGCACGACGACCAGGTCGCCCTGCGCCACGCTCCGGGTCTGGCCGGAGACGATGGCCTTGCCGACCCCGCTCACGAAGGTCAGGATCTGGTCCACCTCGTGGACCTCCTCACCGATCTCGCCGCCCGGCGGGATCGTCATGACCACGAGCTGGGTGTGCTTGCCGGTCCAGAGGACACGGCGGAAATCGGGACTCTGCTCCGCAACGGTGGCGATCGTGAAGTGCTCCATGCACCGCACGTTACCCGCGTCAGGGGTTCTGCAATCGGCCCGGCGGAACCGGTGACGGCCGGCCGATCAGATAGCCCTGCACGTAGTCGACACCCAGCTCACGCAGCATCCGCAGGGTGGGTTCGTCCTGCACGTACTCCGCCACGGTGTGGATCCCGTACGCCTGGCAGACCTGCACGAGCGCCCGGACCAGCACCTGGTCCTGCGGGTTGTCGACGAGGTCCACCACGTACTCCCCGTCGATCTTGACGAGGTCGATCGGGAAGAGCCGCAGATAGCGGAAGGACGCGTATCCGGAGCCGAAGTCGTCGAGCGCCAGCCCGCAGCCGAGATCGCGGACCCGGTCGGCGAAGCGGCGGGCCTCGCTCAGGTTGCCGATCAGCGCGGTCTCGGTGATCTCGAAGGTGAGCTGCGCCGGGTCGACGCCGTAGCGCTCCAGCAGCTTCTCCACCTCGGCGGTGAGCCGCGGATCGCCGACAGAGCGACCGGAGAGGTTCACCTGGAGGCAGAGCCCGGGCTCCTCGGCGGCGAGCCGCATGGCCCGCTCCACCACCCAGAGGTCGATGTCGAAGATCGCATCGAGCCGCTCGGCGGTGTCCAGCACCTGGATCGGCGACTGCGGGCCGTCGGCCTCGTCGAGCACCCGCAGCAGCAGTTCGTGCCGGGTGACCCGGTTGGTCTGCAACTCCAGGATGGGCTGCGAGTAGAGCGTGAACCGGTCGGTGCCGAGCGCGTCGGCGACGCGGCTGCGGTAGGACCCCTGCCGGTCGCGGACCGGGACCGGGTGTGCCACCAGGGTCAGCGGCCGGCGCAGCTCACGGGACTGGCGCCAGGCCTGCTCGGCGTCGATGAGCAGGCCGTGACTGCCGGCCTCGGCCTCCTGCTCGAAACGGACGAGGCCACCCCAGGCGCTCACCCGCAGGCACTCCTCCGGCGAGGACTGCCCGGCCAGGGTCTCGACCAGCTGCCGGGCGTGCTCGTGCGCCGCGCTCCACCCGGAGGCGGCGAGCAGCACCCCGATCTCGTTCGGCCCGACCCGGCCGAGAAGATGCTCGGGCCGCACCTGATCCTCGAGGAGTCGCGCGGCGCGGCGCAGCAGATCCGCGTTGTGCTCCGGGCGTACCGCCTCGGGGTCTTCGCCCTCGACCTGGACCCGGACCACCAGGACCGCCCCCGCCGCGACCCGCAGGGCGCGATCGATCTCGTCGGCGAATCGCGCCCGGGTGAGCAGGCCGGTCGCGGGATCCGGCTCGATCAGCGACGCCTGCACCGTCTCACCACGCCGGGTCAGACGGGCGTCCTCCCGGCGGGTGCGCTCCCGGGCGGTGACGTCCTTGACCGTGCCGCGCAGGCCGCGAACCGTGCCGTCCGGGCTCATCATCGGCTCGAGCCGGCAGTCCACGTCCAGCCAGCCGCCGTCGGTACGCATCAGCCGGACCGTGGCGTGCACGGTGTTCCGGCTGGTCCACGCCTCGGTGATGGCGCCCAGCGCCTTCGCGTGATCGTCACGGTGCACGTAGCGGGCGAGGATCTGCCGGGTCATCTCCTTCTCCGCGGGCGGCCGGCCGAGCATCGCGGAGAGAGTGGCGGACCAGACGATCTGATCGCCGGCAGCGGAGTAGGTGAACCAGGCCGCTCGGTCCTCGACCGGCTGCCGTGGCTCGGGCAGCGCGGACGGCGGCGCCGGCGACCAGCGCTCCCGTTCTTCGGGCACGGTCATCCGCCGACACCTCCCCCCTTGCGCATGGCTGCTCCCCCGACCAACCCAAGACCCCTCACCTATTACGACCCGTCACCAGGCCGCAGTAACAGTGGACGCAAGCGTCAAAGTTTTGACGGCTTCGCTAGCAAGGCCAGGAGCAGGGAATTATCGCCCATCCAGAGTAACGAAACAACCGAACGGACGACCGCGTCACCCTACAATTGCGCCCAAATGCCACTCACGACTCCATGACAGACAGTTACTACAAGTATCGACTCCGGAACCTTGAGCAATCCTCTACCCGCAGTCGACCGTCCACATGCACCCACAGCGAACAACCGAGAGCGCTACGTAGCCACGATCTCCAGTTCGTCGAGCCGCTGCCAGAGCGGGCGCATCGCCGCCTCCGGCTCCCGAGCGAAGACGCTGCCCCGGATCCGCACGAAGACGCAGTTGCCGACGCGCTCCAGCACCGACTGCCGGCGCATGTCGCTCTCCCAGCGCTCCGGCCCGTGGTAGGCGTCGCCGTCGCACTCGATCGCGAGCCGGCGGCCGTCCGGCGCGTTCAGCACGAAGTCGATCCGGTAGCCGCCGATCCGGAACTGCGGGATCGGCCGATAGCCGCGGGCCACCAGCCGCTTCAGGATCTCGCGCTCGAAGTCGCTCTCGCAGCGGGCCGCGAGATCGGCCGCCGCCGCCTCGGCCGGGAGATTCAGCGCGTACGAGAGAAGCAACCCTCGTGCGTCGTCAGCGGCGAGAGCGGCCGGCCGCACCGAATGGAAGATCCACAGCTGATCCCGGGCCCGGGACGCCGCCACGTTGATCCGCCGGTGGTAATCGCGCTTCGTGAACGCCGCCACGCGAGGATCATTCTCGGACACCACCATCGAGACGAGCATGACGTCCCGCTCGTCGCCCTGGAACGTGTACGCGTCACCGACCCGCAGCCGCCGGGCCTGGATCTCGTCCTCGCCGATCGCCTCACGCAGTTGAGCGATCAGGTACGCGGCCTGCCCACTACTGCTCAGCAAGCTGATCACGCCGAGCGTCTTACCGTCGTAGCGCGGGTCCGACACGATCTTGGTGACCCGCTCGACGAGAGCCGTCGACTCCTCCAGGTTCACATCGCCGAAACCGGACAACGGCTGACGGACGCCGGTCTCGCAGAAGACCGTCTGGATCGGCGGCAGCACCGGCCGGTCCGCGCGCAACGGCATGATCTTGTGGTCGTAGTAGTGCCGTGACGAGAACTCGATGATCTGCGGCACGCAGCGGAAGTGCTCGGTCAGCAGGATCCGCTCCGGCGACCGGCGTACGGCGTGGTCGTAGAGCGAGGACTCCGGGTCGAAGTGCTCGGCCGACGGCACGCCGTCCAGGTGCCGCTGGATCAGCCCGGACACCTGCCCGACGAACCCCAGCTGCGGCCCGATCTGCTGGTCGTCGCCGACCACCACGGCCCGTTCGGCGAGCGAGAGCACCGGCAGGCCGAAGAGGTCCGCCTGGGACGCCTCATCGACGATCACCACGTCGAACGTCGCGCCACCGGCGAACTGCTCGATGGCCCGGTCCACCGACATGACCCAGACCGGCACGGCGGTGACCGCCTGCTCCATGGCCCGCTGGGCGTGGGCCTGCCAGGCCGCCGCGCCGCGCCCGGTGCCCTTACCGATCTTGCGGAGGGCCGTGGTCCAGTCGGCCAGCGCGGCCCGTCGCCGGTCGTCCAGCGCGCGGGCCACCTCCAGCCACGCCGAGGCGACCACCAGTTCGCCGGTCAGCCTGCGGATCTTGGCGCGGGCGCGCTCCACCCGGCGGGACAGCAGCGCCGGATCGACGTCGCCGACCACCCCGTCGAACCAGGTCTGCGCCCGCCGCCACTCCCACGCCTCCAGGCACGCCTGCCCGGAGACGACCGGGTGCACGCCGCTCGCGATCATCGCGGCCCACTCCGGGGCCGCCGCGGTGAGCCGGTCGTGCGCCGCGTGGAACCGCATGACGTCCGGTTGCAGCAGCACCAGCCGGCGGACCTCGGCGATCGCGTCGTCCCAGCCGTCCAGCGTCTTCCACGCCTCGGCGAGCTCCGGCCACGGCGCGACCCGGTCCGCCACGGCCTGCGCCCGGGCGGTCAGGTTCTCCAGGGTGAAGACCTCGGCCGCGGCCTCCAGCATCCCGGCCACGTCGGACAGCAGCGCCGCGTCGAGGGCGAGCTCCTTCTGCGGTACGAGCGGAGCGACCCGCTTCGCCAGCGGCGGCCAGCGGTTCAGGTCGAAGTCGAGCGACTGGTTCGCCTCGGCCAGCAGCGTGCCCGCCCAGATCTCCGGGTCGCCCCAGCCGGTCGCCGGCTCCGGGATCGACAGCCGGTCCACCCACTCCTGCCAGCTGTCGCCGAGCCGGCGGCGCGCCTGCGACCGGCGAACCGCGGCGACCACCAGCTCGACGTCATCGGCGGTACGCAGCGGCTCGCCGTCCACCCGGACCTCGTCGGCCAGCCGGTACAGCCCCGGCTGCAGCAGGCGGCTCAGGCTACGGCCCGCCTCGAACCGCTGGCCGATCTCGGCGAGCCTGGTCAGCAGCAGCTTCGGCTCGGCCAGGATCGGCTCGGGAATCGCGATCCGGTGGCCGGTCACCTGCCGGGCCAGGGTCGCCAGCTCGGCGAAGAGCTTCTCGGTGGTGACGACCTGGTCGTTCCAGAGGGTGCGCCAGTGCGGATCGTCGAGCAGCCGGCCGAGACGGTCGGTCCAGGTTCCCTCCCGGCGCCGCAGCCAGGCGAGGGCGTCCTTCAGCTCCGGAAGGAGCTCGGCCATCCCGGCACGGCGCTCCGCTCGTACCATCTCGAAGTCGACGCCCTGGTCCGCCAAGCGGGAGAGAGTCGCCTCGATCTCCTCGATCCTCTGCCGGGCCGCCGCGGAAGCGGAGGCGTCAGGCAGATCCTGGATCTCCGGCAGGGGCCGCATCGCCGCCGCACGATCCTCGGGCGTGAGCCGGGACGCGAGCTTGAGCAGCGTCGCGAAGTCCTCGATGGTCAACGGCGCCGGACCGGTCACCGGATCCGGGATCCCCCCATGGGCGGCAGCGCGCTCCCGTAGCCAGGCGCCGACCTCCGCGGGAAGAAGAGCAACCCCGCCGATCTGGTACGTCGCCGCCTCGCTCTCGGCGATCAACCGCAGACCAGCCGTCGCCGTGGCCAGTTCGCGCTCGGCCTCCTCCAGCGACGCGGTGAGCCGTTCCACCCGGCGGGCCTCGGCGTCGGAATCCAGCGTCGCCGCCCGGTCCGACAACTCCCGGGCCGCCAGCTGCAGCTGCACCAGCTGATCCGTGGTCCGGCCCAGAACCGCGAGGCACAGCGCCTGCACCTCCTCGGGCAGGCCGTCCCGCAGCACCCGCAGCGGCTCCTCCTTCTGCGCCACCACCAGGACCCGCTTGCCGTTCGCCATGAGATGGCAGATCAGGTTGCGAATCGTGTGCGTCTTGCCGGTGCCGGGCGGGCCCTGGACGGCGACGTTGCGGTGATGCGCGAGCCGGCGTGCGATCGACTCCTGCGCCTCGTTCGTGGGCAGCGGCATGAGCAGCCGGCCGCCCACCCGCTCCCACGACTCCGGCCGGTCGCCGGGCATCTCCAGGCGGCTCGGCTCGTGCGCCACGACCGCGGCGAGCGAGCCGATCGCGGCGAAGTCCCCGTCGGTGAGCCGGTCCCGCATGTTCTCCAGGAAGCCGCGGAGGTGCCGCTGCCGGGGCCTTGCGAAGAGGACGGCGGCGTCGCGGACGAAGGTGCTCTTCTCCTCTTCTCCGTCCGCCTCCACGATCGTGCGGTCGAAGCCGAGCCTGGTCAGCGCCCGTTCGAAGAACTCACGCCGCTCGAACTCGCTCCACAGGTCCACCTCGACCGTGCCGCCCGGGCCGGCCAGGGCGGTGAGCTGGCTCAGGTACCGCTCGTCCAGCCCGGCCAGCGCCTCGGTCTGCAGCCGGGACGGGCCGGCCGGAGAGACGCTGATCAGCGCGCGGTCCGCGTCGTACTCGATCAGCACCGGTGTGGCGACCAGCGGGTACCGCACCCGGTTCCCGTCGATCACGGTCTCCAGGACGCCGTGCCCCCAGACCAGCTCGGTCGTCGCCGTGGCCATGTCCAGCTGGTGCATCCGGTCGAACAGCCGCCGGTGCAGTTCCCGGGTCTGCTCGGCGGCGGCGGTCATCACCGACCAGGGCCGCCAGACGTCGTCCCGCCACCGCTCGAAGTCGTCAGCCTCGCCCGCCGGCTTGTCGTCTGCCGCCGGCTCGCTCGTTGCGGTGATCTCGCCTCGGAGGCGGCGGCGCAGGACTGCCGGGACGGTGACCGGCGGTGGCAGTTCGGGGCGGCCGACGCGCAGCCAGGAGGCGCCGTCGGCGCCCGGGCCGGCGGCGCAGTCCGGATGCCGCGGCAGGTCGTCGAGCCACAACGCGTCGGACGGCAGGGTCCGGGACGGCCGCTCCATCTGCGCCCGGACGGCGAGCAGATAGTCGGCGACGGCCACGGCCCGATCCCGGATCGTCGTCGGCGACTCCCGCTGCTCAGCCATCCCTGGGAGTCTAGGGCCTACCGCGCCGATCCTCGCGGGGCCGCGACAGCCTCCGGGACAGGCGTCCGGAACGGGTCACGGCGGGCCTGGCCGAGCCGCTATGGTGACGCCCACTGATCTTGGATCGACGTCTTGGGGAACCACGTGAATCAGGGCTGGCAGAACTTGGACGGCAACGGGCACTACTGGCCGTCCCAACCCCAGGGCATGCCGCCTTCGTACGCCGCGCACTCCTCCGATCCCCTGGTCAGCCCGGACTTCGCCGGCTGGTGGGGGCGCAGCTCGGCCCTCGTGCCGCGGATCTGGAAACCGTCACTGATCCTGCACGCGATCATCGCCGTGCCGACGTTCGCGATGGCCCTGCCGGCACGGACCTACCTGGAACGCGAGCAGAACACGTTCGCCGCCGCGCTGGAGGCCCGGCCCACCGAGCTGCCGCCCATCGCCGGCCTGGTCGTCGCGATCATGGCGGTCATGGTGGTGAGCCTGATCGGTGGCGCGCTCTACCTGGTCACGACGGCGGCGTGCGTGCAGCTCACCGTCCAGGCGGCGACCGGACGGCCGGTCTCGCTCGGCGGTGCGCTGCGCACCGGGCTCCGGCGTACGCCGGCCCTGTTCGGCTGGGGCGTCCTCGCCGCGTTGCTGGGCTTCGTGGCGATCCTGCTCTGCGTCCTTCCCGTCTTCTACGTCGCGGCGGCGCTCGCGGTCCTGCCCGTGGTCGTCACCGTCGAGCGGGGCGTCGGCATCGGCCGCTGCTTCCAGCTCTTCCACGCCGACCTCGGAGCGTCCCTCGGCCGGGTCGCCACCATCTACGGTGTCGCGATTGGCGCGGCCCTCTGCCTCGGCGTCGTCAGCGTCATCGTGCAGGCGACCGCCGGCGCGCTCGCCGGTTCAGTGACGGACGTGCTGCTCAACGGCGCCTTCACGGTCGCGTTCGGCGTGGTGTCCTCCCCGTTCCTCGTCACCGCGTACGCGGACATGCGGGCGCGGCGCGAGCCCTTCTCCACCGCCCACCTGATGACGGTCTGAGCAGCTCACGCCTCCTCCGGGTCACGGCCCTGTGCTGACCGGCCCCCGTCGACCGGGATGATCGCGCCGTTGACGAAGGCGGCCGCCGGCGAGAGCAGGAAGGCCGTCACGTCCGCCACCTCGCTCGGCAGTCCCATCCGGCCGAGCGGCTGCAGCAGGGCGATCTCCCGGTGGAAGTGCTCACGGCCGGCCTCCGGGAGGTCCGCCAGGTACGCCTCGGACCGCTCCGTGGTGATCGATCCGAGGGCGAGGGCGTTCGTCCGTACGCCGGAAGGCCCGTAATCGACGGCCAGCGCCCGGGTCAGGCCCTCGATCGCGGCCTTGGCGGTCGAGTAGGGCAGCGCGCCCCGGACCGCCCGGCGCGCCTGGTGGGACGAGATGTTGACGATGGCGCCGCCGTCGCCTGCCGCGAGGAAGTGCCGGATCGCCGCCGCACTGCCGGCCAGCACCGGATCCAGGTTGCGGCGGATCAACTCGGCGACCTCGGCGGGTGACTCGTGCAGGCGCGCGTCCTGGAAGATCGCCGCGTTGTTCACCCAGCCCCGCAGCGGCCCGGCCGCGAGCGCGACCTCGGCGGCTTCCTCCGCGACCGCCGGGTCGGCGGCGTCACCGGCGACCGGGATGATGCGGCCCCCACCCTCTCCACGATCCGGCGGCCGGGGAGCGGATGTCGTGCGGGAATCCAGAACCACGACGGTCCCCTCGGCAGCGAGCCGCTCGGCGATCGCGCGGCCGATGCCACGGCCGCCTCCGGTGACGACGTACGAGTCCATGCCGTATGCCTAACACGTCCGCCCGCCCGACCACGTCCGCCCGCCCGACCACGTCCGCCCGCCCGACCAGATCCGCCAGGCCACGCCGCCTCCGCCAGGCCACGCCGCCTCCGCCCGCCGCGGAACGACGAACGGCGCGGAACGACGAACGGCCACCTCGGGCGGCGGCTGCCTGAGGTGGCCGTTCAGGGTTGGAGCCGGTGGGTGCCTAAGGGAACTGCATCCGCCTAGGCCGCGGGATCACCGGCGGCGGGAGAGGGAGATCGTCGAGGTGGCCCCAGTTGAGGGTGCCGTTGTCGGTGGACTTGACCTCGCCCAGGCATGCGCGGAGCAGCCCGAGATTGGGTGCGCCGGCGAAACCCGCGATGACGACCTCGGGTCTCGGATCTATCTGGGCGATGGCCGCGCAGATCTTCGCCACCTCCCGCTCGTCGACGGCGTCGAGCGGAAGAGGGGACTCGACCGGGGAGCGACGCCACGGGGGGCCGAAGCGTCGCAGGAGCTCGCGGGCCAGGCGGCCGAAGGAGCGGCCCACCTCGGCGTCGCGCATGGAGAGCCGGGCCGACTGGCCGTAGCACCACGGGACCACGATGTGTCCGTTGATCAGAACGAGTTGGTACACCGATCGCGGCACGGAGATGATCTCCGCTCCCGGTAGCGTGCCGAGGAACAGGACCAGTTCCTCATAGGGCAGCGCCCACCGGGGGTTCGCGAGCACACGTTCCATCGTCTGAGCCATCGCGGGGCGAGCGTGAACCTCGCGGTCGATCGCGGTGCTCAAGGCCTCCGGGACCCTGGTCCACAACTCGTCGGCGACCTCGTCACCGAACTGCTCGATGAGCCAATCACTCGGACCGACGAGAACGTCTGGGCGCATTCCTCACCACCACCGTCCGTGTTCCTGACGTCACTGCTGGCTAGAAGAGTTGCACTTCCGATGATCGACTGGAAGAGGTGGCAGCGAGATCATAAAAACAACCGTGAATGAAATCGCCCGTGTCGATCAACGGCTGGCCACGACGCTGGAGCACATGGCCGGAGAGCGACGAAACCTGCAACTTGCGCATGCGAACCGCACGCGCAAGTTGCAGGACGGTTTCGCTTTTCGGCCGTGTTGAATATTGAAGCGGAGAGTTATTTCCAATGCATGACGGCGAAGCAAACATCATTTCACTGGGCGTGATCAAAACGGGGTTCACCTGCGACGCCGTCCAACTGTTGATCAATTAGCGAGGGCATCTACGGGGCGTTCCGGGCGATCCCGGGCGGTTGCAAGCCGGGCTGCCGGGCTTGCAGCTCGTTCCACCGGGGCGGTGGCCCGCCGGGGCCACGAGATCACTAGACGGCGCACGACGGCGCAAGTGTCGGATACCCGTCAGATCACGTCGCGGTCCCACAGGTCGAGCACGGCGAACCCTCAGCGCGGACCGCCGGCTGATCCAAGATCGCGGAAGGGGTGGCGGAAAAGCGCTGGAATGGGAAAGGGGTCGCGCCGCGCGGGCTATTCTTAGAGCAGCGCTTCATTCGTACAAGGAAAAGGCATTCTGCTTAACCGGAAAAGCGATGCCTCTTTGCAGCGCTGCACCTCCACCCCGGAAAAGGAAATGCCGGTAACGACCGCAGCGGGTTGCACACAGTGACCGCCGTCGTCGTGACCGGGGGAAGCGCCCGGCCACGGCGGGCCTACCGGCGGGAAACGGAAGCGCTTCCCGGGTGAAACGTGAACGTG
Organism: Actinoplanes sp. OR16; assembly: GCF_004001265.1. Taxonomy (GTDB): domain Bacteria; phylum Actinomycetota; class Actinomycetes; order Mycobacteriales; family Micromonosporaceae; genus Actinoplanes. The sequence goes on along the minus strand of NZ_AP019371.1, from coordinate 3,230,645 downwards.
AACGGATACAGGGTGAGTCACTCACATATTCAGGCCGGGTCGACGGTGTCCCAGGAGTGCTCGAAATCCGCCGGCCGGAGCCGCCATTCCCGCAGGACCGCGAGCAGTTCCGCCTCGTCGGCGGCCTCGGCGTGACGCAGGCGGACCGCCCCCAGATCCTGGTCGTAGCCCTCCAGCCGATCCGCCTCGAACTCCCAGTGCGTGACCCGGAAGCTGCGCGCGGCGTCGACCCGGGCCCGGCCACCCGCCACATCCTCCGGTCCGGAGCTCGGCACGATGTGCACGAAGGACCAGCGATGCGGCTGCGAGGCCGGCACCCGCACGCCCAGCCGCCGGCCCAGCCGGAGGGCCGTCAGCTTCACCGCGGGCCAGTTCCATTCGTGACCGTCCATGATGCCGGGGAGCGTACCCGGGACGACGACCTCGAACACGCTAAGTTTCCCGGGTGAGTTCGACAGTGAGCCCTGCTGACGAGGCCGCCACCGTCATCGCGGCGGTGCTGAGCGACCTGCGGTCCGGCCGCCATCGCGGGGTCGTGGTCGATTCCCCGCCCGGCGCCGGCAAGTCCACCCTGGTGGTCCGCGCGGCCGGCGAAGTGGCCGCGACCGGCGAGCCGCTGATGATCGTGGCGCAGACGAACGAGCAGGTGGACGACCTGATCGAACGGCTCGGCGCACGCTCACCGGACGTGTCGGTCGGCCGGTTGTCGGCAGTCGACTACGAGCCGTCGGCGCGGGTCCGGGAACATCCTCGCTGCCGGGTCGCGCCGAAGGTGGGCGATCTCGGCTCCCCGGCGATCACCATCGGCACGGCGGCGAAGTGGGCGACGGTGACCGAGGGGACGTGGCCGCAGGCGATCGTCGACGAGGCGTACCAGATGCGCTCGGACGCCCTGCTGCGCGTCGCGGCCCGGTTCGAGCGGGCGCTCTTCGTGGGCGACCCGGGGCAGCTCGACCCGTTCTCCACCGTCGAGGTGGACCGATGGACCGGCCTCTCCTGGGATCCGATGCAGAGCGCCGTCGCGGTCCTGCTGCGGCACAACCCGGAGCTGCCGGTGCACCGCCTGCCGGTCTCCTGGCGGCTGCCGGCGTCGGCCGCCCCGGTGGTGGCCGAGGCGTTCTACCCGTTCACCGGATTCCGCTCGGGGACCGGGCCCGGGGATCGGACACTCACGTTCGGCACGCCCGCCTCCGATGATCCACTCGACGCGGTGCTGGACACGGCGGCGGCGACCGGGTGGGGTCTTCATGAGCTGCCGGCACGGTTCACGGTGCGTACCGACGCCGAGGCCGCCGCGGCCTGCGCCGCTCTCGCCGGGCGGGCGCTGACCAGGGAGGGCGTCGCCTCGTCCGAGTCCGGGACCGGCCCGCTCACCGCGGACCGGATCGCCATCGGCGCCGCGCACCGCGACCAGGTCGCCGTGATCCGCTCGTTCCTGCCGCCGGAGGCCGCCGAGGTCACCGTCGACACCGCGAACCGGCTGCAGGGCCGGGAGTACGACCTGACAGTGGTCCTGCACCCGCTCTCCGGCCGGCGCGACGCCACCGCCTTCCACCTGGAATCCGGCCGGCTCTGCGTGCTGACCTCCCGGCATCGGCACGCGTGCGTCGTGGTGGCGCGGGCCGGCATCGCCGAGCTGCTCGACGCCCATCCGTCCACCGAGCCGGTCCATCTCAACGTGCCGGTGAAGTTCCCGGACGGCTGGGAGGCGAACCAGTCGATGCTGGCCCACCTGTACCGCCCTTAGAATTTTGTCGTACGCTTGTTCTAATGTCGCTGATGGCCGCCCTGGCTTACGCACGGCACGGCATCCCGGTCCTGCCGGTGCACGAGCCTGACCAGGGTGGCGCCTGTTCCTGCGACAGAGGAGCCCGATGCGCGCATCCCGGCAAGCATCCCCGCCTCCGGCACGGGGTGACCGAGGCCTCGACCGACGAGGAGGTCATCACCGTCTGGTGGCTGCACTGGCCGCGCGCCAACGTCGGCCTGCGCACCGGCGTGGTGATGGATGTGGCCGACGTCGACTCGGAGGAGGGCTGGCACGGCCTTCGCCACCTGCTCCGCGACGACATCCCGCCCGGTCCCGAGGTGCGCACCGGCCGGGGCGGGCGCCACCTATGGTTCCGGCCGACCGGCTTCGGCAACCGGGTCCGCCTGCTGCCCGGGCTCGACTGGCGCGGCGCGGGCGGTTATGTCCTGGCGCCTCCGTCCCGGCACGCGAGCGGCGTCGACTACAGCTGGATCCGCCGTCCCACCTCCGCCATCCCGGCCGGCCCGCCGCCCCTCGTCGAGCTGATCAAGGGCCCCGGCCTGCCGCCTGCTTCGCGGCGGGTTCTTCACCCTGATCGGTACGCGGAAGCCGCGCTCGCAGCCGAGTCCGGCAGAGTCGCCACGGCCCGGACCGGCTCACGGAACGACACCCTCAACCGGGCGGCATTCGCCCTCGGCCGGTTCGTCGGCGCGGGGTTGCTGGATGCCCATTCGGTGCGGCGTGAGCTGACCACGGCGGCTCGTTCCGCCGGTCTGGGGTTCGCCGAGATCCGCGGCACGCTGCGCTCCGGGCTCACCGCCGGGATCCGGCAGCCCTTCGACAGCCGGGAGCACCTTGACGGCCGGGAGCACCTTGACGGCTGGGATACGCCCGCGGCGTGAGAATCGCAAGGGTGAACACCATGGGGGTGGCCGTTCGGACGGTGGGGAAACGGATGATCGGGTCGCGTCCGGAACGGTCCGCACGCGGTTCACGCCGGTAACCTGGCGGACGAACCGGGGGGCGATGGTGCTGCAGGAGGATGTGATCGGCAACGCCGGGCACGGTGTGCTCGCCGACCCGTTACGCCTGCGTTCGGTCCGCCGCATCCTGTCCGGTCACCGCCCGTCCGATCCGGCCTTCGACCGGCTCGCCATGCTGGTGAACAAGCTGGTCGACGCCCCGATGGCGGTGGTCTGCCTGGTCGACCGGGAGCACCAGCATCTCGCCGGGCACGTCGGTGTGCCCGAGCCGCTCGCCACCGGCCGGGTGATGCCGCTCAGCCACTCGTTCAGCCGTCACGTGGTGATCGCCGGCGAGCTGCTGGCCATCCCCGACGTGCGGCAGGACCCGCGGATGCGGGACAACCCGTCGATCCACGAGCTGGGCGCGCTGGCCTACGCGGGAGCGCCCGTCACCGACTCCGACGGGCTGATCGTCGGTGCCCTCTGCGCCGTCGACCAGGAACCCCGCGTCTGGACACCCAGCGAGATCGCCCTGATCAGCGAGCTCGCCGAGGTCTGCTCCTCAGAAGTCCGGCTGCGGATCGCACGGGCCGCCGCCGACGAGGCACGCCATGCCGCCGAGTCCGCCCACCAGCAGCTCGAGGTGCTCGCCGAGCTGACCGAGTCGCTCGCCGCGACGATGGACGTCGAGGAGGCGATGCGCCGCCTCGGTGACGTCGTGACGGCCCGGCTCGCCGACTGGTGCGTCGTCACGATCGCCGGTGAGCCCCGTGGCGCAGCCCTGGTCTCGGCCGCCCACCGCCACCCCGGCCGCGCCGCCGACATGGCCCGCCTCGCCGAGCTGGGCGTGCGATCGAAGGCCGACCTGCGCGCCATGGTCAGGGCAGTCCGCCGCACCCGTGCCGTGCGCACCCCCGACGGCGCCGCCGATCTGCAGAGCCGCCTGCACGACGCGGAACTCGCCGCGATCACCACCCGGGCCGGCTTCGGCGCCTCCCTGCTCGTGCCGATCACGTCGCCGGTGCGCCGCGAGACCCTCGGCGCGGTCCTGCTCGTGAAACACCCCGATCGGCAGGCGTTCACCGCTGCCGAGGAACGCACCGCCGCCGAGATCGGCCGCCGGGCGGGCCTGGCCGTGGAGAACAGCCGGCTCTACCGCGAACAGCGTCACGTCGCCGAGGTCCTGCAGCGCAGCCTGCTCACCGAGCTGCCCGACATTCCGGGCGTCGGACTGCACGCCCGCTACGTCCCGGCTCAGGACGGCGCGGCCGTCGGCGGCGACTGGTACGACGCCTTCGCCCAGCCCGACGGCAGCGTCATGGTGGCGGTCGGCGACGTCGCGGGACACGACGTCGAAGCCGCGGCCACGATGGGGCAGCTGCGAAACCTGGTGCGCGGGGATGCGTACGGGCGGGACGACGAGCCCGGCGAACTCCTCACGTCACTCGACCAGGCACTGCACGGTCTCCGCGTACCCGGGGCCGCCACCGCGGTGCTGGCCCGCGTCGCCCGCTCCTGGTCCGGCTGGTCGATCACCTTCGCGAGCGCCGGCCACCCTCCCCCACTGCTCCTCCTGCCCGACGGCAAGGTGCAGGCCTGGTGGGTCCCGCCGGAGCCACTCCTCGGCCTCCCGCCACGCGAGCCCCGCACCACCAGCCGCCGCTTCGTCCCGGCCGGTTCGACACTGGTCCTCTACACCGACGGCCTGGTCGAGAACCGAAGCCGCCTCCTGGACGACGGCGTGGCCCGAATCTCCGCAGTCCTGACCGAGAACGCCACCAGCACCCCAGACGAGCTCTGCGAACTCCTGCTGGCAGCAGCCCCACCGGGAAACGACGACATAGCCCTGCTGCTGGTACATCTGACATGACGCCCGCGCGTCACGTCACCCACCTCGCATCGCGGCCACGCCGGCGCCCTTGGCAGATCTTGAGCGATCTCCTCTCCCAACCGGTCAGAGTCCACCCAAGATCTGCCAAGCGTCCACGTTGACCCGGCGGTCGCGGACTTGCCGATCCTCAGCGGTCGGCTGTGACACATGGCTGCCTCCGAAACACAGCAATGAGCCACAGCCGGATGCCGGTACCGGCCCTGATCGCGACCCCGACACGCGCACGATCACGCCCGGCTGCACGACAGAGCGACAAATCGGGCGCAGAAACAGCGCTGGCGTACAGCCAGGTTCGACTGGCTATACAAGAGAGCGACAGATCGGGCGGCAAGGCAGCGCTGGCGTCGGATGACTGCGCTGAGAAGCGGCTCGGCGCTAGTCGATGGTTGCTCATTGCTGCCATTTCGGACCGCGAGACGGCGGGACGGGATCGAAGCGTCAGGATTCCGGGAGAGAGGGCGGCAACGGAGGACCACCGTGCGTCCACGGCGTGTGTTCCGGGTCGGGGAAGGCGCCTGACGGACGGAAACCCTCGTTCAGGGTCGTCAGGATCAGATGTTCGCCGACTTCGGGGACGCTTCCGGGCTCGGCCACCAGTTTGCGGCCCATGCCACCGGAGAGTTCGAGCAGCACGTCGGCGCCGTCACCGGCCGGGGTCACCGAGATGATGCGGGCTTTCTGCGCGGTTCGGGCCGGGGATGTCAGGGAGGTGCCGGGTTCCATCCGCACCGGCTCCGTCGTGTGGACCATGATCCGGGGGCGGAGTACGGGGCGTTTGCCGCTGTCGTCGATCCGGGCGGGGTTGGCGAGGGTGACCACTCCGGCGAAGGCGGCACCGGTGAGGCGGTATTCCGCCAGGACGAGCGGGTCGTCGAAGGCGCGCTGGACGGCGTACCGGGCGGCGGCGTTCTCCAGGCGCTGCAGACGGGAGGCCGCTGCGACGGCGCTGTCCCGGCGGGGTTGGGGGGCGCCACCTTCGGCGATGTACTGGGCGAAGGCCGTGTAGGCGTCCCGGTCCGCGTCCCAGCGCAGCGGCACGCGTTCGCCGGCGGGCAGGTGGCGCAGCAGATCGAGCGTGCGCCACATCCGATCCCAGGTGGGCAGAATAAGATCATGGAGTACGTCGGGAAGCTCCGGCGCCGACCGTTCGATCAAGGGTGCCAGAACCCGATTGTCGAACTCCGGGTCGGTCGCGGGCCCTGCGGCCGGTCCGTTCTCCGCTTCCCGGGCCGCGTCCGCGCCGGACTCGATCCAGGCGAGCTGGGTGCCGAACTGGGCGTCCTCGGTGCTGCTCTGCCCGGTGGCCCAGTGCATGCCGAGCGCCTGCACCGCGGTGAGCAGCATCGACGAGCCGGGCACTTCGGCGGTCCCGGCGAGGAACGTCAGCCAGCGGCCGAGCAGCGGCACACCGGCGGGGACCGGGTATTCGCCGTCCACCGTACGGAATCTCGTCGATCTCCCCAGCAGGCGCAGGAAGACGATGCCGGCCGGATTGGGCAGCCAGATCTGCGGCGCGTCGAGGTAGCGGAGGCGGACGTCCTTGCCCCGGTCGATCGATACTTCCTCGGTTTCGGTGGCGAAGCTCTCCAGGTACGGCAGAAGCTCCTCAGCGAGATCCGCGAAGAAGGAGAATCGCAGATCGCGGTCACGCGGCTGGGTGACCACGAGCAGCCGTGGCGACGCCGGTGACGTGCCGACCATGGCAGCGAGCGGCGCGTTCGCCTCGCCGGCCATGGCGAGCGGAATGAACACGAGCGGATGGTCGTGCACATGAAGGTGCCGCACCGTGGCGATCGGCTGCGCCCGCCCGGCCACCACAGCCTGAGCCCGCGCCAGCGCGGTGAGAGCGCTCACTGCGAGCCCGGCCCCACCGGCGAAGAATCCACGACCGGCGGAAGTGGGCCGGCGAGATCAAGCGCCTCGGTTCTCAAGCGGAGTGCCGCCCTCAGCAGCGCCGCCGCCTCGGCCTGTTCCTCGGTGGGCTCCTGCCGGCCCTCGGCCAGTGCCAGCACCTCCCCCACGCTCTCGATACCGCCGAGCGCCTCCCGGACCGTGCGCCCCAGGGCGGCGGTGCCGCCGATGGCCTCGTGCCGGCAGTAGACCGAGAGTTCGCACGCCGACAGGCATTCCGGGGCGTAGCGCGCTTCGACCTGGGCGAGGGCGTCGACGAGTGCGGCCGGCTCCAGTTCGACGTCGAAGGTGACGTCCGGCGGGAGGGCGGCGATCAGGGCCGGCACCGACGACAGCCGGGACAGCTGGCGGCGCAGCGTGGACATCTGCTTGCGGACGTCGAGGACGACGGCCTTCGGGTTGAGCGAGAAGTTCTCCGGGCAGACCAGCACGACTTCGTGGCTGACCAGCAGTGGGTCCTTGCCGAGCCGTTCCATCAGGTCGCGCAGGGCGAGCACGTAGACGGCGGCCTGGATCGCCGCCGCCGACACCTTGGCGCTCTCGGCCTGGTCGTCGACGATCGCGAACGACTTGATCTCGACGACCTGGAGGCGGCCGTGGTGCGCGTACGCCACCAGGTCCGGTTCGAGGTAGACGGTCTGCCCGCCCACGTCGAGGGTGAGGAGTGGGTGGTCGATGAGGGCGGCCCGGGCGTCGGCGAGCACCTGCACGGTCCGGGCCTGCCGATCATGGAGACCCGACGCTCCGAGATCCTGATAACCGGACGAGGCATCGGCGCCCAGCACGGAACGCAGCAGCTCGCAGTCGTCGGCCTTGAGCATCGCCTCGAAGGCGTTGCCCCGGGAGAGCGCGAAGCGGGACTGGCCGAAGCTGCCGGGGAATCCGAGCCGATCGGCGAGCTTCAGTTTGTCGACCCCGGCGGCGTCCAGGACGGCCCGGCGCGAGCAGCCCGGGTTGCCGGTGAGCGCGGCGATCGTCCGCGCGTTGTGCCGCTTCGCCTCGGCAGAGCCGCGAAGCTGATCAAGACGATCGCTCATGAACCGCCGTTTCCCGAAGAACCCATGAACCGCCGTTCCCAAAGACCCGACTGTAGATCTTCACACAAGCACTTTGCGAGGTTTCACCCACGAGAGGTGAATAAAACGCACGTATCGGACACAAAAGCCGCGGCGCGCTACGTTCGAGAAATGCCGAAGGCCATCTGGAACGACGAAGTGATCGCGGAAAGCGACGACACCGTGGTTGTCGAGGGCAACACGTACTTCCCGCTCGCCAGCGTGCGTGAGGACGTGCTCGTCCCCTCCGAGACGCACACCGTCTGCCTGTGGAAGGGCAAGGCGTCCTACTACTCCCTCCAAGCCGGCGAGCACACCGCGCGGGACGCCGCGTGGTACTACCCCGACCCCAAGCCGGATGCCGCCGCGGTGCGTGACCGGGTGGCCTTCAAGAAGGAAATCAAGGTCGAAGCGTAAGGAACCCCGCCGGGGGCCCGCTCACGTGATGCGCGGGTGGGCCTCCTCGATCGCACCGACCTCCAGATAGTCCAGCATGTCCTGCTGCTCGGCAGCGTCGAGCGCCCCGAACGCCGCATAGGCCTCGTCCCGTGCGTGCACCGTCTCCGCCGCCAGCAGCGCGATGATCGCCGACCACGCCAGCGACACCCGGTCGAAGAGCCGCGCCTGACGCAGCGAGCCGAGCCGGGAGAGCATCGCCACCTTCGTCGCCGCGTCGTCGTCGGTCGGCACCCGGTCGCAGAGTTCGAAGAGCGCCTTCCCCCGGTACGGATGTTCGGCCTCGACCATCCGCGCCAGCTCGGCGTTGCTCATCTGCTCCACCGGCGGCGCCGGGCCGCGGCGCGGCAGCGACGGGGTCGGTTCACCTGGCACGGCTGTCACGTCCGCTCTCGAATCCGTTGCCCGGCGCCTGATGCGGCAACGTGGGGGTGTTCTGGAAGGTGAGCGACTTCGGCGCCGGCATGACCGGCTCCTCCGCCTCGACCGGGAACCGCTGGGTGAAGCTGTCGAGCACCGCCTTGCCGGTCTCGGTCTCCGCACCGACCGTCGCGGCGATCGCGGCCTCGACCTGATCGGCCAGCCCGGACTGCGCCCGGCGGATGGTCCGCAGGATCTCCACGGCCAGGTCGGACCCGCCGAGGGCGAGGGCCTCGTCGGCGAGCTCCAACCCGGTGACGTTGCCGGAACTCGACACGGTGACCGAGATGGCACCCCCGGCCCCGCCCGCTGACGCCCTCAGCGTCGCCACCCGATCCGCCAGCGCGGCGGCAGCACCCCTGGCCCGGGGCACGCCGTCAGCGGCGCCCGGCTCTGCACCCAGCACGATTTCGCCCTCCGTTACCGCTTGTGGTGGTGTTGTCCCATGAGATCACGGCGACGCAACCCTGTGCGAGCACCCACGGTAGTGAAGCCCGCCGGTCACTCGACCCGACGACCGCCGTAACCTTGCGGCAACGCATCGACCGACACCGAGGCAGCACCGGAGGAGTGCCCGTGGACGCAGGCCAGGACAACGGGGGCGCTTCGGAGGAATGGCGGTCCGTAATGATCGACATTTCCGGTTCCTCCCTCGCGGAGATCCTCGACGGATCCGGCCTGGACGAGGAAGGCTCCGCTCTCGCACACGCCCTGCGCCGCGTCACCGACGAACTAGACCGGCCGGGTGAGCCGATCGCCGGCTTCAACTCGGCAATCTGACTCGGCGATCTGACCGAATGCGATCACGTCCTATCAAGCTCGGCGACGCCGCTCTCGCAGCCCTCGGCGCCGGTCGCCCGGACGCCGCCACCCTCGACACTCTGCGTCGTGCACAGCTCAGCCGCAATATGCTCCTGCTCCGCGAGATTCGCCGTCGGCACCCGGACACCCCGTCCTGGTACCCACGCATCACCGCTGCTGAACCCGCTGAGGCGCGTCGATTGATCGCCGATCCGATGACCGGCCTGTCCGCCGCCGAGGCGCTTCGCGCCGGCGATCACGAAAGCTTCGAGCTTCCCGAGCCGGGACTTGTGCTCACCGCCGTTCACCAAGATCTTTCTTTGTCGGTACGGGTGGACGCCCACAGCCGGACCAGGAGCAGGCTCGGCCTCCCGCCCACCGGAGAGCTCACCGCAGCCGAACTGGATCATTGGCAGCACTGCCTCGACGAGGCCTGGCGCATCCTGGTCAGCCGGCACCGACCGGCCGCCGAAGTGCTCGCCGCGGTGCTCCGGGTGATCGTCCCGGTGCTGCCCGACCCGGCCGCCGAGGGCATCAGCGCGACGTCGTCGGAGGCGTTCGGGGCGGTCGCCATGTCGGCGCCGGCGGATCCCGCGGCGCTCGCCGTCGGACTGCTGCACGAGACGATGCACAGCGTCCTGAACGCGGTGACGCTGCTCTTCGACCTGGTCCGCCCGGGCGGCAGCGCCGGTTACTCACCGTGGCGAGACGACCCGCGTCCCGCAGCCGGCGTCCTGCACGGCGCGTACGCCTACCTGGCCGTCACCCGCTTCTGGCGAACCGAACTGGCCGCCGCAGCGACGGTCCCCGCGGTTGCCGAAACGGCTGGGCCTGCCGGAGCTGTTGGAACTGCCGGAGCTGTTGAAACTGCCGGGGCTGTCGGAACTGCCGGGGCCGCCAAAGCCGGCGGATCCGTTGGAACTGCCGGGGCCGTCGGCGCTGTCGGGGCTGATGGCGGGGCGGCCTTCGAGTTCGCTCGGTGGCGGGTGGCGGTCGCCGAGGCGGCCGAAGCGCTGCTCGAAGGCGGGGAGCTGACGCCGGCCGGGGCGCGGTTCGTGGCGGCGCTGCTCGGGGAGGTGCGGCCGTGGCGGGACGAGGAGGTCGACGGCGAGGCGGTGAGGCTGGCCGGGCTGGTGCGGGACGACCACTACCTGCGCTGGCGGCTGCGCAACCTGACCGTCTCCCCCGAGCACACCGCCGAACTGGCACGCGCCTGGCGGGAAGGACGGCCGGCGCCCCGGGTGCCGTCGATTCCGGCCGTGGGGTCCGGGCGTGCGCTGGAGAACAGCCCCCGCGTGCGGCTCGCCCATGCCCTGGTGAAGAAGGCCGGACTCGGTGACGCCTCCCCAGGGGACGCGGCTGTCGTCAGGGGTGACGCAAGAGCAGCGCTGCCGGCGTACCAAATCGATCTTGAAAAGAACCGTGACCAGGATCTGAGCTGGGCGGGCCTCGCCCTGGTCTCCCCGCGCCCGGCCCTGCGCTCCCGGCCCGAGGTGGTGAAGGCCGCGGCGATCGCGCTGCCCGAGGCTGAGATCGACGCTCTCGCCGATTGGCTCGCCGGATAGCTCATACGCACCGCCCGCGAACCGATCTGACTCGCCGGAGGTGGGATCGTGGGTCGCAACGCTCTCTTGGATCGGGTACGGCTCGGTGTCGACGACACCGTGGTCATCGCTTCGCTCGTCCTGCTCGCCTGGCCGGCCACCGGTGGATCGCACCCGGGTGGACCGACCGGCTGGCAGATCGTGCCGCTGCTGGCCGCGATCAGTCTCGGACTCGCCGTGCTGCTCGACGGCGGCCGGACGATCCTGCGTCACGTGGTCACCGTCGTGGCGCTGCTGACCGCCGGTGTGCGGCTGAGCAACCACGATCTGGAGCCCAACGCGATCTGGCTGGTGCTGCTGGTCGCGGTCGCCGTGCTGGTCCGGGAGTACCTCGGCCGGCAGGTGCAGACTGAGCAGAACCGGCAGCAGGCGCTGCTCGCCCAGCACGCGTTCCGCGACCCGCTGACCGGGCTCGGCAACCGGTCGATGTTCCTGGAGTACGCCGGTGAGGTGATGGCCGAACCGGCCCGCAACCAGACCGCGGTGATCATCGTGGACCTGGACGGGTTCAAGGGCATCAACGACTTCCACGGGCACGCGGTCGGCGACGAGCTGCTGCGCGCCGCCGCCGAACGGCTCTCCGTCAACGTCCGCGCCAACGACACCGTGGCCCGGCTCGACGGCGACGAGTTCGCGGTGCTGCTGCCCGGCGTCGAGGACGAGCAGGCGGCCCTCGCCGTCGCCGAGCGGGTCCTGGCCGAACTGCACCGGCCGCTCACCGTCGGCGGCGTCCCGATGAACGTCCGGGTCAGCGCCGGTGTCGCGGTGGCCCGCGAAGGCGACCGGCTGGACTACGTGCTCGGCCGCGCCGACCAGGCCCTCTACCGTGCCAAGCAGGAGGGTGGCGGCGTCGCCCGGCGCTTCGACCCGGTGCTGTTCGCCGCGGCCGAGGCCCGCCGGCGCGCCGAGGCCGACCTGATGCGCGGTCTCGACGCGGGCGAGTTCGAGGTCTACTACCAGCCGATCGTCGACCTGGACGGCGGCGCGCAGACCGTCGGCGTGGAAGCCCTGATCCGCTGGCGGCACCCGGAACGCGGCCTGATGGCACCGGCCGAGTTCCTCGACCTCGCCGAATCCCTCGGCCTGCTCCCCCGGATCGGCGAGTGGGTGCTCGAGGAGTCCTGCAAGCAGGCGATCAGCTGGCAGAAGGGCTTCCCCGGCTTCGAGCTCAACGTCAACCTCTCCGCCTCGCAGCTCGGCAACCCGAAGCTGATCGAGGAGGTGCAGGCGATCCTGGACCGTACCGGCCTGCCCCCACACGACCTCGTGCTGGAACTCACCGAGTCGGTGGCGCTCACCGACCTGGAGGAGTCGGCGCGGGTGCTCGGCGCGCTCAAGGCCCTCGGCGTACGGCTGGCCCTCGACGACTTCGGCACCGGCTTCTCGTCGCTCAGCCACCTGAGCGCCCTGCCCGTGGACGTCGTCAAGATCGACCGCTCGTTCGTCCAGGCCATGCCGGCCAGCGGCGGCGCGTCGGTGGCCGAGGCGGTGCTGCACATCGCCCGCACCTTCAACCTGGCGCCGGTCGCCGAAGGTGTCGAGGACGAGGCTCAGGCGGCGTGGCTGCGGGAACTCGGGGCGGGGCGGGCACAGGGCTACCACTTCGCCCGGCCGATGCCCGCTGTCGAGGTGACCGAGCTGCTGGACAAGCAGGCCGCCACCGTGATCCGGATGACGGCCTGAGGGCTCTCCGCGATCATGGAAGATCGCGGAGTCACAGCGGCGGCAGATCGATGTCCGTCTCCAGGCGTTCGCCGGCGGCGGTCCTCCGGAACAGCGGATGGCCGTCGCCGAACGCCTTCGCCAGCTCGTCGAGGGCCTGCTGCTGCGCGGCTTCGTCGCCGTCGCCGAGCGCGAGGTTCCACGCGCAGGCCACGGTGTCCGGATGATCCGGACCGCGGACCGCCCGGGACCGGCGCAGCGTGTCGGCTGCCAACTCCCGGGCCGGCTGCGCCTCCCCCGCCGCGGCGAGATCGGCCGCGAAACCGTTCGCGCAGCTCAGGGTGAACGGATGGTCGGCGCCGACACTGCGACGCAGGCCGCCGAGCACTTCCTGGTCGATGGTCCGGGCTTCGGCGTACCGGCCGGCCGCCCGCACCACGGCGGCCAGGCCGGCCGACGCGGCGAGGGTGAACGGATGCTCGTCGCCGAGCACCGCGTGGTATCGGATCACCGCGCGTTCCAGCAGCTCGTGGGCGCCGGCCAGGTCGCCGTCGGCACGGGCGCAGTGGGCCAGCGAGACGGCGGCGGCGAGCGTGTCGACGTTCAGGTCACCGAACTTCTGCCGGCAGGCGGCGAAGTTCGCGGCGGCCAGTTCCCGGGCCTCCGGCTCGCCCCGGCGGCGGGCGGCCATCGCGGCGAACCGGCCGGCCCAGAGCGCGAAAGGGTGATCGGCCGGGACCCGGCCGGGCGGCCCGTCGGCGAGCAGCGCGGCGGCCCCGGCGTAGTCGCCCAGCCCGTACAGGTCGAAGGCGAGACCGGTCCGGGACGACAGCGTCTCCGGGTGACCGTCCACGAAGATCGCCTGGCGGTGCCGCAGGGTGGTCTCGTCGAGCGACCGGGCGCCCCGGAAGTCGCCGAGCAGCCGCAGGTCGGCGGCGAGGTTGTTGGCGCAGCGCAGCGCGGTCGGGAAACTCTCGCCGAAGAGCCGCCTGTACCGCACCAGGTTGTCCGCGTCGAGCTGCCGTGCCTGACCGAAGTGGCCCTGCATCCGCAGGTCGCCGCCGACACTGTTCGCGGTGGCCAGCGTCGCCTCGTCGTCGCCGCCGAAGACCTCCCGCTGGGTGCGCAGCGTCTGCAGATTCAGGTTCCGGGCATCCGAGGTACGGCCGACCGCACGCAACGCGTTCGCCAGGTGGAACGCCGCCAGCAGCGTCTGCTCGGCCGACTCGCCGAGGGCGTCACGCCAGCGGGCCACCGCCGAGGACGCCAGGTCGCGGCTGGAGTCGTAGTCGCCCCGGGCGAAGTGGAACCGGATGCAGTTGATGACGAGCTGCCGGACCTCCTCGGCGTCGCCGCCGAGCAGATCGGAGTGGATCAGGTGCGGGGCCAGCTCGGCGTACCGGTACCACCCGGCGGGGTTGTCCGGGTCGCCCGGGTCGGCGGCGGCCAGCATCCCGCGGACCGTACGCAGCAGGGCCGCGTGCCGTTCCGAGCTGAGCTCCTGGCCGAACATGCCGCGGACCAGCGGGTGCACGGTGAGGCTCTCGCCGGCCGGGTCCAGCTCGGCCAGGCCGAACCGCCCGATCCGGCGCATCGCGGCGCGCAGCCGGCGTTCCACCCGGACGGTGCGGGCCAGCTCGGCGTCGAGCGGCAGGGTGCGGGCCGCCCAGAGCAGCCGCCACGAGATCGGGGCGCTGGCCAGGAAGGTGCAGAGTTCGAGCAGGACCCGGTCGGCCGGCGCGTTCTCGCCGAGCGCCTCGGCGGCCAGGCCCCAGGACACCCTGATGGGCGTCGGGAACGCTAGCTCCGCGGCGCGTTCGTCGTACCGCCGCAGGTATTCGGCCGGCGGCCAGCCGGACGCCTCGCGCACCGCGGCGGCCAGGTCGAGCGCCATCGGCACGTCGTCCAGCCGGGACGCGAGCTGGTCGGCGTCGGCTGCGGACAGCTCCGGCGCCCGGGCCCGCAGCAGGTCCACACTGTCCGTCCGGTCGAAGACCGGGACCGGCATGGCCTGCGCCACCTCGGCCGTCCACCGGGGATTGCGGCTGGTCACCAGCACGTGCCCGGCCCCGCTCGGCAGGTACGGCATGATGTCCTCGGGCCGGTTGGCGTTCTCGAAGACGACCAGCCAGTTCCGGTAGGGCTCGCCCCGGCTCAGGGCATCGCGGACCGCGCCCAGTGTCCGGTTGAGATCGCGCGCCTCGGGGACGCCGAGCTGCTGCGCGAGACCGGCGAGGGCGGCGCGCATCCCGGCGTTCTGCTCGGCCGGGATCCACCAGACCAGGTCGTAGCTCTCGGCGTGCCGATAGGCATACTCCACGGCCAGCTGGGTACGTCCGGTACCGCCGAGTTGGTGCTCAGGGCTCGGCAGCAGCACCACCGGACCGTTGCCGAGCAGGCCACGCACCCGGGTCAGCAGCTCCTCACGGCCCACGAAGCGGGGGTTGCGCGGCGGCAGGCCGCCACGGATCGGCACACTGTGCTCCTCACGTGTTGGTGATGCCGATTACCGTACGTGGAACCCCCGCCAACGCAAAGCGGGCACGCGCCCGGAACGGAAGGCCTGCCGTGACCGATGAGATCGTGACGAGCCTGGATGTGGCCGACGGCACCGCCACGGTGTCGCTGACCGGCGAGATCGACATCCTGACCGTGGAACAGGTGCGGGTCGTGCTGGGGGAGGCGGTCGCCAGTCGTCCGCAGCGGATCGTGGTCGACATGGCCGGGGTGGCGTTCATCGACTCGACCGGTCTGGGCGCGCTGATCTCCGCCTTCCAGCGGGCCCGGGACGCGGGGATCCGTTTCGGTCTCACCCGGCCGGGTGACAACGTCCGACAGATCCTGGTCCTCAGTGGCCTGCTCGAGGTCGTCGAGCTCATCCCCTGATCAGGCCCAGCTCCGGCGTGATCGTCTTGATCCTGGTGCCGGCGAAGAGCATGAGGCTCAGCACGGAGGCCAGGATCGCCAGGGCGCCGGCGCCGTACCAGGCGGCCGTGTACTCACCGAGCTGGTCGCGGACCACACCCGCGGTGGTGGCCGCGATCGCCGCGCCGAACTGGTGCGAGGCGAAGACCCAGCCGAAGACGATCGGACCGGCCGCGCCGAAGTATTCCCGGCAGAGCGTGACCGTCGGCGGCACGGTGGCCACCCAGTCCAGGCCGTAGAAGAGGATGAACACCAGCATGCTCGGGTGTGCGGTGGCGGCCAGGATCGACGGCAGCACCAGGAGCGACAGGCCGCGCAGGAAGTAGTAGCCGCCGAGCAGGATCCGGCTGTCCACCCGGTCGGTCAGCCAGCCGGACGCGATCGTCCCGGCGATGTCGAAGACGCCGACCAGCGCGAGCAGCCCGGCCGCCGTGGTCTGCGGCATCCCGTGATCGTGAGCGGCCGGGATGAAGTGCGTGCCGACCAGGCCGTTCGTGGTGGCGCCGCAGATCGCGAAACCGCCGGCCAGCAGCCAGAAGGCGCGGGTCCTGGCGGCGTCGCGCAGTCCGCGTAGAGCGGTGCGGGCCGCACCACGTGGTTGGTCGATCCTGGAGGCGCCGATGCCTCCGTAGGCGGTCACCCCCAGGTCCGCCGGGAAATCCCTCAACCGCCAGAAGATCAGGGGTACGACGAGCAGCGCCGCCACCGAGACGGTCAGCGCCGCCGTCCGCCAGCCGTCCGACTCGGCGATCCGGGAGAGGGCCGGCAGGAAGATCAGGTTTCCGGTGGCGCCGCCCGCCGTGAGCACGCCGGTGACCAGCCCGCGGTGCTTCACGAACCACCGGCCGGTGATCGTCGCGACGAATCCGAGGGCGAGCGAGCCGGTGCCGAGCCCGACCAGGACACCCCAGCAGAGGATGAGCTGCCAGCTCTGCGTCATCCAGAGGGTGAGGAACGAGCCCAGCGAGACGAGGAAGAGGGCGGCCATCGCCACCCGGCGGATGCCGAACTTGTCCATGAGCGCCGCGGCGAACGGCGCGGTCAGGCCGTAGAGCAGCAGGTTCACCGAGACGGCGGCCGAGATGGTGCCGAGCGACCAGCCGAACTCGTCGTGGAGTGGCTGCAGCAGGACGGACGGAGTGGCGCGGAAGCCCGCGGCGCCGATCAGCGCGATGAAGGTCACCGCTGCGACGGCCCAGGCGGGGTGGATTCGTCTCACGTCACCGATTCTTCGGTCTCGGGCACGTCCGGACGAGTGGCCGGGAGGCCATCATGCGCAAGAATCGAGCCATGGTCGCTCCTTCCAGGCACACCATCGGCGTCCTCCTCTGCGACGGCGTCGTCCCGTTCGACCTCGGCACCGTCACGCAGGTCTTCGGCACCGCACGGGACGCCGGCGGGAAGCACCTCTACGACGTCGTGGTCTGCGGGTCCGGTCCGGTGCTCACCGAGGCGGGTTTCACGATCACGCCCGCCTTCGGTCTCGACGAGCTGGCCCGCGCCGACACGGTGGTGGTCCCCGGCGTGCACGGCGGTGGTCCGGTGACCGACGGGACACTTCCTTCTGACGTACGGGCAACGCTCCTGGCAGCGGCCGCCCGCGGCGTGAGGATCGTCTCGATCTGCACGGCAGCGTCGGTCCTGGCCGCCGCCGGGCTCCTGGACGGCCGGCCGGCGGCGACCCACTGGGCCTGGGCGAAGCGGATCGGCGGCCTCTACCCGCAGGTCCGGTGGGACTTCGACGTGCTCTTCGTCGACGACGGCGACGTGCTGACGTCGGCCGGTGTCGGCGCCGGCATCGACCTCTGCCTGCACATCGTGCGCAGCGACCACGGCGCCGACGTGGCGAACCGGGTGGCTCGCCGCTGCGTGGTGCCGCCGTGGCGGGACGGCGGCCAGGCCCAGTTCATCGAACGCCCGGTGCCGGCCGTCGCCGGTAACGGCACCGAATCCACCCGGGCCTGGGTGCTGGAACGGCTGGCCGATCCGGTGAGTCTGGAGGAGATGGCCGCGCACGCGCGGATGAGCGTGCGGACGTTCACCAGGCACTTCCGGGACGAGACGGGCCTGAGCCCACGGCAGTGGCTGCTGCGGCAGCGGGTGGAGCACGCCCGCATCCTGCTCGAGTCGACCGATCTGGCGGTGGAGGTGGTGGCCCGCCGGGCCGGGCTGGGCAGCGGCACCGCATTGAGGCAGCATCTGCACGCCGCGATCGGAGTGGCGCCTTCCGCCTATCGCCGGACGTTCCGGCACACCGGGTGATTAAGCAATCCGGCGGTTCGTCCGATGGGTCCCACGGAGGACTCGATGGATCAAACGTTCCGCCCGCTGCTCGATGCCCTCAAGCAGATCGGCGTCGACCCGCACGCGGTCGACGCCGCCGCTGAGGAGGCTCACCGCAGCGGACGGCCGGTCCGGGCAGTCCTGATCAACGACCAGGTCGTCACCGAGGAGCAGCTCACCCAGGCGGCCGCCGCGGCGTTCGGCATCAACACCCTCGACCTGGTCGGTTTCACGCCGGACCCGGTCGCGCTCAAGCGCATCCCGCTGCCGGTGGTCCTGCGGCACCGGGTCCTCGGCCTGGCGATCAACGACGGCGAGCTGGTCGTCGGCGTGACCGACCCGGCCGACGTGGTGGCGCTCGACGACGTCCGGGCCGCGACCGGCATGACGATCCGGCCCGTCGTGGTGGCCCGCAGCGAGGTCCGCCGGATCATCGAGCGCCTCCAGCGGGAGGGCGCCGACCTGGCCGACCTCGCCGACGACGCCGAGGAATCGGCCGAGATGGCCGCGCAGGCCACCAGCACCGAGGACGCGCCGATCGTCCGGTACGTGAACAGCCTGATCGAGCAGGCCGTCATGAACCGCGCCTCCGACCTGCACCTGGAGCCGACCGAGGACGACATGAGGGTGCGGTACCGGATCGACGGCGTGCTGCACGAGCTGGACATCGTGCCGCGCGGCGTGATGGCCGCCCTGACCTCGCGCATCAAGATCATGTCGGGCGTCGACATCACCGAGAAGCGGGTGCCGCAGAACGGCCGCATCACGTCGCTGATCCGGGGCCGGCCGGTCGACCTGCGTGCCGCGACACTCCCCACGGTCTGGGGCGAGAAGATCGTGCTCCGTGTCCTGGACACCGGCGGCATCGACCTCGACCTGGCGAAACTCGGCTTCACCCAGCACAACCTGGACCGCTTCAGCGAGTCGTTCAGCAAGCCGCACGGGATGGTGCTGGTCACCGGGCCGACCGGTTCCGGCAAGTCCACCACGCTCTACGCGACCCTCGGCAAGATCAGCCGGCCGGAGGTCAACGTGATCACGGTCGAGGACCCGGTCGAGTACCGGCTGCGCGGCGTCAATCAGGTGCAGGTCAACGCGAAGGCCGGGCTGACGTTCGCGGCGGTGCTGCCGGCGATCCTGCGTACCGACCCGGACGTCGTGCTGATCGGTGAGATCCGGGACGGCAACACCGCCCAGATCGCCGTGGAGGCCGCGCTCACCGGCCACCTGCTGCTCTCCACCCTGCACACCAACGACGCCCCGGGCGCTGTCACCCGGCTCACCGAGATGGGCATCGAGCCCTTCCTGGTCGGCTCGTCGCTCGACTGCGTGCTGGCCCAGCGTCTCGCCCGGCGCATCTGCGACTGGTGCAAGGAGGCCTACGCGCCGACCGAGGAGGAGGTGCTGGCCGCCCGCTGGCCCCTCGACGATCTGGCCTATCCGCAGGTGCTGTACCGGCCGGTGGGCTGCCGGAACTGCGCGAACACCGGGTACAAGGGCCGGATCGCGCTGCACGAGGTGATGCCGGTCAGCCCGGAGATCGAGTCGCTGACCATCCGACGCGCCTCGGCCGGTGAGATCCGCGAGGTCGCGCTGGCCCAGGGCATGTACGACCTGCGCGCCGACGGCCTGGCCAAGGCTGCCGGGGGCCTGACGTCACTGCGGGAGGTGTCCCGAGTCGCCGTTTGATCCCCGTACGCACCCCTTCGGCTACTAAAGCGGGTCCCCTCGGTGCCGAAAAAACAGGTGTCGGAACCATGAAAGGTCTGGAGCGGGAAATGGACACGATCGAGCAGGTTCGGCAGCCGGAGTCGGCAGCCGCCTCCGACGATCTGGACGTGCTCGACCAGTTGCTCGTCACTCTGGTGGAGTCGCGGGGCTCCGACCTGCACCTCACGGTCGGCTCGCCGCCGATGATGCGGGTCGACGGCTCGCTGCGGCCGGTCCCCGGGTACGGCAAACTGAACGCCGCCGACACCGAACTGCTGGCCCGCGCCGCGGTGAGCCCGGCGCAGTGGGAGATCTTCCTGCGCGAGCAGGAGATGGACTTCGCGCACAGCATCGTCGGCGTCTCCCGTTTCCGCGGCAACCTCTACCGGCAGCGGACGTCGTGCGGCGCCGTCTTCCGGGCCATCCCCCACAAGATCAAGCCGCTGGACGAGCTGGGCATGCCGGAGTCGGTGGCCCGTTTCGCCCACCTGCCCCGCGGCCTGGTCCTGGTCACCGGCCCGACCGGTTCCGGCAAGACCACCACCCTGGCCTCCCTTCTCGACCTGGCGAACCGCTCCCGGGCGGACCACATCATCACGATCGAGGACCCGATCGAGTTCCTGCACCCGCACAAGCGCAGCGTGGTCAACCAGCGTGAGGTGGGCGCGGACACCGAGAACTTCGCGAGCGCCCTCAAGCACGCGCTGCGGCAGGACCCGGACATCATCCTCGTCGGCGAGCTGCGCGACCTGGAGACGACGGCGACCGCGCTGACCGCCGCGGAGACCGGTCACCTGGTGCTGGCGACGCTGCACACGCAGAGCGCCACCCAGACCATCGACCGCGTCATCGACATCTTCCCCCCGCACCAGCAGCTCCAGATCCGCGCCCAGCTGGCCGCCAGCCTCCAGGGCGTGATCACCCAGGCTCTCGCGTCCAAGGCCGACGGAAAGGGGCGCGTCGTGATCGCTGAGATCCTCACCGCGACCCCGGCCATCCGCAGCCTGATCCGCGAGGGGAAGTCGCACCAGATCCCGTCGTTCATGCAGGCCGGCGCCAGCGAGGGCATGCTCGCCTTCGACCAGCACCTGGCCGAGAAGGTACGGGAGGGCGTGATCAGCATGCAGACCGCGCTCGAACTCAGCCACTCATCGGACGAGCTCAAACGGCTCGTGGGACGGTCGTGAACGGATGCCGGCCACCAAGACCTTCAACTACAACTCGATCGACGCCCACGGCAAGAAGTCGAAGGGCACGATCGAGGCGCCCAACGAGGCCGCCGCCACCCACATGCTGCGCTCGCGCGGCGAGGTGCCGATCGGGCTGACCCTGGCCGGACAGGGCCTGCAGCGCGAGGTGAAGATCCCTGGCCTGGGCAACCGGGTCAAGCTCAAGGACCTCGCGGTGTTCGCCCGGCAGTTCGCGACGATGACCTCGTCCGGCATGTCGCTGCTGCGCTCGCTCGCGATCCTCGAGGAGCAGACCTCGGCGGCGCCGCTGAAGAAGGCGATCGCCGAGGTACGGACGGACGTGGCAGCGGGCGGCGGGCTCTCCGCGTCGATGGCCAAGCACGACCGGGTCTTCCCGCGCCTGATGATCGCCATGGTCCGGGCCGGCGAGACCGGCGGCATGATCGACAAGGCTCTCGAACAGATCGCCGAGAGCCTGGAGAAGGACACCGCGCTCCGCGGCAAGATCAAGGGCGCGCTGACCTACCCGGCGATCGTGCTGGGCTTCACGTTCATCATGATCGCCGGCGTTCTGATCTTCATCGTCCCGATCTTCGAGGGGATGTTCAAGAACCTCGGCGGCGAGCTGCCCGCGCCGACCCAGTTCCTCGTCACGGCGAGCCGCAACATGGGCTGGGTCGGCCCGCTGGTCCTCGGCCTGGGCTTCGGCGGCACCTTCGCCTACAAACGGCAGATCCGGGCCAGTGCCGACTTCCGGCTCAAGGTCGACCAGGTGAAGCTCCGCATGCCGGTCTTCGGGCCGCTGCTGCGCAAATTGGCGATGAGCCGGTTCTCCCGCAACCTCGGGCTCCTGCTCAATGTCGGCGTACCCGTCATGCAGGCGCTGTCGGTGGTCGGCGAGACGACCGGCAACGAGGTCATCAACGTCGCCATGAAGGACGTGCAGGCCACCGTACGCGACGGCCAGCCGATGTCCTCGGCGCTCCGCAATCACAAGATCTTCCCCGAGATGGTCACTCAGATGATCGAAGTCGGCGAAGAAAGCGGTCAGATCAGTCAGATGCTCGACAAGGTTGCCGATTTCTACGACCGAGAGGTCGACGAGGCAGCCGAATCCCTGACCGCGGCGATCGAACCGATCATGGTGGTCGTCATGGGCACCGTGGTCGGCAGCATGGTCATCTGCCTCTACCTGCCGATGTTCACCATCGGCCAGAACATTCAGACGAGCTGACACAGCTGTCCCCCCGGCCGATCCCGACGGCCGGTATCGCACCACCTTTCCCCGCCCCATCCTCATCAGCCCATGGAGGCACCCCGAATGCAGGACGTCATCGCCAAGCTCCGCGCCAAGAAGGGCGACGAAGGCTTCACCCTGATCGAGCTCCTCGTGGTCGTGGTCATCATCGGTGTCCTCGTCGCCATCGCGGTCCCGGTGTACCTGAACTACCGCCAGGGCGCCGCCGACAAGTCGGCCCAGTCCGACGTCCGCGGCGCGATCAGCGCGGTCGAGCAGTTCTACACGAACAACGGCAACGCGTACCCGACCACGGCGCAGACCGCGACCGCGACCGGCACCGTGACGTCGCTGACGCTGACGAAGATCGGCTCGGGCACCGACGCCACCATCACGCTCTCCGACAAGACCCAGCTCGCCTACGTCCCGAACGGCACCACCGCGTACCTGATCTGCGCCAACAACACCGGTGGCAGCGGCAAGTGGTACGTCTACGACAGCTCGACCGGCGGCTCGGTCAAGACCGCCAGCGGCACGCTGTCCCTGACCACCTGCAAGTGATCCGTCACTTCGGTCCCGGGTGTCCCGCCCGGGACCGGAGTCCTGCGTCGAAGCCCGCCGCGAGCCGATAGGAAGGTCATGACGGAGACGGTGCTGCTCCTCTGCCTGACCGGCGTGTTCGGTCTCGCGGTGGGCTCGTTCCTGAACGTCGTGATCTACCGGGTGCCGCGCGGCGAGTCGCTGGTACGTCCCGGCTCGCACTGCCCGCACTGCGGCAACGCGGTCCGGGCCAGGCACAACGTCCCGGTGTTCGGCTGGCTGATGCTCCGCGGACGCTGTGCCGACTGCCGGGCGCCGATCAGTGCCCGATACCCGCTGGTCGAGGCCGGCACCGCGGCCCTGTTCGTCGCCGTCGCCGCCCGGTTCGGCTGGTCCTGGGAACTGCCCGCCTACCTCTACCTCGCGGCCGTCGCGATCGCCCTGGCCCTCATCGACCTGGACGTCATGCGGCTGCCCGACAAGATCGTGCTGCCCTCGTACGCAGTGGCCCTCGCTCTTCTCGTGCCGGTCTCGCTCGCCGCCGGTGACCTGAGCGCGGTGATCCGCGGCCTGGCGGCGGCGGTGGTGCTCTACGTGTTCTACCTGGTCATCGCGTTCTGGGGGATGGGCGGCGGCGACGTGAAGCTCGCCCCGCTGCTCGGCTTCTACCTCGGCTGGCTCGGCTGGGACGCGGTCGCGATCGGCGCGTTCGCCGGCTTCCTGCTCGGCGGGCTGGTCGGCGCGGTGCTGCTCACCCTGAAACTGGCCGGCCGCAAGAGCAAGATCCCGTTCGGCCCGTACATGCTGGCCGGCGCGTTCCTCGCGGTCTTCGCGGCGGCGCCGCTCGGCGACTGGTACGCCGGACTGCTCCTCGCACCGACGTACTGATTGATTCCGCTCGCGCTCTGACAGGAAGGAAGGTCGATGGCCGGCGCAACTCCGATCGGGCTCGACATCGGCTCGTCCTCCATCCGGGCGGTCGAGATCCGGCGTTCCAAGGACGACTACTCGCTGATCAACTTCGGTCAGTTCCCGCTGCCTCCGGGCACCGTCACCGGCGGCGTGGTCCAGGACCCGGTCGCCGTCACCGCCGCGCTCAAGCAGCTCTGGGCGGCCAGCCGGTTCGGCACCAAGAAGGTCAGCCTCGGCGTCACCAACCCGCAGCTCGTGGTCCGGGAGATGTCGATCGCGAACCTGCCGGCCAACCAGATGAAGCAGGCGCTGCCGTTCCAGGTGAAGGAGGCGCTCCCGCTGGCGGTCGAGCGCTCCCTGCTCGACTTCTACCCGCTCGAGGAGCCGGGCGACAACGCGACCGTACGCGGCCTGCTCATCGCCATGCCGAAGGACGCCGTGGTCACCCTCGTGCAATCCGTCGAGAAGGCGGGGCTGACCGTCAACGACGTCGACCTCGCGTCGTTCGCCCTGCTGCGGGCGGCCTCCCGGCTGGACGCGCAGGTCGAGGCGATCGTCGACATCGGCGCCAACATCACCAGCGTCGTGGTGCACGCGGACGGTGAGCCGATCTTCGTGCGTACCCTCCCCCGCGGCGGCACCGAGATCACCGAGAGCATCGCGACCCGGCTCGGCGTGGACACCACCGAGGCCGAGGTGATCAAGTGCCGGTTCGGGCTGCACGGCGACGGCAACCCGGACACGGTCGCGGCGCTCACCGACGCGGTCCGGCCGCTCTCCAGCGAGCTGCGCAGCTCCTTCACGTACCTGGCCTCCGGCGAACGGCAGAAACAGGTGACCCGGGTGTCGCTCTGCGGCGGCAGCGCGCTGATGCCCGGCCTCGCCGAGCACCTGCAGGAGCAGCTCGGTGTCGCGGTCATGTACGCGGACAGCACGGCCCGCCTGCGCGACACCCGGCGGGCCCGGGAACGTGGATTCGAAAGTTTCGTGCCGTCGGCGGCGGTGTCGATCGGCCTGACCCTGGGAGCGGCCCGATGACGACGGTCCTGATGCCCCTGGATCCCTCGGTCTCCCCGCAACAGGCGGCCCGGGTGCTGACCATCCGAGCCGACCTGTTGCCGCCGGAGATCCGCGACGGGCGGCGGGCCCGGCGTACCCGCGGCTTCGTCCTCGTCTCCCTTGCGATCGTCATCGGTCTGCTGGCGAGCTGGTACTGGATCGCCGTCCAGGACCTGAACACGGCCCGGGACGAGAACAACGCCGCCTTCTCCGAGCTCACCGACGTGCAGCGGACGCAGCAGAAGGACCCCGAGGTGCAGGCCCTGATCCAGGCCGAGAACGGCACGACGCTGCTCGCCCGGGAACTCAAGGTGGTCCTCGCCGACGACCTCTCCTGGGCGAACCTGCTCGACCTGATCCGGGCGAAGGCCAAGACGGAGAAGGTGACGGTCACCGGGATCTCCGCCGCGCTCTACTCCGCCGGCAACAACGCGATCACCGACACCGGCACCGACGTCGGCACCGCGACCGTCACCGGCACCGCCAAGAACAAGAAGATCGTCGCCGCGTACGTGGACGCCCTCAGCGACCTCAAGGACGTCGACAACCCGTTCGTCAGCAACATCGACAGCGCCGGCAGCAACGCGGTCTCCTTCAGCATCACCGTGACCATCACCGAGGAAGCGCTCTGCGGCCGGCTCGTCGACGAGGACCACGTCTGCCCGAGCGGAGGAAAGTGATGACGGCACGACGCATCGACAGCATCTGGCTGATCGGCGGCATCTCACTGATCGCCGTCCTCATCGTCGCCAGCTGGTTCCTCATGATCAAGCCGAAGTACGCGGAGGCGGACGGCGAACGCGAGCAGGCCGGCACGATCACAGCGCAGGCCAGCAGCCTGAAGAGCAAATACTCGCAGCAGAAGAAGCGCGCCGAGGACCTGGACGAGTACATGGCGAAGCTCGCCACCTACCAGGCCGCCCTGCCGGGGAAGAGCAACAACAACGACATCCCGGCGTTCCTCCGCGAGCTGCAGACCCTCGGCACCAAACTCTCGGTCGACGTGAGCGCGTACAGCGCGGCCGCGCCGGAGACCGCCGACGGCGCCGCCACCGTCACCGAACTGCCGATCACGCTGAACGCGTCCGGCAAGACCACGAACCTCAGCAAGTTCATGAAGCAGCTGCAGGGCACCCAGCCCCGCGCCGTCCTGGTCGAGAGCGCCAATCTCACCACCGAAGGTGACTACGCCGCGGTCTCGCTGTCGCTGAACGCCTTCATCACCACGTCCGAGACGGCCGACCTGGCCGAGCTCAAAGAGAGCCTGTCCTGATTCGACCGCACCTCATCCGGGCATGGATCGACACATGGCTCTACTGAGGAAGGAATCGCGCCTGGTAACGGTCGACGGCGTCGTCTATCGCTGGCGTGTCCGCAAACGCCCGTCCCGCCCGGCCCCACTGTCCTTCGCCGTCGAACAGGCCGACCGCCGAGGCGCCATCCTGCTGGCCACCCTTCCCGAACCACCCACCTGGTCCGGCGTCCCCCGGGTCCCCGCCCTGGTGGCCGACATGGTCCGCCAGGGCAGAGAGCAGGGCTGGCGCCCCGACGAGCCAGGATCGGCATTCCCACTGCGCGCGGCCTGACGACGCCTTCCGGCGCGGCCCCAGGCGGTGGCACTCTGGCCTCATGGAGCTTGCCGAGCTACATACGGACAGCAGAAGAGCCGTGGCCAGACACAGCGTCGCCCGGGACGAATTGGTGCTGCTCGCTCGGGACCCCAGCCCGGCGGTACGCAATGCCGTGGCCAAGAACCCCCACACGCCTCGCGAAGTCCTGTGTTTCCTGACCGCGGACGGCGAACGCCGGGTCCAGGTCAGCGCCTTCCGGAGGCTGGCTCGGAGTCACCGGCTGAACTCGATCGCGCCGTTGGCCCGCAAACCGATAAAGCGGTGCACCAGCCGCGAGATCGCCATCCTGCAAGCAGTGATCGCCGATTGCGTCGAGGACGAAGCCGTGCGGCAGACTGCACAGGCCCTTCTGCCGGACCACGAGAGAAATCTCGTGTCGTGCTTGAAAGCAGCATTCGAGCTGGCCCGAAAGCCGCGCACCAGGTTCGCTTGCCCGATGCTGGCTCTCGTCGCCGAGGACCTCATCAAACCGTGACAACAAAAAACGCCCGGACTCAGTCCGGGCGTTTCGCAAGGGTGGAGCTGAGGGGACTCGAACCCCTGACCCCCACACTGCCAGTGTGGTGCGCTACCAGCTGCGCCACAGCCCCTTGCCTTCGTCCCCGGCGTTTCCCCCGGGCACGCTGGAAATACTACACACCTCCGCGGAGGGGGTTGCGGCACCCCCTCAGTTCAGGGTGGGGTCCGGGGGGAAGTGGGCCACAGCAGCGAGGATGTCGCCCTGGCGGCGCAGGACCATGGCCCACAGGTCGTCGGGTCGTTCGACGAAGGGGTCGCCGGGGAGGGCGTCGAAGACGAACCAGGAGCCGGCCGCGATCTCTTCTTCGAGCTGGCCGGCGGACCAGCCGGAGTAGCCGGCGAAGACGCGGATGCCGGCGACGTTCTCCCGCATGCGGTCGGGGTCGGCGGAGAGGTCGAGGGTGCCGAGAGCGCCGCTGACAGGATGAAAACCGGACACGCGCTTCTTCACCTCGGGCCGGGTGCGTGCCAGGCAGATGGCCGACTCGGGCTGGACCGGGCCGCCTTCGAAGAGGACTGCCGGGTCGCCGGCGAGCTCGCCCCAGTTGCCGAGGACCTCGGCGACGGGGACTTCCGTCGCCCGGTTGAGGACGACGCCGAGAGCGCCGCCGGTCTCATGGGCGACGAGCAGCACCACCGTACGATCGAAGTTCGGATCTTTGAGGGTGGGCGTCGCAACGAGGAGCTGCCCGGTCATCGACTCCACCGGCCGGCCTCCCACCCGCTGCTGCCCCTCACCGAACATCTGATTACCGCCGTCCGCTCGACGTAGCCATGTCAGCACATTAGCTTGCGTTTCCGGCCGCGGATAAGGTCTGGACATGAACCCGCCACCTACGGCAGCAGAGATCGGCGTCATCGGCGGATCGGGGCTGTACGCGCTCCTCGACAACGCCACGGAAATCGAGGTGACCACGCCGTACGGCGATCCCTCCGACAAGATCACCGTGGCCGATGTGAACGGCCGCCGGGTGGCCTTCCTGCCGCGTCACGGGCGCGACCACCGGTTCCCGCCGCACAAGATCCCCTATCGGGCGAACCTGTGGGCGCTGCGTTCCCTGGGCGTCCGCCAGATCATCGCGCCGTGTGCCGTCGGTGGCCTGCGCCCGGAGCTCGGCCCGGGCACGTTCGTCGTGCCGGACCAGCTGATCGACCGGACGAGTGGCCGCGAGCAGACGTTCTACGACGAAGGCGCCGTGCACCTCTCGTTCGCCGATCCGTACTGCCCGACGGGCCGCTCCGTCGTCCTGAGTTCCGCCGAGCGGGTGAACGCCGTCGACGGCGGCACCATGGTCGTCGTCGAGGGCCCGCGTTTCTCCACCCGCGCCGAGTCCCGCTGGTTCACCGCGATCGGCGGCACGATCGTGAACATGACCGGTCACCCGGAAGCGGTCCTGGCTCGCGAGCTGGAGCTCTGCTACACGGCGATCGCGCTGGTGACCGACTTGGACGCGGGTGTCGAGGGCGACCACGGCGTCACCCAGGAAGAGGTCTTCCGCGTCTTCGCGGAGAACACCGCCCGCCTCCGCGAGGTCCTGCTGGACGCGGTGGTCAAGCTGCCCACCGACCGTTCCTGTCCCTGCAAGGACGCCCTGGCGGGCATCAAACTGCCGATTCGACTGCCCTGACCTCGTACGCGGGAGCGTTCAGTTCGAAGGTGCGTTCAGTTATTCTGAACAAGCTAGAAAACTGAACACCCTGATGGAGATGACTCGTGGTCAGTGAAGTGATGGCGCGGGTGGAGGGCGCCCGGGAGCGCCTCCGCGAGTTCGGCATCGGCCTGACGATCGAGTCCCTGGAGCCGCCCGACGCCCCGCACGGCGACCTCGGCGCCGATGCCATCGTCACGCTGTCCCGGGCGAAGGCCAGAGCCCGTTATGCGGTGGTCGTCATGCCGCAGATGACCATGAGTTCCCTGGCACACCGGAGGCACGCGAAGGGCTCCCTTCCGGTGCTGTTGATCGGCGATCGGGTCAGTCCGCGGAGCGCCGCGGGCTTCCGGCTTGCCGATGTCCAGTTCATCGACACGCTGGGAAACGCATTCATCACGTTCGGACCCGTGTTCATCGAGATCGAGGGACGCACGAAGCCTTCACACGCCGGCCCGAAGATCACCTCCGAGTCGGCCCGGGCGGAACGGCCGAACAATCTCTTCAGTGCCGGCCGGGCGCAACTCGTCCTCGCGTTGCTCGCCTGGCCCGAATTGGCCCAGAGCGGTATCCGCTCATTGGCCAGGGCGGCAGGCGTCTCCCTCGGGACGGCACAGGGAGCGGTGACCGAGCTCGGGAGTGCCGGGCTTCTCACTCGGTCGGAGGAGAACTTCATCCCCAGCGAGAGGCTGCTCGAGTACTGGGCCGCCGCCTATCCCTCAGGGCTCGGCCGCCGGGTGCGTCTCGCCGAGTACCACGGAGACCCCGGGCAGCCGCTCCGAAGCAACCAGCCCATCTTCCTGAGCAGCGAGTCCGCCGAAGGCGTCGACATCGCGCGCCCGGCGACGCTGACCGCGTACGTGTCTGCTCTGGATCCGAAGCTGCCCATCCTGAACCGGTGGAGCGCGAGCCCGGATCTCGTATCGAACGTCTTCATCCGCCAGAAATTCTGGATCTCGCCACGCCCTCACGAGGAGGATCCCGAGGGCCGGCAGCAGAACGCTCCATGGCCTTTGGTCTACGCGGACCTCCTGTCCACCGGAGACGCGCGCCTCGCCGAAGTGGCCGAGAAGTGGAGGATTCGCCATGCTCGACCTCACCCGAGCTGATCCGGGACTGCTGCACCTCGCCGACGCGGTGGTGACCGAACTCCTCGCCACGTCGACAGCGCTCGACGCGGCGCAGATCATGATCGTCGGCGCGCACAGCCGGGACATCATGCAGAGCGCCCTCGGACACGGGTTCGGCCTCCGCGCCACGACCGACATCGACCTGGGGCTCGCGATATCGAACTGGCCGGCTTACGGCGAGCTGGTCGAGAAACTTCCGCCGTCCGGAAACACCGGGATTCAGTTCCGGATCGCGAATGTGCCCGCGGATCTCATGCCGTTCGGCGACGTCGAGGATCCGCGAGGAACGGTCACCCCGCCGGCCCGCAACGAGCCACTCAGCGTATGGGGTTTCGCCGAGGTGTTCGCCGCGGCACTGCCGCTGACACTGCCGAGCGGCGGCACGATCAAGATCCCCACCGTCGCGGGATACGCCGCTTTGAAGCTCGCCGCGTGGCTGGATCGCAGCGAGTACAACGAGTTCAAGGACGCCATCGACATAGCCACCGTCCTCTACTGGTACGCGAAATCGCCGGTGGTGAACGACTACGTCTACGAATCGGAACACGGTCAGGACCTGCTGCTCGCCGAGGACACGGATGACACCGCCGCCGCAGTCCGCGTGCTCGGTGAGCACCTCGCCGCCGCGATGGGCCCCGATCGCCTCACCGAGATCACCGAACGCTGGCTCCGCTCCGCGAAGGCCGCTCATCTCTACGACCACATGACCGTGACGAGTGCCCCGGGTTGGCCGCGCTCACCGGAACGTCGCCGGTCATTGATCCAGGCCATGGAACGCGGCATGGGCATGGCCCGGCCGCGCTGAAACGGCGACGGCGGCACGGCCCTCGTGGGCCGTACCGCCGTTCCAGGTGAACTCTCCCCCGCTCTCGCGGCTTCGAGTGACCCCCACTCGGTGGAGGTGCCGGGAATCGAACCCGGGTCCTTCGGTGCTTCGTCAGGGCTTCTCCGAGCGCAGCTCACTATGCCTTTACTCGGCCCTACCAATCACGTGAGCGAGTTGGTATGACGGGCCCAGCCGTGTTTGATCTCGCCGCACAATCCTCACGACTAGGACTGCTTGGCCAGCCTTCTAGCTGATGCCGACAAACCGGGTCGAAGGCGACCCCGGGTCGACAGACTTGCTACTTACCTCAGGCGGCAAGAGCGAAGTCAGCGCGGGAGTTATCCTTGGCGCTTATAAGTTTCCGACGACCGATTCTCGAGACGACGTCGGCTTCCTCGGCTCGCTTCCCCTGTCTCCACGTACGAAGTCGAAACCAGTCACCCCCTGGTATTTGGTACAGCTAGACAATCTTAGCTCACCCGGCAGGAACCGCCAGCGACGGAGCAGCTCGGTGATCTCACACTGCTGTCGCCGTCCTTGCCGCCCTGGAAACCGGCGGAGACGGAGCTGCGGCCGCGGAGCGTGCCGGTCAGGGTGACCTGGTTGCCACTCTCCGAAGCGCGGGTGTTCCAGACGCCGTAGAGCTTGATGTCGGAGCCGGACGGGTAGCCGATCGTCACGGTGTAGTCGCGCGACTCCGAGCTGGTGTTCTCGATCCGGACCGAGGCGATGAAGCCGCCGCGCCAGCTCGCCGTCGTGGAGTAGGTGGCCGCGAAGTGGTCGACAGGCGGTGGCGGCGCGGTCGTGGTCCGGGTCGGCTTCGGGGTCTGCGGCGCCTTGGTGGTGGTCTTCTCCGGAATCGGTGAGGACCCCGCCGGCGAGGTCGGCGCCGCGGCCGGTGCGGACGACACGGACGGCGTGGGGCCGGCCGACGGCGACGCCGGGGCGGAGGAGGCCGAGACGGAGACCGACACGGACACCGAGGGCGACGGCGACGGTGAGACCGAGGTTGACGCGCCCGGTGAGGCCGTCGCGGTGGTCAGCGCCTCGTCCAGCGGGATGTGGTTCTCAACCGCCTGCAGGTCGGCCGCGGAGGGCTGGACCAGCAGCGGCTCACCCCCGGCCTCGGCCGAGGAGTCGCCGGAGCGGATCACGATCCAGCCGACCAGCGCGACCAGGACGGCGGCGGCGAGACCGAGGATGAGTCGTGCGGGGGTGAGCTTCTGATCGGCATGCTTGGACAACGGGCCGAGTCTCCTCGCGAACACAGAGCCGAACAACGATCGACTGAGCCGAAGGACGGTCGGCAGAGCCGATAGACGATCAACAGGATCAGGGGCGGACGAGGATACCCCGTCAGTCCATGCCCTTGGCACGGCGGCCCATGGCCTTGTTGATCTCGCGCTCGGCGTCCCGCTTGGCGAGGTCCTGGCGCTTGTCGTAGCTCTTCTTGCCCTTCGCGACGCCGATCTCGACCTTCGCGTAGCCGTTCTGGAAGTAGACCTGTAGCGGCACCAGGGTGATGCCGTCGTCCCGCAGCTTGCCGAGCACCTTGTGGATCTCTTCGCGGTTCAGGAGAAGTTTCCGTACGCGCCGAGGCTCGTGATTGGTCCAGGTCCCCTGCGTGTACTCCGGGATGTGCATCCCGTGCAGGAAGAGCTCGCCGTGGTTCTCGTGGCCGAACGCGTCGACCAGCGAGGCCCGGCCGGCCCGCAGTGACTTCACCTCGGTCCCGGTCAGGACCATCCCGGCTTCGTAGGTGTCCAGGATGGCGTAGTCGTGGTACGCCTTGCGGTTGGAGGCCACCGGCTTACGCCCCTGTTCGCGCGGCATGTCGGCCCTCCCTATCGACGTTCGTGCAACCGATCAATAGTACAAGGATCGTCAGCAGAGGCAGCCCGGCAGGTATCGGAGCGGATTGCGCGGCACCCCGCCGAACCGTGTCTCGAAGTGCAGGTGCGCGCCGGTGGACGCGCCGGTGCTGCCGACCCGCCCGATCACCTGGCCGCGCCGGACGTAGGTGCCGGGTCGCACGTACGACCGGGACTGGTGTGCGTAACAGGTGGTGAAGCCGTACCCGCCGAGCCGGCCGTGGTTGATGCACGTGTAGAGGCCGTAGCCGCCGTTCCAGTCCGACTGGATCACCCGTCCGGAGGCGGCGGCCCGGATCGAGGTGCCCGACCCGGCGGCGAAGTCGGTTCCGGCGTGGAGTTGCCAGACACGGTAGTAGGGGTCGTACCGATTGCCGAAGTCGCTGGTCTTCCATCCTTGGACCGGCATCATGAGGCGCCCACCGCCGTAGCGTCGCGCGGAGGTGCCGTTGCGGTGGTCGAAACCGCGCAGGGCGGCCTGCACCTTGCGCTCGGTGGCGAGCGCGGCACGGTACTGGGCGAGCACGGCGGCCCGCTGTGACTGGGCCGTCGTCAGGGCGGTCTTGCGGGCGAGGACCAGCTGGTACATCGCCTGCCGGGCCTTCACCGCGGCGACCTGGGCGGTCTGGGCGGCGCGGAGCTTGCTGAGCGCGATCCGCTCGTACTCCTCCGCGGCGCGCTTCGCGGCGCCGGCGCGGTCCTGCTCGGCGCGGACTTCCCGGCGGGCGTCGATGAGGGTACGGACCTCCTCCTGCTCGTGGTCCATCAGCTGTTCCACGAGGCCCATCCGGTCCAGCATGTCCTGCGGTCCGGCCGCGGTGACCAGGACGTTGAGCCTGGCGAAGGTGCTGCCCATGTAGCTGGTGGCGGCGATGGTGTCGACCCGTTCACGGGCCTCGCGGACCCGGCCGGCCGCGGCGGCGTAGCGCTGGGCGATCCGGCCGTAGTCCTCCCTGGCCCGGTTCGCCTGCCGCCGGGCGGTGTTCGCCTCGACGCGGGTGGCGACGACGACGCCGCGGGTGGTGGCGACCTTCTTCTGCGCGGCGGGCATCGCGGCGGTGGCGACGGCGAGCCGGCGGGCCGCCGACCGGGCGGTGGCGCTGGCGTTCTCCAGGAGGGCCTCGGCCCGGCGGACCGCCCGGGCGGCGTCACCCTCCCGATCCGCGCGTGCCGGCGCTGCTTGATGCACGGGAACCATCGTCGGCGCAGCGGGCACTTCCGAGAAACCCAGCAAACACAGACAAACGGCGAGCAGAGCGGCAGAACGGCAATACCTCACGGGGAGTCACCGTACCCCCACTAATCACCTGCAAAGCCCCAAATCGCCCGACGGCCGCGACCCCATCCGGGATCGCGGCCGTCGGTGAACAGCTGGCTCGGGCGTCAGACCTTGAGGTAGAACCGCAGCGTCACCCAGGCGGTGACCGCGCTGACCAGGGCGCCGACACCGGCGAGCAGCGGCAGCATCAGCCACACGTTGCCGTTCGGGATGGGCGTCAAGATCGTGGTGAGCGCCTGGAGCTTGTTGTCGAGCAGGACCACCTTGCCGATGAACAGGGCGACGAAGCCCAGCACCGCGCCGATCAAGCCGGCGACCACCGCCTCCAGGACGAATGGCGCTTGGATGAACCAGTTCGACGCGCCCACCAGTTTCATGACCGCGACTTCTCGGCGCTTGCTGTAGGCGGCGACCTGGATGGTGTTACCGACCAGCAGCAACGCGGCGAATGCCATCACCGCCGCCACGACCAGGGACATCACCTGGATCGAGTTGAAGATCTTGAAGACCTTGTCGAGCAGGGTGCGCTGGTCGATGATCTGCCGTACGCCCTCCAGCCCTTCGATCTTCTTGGCGAAGTCGGCGTACTTCTCCGGATCGGTCAGCTTCACCCGGTAGGACTCGGGCAGGCTGCTCGAGCTGATCGAGTTGACGAAGTCAGGAGAGTCCTCCCAGAGCACCTTGAAGCGCTCGAAGGCCTGCTCCTTGCTCTCGTACGTCTTCTCCTTGACCAGCGGGTCGCTGTCGATGGCCTGGTCGATCGCCGCCTTCTGCGCTTCGTCGACGTCGTCGGTCAGGAAGATCGAGACCTCGATCGAGCCGTAATAGAAATCCTTCATACGGTCGACCTGCATGTACATGAGCACGCTGGCGCCGAACATGGTCAACGAGACCGCCATGGTGATGATCATGGCGATCGTCATCGTGACGTTTCGCCACAGGCCCACCAGGACCTCGTTGAGGACGTACTTCACGCGCATCGGGGGGATCCTTCCGGGACTCCGCGTGTTCCTGCGTCAGTCATAGATAGGTACACGGGGCCGGGCCTAGCCGTAGACGCCGCGGGCCTGGTCGCGGACGATCCGCCCGCTCTCGATCTCGATGACCCGCCGGCGCATCTGGTTGACGATGTTTGAGTCGTGCGTGACCATCACGACGGTCGTGCCGGTCCGGTTGATCCGGTCCAGCAGTCGCATGATCTCGATCGAGGTGTCCGGGTCGAGGTTACCCGTGGGCTCGTCGGCCAGGAGGATCAGCGGGCGGTTCACGAAGGCCCGGGCCACCGCGACACGCTGCTGCTCACCACCGGAGAGCTCATGCGGGTAACGGTGCTCCTTGCCGCCGAGACCGACCAGCTCGAGCACCTCGGGAACGACGCGCCGGGCGACGGCCTTGGTCTTGCCGATCACCTCGAGGGCGAAAGCCACGTTCTCGTACGCGGTGCGGTTGGGGAGCAGGCGGAAGTCCTGGAAGACGCACCCGATCGACCGGCGGAAGTGGGGAACCTTCCACGATCGGAGCGAGGTCACGTCCTTGGCGTTCACCACCACCTTGCCGCTGGAGGGGGATACCTCCTTCAGCAGCAGCTTGATGATCGTCGACTTGCCGGAACCGGAGGGGCCGATGAAGAAGACGAACTCACCCTTCTCGATCCCGACGCTGACATTGTCCAACGACGGCCGAGACGCCTTCGGATACGTCTTCGTCACGTTCTCGAGCTGAATCACGGGACTGGAGTCTACGCGGTGTAACGAAATCGCCAAGTCCGCTGGGGGCCGGAATATTTGCCACCTGCGGCAACAGCGAAACTGGACGCACCTCGCCTGACCGACTGTTCAGGCGAGGTAGCGCTCAGTCACGATCATGAGGACGCGCTCAACTGATTCTGCTTCCGCCAACGGATGCCCGCCTCGATGAAGCCGTCCACATCGCCGTCGAACACGCTCATCGGGTTACCGACCTCGAACTCAGTGCGCAGATCCTTCACCATTTGGTACGGGTGCAGGACGTACGAACGCATCTGATCGCCCCACGATCCGGTGGTGTCCTGCCTCAGATCGGCCATCTTGGCCGCCTCCTCCTGGCGCTTGCGCTCCAGAAGGCGGGCCTGGAGCACCCGCATGGCAGCCGCCTTGTTCTGGAGCTGCGACTTCTCGTTCTGGCAGGACGCCACGATGCCGGTCGGGATGTGGGTCAGCCGGACCGCCGAGTCGGTGGTGTTGACGCTCTGCCCACCCGGGCCGGACGACCGGTACACGTCGACCCGGATCTCGTTCTCCGGAATGTCGATGTGGTCGGTCTGCTCCACAACGGGCATAACCTCCACGCCGGCGAAGCTGGTCTGCCGGCGGCCCTGGTTGTCGAACGGGCTGATCCGGACGAGCCGGTGCGTGCCGGACTCGACGCTCAGGGTCCCGAACGCGTAGGGGACCTTCACCGCGAAGGTCGCGGACTTCAGACCGGCCTCTTCCGCGTACGACGTGTCGTAGACCTCGGTCGGGTAACCATGACGCTCGGCCCATCGCAGGTACATCCGCATGAGCATCTCCGCGAAGTCCGCGGCGTCCACGCCACCGGCGCCGGCCCGGATCGCGACGAGAGCTTCACGGGAGTCGTACTCACCGGAGAGGAGAGTGCGGACCTCCATCTCCTCGATGGCCTTGCTCAGTGTGGTGACCTCGTCGCCGACCTCGGCGAGCGACCCGGCGTCAGCCTCGGCCTCGGCGAGCTCCAGGAGAACCCCGGCGTCGTCGAGCCGGGACCGCAGGCGCTCCAGCTTGGAGATCTCGCCCGACACGTACGCCAAGCGGCTGTTCACCTCCTGCGCGCGGGTCTGGTCGTCCCAGAGGTCCGGTGCGGAGGCTTGCTCTTCCAGGTCGGCCTTGTCGCGGCGCAGCTTGTCCACGTCCAGGACGGTCTCGATGTTGCGGAGGGTGGCGTCGAGGACTTTGAGTTGCTCGGGAAAGTCGGCAGCGGTCACGACACTCAAGACTACGCCGCCCGGCCAGTGAGCTGGCCGGGCAGGTCGCATATCAGCTCGTCGGCACGGCCTTGAGCCACGTGAGGGCGGCCTTGTGATAGGCGACGGCGAACTCCAGCGCGGCGGCGCCGTACGGATCACCGTTCTTCTTCGCCTCCTTGGCCTGTTCCTTCGCCATCGCCATGGCCTCGGAGTGGTACTGGTTGGCATTGCTGTAGAGCGTCTCGAGCTGGTCGCCGCTGTGCTGCTGGCCGAAGGCCACCCGCAGCGCGACCGGATTACGCAGCGCGTCGCGGCCGGGCGACTCGGCGAGCCAGCGGCTGAAGGCACGCTTGCCGGAAGCCGTGATGGCGTAGGGCTGACTGGATCGGGGACCCGGCTTGCCGAGGCGGACATACCCCATTTCGGCCAGTACGGGCAATTCGCGGTAGACCTGGCTCCGCGTCATCGACCAGTAGGGCCCGAGGCGGCGTTCGGCAGCCGCCATCAGCTGGCCACCGGTCATCGGCCCCTCATGGAGCAGGCCGAGAAGGGCAGCCGCCGTCGGATTGATTTGGAAGTCGGGCATGCCTTCTAAGCTGCCACTTTGTCCTCCCGGCGTCCAGGATTTCGCACGATCCGTCCAGTTTGCGTCTCCACAAACGACTGTCCCGCACAGACAGTCCGGCAACCTGCGGGCAGACGCGGCGTTTTGCCCTTCGAAGCGGTCTTGAGCAGGTAGGATGGAACACTCAAACGGTCAGACGACACGTGCAAGGCAGCAACCGGACGAAAACCGGCAAAGCTGACATGCGAAAAACGACACCTAGCTCATATGCGGATAGTTCCACTGCGTCGGCGGGTCGAAGGTTTCCTTGATCGTCCGCGGCGACACCCACCGCTGCAGATTCAAGATCGAACCGGCCTTGTCGTTGGTCCCGCTCCCCCGCGCGCCGCCGAACGGTTGCTGTCCGACAACGGCTCCGGTGGGCTTGTCGTTGACGTAGAAGTTGCCCGCCGTGAATCGCAGCGCCGCCTGCGCGCGGTCCACCGCAGCACGGTCGGTGGCGAAGATCGAACCCGTCAGGGCGTACGGCGTCGCGGCGTCGGCCTGCGCCATGACCGCCTCGAACTCCGCATCCGGGTAGACGTGCACGCCGAGGATCGGCCCGAAGAACTCGGTCGTGAAGATCTCGTGGGTCGGATCCGTCCCCTCGACCAGCGTCGGTGCGACGAACCAGCCCTCCGAGTCGTCGGCCACTCCACCGGCCAGCACGGTGCACGAGGCGCTGTTCTTGATCCGGTCCAGGGCGCCGGCCAGCCGGGCGAACGACCTGCCGTCGATCACCGCGCCGCCGAAGACGGAGAGGTCGGTGACGTCCCCGTAGCCGATGGAGGCGACCGACGCGGCGAGGCGATCCCGCAGGCCACCGTCCCATAGGCTGCGGGGCACGTAGGCACGGGACGCCGCCGAGCACTTCTGCCCCTGGTACTCGTACGCCCCTCGGATGAGCGCCGTGTGCAGCGCCTCGGCGTCCGCGCTCGGATGGGCCAGGACGAAGTCCTTGCCACCGGTCTCTCCCACCAGGCGCGGGTACGCCCGATAGCGGCCGATGTTCTCGCCGATCGCACGCCACAACTGCCGGAACGTGGCGGTGGAGCCGGTGAAGTGGATGCCCGCCAGGTCCGGATCGGTCAGCGCCACATCGGAGACGGCGAGACCGTCACCGGTCACCATGTTGATCACACCGGCTGGCAGGCCGGCCGCCTCGAACAGCCGCATGGTGAAGTGCGCCGACAGCTGCTGGGTCGGCGACGGCTTCCAGACCACCGTGTTGCCCAGCAGCGCCGGCGCGCTCGGAAGATTCCCGGCGATCGCCGTGAAGTTGAACGGCGTGATCGCGTAGACGAAGCCCTCCAGGGGACGGTGGTCGAAGCGGTTCCACACGCCCGGTGAGGATTCCGGCTGCTCGGCCAGGAGCCGCTCGGCGAAGTGCACGTTGAAGCGGAGGAAGTCGATCAGCTCGCAGGCCGCGTCGATCTCCGCCTGGTAGCAGGACTTGGACTGGCCGAGGATGGTGGCGGCGTTCAGGGTGTCGCGCCACGGCCCGGCCAGCAACTCGGCCGCCCTCAGGAAGATCGCCGCGCGCTCGCTGAACGGCAGCTCCCGCCAGCCGGGCGCGGCCCGCTTCGCCGCCTCGACGGCCGAAGCGGCGTCGGCGCGGGAGGCGTTTCCGGTCACGCCGAGGATCTCGCGACGCCGGTGCGGCTGGACCACCTCGATCGCCGGGCCGTCGGCCATCCGCTGCCGGCCGCCGATCGTCATCGTCAGATCCGGCCGCTCCCCGCTCAGCGCCGCCACCCGCTCCGCCAGTGACGCGCGCTCGGGGCTGCCGGGCGCATAACCACGAACCGTTTCGTTCCGGGGCTCCGGAACCGAGAACAGAGCGTCCATCGTGCCATCGTCGCACCTCGTCGGCGGCCGGTCAGGTACGCGCAGCTTCGCCCGTTACCCTGACCTCCATGACCGACCGTCCCACCTCCCCGGCGTCCGCCGCTCCCGAAGAGGAGTCCCGGCTCACCGTCGTGCTGCTCGCGGCCGCCGCCATCGCCTGGACGGCCGCGATGCTGTGGTCCGCCCGCACCACCATCACCGGCCGGGTCAGCGCCGAGATGGAGGTGACCTCGACGGCGTACGCACTGCCCGGCGCGGTCGCGGCCGACCTGGTGGCCGGCGCCGCCGTGGCCCTGCTCGTGCTCACCCTGATCGGCGCCCGGCGCACCCTCGGCCCCAGCGCGCGCTTCGCCGTCGCGACCGGCGCGGGGCTGCTGACCGGTCTGCTCAGCGCCATTCCGGTCGTCACGATCAACACGGCCGGTTCGCTCTACGCGATCGTCGGCGGCACCGTGGCGGCCGCCGCCACGATCGGCGGCGCGCTCGCCGGCTTCCGGATCCCGAGGGTCATCGCAGCGGCCGCGTTCGCGTCGATCGGCGTCTTCGTCCTCGGCTTCGTGCTCAACCTCTTCCAGGCGCCGGTGCTCGACCTGCTCGGCGCCGGCGACACGGCATCCACCGCCAATGCGGCGCAGTGGTTCTCGTACGGGCAGGCCGCGCTGAGCGGTCTCGCCGCCGGCCTGATCGCGTTCTTCCTGCTCCGCCGCGCCGAAGGCGCCGTGAAGTGGCCGTTCTACGCCCTCGCCGGCGCCGGTGCCGGCCTGGTCACGGTGATCGGCGAGATCCTCTCCCGGACCGCCGGCTCCAAGGTGCTGGAGCTGGCCGGCAAGGTCAGCGAGCTGGACAAGCTGGCCCAGCAGATCCTCAGCACCGCCCGGCTCAACAGCGGCCTGATCGTGCTCTTCGTCGGCGCGATGACCGCGATGCTCGCCGTCGGCCGGACGATGTCACCGGCCACCGATGAGGACGACGACGAGGAGGACGAGGGTCAGACCAGCTCGTCCAACTCGGAGACGGCGTACCACTCCAACTCGTGATCCTCGGCGCTGTCGACGGTGAACTGGGCGTCCGGGTCGCCGGCCAGCGCCTCCTCCACCACGTCGGCGGCGGCCGCGACCGACTCGGCCGCGTCCTCACTGTCGACGTGGATGCTCGCGACCTCCGCCAGCAGGATCGGCCGCGGTAGCCGGACCGAACTCGACCCCAGCTCGGTGTCCTCGCGGACCAGGGTGGAGCCGGCGACGTCGGCCGAGACCACGACGCGCCGGCGCGGGGCTGCGGAGTCGTAGCGCAACAGCTGCAGGGCGCCCTGGGCGGCACGGGTGAAGGCGACGTACTCCAACTCCTCCTCGTCGCCCTCGGCGTACCACTCGCGGAGCGCCGGCGTCACCGCCTGCGCCTCCATCCCCTCCAGACCGAGCTGCCCGGAAGCCCGCAGGGCGGCGAGCAGCGGCACGGTGGCCGGCACGTAAACCCGGACCAGGTCGGTGTTCGGCACGTCTTCCTCCTGGACTATCGCGATCGGCCTATTCCACCAGGCGATGTCCCATCGTGGCGATCCGGGACCCTCCGCCGGAGGCAAACGGTGGCAAACTCAGGCTATGGAGCCTCGATTCCTGTTGCTGGCCGACGTGGCGGCCGAGCTCAACGTCTCGGACTCGCAGGTCTACCACATGGTCCGCAGCGGCGAACTGCCCGCGATCAAGATCGGTGGGCGCGGTCAGTGGCGCGTCGAGCGGACCAGGCTCGAGGAATACATCCAGAGCAAGTACGCGGAAACCGCCGCGTGGGTGCGCGACAACCCCCTGAACGAGCGTGAGCCGGACTGAGGCCGTTTTGCCCGTTCCCCCGCATCGCATCGGGCGCATTGCTGGGGCCTTCGTCGCGAGCGACAGTCGAAGGCAAACGTAGGCAAACGAAAAGGTTCGGGGGTTCTTATGCGCTCTACCATCCGTCTGCGCCCAGTCCCCCGCTACGAACCACCCTTCGACGACGAGCTGGCACCCCAGATCTGGAGCCCACCCCACCAGCAGCTGGCGCTCACCTGGCCCGATCCCCCACCGCCCGATCCTTCCCCCGCACCAGACGAGTCTTCGTCCACGCGGTCGGGTGAGCTTTCATCCGCGCGGTCGAGTGAGCCTTCATCCGCGCGGTCGTGTGGGCCTCCACCCGCGCAGCCGGGTGAGCTTTCATCCGCGCGGTCGGGCGAGCTCGCATCCGCGCGGTCGGGCGAGCCCGCGCCATCAGGTGAGCGTTCATCCGCGCACGCTTCCGCCGCGCCATCAGGCAAGCGCAAGCCCTCATCCGCATTGTCGCCCGGACGCGGCGCTGGTGCTTCAGCCGCGCATTCGACGAGGCCCGGAGCCGCACGATCTGGCGAGCCCGCCGACACACCGCGAGCAGAGCACCGAGCCACATCGCAGCCAGTGCCTTCAGCCGCATCACCGGCCGGGCGCTCAGCCGGACCGCGGTCGGGCTCCTCATCCGTGCGGCGTGGCGGGGCGACCCTCGTGTCACCAGCCGGTGCCGGATCCGCGCGGTCGATCGAGGCCGGCTCGACGCCAACGGCCGGCTCGTCGCTCGGGCGGTCGGGCGAGGGCGGTCCTGGGGCTCAGGCAGCGGCATCGGCTGCGAGGTCGACGATGGGGTCGACGATGGGCTCGGTTGGGAGTGGTGGGCACGGGCAGCGGGCGCTGCCGCCTGGCGCTTCGGGTGATGCTCGGTTGGCTGTTCGACGGTTTGTGCGGCTTTGCGTCGAAGTGCTCAACGGGTTCCGGCCGGCCGGGCATCTGCGCCGGTTCAGTCTGCCGTCGGAGGCGGCCGAGGTGGTTGAGACGGGACTTCAGGGCGCGCGGTGGGTCGGCCGGCTACGCAGCGCCCAGTTGGACGGCGTCCCTGCTGGTAGTACGAAGAGAACCCGGCGCCCCACCCCTGTGGCAGTTCTGCGGGTGCGGCTCTGTGAGCCCCGGCAAGGTGCCATCGAGGCGGCGGTGGTGCTGGCGAGCGGGGAGCGTACGTGGGCGATGGCCCTACGACTCGAGCTCCACCAGGAGGCCTGGGTGGTGACGATTCTGCGGCTGATCTGACGAGACCCCGACGGAGGGTCCCCGGGGCGCCTGGCGAGCACCGCAGGCGACGGGCGTTCCGGGCCTCCACAGCCGCCACGAAGCGAGCCCGCGCAAGGAGCGAGCCCGCGCGAGCAGCGAGCCGCGCAAGAAACGAGCCCGCGCAAAAAGCGAGCCCGCGCAAGAAACGAACCCGCGCGAGCAGCGAGCCCGCGCCGCGAACCGGCTCGCCCGAAGGGCGGGTATGGGAACGGCCCGCAACCGGGTGGCTGCGGGCCGCTCGCGACTTGCTTGCTGTCAGGCTGCGCCGGGGGCGCCGTGGCAGCGCTTGTACTTCTTGCCTGAGCCGCAGTAGCACGGGGCGTTGCGGGACGGGCCGCCCGACTCCTGGCCTGACGTGCGCTGGGAGGCGGCGCGGGCGCCGGTGTGGGCCGGGTTGGCCGGGACCGGGCTGGGGCCGGGGCCGACGTTCGGCTGCGGGGCCTGGTGCTGGATCACCGGGCGGCCGTCGCCGGCCTCGCCGTCGATGGCGGGGGCGGTGTACTGCAGGTTCTGCGGACGGCCGGGGCCACCGAGACCCTTCGCGCGCACCTCGACGCGGTCCGGCTCGGCGTCCGCCTCCGGCTCGGCGTCGTCGTCGCCGCCGACCTTGGGGAGCGCGAAGGCCTGGGACGGGTCGACCGTGATGGAGGGCTGCTCCTCGACCTGGACTTCGAGGTTGAAGACGAAGCCGACGGCCTCCTCCTTGATCCCCTCCATCATCTGGTTGAACATGTCGAAGCCCTCGCGCTGATATTCCACGACCGGGTCGCGTTGCGCGTACGCCCGGAGGCTGATGCCCTCCTGCAGGTAGTCCATCTCGTAGAGGTGCTCGCGCCACTTCCGGTCGATGACCGCCAGGAGCACCTGGCGCTCCAGCTCGCGGAGCGCTTCCTCGCCGAGCTCGTCCTCGCGGGCCTGGTAGGAGGCCTGCGCGTCCTGCTTCAGCTGCTCGGCCAGGAACTCGGCGTCGATGGTGCTGCGCTCACCGCCGGACTCCTCGATGATGTCCTCGAGCGTGAGGGTCACCGGGTAGAGCCGCTTCAGGTCGGTGAAGAGCTGGTCGAGGTCCCAGTCCTCGGCGTAGCCCTCGGAGGTGGCCGCCGTGACGATGTCGCCGATCACGTCGTCGATCATGTTCTTGACCTGGTCGTGCATGTCCTCGCCGTTGAGCACGCGCTTGCGCTCGGCGTAGATGACCTGGCGCTGCTTGTTGAGCACCTCGTCGTACTTCAGGACGTTCTTCCGGATCTCGGCGTTCTGACCCTCGATCTGGGTCTGCGCGCTGCGGATCTGGCGGGTCACCATCTTCGACTCGATCGGCACGTCGTCCGGGATGTTGAAGCGCTCCATGACGGCCTCGACCGCGCCGGCCCGGAACCGCTTCATCAGGTCGTCCTGCAGCGACAGGTAGAACCGGGACTCGCCCGGGTCGCCCTGCCGGCCGGAACGACCGCGCAGCTGGTTGTCGATGCGGCGGGAGTCGTGCCGCTCGGTGCCGAGGACGTAGAGACCGCCGGCGGCCTGCACCTCGGCCTGCTCGGCGTCGCACGCCTCCTTGACGGAGGGCAGGACGTCCTCGAGGGCCTTCGCGTACTCCTCGGGGTTCTCCACCGGGTCGAGGCCGCGCTGGGCGAGCTCCTGGGCGGCGAGGAAGTCGGCGTTGCCACCGAGCAGGATGTCGGTACCACGGCCGGCCATGTTGGTGGCGACGGTGACCGCGCCCTTCCGGCCGGCCTGCGCGATGATCGTTGCTTCCTGCGC
The DNA here is from genome assembly GCF_004001265.1 of Actinoplanes sp. OR16. Taxonomy (GTDB): domain Bacteria; phylum Actinomycetota; class Actinomycetes; order Mycobacteriales; family Micromonosporaceae; genus Actinoplanes. The sequence continues at coordinate 3,187,087 of NZ_AP019371.1, read as the reverse complement.
GTGGAACTTCGCGTTCAGCACGCTGTGCGGGATGCCGCGGCGGCGCAGCAGCTGGGAGAGGATCTCCGAGTTCTCCACGGAGACGGTGCCGACGAGGACCGGCTGACCGGTCGCGTGCCGCTCGGCGATGTCCTCGATGACCGCGTCGAACTTCGCCTTCTCGGTCTTGTAGATGACGTCCGGGTGGTCGATGCGGACCATCGGGCGGTGCGTCGGGATGCTCACGACGCCGACCTTGTAGACGTTGTTGAACTCGCCGGCCTCGGTCTGCGCCGTACCGGTCATGCCGCCGAGCTTCTCGTACAGGCGGAAGTAGTTCTGCAGCGTGACGGTCGCGAGGGTCTGGTTCTCCTGCTTGACCTCCACGCCCTCCTTCGCCTCGATGGCCTGGTGCATGCCCTCGTTGTAGCGGCGGCCGTGCAGGATGCGACCGGTGAACTCATCGACGATCAGCACCTCGTTCTCGGGGCTGACGATGTAGTCCTTGTCCTTCTTGTAGAGCTCCTTCGCCTTGATGGCGTTGTTCAGGTAGCCCACGAGAGGGGTGTTCACCGACTCGTAGAGGTTGTCGATGCCGAGGCGGTCCTCGACCTTCGCGACGCCGCGCTCGGTGATCGCCACGGTGCGCTTCGCGTGGTCGACCTCGTAGTCGCCCTCGCCGTCCTTGCCGGGCTGGAGCCGGTTGACGATCTGGGAGAACTCGCCGTACCACCGGGCGGAGTGCTCGGCCGGTCCGGAGATGATCAGCGGGGTCCGCGCCTCGTCGATGAGGATCGAGTCGACCTCGTCGACGATCGCGAAGTTGTGGCCGCGCTGGACCAGCTCCGCCTTCGACCACGCCATGTTGTCGCGCAGGTAGTCGAAGCCGAACTCGTTGTTGGTGCCATAGGTGATGTCGCACTCGTAGGCGGCGCGGTGCTCGGCGGACGGCCGGTTCGGCAGGATCACGCCGACGGTCAGGCCGAGGAACACGTGCACCCGGCCGACCCACTCGGCGTCACGCTGGGCGAGATAGTCGTTCACCGTGATGATGTGCACGCCCTTGCCGCTCAACGCGTTGAGGTAGGCGGGGAACACACCGGTCAGGGTCTTGCCCTCACCGGTCTTCATCTCCGGGATGTTGCCGAAGTGCAGCGCGGCGCCGCCCATCAGCTGGACGTCGTAGGCCCTCTGGCCCAGCACGCGCTTCGCGCCCTCACGAGCGACGGCGAACGCCTCCGGAAGCAGCGAGTCGAGCGACTCACCCTCCTGATAGCGCTCCTTGAAACTCTCCGTGCATTCACGCAGCTCGTCATCGGTGAGGTCGACGTAGTCGTCCTCGATCGAGTTGACCGCGTCCGCGATCGCCTTGAGCCGTCGCACCATGCGGCCTTCGCCGGCGCGGAGGATCTTTTCCAAAATCGACACGGGTCAACGCTCCCCTAGACAGTCTGCCGAACCATCGTAGGCACCTTCGCTCGGGACCTGTGACCCGAGCCTCCAGTGAAACTCACAAACCGGGCGAAAGGTTTCACTAAGTTCGCTGACAGCGTCATTTCCAACCGGTTTGGCGTCCCGGGCGCGTCGCGGAGAGGATGGCCCCGTGGAACAGGGTTCAGTGGATCAGAACGAGACCAAGCCGCAGAGGCTGATCGAACCCGGACAGGGGCGGCTGGAACTCCTGATCGGCTGGGGCGACCCGGCGGGCCAGCGCGCCGCCATGGAAGCCGGTTTCACCAGGGAAGGCGTCCGTCGCATGCCGGACGAGGAGCTGCAGGTCTGGTCCCGGCTGCCCGGCGATCCGGCCGAACCGGCTCCGCGCCTGCTGCCCGACCTCCCCGGCAGTGAGCTCAGCGACGGCGTGGTGAGCCTGCGCCCGCTGGATGAGGGAGATGTCGCTTTTTACACCGAACTGCACTCCCTGCCGGAAGTCGTCGCCACGAGCGTCCCGCCGGTGCCGCCCTCGGCCGAGGAGGTACGCCGCCGCTGCCTGCGATCTCCGGCGAACTGGCTGGCCGGAACCCGCGCCGACCTGGTGATCCTGGACACCGCCACGGGCGAGAGGGCCGGCGAGATCGACCTGTATTACCAGGAGCCGCCGACTCAGCAGGCCATGATCGGCTACAGCATGCTGCCGGCGTACAGAGGACGGGGTTTCGCAACCCGCGCCGCACAGCTCGTCGCGCTCTGGGCCTTCGCCGAAACGGACATCGCGCGGCTCATCGCGGGCGCGGCGCCGGAGAACATCGGCTCACAGCGGGTGCTGGAGAAGGCCGGCTTCCGGCGCGAGGCGTTCCTGCGATCTCGGCTGCCCGGTCCGGGCGGTACGAGGATCGACGACGTGCAGTACGTCCTTCTCGCTGGAGACCTGCTCGCGCAGGCCTCCAGCGGAGGCTAGATCACATGGCGAGGCTGAGGATGCCGTAGTCGTAGCCACGGCGGCGGTAGACGACGCTGGGCCGGCCGCTGTCCTTGTCCTGGAACAGGTAGAAGTCGTGGCCGACGAGCTCCATCTGGAAGAGCGCGTCGTCGACGGTCATCGGCTCGGCGGAGTGCTCTTTCTCCCTGACGATGCGCCACGGCTGGTCCGCGTCGTGTTCGGCCAGCTCGGTGTCGACCTCGGGCTCGGCGACCAGGGTGGTGGTCCCGCCCGGATGGACGTCGGTGGGGAGGTTGGCGGTGGCAGCTGCGACGGAGACCGGCGCGTGCCGTCCGCGGTGCACCCGGCGCCGGTCGGCAGAACGCCTCAGCCGGCCGTCGAGCTTGTTGATCGCGCAGTCCAGAGCTGCGTAGAAGTCTTGTGCCTGTGCCTCGGCGCGAACGACCGGGCCTCGCGTCATGACGGTGATCTCGACCCGCTGGCAGGTGTCGGACTGTCGCGGATTGCGCTCGTGGAAAAGCTCCACGTCCACTCTCATCAGCTTCGAGTCGTAACGCTCGACCTTGCTGAGCTTCTCGGCGACATGCTCTCGGTAGTGATCGGGAACCTCTACGTTGCGGCCCTTGACGACAATGTCCACTCGTGACCTCCCCCAACGTTGTGCTTGCGGGCGCCTGAACGCGGCGCATCATGCTCGGAAGACACCGCGTGACGAACCGCCGACGCGGCCTACGTGGGTTGGACGACTCCTTTCCGGCGCGGGGACCCGAAGCCGGCGGCGGATGAACGATTACGTTCGCCCTCGTCACCTAGACGCTAACCTGCCTCTGCCTCCACGTCACCACTCGTTTGGGATAACGGACGGCTGACATTCGCCTCTATCGGCAAGCCGGGAAGGCATGGGAGTCAAACACCGGGAGTAATCTTTCGCAGCTGGGTCGCTGCTAGCACCGCGGCACCGTTGACCTGCATGTCCGCCTCCTCAAGACGGCGTACCACCGCGGCCAGAGTGGCACCGGTGGTGACGATGTCGTCCGTCACCACCAGCGTGCCCCTCATCCGGTCGCCGCGTCGGAGAACGCCGATTCGAGAAATGATTCGCAGGGAATTGACAGCTGCGGCATGCCGTCCGGCAGCGTCCAGTGACGTGGAGTCAGGGCGGGGCAGCGCTCGCAGCGGCTGCGCCATCGCCGCGGTCCATCCGGCCGCCCGCAGCCGCCGCACCGCGTGCCGGGTCATCCGGGCCATGTGGTCGCCGTGCCGCTCCCGGCGGGCCGCCGCCGTCGAGGGCACCGGAAGGAGCACGACCGGGCGGTCCGCCGGCGCGACCGCCGCGACCGCGCCGGCCAGCAGCGTGCCGAGCGGCCGGGCGAGCCGGTGCCGGCCCTTCTCCTTGTACGACAGGATGGCGCCGCGCATCGCCCCGGCGTACGGCCCGACCGCCACGCAGGCCGGGAAGCCCGGTGGCGGCGGCGTCGGGACGGCCGGACGCGGCGCCAGGCCCTCCAGCTCGATCACGCAGAGGGCGCACGTCCCGTACGTGAGGCGCACCCGCTCGGCGCCGCAGCCGGCACACGATCCCGGGAGAACCAGGTCGGCCAGCTCGGCGAACATCTCCGGGCGGTCAGTTCAGGAAGAACGGCGCCGACGGCACGATGTTCGCCGGCTGGTCGCCGGGCGGCTCGGCCAGGTCGTCCGGGTCTATCCGGACCGCGGTGGAGAGCGCGTCCCAGGCAGCGTCGGCGGTCGTGTACGACACGTAGTCGGCGTTGCCCAGCTCCGTGCTGCTCTGGTTCACCGGGTTGGCCGGGTAGGCCGTCACGTAGGTCACCGCGTCGTCGCCGAGGTCGGGCAGCCGCGGGTCCTGCAGCGCGCCGTCGATCGTCACGTCCAGGACGGTGACCCGGCCGCCGCCGCCGACACCCGCCACGGTGATCCAGCCCTCGCCGCTGAAGTCGGCGGCGGTGACCTTCTGCAGGGGCGGGCGGAGCAGTTCCGGCTCGCTGAGCGACACACCGTCGCCGCTCAGGGCCAGGACCGCGCGGTAGAGCCGGCCGCCCGCGGCGATCGCCACCCGGTGGCCGTCCGGCGCCACCGTGATCGCAGTGAGGCCGCCGGACACGCCGGAGACCGGCACCGCCCGGGCCGGCCCGCCGTCCGCGCGGAAGCTGTAGAGCCCGCCGTTCACGATGATCAGCCCGATCGCGTCCTCGGGCCGGTTGCCGTTGCCGGTCATCGCCCAGTGCGGGTATCCGAGGCCCTCCGGCAGGCCGGTCACCTCGCGCAGCACCGGTTCGCCGCCGCCGTTCGTGGTGACGCCGACCCGCAGCGTCTGGTTGTGCCCGGAACCGGTGACCAGCGCTGCGAACGTCTGCCCCGCCGACGCGCTCAGCGCCGCCGTCCGGACGTCCTTGTTCGCCTGCGGCGGGATGCCCGGGATGGCCTGGACCGCGCGGGGCGTCTCGGAGAGGCGGACGATCTTCCCGCCGTAGACCGCGAAGCGCTCCGGCCGGCTCTCCAGCCGGAAGGCGGCGTTGCTGGTCAGGAAGTCGGTGCCGTAGTAGTTCTGGGTCTCCTGGTGGCCGATCTTTAGGGCGAGGCTGCCCTTCTCCGGCAGCAGGGACTGCAACGACCACTGGATCTGGCGGCGTAGCCGGTTCAGCGCCTCTTCGGCGCCCTCGGTCGGCACCGCCTGCGCGCTCAGGTTGATCGCCAGCGTGTCGTTGTCGATCGCCGGGATCTTGCCGAGCAGCGTGGTGCCCTGTGGCAGCACGTCGGCGACGCTGCGCAGCCACGGCGCCGGGCCCTCGATGAGCCAGCCGAGCACCGTCGTCGGCACCTGCTCGATCGGCACCTCGCGCAGCATGTAGCGGACGTCCGGGATCAGGCCGGTGTGCTCGGTGTTCCAGAAGTAGATGGTGCGCTGCGTATAGCGGCTGGCCAGCGCGGTGTCGGTGATCAGCAGAACCGGCGGGGCCTCGGTCACGTAGAGCGAGATGCCGTCCTCGGCGGTGCCGAGCTTGATCTCGTACTTCCCGCGGACCGGGTCCTTCGGCGGCTCCAGCAGGCCGTTCTTGCCGAGCGTGCCGATCAGCTCGTAGTTGAACGCGACCTCGGCCTGCCCGGACGAGAACAGCGGGGTGCCGATCAGCCGGATCACCCGCGGGATCGCCACCGGCTTGAACCTGTCGGCGGCGTCCGGCGACATGAACTCCTTGACCCGCTCGGTCGCGCCGTCGTAGTCGCCGGCCGCCGCGGCCAGGTAGTTGGCGACGAATTGGCCACGGTCGCTGGTCGTGGTCCGGGTCGCCTGGGCCGGCGGGTCCTCGCTGCCGGTGGTGATGCCGGTCGACTGGCCGGGGCCGACCACCGTCACACCGGACTCGTCGGGGATGCCGCACCCGGCGAGCACCACAGCGGTCACCGCCACGACGGCGGGCAGGGAACGGCGCATCAGCTGGACACCTCCGCCGGACGATCCCGGGGTATGAGGGGGAGCGGCGCGGCCACCAGCCGGTCACCGGCCCGGACCGGCAGGGTCAGCCGGAACTGCGAGCCCTCGCCCGGCGCGCCCCACGCCTCCAGCCAGCCGCCGTGCAGCCGGGCGTCCTCGACGCTGATGGACAGGCCCAGGCCGGTGCCGCCGGTCTGCCGGGCCCGGGACGGGTCGGCGCGCCAGAACCGGTTGAAGACCAGGCGCTCCTCCCCCGGTTTCAAACCGATGCCGTAGTCGCGCACGGTGATCGCCACGGCCGCCTCGTCGGTCGTCATCGTGACGATGACCGGCTTGGCCTCGGCGTGCTCGATCGCGTTGCCGACCAGGTTGCGCAGCACCCGCTCGACCCGGCGCGGGTCCACTTCGGCGATCACCGGGGTGTCCGGCAGCCGCAGCTCGACCTCGACACCGGCCCTCTCGGCCAGGCCCGCGAGACGCTCGGCGACCCGCTCCACGATCGGGACCAGGTCGGTGTGCTCGGCGTCCAGGGCGGCGAACCCGGCGTCGAAGCGGCTGATCTCCAGCAGGTCGGTGAGCAGGCCCTCGAACCGGTCCAGCTCGGCCTGGAGGAGCTCGGCGCTGCGGGCCACCGCGGGATCGAAGCTCTCCCGCTCGGAGAAGATGAGGTCGGCGGCCATCCGCACGGTGGTGAGCGGCGTCCGCAACTCGTGCGAGACGTCGGACGTGAACCGCCGCTGCAGCCGGGACATCTCCTCGAGCCGGACGATCTGGCGCTGAAGGTTCGCCGCCATCTGGTTGAACGCGGCGGCGAGCAGCGCGAGGTCGTCCTCGCCGTCCACCTTCATCCGCTGGTCGAGCAGGCCGGCGGAGAGCCGCTGGGCGGTCCGCGCGGCCACCCGGACCGGCGTCACCACCATGCGGGTGACCAGGCCGGCCACCACGCCGAGCAGGATCACCAGCGCGATGCCGGTGACCAGCACGGTGGTGCGGATCTGGTTGGCGGCACGGTCCTCGGTGGTCAGCGGGACCATGTAGTAGAGCTCGAGGTGGCCGAACTTGGTCGGCACCGGGGCGCCGTAGACCAGGTATTTCGTGGTCGCGCCGTCCACCTCGGCTGTCCGGATCTGCTGCGCCACCTGGCCCTGCTCGGCCACCGCTCGGATCATGTCGGGCGTGATCAGCTGACGGGTGTCCACCGAGGCGGGCAGCGTGACGGCGGGCAGGTCCGCGTAGTGTTCGGCGCGGATCGAGATGACCGAGTCGCCGTCCTCCGCCGGGTCGCCGTCGAAGAGCTCGTTGACCGTGTCGTTGATCGTGTTCGGCAGCTCCGGGTCGCGCGACTGCGGGTGCACGGTGAGCTGCCGGTACGCATAAGCGACCTTGCCGCTCATCGACGAGGAGATCTCGTCCTGGGTGCGGCTCAGCAGGATGTTGGCGCTCTGCGCCGCGATGAACCAGCCGAAGGTGCCGACCAGCAGGCTGGACAGGACCAGCGTGATGGTGACGACCCGCAGGTGCAGCGACCGCCGCCAGCCTCGCCGGGCCGGCGCCGTGTATTGCAGGCCGTGCCGGGCGAGCACACGCCAGTAGCGCCGCACCACTCGCAGGGCACGGCGCACGGGCATGGGGAGCCAGGAAGGGGCGCGCATCTCGCGGCAAGAGTAGCCGCTCGAACGGCCTAGCCCGTGCCGGCCTTGTAGCCGACCCCCCGCACCGTCAGGATGATCTCGGGTCGTTCGGGATCGGGCTCTATCTTCGCCCGCAGCCGCTGGACGTGCACGTTGACCAGTCGCGTGTCGGCCGCGTGCCGGTAACCCCAGACCTGCTCGAGCAGCACCTCACGGGTGAAGACCTGGCGCGGCTTGCGAGCCAGGGCGACCAGCAGGTCGAACTCGAGCGGGGTGAGCTTCACTTCCTCGCCGTCGCGCGACACGGTGTGCGCCGGCACGTCGATGGTGATCTGGTTGCCGGGAGGGCCGATGGTGAGCATCTCCGGCGCGGCGTCCTCGCCCCGCCGCAGCCGCGCCCGCATCCGGGCCACGAGCTCCTTCGGCTTGAACGGCTTGACCACGTAGTCGTCCGCGCCGGACTCCAGGCCCAGCACCACGTCGACGGTGTCGCTCTTGGCGGTGAGCATGACGATCGGGATGCCCGACTCGGCTCGGATGGCGCGAGCCACGTCGATGCCGCTCATGCCGGGAAGCATCAGGTCCAGCAGGACGATGTCGGGGCGATTCTCCCGGAAAGCGGCCAGGGCACGTTCACCGTCGGCGACGAAGGAGGGGAGGAATCCTTCGCTTCGCAGGACGATGCCGAGCATCTCGGCCAACGCGGGGTCGTCGTCGACGACCAGTACCCGGGCTCTCATGCGGTCCAATATTGCACTGTCGCCCCACTCTTCGCGCCACCTGGGGGTCGATCATGTGAAACGGGCGGTCCCGAACCCCAGAGGGACCGCCCGTTTCACACGATCAGCGATCAGGCGCCGGGCCGGTCGAACTCACCTGCCCGGATACCGGCGATGAAGCCGGTCCAGTCGCCTGTGCCGAAGGTGAGCACCGGGCCCGTGACGTCCTTCGAGTCACGTACCAGCACCGCAGCCGGAGCGTTGGCGACCTCGACGCAATGCCCAGCAGCGCCACTACGGCTGCTCTTACGCCAGGAAAGCGTGGCGTTCTGCATGATCATCCCCTTCCGTGGAATAGCTTCTCCATTGGACCCCACGGCGAGCTCTCAGCGAGCCAGTCGATCCCTCGTCTCAGCGATGGCCGTTCGGCTCTCTTCTAGCGACAATGCGCGTTCTTGCAGGTCATCGAATGCGTCTTGATAAACGTCGATCTCTTCCGGCTTCACCCGGAAGAGTCCGCCGGTGAGCCCCTCGATGTGCACGACCGGGTTACGGGTGCCCACCGCGAACTCCATGACCAGGAACGACTCGATGAGGCCGGCGTGCGCGCCGGCGTGGAACGGCAGGATCTGGAGCTCGACGCCGGGGCGGCTGCTCGCCTCGTACAGCCGGGCCAGCTGGCGCCGCTGCACGTCGCGCCCGCCGATCTCGCGCAGCAGGACGCCCTCGTCGATCACGATCCGCAGGTTGGGCGGAGGGTCCCGGGTGAGCACCGTCTGCCGGCCCATCCGCAGGGCGAGCCGGCGCTGGATGATGGCGGTGTCGTCGATGTCGGCGCCGGTCTCGATCACCGCGCGGGCGTACTCGTCGGTCTGCAGCAGGCCCGGCACCACCTGGGCCTCCCACTCGGAGATCCGGACGGCCTCGCTCTCGAGCGCGAGGTACTCGTCGTACGGATCGGGCACCGACGATCGGTACGGCGTCCACCACGCCCGTGCCCGCCCTCGCCGGGCCAGATCCCGCAGCCGGCCGCGGTCCTCGACGGCCACGCCGTAGAGAGTGAGCAACCGGTCCAGGTCGGCCTCGCTGATGCCGGTGTGCGCTGTCTCGATCCGGCTCAGTTTCGACTCCGACCACCCGAGCGCGGTCGCCACGTCGACCGCGCGGCGTTCACCGCGGAGACGGCGAAGTTCACCACCGAGCTCCCGGCGTGCTGTCGATGTCGGCCTCGCCACGCAGCCACCATATCGGCGCATCAATAGCCCGTTGCAACTTGCATCGGCGGCATTGCACTTGCAGCGGCCACCGCGCCGTGAAGTAATGGTGAGAGATAGCCCACCTGCGAAGGCGGCAACCTCCGCAGTTGACAAGAGCCCCCACTCGGCGGGCGAGTGGGGGCTCCGGCATGTCTTGACGCTGGTCTAGTAGCGGTAATGGTCCGGCTTGAAGGGTCCTTCGGCCGCGATCCCGAGGTACGCCGCCTGCTCCTTGGTGAGCCGGGTGAGCTTCACGCCGAGCGCGTCGAGGTGCAGCCGGGCGACTTTCTCGTCGAGTTTCTTCGGCAGCACATACACCCCCACGGGGTACTCCTCGGTCTTGGTGAAGAGCTCGATCTGGGCGATCGTCTGGTTCGAGAAGCTGTTGCTCATCACGAACGACGGGTGCCCGGTGGCGTTGCCGAGGTTCAGCAGCCGCCCCTCGGAGAGCACGATGATCGAGTGCCCGTCGTCGAAGCGCCACTCGTCGACCTGCGGCTTGATGGTGATCCTCCGAACGTCCTTGCGCGCGGCCAGGCCGGCCATGTCGATCTCGTTGTCGAAATGACCGATGTTTCCGACGATGGCCTGGTGCTTCATCTGCGCCATGTGCTCATGCGTGATCACGTCGAAGCAGCCGGTCGCCGTGACGAAGATGTCCGCGTACTTCACGACCTCGTCGATCGTCGCCACCTGGTACCCGTCCATCGCGGCCTGCAGCGCGCAGATCGGGTCGACCTCGGTGACGATCACCCGGGCGCCCTGCCCGCGCAGCGACTCGGCGCACCCCTTGCCCACGTCGCCGTAGCCGAAGACCACCGCCACCTTGCCGCCGATCAGCACGTCGGTGGCCCGGTTGATGCCGTCGATCAGCGAGTGCCGGCAGCCGTACTTGTTATCGAACTTCGACTTCGTCACCGAGTCGTTCACGTTGATCGCCGGGAAGAGCAGCGTGCCGTGCAACTGCATCTCGTAGAGCCGGTGCACGCCGGTGGTGGTCTCCTCGGTGACGCCCTTGATCCCGGCGGCCACCCGGGTCCAGCGCTTGCCGTCCTCGCCGAGGCTGCGCTTGAGCAACTTGAGGATGACCGCGTACTCCTCGGAGGACGCGGTCTCCTCGGGCGGCACCACGCCGGCCTTCTCGAACTCAGCGCCCTTGTGCACGAGCAGCGTCGCGTCACCGCCGTCGTCAAGGATCATGTTGGGCGCCTCGCCGTCCGGCCAGAGCAGCACCTGCTCGGTGCACCACCAGTACTCCTCGAGCGTCTCGCCCTTCCACGCGTAGACCGGCACACCCTGCGGCCTCTCCGGCGTTCCGTCCGGACCCACGACCATGGCGGCGGCCGCGTGATCCTGGGTGGAGAAGATGTTGCAGGAGGCCCAGCGGACCTGCGCGCCGAGCGCCGTGAGCGTCTCGATCAGCACGGCGGTCTGGATCGTCATGTGCAGCGAGCCGGTGATCCGGGCCCCGCGCAGAGGCTGACTCGGCCCGAACTCTCTGCGCAGCGCCATCAGGCCGGGCATCTCGTGCTCGGCCAGCTCGATCTCCTTGCGCCCGAAGGCGGCGAGCGAGAGGTCGGCCACCTTGAAATCACCGTCCGCCAACATCAAGATCCCCTTTTCTTGTACGGACGACGCCGTCGCCGGAAGCAGCCACGCCTGCACGTGACGACCCTGCGCAAGCCCTTTGCCACTCATCCTGGCTGCCGCGGCGCGATCCCGAGGCCAGAACGGGACACTCGATCCGCGATTGCCGCCGGCCGCGCGGAGCGAGGCCGGCCAGCACAGCGAACGGGGCGGCAAGGTTTCCCTCGCCGCCCCGTTCATCCCCCCGGTTTGGTACCGCGCGCGTCCGTGGGACCCCCCGATCACCAATGACGCTGCGTGCTTTTAGATTCACACTCCGCAACCATCATGTCAAGCTATTCCATCAAATTTCGGACTAAAGCAGCTCTTGACACCTTGAGACCGCTCATCTGGCGGGAGGTGCAGTTGAGCGGGAGGGACGCCCACACAGCGCTGCCGTCGTACCGATCAGGCAGGAACCGCAGCCACGAAGCAGACCCCGACGCCCGCCGCCGTGAGTGCCCCCGCGCTCGCCGGGGCGTATGCCGCGCCACCGGGACGCACCTCGACCGGGATCCCGTGCTCCTCGCCCACGTGCACGTCACCGGACGCGCCGAGGATGACCCGCGGGCCGGAACCGGGCAGCTTCATCGGCGGCCGGTCCTCGGTGAGCGTGACCCGGTAGAGCTCGAAGTCGGGCACCGGGACCTTCCACGACGTCACGCCCGGCGCGATCTCGGTGGGATGCAGCAGCGGATCCTCCAGCACCTCGAAGCGCAGCACCCGGAGCAGCTCCTCGACGTCGACCCGCTTCGGGGTGAGACCGCCGCGCAGCACGTTGTCGCTGGACGCCATCAACTCCACGCCGAGACCGCCGAGGTAGGCGTGCAGATTGCCGGCCGGCATCCAGATCGCCTGGCCGGGCTGCAGCCAGACCAGGTTGAGCAGGAGCGCCACCAGCACGCCCGGGTCGCCCGGGTAGTAACCGGCCAGGTCGACGGCGAGCACGAACGACGGCGTGTGCGGGTGGTCGTCCGGGATCTTCCGCGCGGCCGCCACCACCTGCTCGATCAGGTCGTCCCGGTCGGACTCCGGCCAGGTCAGCAGCAGCCGTACCGCCTCGGCCAGCTCGCCGGCGCGCAGGACGCTGACGATCGGGGCGAGCTGCGGCAGATTCAGCTCGCTGAGCACCGCCGCGGAGACCTCCGGCGACCGGAAGCCGCAGAGCGCCTCGAACGGGGTGAGCGCCACCAGCATCTCCGGCTTGTGGTGGGCGTCGGTGTAGTTCTTCGGGGCGTCCGGGTCCAGCTCCTGCCGGGCGTACGCGGCCTTGGCGTAGGCCGCGTCCGGGTGCGCCTGCAGCGACAGCGGCGCGCCGGCGGCGAGGACCTTCATGAGGTACGGCAGGCGGTCCCCGAAACGCTCCACGACCCGAACGCCGAGCTGCCCGCCCGGATCGCCGGCGATCAGCTTGTTCAGCGCGACCGGCCCGTCCGGTCCGGGCACCGTCGACGGGTCGCCGGGATGCGCGCCGAGCCACAGTTCCGCCTCGGGCCCTTCGGCCGCGGGACGGCCCTGCAGCTCGGCGATGGCGGTCCGGGAGCCCCAGGCGTATGCCCTGGTCGCTCCGTGAAGCGGGTACACGGTCATACCCGGCAAACTAGCAGTTAACCGGCGCTCGCGGGGGTGCCTGCGGAAGCCCGGAAGATGTCCGGCTCGATGTAGATCACCCGGGCGATCGGAACCGCCTCCCGGATCCGCGCCTCGGTCTCGTCGATGTGCCGCGCCACGTCCGCGGCGCTCTCCGACTCGGGCACCGCGATCTTCACGGCGACCAGCAACTCCTCCGGGCCGAGGTGCAGCGTCTTCATGTGGATGATCCGCTCGACGCCCGCACCGGCCAGCACCGCCCGCTCGATCTTGCGGACCGCTTCCGGGTTGGCGCCCTCGCCGAGCAGCAGGCTCTTCGTCTCGATCGCCAGGATCGCGGCGATCGCGACCAGCAACAGGCCGATCGCGGCGGTGCCGGCCGCGTCCCACCGGCCGTCGCCGGTGAGCAGCGTCAGCCCCACGCCGAAGAGCGCGAAGACCAGGCCGATCAGCGCGCCGAAGTCCTCCAGCAGCACCACCGGCAGCTCCGGCGCCTTGGCCCGGCGCACGTAGTCGACCCAGGAGGTGCTGCCACGGGTCTGGTTCGACTCCTTGATCGCGGTACGGAAGCTGTAACCCTCCAGGCCGATCGCCACCACCAGGACGACGACCGGCACCCACTGCCAGCTGTCGATCCCGTGCGGGTCATGCCACTTGTGGTACGCCTCGTAGAGCGCGAACAGGCCACCCAGGCTGAACAGCACGATCGACACGATGAACGCGTAGATGTACCGCTCCCGGCCGTAACCGAAAGGGTGCTCCGGCGTCGCCTCCCGCCGGGACCGCTTGCCGCCGATGAGCAGGAGCAGCTGGTTGCCGGAGTCGGCCACCGAGTGGATCGACTCGGCCAGCATCGACGACGAGCCGGTCAGCAGGAACGCACCGAACTTGGTGACCGCGATGCCCAGGTTGGCGCTGAGCGCCGCGATGATCGCCTTGGTGCCGCCCTCGGCGCTCACGAAAGGCCTTCCGGCAGCAGGTTGGCGAGCTCCTTCATCTCGCTGATCGCGGGGACGGCCATCGGGTCGAGGCCGTGAGCGAGGGCGAGGTAGAGCGAGGCGAAGTCGGGGACCGCCACCAGCGACGCGAGCCGCTCCAGCGCCGAACCGCCCTCGGCGGTCAGCACGTCGCAGCGCACGCCACGGCGCTCGGCGAGGGTCTGGATGGCGTCGGCGCGGCGTTCCTCGACGGCGACCGGCTCGTCGGCGTCGTCCTCCGGGTTGAGGCCGCCGTCGCGGAGCACCACGAGACGCAGGCGCGTCACGTTCTCGTCGGTCTCCTCCGGGTCGGCGAAGATGTCGCGAGTGCCCTCGGCGAGACCGCCGAAGACGCCGTCGAGCAGGCCCACCCGGCCCCGGCCGGCCTCACCGAGCGCGCCGGCCATGACCGGGTAACGCGCGTTCGCGGCGAGGGTGTCACCGAAGCGCCGGGCCGCGACCGTGGCGAGGGGCGAGGAGCCCCAGACGATCGGCACCGAGCCGGCCAGGCCGAGCGCGAGCGCCTTGGCCGGGTTCACGAACGAGTCGGCGGCCGGACGGCAGCGTTCCGCGTCGGCGTCCAGCCGGGTCGCGGTCTCGGCGATGTCCGCCTCGGTGACCTTGACCAGGCCGAGGGCCCGGCCGGCGAACAGCACCGGGAGGATCAGGCCCCAGAGAGTGGCCCTGGCCGGTGCCCGGCGCGGTACGCCGATGAACGGCGCGCGGGCCCGCTCGGCCATCGCCTCCAGCTCGGAGCCGGGGTTGCCGATGGCGACCAGCCGGGCGCCGCGCCGGGCGGCGGCCTCGGCCGCGGCGAGCGCCTCCGGGCTGCGGCCGGATGCGGACACCGCGATCACCACGTCGGCGGCGCCGACCCAGCCGGGCACGCCGGCGCTGCGGTGGCCGATGATCGGGACCGGGCACCGCGGACCGGCGACAGTGGACAGGATGCTGCCGGTGAGACCGGCCGTGCCGATGCCCGCGACCACGACGGCACGCGGCCGCCCCTCGTCGGCGAGCATGCTCAGGTCGACCTCGGCGGCGAGCGCCGCCGACTCACGGACCTGGGCGCCGGCCGAGGCGGTGGCCCGGAGCATGCCGCCCGGGTCGTTCGCGAGCATCGACTTCTCGTCGTCGAGCAGGGACTCGTCGGCGACCCGGTGCCCGTTGACGCCGGCGGAACCGTCCATCGGGTTCACCATCAGGACGCCTCCGTCTTGTCGTTCTTGCGGGCCTCGTCGATCAGCAGGATCGGGATGTCGTCCCGCACCTCGAAGATCAGGCCGCACTCGGTGCAGGTCAGCGTCGACGCGCCGGCGTCGTAGTCGAGCGGCGCGTGATGCGTGTCCGGGCACGCCAAGATCTCCAGCAACTGCGGATCGAGCGCCACCGGTAACTCCTATCGCACACCGATTGAGTGGTCCTGGCGATCCTATCCGCGAACGATCGCGAGCACCGCGTCACGCAGCTCCGCCATCCGCCGCGCGTCGGGCGCCTCCACGTTCAGGCGCAGCAGCGGCTCGGTGTTCGAGGCGCGCAGGTTGAACCAGGCGCCGCCGCCGACCTCGAAGGTCAGGCCGTCGAGTTCGTCGACCGTCGCGTCCGGGAACGCGGCACGCACCTCGGCGATCTTGGCGGGAGCGTCGGCCACCGTGGAGTTGATCTCACCGGAGGCGGCGTACCGCTCGAACTCGGCGGCGAACTCGCTGAGCGGCAGGTCCTGCCCGCCGAACGCGGCGAGCACGTGCATCGCGGCGAGCATGCCGGTGTCGGCGAACCAGAAGTCCCGGAAGTAGTAGTGCGCCGAGTGCTCGCCGCCGAAGATCGCGTTGCTGGACGCCATCTCGGCCTTGATGAACGAGTGGCCGACCCGGCTCCGCACCGGCTTGCCGCCGTTCTCCGCGATGATCTCCGGGACCGCGGCCGAGGTGATCAGGTTGTGGATGATCGTGCTGCCCGGGAACTTCGCCAGCTCACGCTTCGCCACCAGGGCGGTGATCGCCGACGGGGAGACCGGGTCGCCCTTCTCGTCCACCACGAAGCAGCGGTCGGCGTCGCCGTCGAAGGCGAGACCGATGTCGGCGCCCTGCTCCCGGACCGCCTTCTGCAGGTCGACCAGGTTCTTCGGGTCCAGTGGATTGGCCTCGTGGTTGGGGAACGAGCCGTCCAGCTCGAAGAAGAGCGGGACGATCTCCAGCGGCAGGGCGGGCAGCACCTGGTCGCCGAGCACGGCCGGAACCGTGTAGCCGCCCATGCCGTTGCCGGCGTCCACGATGACCTTGAGCGGGCGGATGCCGCTGAGGTCGACGAGCGAGCGCAGGTGCGCCGCGTAGTCCTTCAGCGAGTCACGCTGCTCGACCCGGGTCACGCCCTCGGCCTCCGCGTTCAGGTCGGCGAGCATCTGCTGGGCGCGCTGCCGGACGATCACGAGGCCGCTGTCCTGGCCGACCGGGCGGGCACCGGAGCGGCACAGCTTGATCCCGTTGTACTGCGCCGGGTTGTGGCTGGCGGTGAACATGGCGCCGGGCAGGTTGAGCGAGCCGGACGCGTAGTAGAGCTGATCCGTCGAGGCGAGCCCGATGTTGATCACCCCGGTGCCGGCCGCGTTGACACCGCGGGCGAACGCGGCGGCCAGGCCCGGGCCGGACTCCCGCATGTCGTGGGCGATCACGATCTGGTCGGGCTCGTCGCCGGACTCCCGCAACATCTCGACGAACGCCGTCCCCAGCGCCCGCGCCACCGGCTCGTTGAGCTGGTCCGGCACGATGCCCCGGACGTCGTACGCCTTGATGATCTGCGACAGATCAGTCACCACTCGCTCCTCAATGAGTCCCTGATGGGCTGAGGGTACCGGGGTGTTCCGGGCCAAAAGGCTGCAACCGCGTGGCTGCCGGGTTAACGCAGCAGATCCCGGCAGGCACGGTCAGCTGCCCGGGTGGTTTCCGGCAGACGATACGACGGCGTCAGTCGCAGGGTCATATCGCACGCGCCCGCGAGGTCGATCCGATGCCCGGCCGAGACGAAGACCGGTTTCACCCGATCCCGGGTCCGCAGCACGGCGCCGACCGTCTCCCCCGCGTCGATCAGCGGCGACCGGTCGCCGCGCACCTGACCCACCGGCGCGAAGTCGCCGACGAGCCGGGTCTTGCCGACGCCGAAGGACGGCAGGTCGGTCAGCACGCCGAGATGAGCGGCCAGCCCGAACCGGCGCGGATGGGCCAGGCCGTGCCCGTCGCAGATCAGCACGTCCGGGCGCACGGTCAGCTTCTCCAGCGCGTCGAGCAGGGCCGGGACCTCGCGGAAGGCGAACAGGCCGGGGACGTACGGGAACGCGGGGCGGCCGATCACCACGGCGGTGTCCCGTACCGAGAGGTCCCGGTAGTCGAGGACCACGACCGCCGCGCCCAGCCGGTCGCCGTCGTAGGCGACGTCCAGTCCGGCCACGGTGGCGATCGACGCGGGCGCCGGGGACTCGATCACGCGGGAGCGCAGGGACTCCTGCACGGCGAGGGCTTCTTCTTCGGTACGGGGCCACGTCTGCACCCGCCTGTTGTACTCCGGCGTGACGGGCGTCACGATGGGTGGGTCTGGAGGTGCCTCCTGGTGAACCCGTGGCTTGCCCTCACCCCTGGCGACGACCCGGCGGAGCGGATCCGCCAGGTCGGCCACGCCCATGAGCGGTTCCTGGCGGGCGATCGCCGGGCCGACCGGATGCGGTCGGTCGTCGCGGACTCCTGGGCCCGGTCGGCCGCGTGGATCGGCGCCGACCACACCGCGCCGATCGACCTGGTCGACGACGACCTGGAGGCCTACCGGTCGGCGCACCCGCTGGCCCGGGTCATGCCGATCTTCCGTGATCTGCTCGGCGGCCTCGCCGACGACGGCGACCACATCCTGGCGGTCTGCGACGCGACCGGACGGCTGCTCTGGGTCGAGGGCCGGCCGGCCACCCTGCACGGCGCCGCCTCGATGAACTTCGTGCCCGGCGCCCGCTGGGACGAGGCACACGCCGGGACGAACGCGCCCGGCACCGCCCTCGCCGTCGACCACGCCATCCAGATCTTCGCGACCGAGCACTTCAGCCGCCCGGTGCAGCGGTGGACCTGCGCGGCGGCGCCGATCCACGACCCGGCTACCGGGCGGCTGCTCGGCGCCATCGACGTGACCGGTGGCGACCACCTCGCCAACCCGCACAGTCTCGCCCTGGTGAGGGCCACCGCACTGGCCGCCGAGGCGTACCTGGGATCGGCGAAGCCGGTGAGCGACAGACCGGTGGTCGCGGCACTCGGCCGGGACGAGGCGCTGCTCGCGGTGGCCGGCAAGCGGCTGCGGCTCGGCCGGCGGCACTCCGAGCTGCTGGTCCTGCTCACCGTGCACCCGGAGGGCCGCACCGGCGATCAGCTCGGCTTCGATCTGTACGGCGACGACGTGAACCCGGTGACGGTCCGCGCCGAGCTGTCCCGGCTGCGCCGCATCCTCGGGCCGGAGCTGCTCGACTCCCGGCCCTACCGGCTGCGCGCCGAGGTGGAGTCCGACCTGTCCACGGTGAACCGGCTGCTCGCCCAGGGCCGCGCCGCCGAGGCCCTGGCCGCCTACCCGGGCCCACTGCTGCCCGGCTCGGACGCGCCCGGCGTCACCCGGCTGCGGCGGATGCTCGACGACCGGCTGCGCGCCGCGGTCCTGTCCACCGGCGACCGGCGGCTGCTGCAGAGTTGGCTGAACAGCCCGTGGGGCGCCGACGACCTGGAGCTGTGGGAGGCGTACGCCATGCTCGTCCCGGCCGACCCGATCGCGGCCCGCCGGGTGGCCGAGCTGGCCGCCGAATACGAGCTCTGCAACCTTCCTGCAACGTATTAGTAACTAACGTCCGCCCCCGAGAGGGAGGCGAGACATGACCATCTACAGCCCGCCCGGCACCGAGGGCTCCATCGTCAGTTACCAGTCCCGCTACGACCACTACATCGGCGGCGAGTACGTGCCGCCCGCCAAGGGGCAATACTTCGAGAACCCCAGCCCGGTGACCGGCCAGGTCTTCTGTGAGGTGGCACGCGGCACCGCGGACGACGTCGAGCGCGCTCTCGACGCCGCGCACGGCGCCGCGGACGCGTGGGGCCGCACCTCGCCGGCCGAACGCGCGAACATCCTCAACAAGATCGCCGACCGGATGGAGCAGAACCTCGAGAAGCTCGCGGTCGCCGAGGCCTGGGAGAACGGCAAGGCCGTCCGGGAGACCCTGGCCGCCGACATCCCGCTGGCGATCGACCACTTCCGCTACTTCGCCGGCGCGATCCGCGCTCAGGAGGGCACCGCCGGCGAGCTGGACGAGGACACCGTGGCGTACCACTTCCACGAGCCGCTCGGCGTGGTCGCCCAGATCATCCCGTGGAACTTCCCGATCCTGATGGCGGTCTGGAAGCTCGCCCCCGCGCTGGCCGCCGGCAACGCCGTCGTGCTCAAGCCGGCCGAGCAGACCCCCGCCTCGATCCACTACCTGTTCTCGCTGATCGGCGACCTGATCCCGTCCGGCGTGGTGAACATCGTGAACGGCTTCGGCGTCGAGGCCGGCAAGCCGCTCGCCTCGTCCAGCCGGGTGGCCAAGGTCGCGTTCACCGGCGAGACCACGACCGGCCGCCTGATCATGCAGTACGCGTCGGAGAACCTGATCCCGGTGACGCTGGAGCTCGGCGGCAAGAGCCCGAACATCTTCTTCGAGGACGTCAGCCGGGCCGACGACGAGTTCTACGACAAGGCGCTCGAAGGTTTCGCGATGTTCGCGCTGAACCAGGGCGAGGTCTGCACCTGCCCGTCCCGCGCGCTGATCCAGCAGAGCCACTACTCCGACTTCCTCGCGGCCGGCGTGAAGCGGGTGGAGAACCTGAAGCAGGGCAACCCGCTGGACACCGACACCCAGGTCGGCGCGCAGGCCTCGAACGACCAGCTCGAGAAGATCCTGTCGTACCTGGACATCGGCCGGCAGGAGGGCGCCCGTGCCCTGGTCGGCGGCGCCCGGGCCGAGCTGCCCGGCGACCTCGCCGGCGGCTACTACGTCCAGCCGACGATCTTCGAGGGCCGAAACGGGATGCGGATCTTCCAGGAGGAGATCTTCGGGCCGGTCGTCTCGGTCACGCCGTTCGCCGACTTCGACGACGCCATCAAGATCGCAAACGACACCCTGTACGGCCTGGGCGCCGGTGTCTGGACGCGGGACGGCAACCAGGCGTACCGGGCCGGACGGGCGATCAAGGCCGGCCGGGTGTGGACGAACTGCTACCACCTCTACCCGGCGCACGCCGCGTTCGGCGGCTACAAGCAGTCCGGCATCGGCAGGGAGAACCACCGGATGATGCTCGACCACTACCAGCAGACGAAGAACCTGCTGGTCAGCTACTCGCCCAAGGCACTCGGGTTCTTCTAGAGATGGCCACCCGGGTTGACGTGACTCCCGCGGCCGCCGCGATGATGCGGCAGCTGCGGGAGCAGCACGGTCCGCTGATGTTCCATCAGTCCGGCGGCTGCTGCGACGGCAGCTCGCCGATGTGTTACCTGGAGGGCGAGTTCCGTACCGGCGGCTCCGACGTGCTGCTTCAGTCTCTGGCGATCGAGGGGGTGCCGGAGCCGATCACGTTCTGGATGTCGGCCAGTCAGTTCGAGCTCTGGAAGCACACGCACCTCACGGTCGACGTGGTGCCGGGGCGCGGGGCCGGGTTCTCGCTGGAGGCGCCGGAGGGCGTCCGTTTCCTGATCCGTTCGCGCCTGCTCACCGAGGAGGAAGTGGCCGAACTCTCCGCATGAGCGCGTCTGATCCGGGCCGGGCCGCCTTCGGGCTGGTCCGGCCCTTGCGTACCGGCTTGCGGCGGTGCGCAATGATACGCCGGCAAGACTGAACGCGATGCCTGTTTGGCACGAAAAACGCGTTTGAGGACTGGCGGCTCGTCCGAATCCGAGGCATCGTCGTCAGTCGCCGACGAACCCTGGGGAGGACGTTCACATGCGGCTGTCACACACCAGAAAGGTGTTCATGCTCAGCGTGCTGCTGATCATGACCGGCCTTCTCGGGCAGGCCGCCGCGGCCCAGACGACTGCGAAACCGGCCACCACCACCGCCGAGCCGGTCAGCTCGGCGGTCGTGCCCTCGGACCCGCCGTCGTCCGCGGGCCCCGCGCCGTCGAAGCCCGCGCCGTCCAAGCCCGCGCCCTCGAAGCCGGCGGCCGTCAAGCCCAAGCCCGCGACGAACGCCGGGCGCACCGAGAGCACCACCACCGGCAAGGGCCACAAGCAGCGCACCAACGGGCCCGCTCGCAGCATCACCACGACCGGCAGCGCCGGCGTGGCGCTGACCTTCGACGACGGGCCCGACCCGGCGTACACGCCGCAGCTGCTCAAGATGCTGGCGCAGCAGCACGTCAAGGCCACGTTCTGCGTGGTCGGCACGAACGCGAAGAAGCACCCGGAGCTGATCCGCGCGATCGTCAAACAGGGTCACACGCTCTGCAACCACTCCTGGAACCACGATCTGAAGCTCGGCAAGAAGCCGGCCGCGAAGATCAAGGCCGACCTGGAGCGCACCAACGCCGCGATCCGCGCCGCCGTGCCGAACGCGAAGATCCGATTCATGCGCGCCCCCGGCGGCAACTTCACGCCGAGCCTCGTGAAGATGTCGAAGAAGCTCGGCATGGCGTCGCTCTACTGGCAGGTCGACCCGCGCGACTGGGATCACCCGAAGGGCGAGTCGGCCGGCGACCATCGCAAGAAGATCGTCAAGATCGTGCAGAAGCACACCCGGCCGGGCTCGGTCGTCCTCTCGCACGACAACGCGCAGCCGGACACGATCGCGGCCTACAAGACGCTGCTGCCGTGGCTGCGCCACCGGTACCGCCTGGTGGCCCTCTGACGCGTCAGTGCGAGGGCGGGATCACCCTGAGGTGACCGCGGCGGCCCGTCTGGTGTCCTGGAGTGTGCTCGGCCTCGTCCGGGCGCGGGGGCGCGGGACGGGCCGCTTCGCGGACGGCGTCGGCCAGGGCGACCAGGTCGTCGGTGGTGGGGGGTGGGGGCGCGAAGTCACCGTCGTGGCGCACCAGTTCCCAGCCTCGCGGGGCGGTGAGGCTGCGGGCGTGCGGCTCGCACAGGTCGTACGTGTGAGGCTCGGCGAACGCCGCGAGCGGGCCCACGACAGCGGTGGAATCGCCGTAGACGTAGGTCAGGGTGGCGACCGCCTGTCGGGGACAGCCGTTCCGGGAGCAGCGCCGTGGTGACCTCACGGCGGCACGTTATCGCCCCACCGGCCGTTCTGGGGAGCGTTACCCCGCGACACGCCGACCCGCGATGCATCACGATTCGGCCATGGCCGCCCGACACGCCGCCCCGTTGGGGCGAATTACCGGCCGGGACACACGATGCGAACGGCCTGACCACGTATGTCGCCCCGGTGGGGATACGCTGGCCGCGTGACCACCAGCCCTGAACGCCGCCGGACGGACCCGAAGGCGACGCGCAGCACCGGCCCGGGTCATCCCGCCCGGCGCGATCGGCACGGCCGCGGCCTGCGCGGGCGTCTCGTGCCGGCCACCGTGCCGCTCGCCCGTACCAAGGCGGAGATCTTCGACGACCTGGTGCTGGACACCGTCGAAAGCCTGGAGCGGCGATACGCGAAGGAGCTGGCCGGCGTCGAGTTCGCCGTCGAGGACGTGCCGCCGGAGCTCAACGTCTACGACTCGGACGTGCTCGAGGACGGCGAGGTGCCTCTGGCCCGGCTGCTGCCCGGCCGTCCGGGGCGGCACGAGTTGCCGCCGCGGATCGTTCTCTACCGCCGCCCGCTGGAATTCCGGGCGATGGATCGTGAGGACCTCGCCGACCTCGTCCACGATGTGATCATCGAGCAGGTTGCCAACCTGCTCGGCGTCGACCCGGACGAGCTGGCCTGACGCCTCAGGCCACCCGGCGCTTCAACTTGCGACGTTCACGTTCGGACAGTCCACCCCAGATTCCGAAGCGTTCGTCGTGACCGAGTGCGTACTCCAGACAGTCGGCCTTCACGTCACAGCGACCGCAGATGCGCTTGGCCTCGCGCGTCGAGCCGCCCTTCTCCGGAAAGAAGGCTTCCGGGTCGGTCTGCGAACACAGTGCTCGCTCCTGCCACTCGGGGGCGTCCCCGAGCAGGTCGAACCCTTCAACCTGCGCTTCCATCGGCGTGCCTCCATTTTCCCGCGCCGGCTGCGAAACCAGCGCTGACCCCCCACGCACGCGGCGTGTTTCTGCGGGTTCGATGCGAAAAGTGCACATCGTCCCCACAACCCCACCAAAATTACACGCGTGTAAGACGTGCGTCGTCAAGCCGAACCTGCTAAATGGGCCCGTTTACTACCCGCGTCGAAGACGCTTCATGGTCCCGTTCCAGCCCTATCTCCCGGAGCCACCGGAAGGTAACGCGGGCGCGGGCCCTCACGTCCAATTTAACCCGTTTTGTAATCAAGTGGCAGGGGGTCCCCCGGAGCGGGTCCGCCGAATGGATCACGCAGTCGACCTGCGTCAGTGGACAGAGGCGAGTGGTTCGGGGTTCTTGTGGAGCGCGAGACCGTCCGGACCGGACAGCGCGCCGACGTTCGCGGCCAGGCCCGGGTCGAGCCAGCCCTGGTCCGCACGGAGGACGTACTCCGGGTAGATCGTGAGCCGCTCGCGCAGCTCGAAACCGGACGCCGCCGACTTCTCCCGCAGGATGTCGATCTGCGGCCACGGGCGTTCCGGGTTCACGTGGTCGGGCGTCAGCGGCGACACGCCACCCCAGTCGTCGATCCCGGCGCGCAGCAGCAGCGGGAACTCGTCGTCGATCAGGTTCGGCGGGGCCTGGATCCGGGCGTGCGGGCCCATCAGGATCCGCGCCACGGCCACGGTGGCGGCCAGCTCGCGCAACTCGGCGTCCGGCATGCCGCGCATCGCCGTGTCCGGCTTGGCACGGAAGTTCTGGATGATGATCTCCTGGATGTTGCCGTGCTCCGCCGCCACCCGGCGCATCGCGAAGAGCGAGTCCACCCGCTCCTCGACGTTCTCACCGATCCCGATCAGGATGCCGGTGGTGAACGGGACCCGGGCCCGGCCGGCGTCCTCCAGGACCCGCAGCCGGACCGCCGGCTCCTTGTCCGGCGAGCCGTAGTGCGGGCCGCCCTTCTCCGACCAGAGCCGGGTCGCGGTGGTCTCCAGCATCATCCCCATGCTCGGGGCGACCGGCTTGAGCCACTCCAGCTCGTCCTGGCTCATCACACCGGGGTTGAGGTGCGGCAGCAGTCCGGTCTCCTCGAGGACCGCCGCGGCGCAGGCACGCACGTAGTCGAGGGTCGAGGCGTACCCGTGGTCGTCCAGCCACGTGCGGGCCGCCGGCCAGCGCGCCTCGGGACGGTCGCCGAGCGTGAAGAGCGCCTCCTTGCAGCCCTGGGCGGCGCCCTGCCGGGCGATCTCCAGGACCTCGTCCATCTCCAGGTACGCCGCGGGCAGCCGGTGCGGCACCGTCGCGAACGTGCAGTAGTGACACCGGTCCTGGCACAGCCGGGTGAGCGGGATGAAGACCTTGCGGGAGTACGTGACGACGCCGGGGCGGCCGGCTTCCCGCAGTCCGGCGTCGCGCAGGGCGCCGGCGAGGGAGAGCAGTTCCTCGAACTCGTCGCCGGTGGCCGCGAGCAGCGCGACAGCATCGTCCGGATCGAGCGTCTCGCCTGCGGCGGCGCGGCGCAAAGCTTCGTTGACCTCTACCACGCAAAGCAGCCTAGGCCGATTCAGCCCAGGCTGCCGCTGCGGTCGCCCGCCATCACGAGTGTCCTGAGACACGATCCCCGGCGCGCTCCCACCGGGCTCGCTCCTGCCGGCGTGCTCCCACCGGGCTCGCTCCCGTCGGCGTGCTCCCACCGGGCTCGCTCCTGCCGGCGTGCTCCCACCGGGCTCGCTCCCGTCGGCGTGCTCCCACCGGGCTCGCTCCCGCCGGCGCGCTCCCACTGGGCTCGCTTCTGCCGGCTCGCTTCCTACTGGCGGGGCGGGTCCTGGTCGGCCGGGCCGAAGCCGGGCCGGTCGGAAGGCACTCCGCCGGGATGCCCATCGACCGCCGGATTGACCTGGGTCGGCTCGGAGAAGGCCTGCGTGGGCGGTGCAGAGGCCTGCGCTGGCGGCGCAGAGGCCTGCGTGGGTGGCGCGGAGGCATGTGCGGGCGGCGCGGAAGCGGGGAAAGGTGGCGCGGAGGCAGGGACAGGCGGCGCGGAGGCAGGGACGGCGGAGACCGGAGCGCCCGGATAGACGTTCCCCGGCGGCGGGGGCGGGTTCCAGGCGGGCGGCGCGGGCGGCGTCCCGAACCCGGGCGGCGGCGCGGCGGAACCAGCCGGGGCGCCGAACCCGGGCGGCGGCACGGCGGAACCAGGCGGAGTGCCGAACCCGGGCGGGGTGCCGAACCCGGGCGGCGGCGGCTGGTAGCCAGGGGGCGGCGGCTGGTAGCCCGGCGGCGGCCCCTGCTGCCACGGCTGCTGGCCCTGCGGTCCACCGTACGGCGGGTACTGCCCGAACGGCTGCCCATAGACACCGGCCTGCGGCTTCGGCACGGCGAACAGCCCACGCCAGATCTGCCACACAGCGAACGCCGCCAGCGCGAACAGCGCCAGCCAGGCCACCCGGGCGAGCAGCTCCAGCAGCGCCGAGCCGGGCGAGGTCGAGGCGATGTTGCTGACCCCGAAGAAGACGCCGAAGACCAGCCCGAAGAAGGCGGCCACGCCGTACTCCGCCAGGGCGACCAGCGTGATCGCCCGGGCCTGCGGGTGCACCGGCTTCACCGCGACCGAGAGCACCACCGCGGCGAACGGGAAGAAGATCGTCGCGAGGTTCACGAAGCTGCCGAAGCTGAATTGCGTCCGGTTCAGGAAGTTCTCCCCGAACAGGTCCAGCACCGAGGTGATCAGCAGGACGGCCGGGACGCCGGCGAGCGCATAGGCCGCCAGGTCCCTCAGCGGCCGCAGAAACTGCCCGATCGGCGGCTGTGGTGTTGTCACGGTCACTCCTGGACAAGGTGGTGGGGAGGCCCAGCCTAGACGCTGGGGCGGGTGCGGGAGGATGTAGGAATGCGGATCGTGGTCCTTACCGGGGGCATCGGCGGCGCCCGGTTCCTCCTCGGCGTGCGCGAGCACGCCCGTGCCATCGGCGCCGAAGTAACCGCCGTGGTGAATGTCGGCGACGACGTACGCATGCACGGCCTTCAGATCTGTCCCGACCTGGACAGCGTCATGTACACGCTGGGCGGCGCGGCCGACCCGGAGCGTGGCTGGGGCCGGGTGGGCGAGACCTGGGTCGTCAAGGAGGAGCTGGCGAAGTACGGCGTCGAGCCGTCCTGGTTCGGGCTCGGCGACCTCGACACCGCCACTCATCTGGTGCGTACGACGATGCTGAACGCCGGTTACCCGCTCTCCGCGGTGACCGCCGCCCTCTGCGAGCGCTGGCAGCCCGGCATCACCATGCTGCCGGCCACCGACGACCGCCTGGAGACCCACGTGGTGGTCGACGTCGAGGGCGAGCGCAAGGTGATCCACTTCCAGGAGTGGTGGGTGCGCTACCGGGGTGAGCTGCCGACGCACAACTTCGTCTTCCGGGGCGCCGACTCGGCGAAGCCCGGTGCCGGTGTGCTGGACGCGGTGGCCCGGGCGGACGTGGTGCTGGTCGCGCCGAGCAACCCGGTGGTCAGCATCGCGCCGATCCTCGCCGTACCGGCTCTGAAGGACGCCGTGGCGAACGGCCCGGCACCGGTCGTCGGGGTGTCGCCGATCATCGGTGGGTCGCCGGTGCGCGGCATGGCCGACAAGTGCCTGACCACGCTCGGGGTCGAGGTGAGCGCGGCGGGGGTGGGCCGGATGTACGGCCCGCGCGCCGAGGGTGGCCTGCTGGACGGCTGGCTGGTGGACACGACCGACGAGGGCGCCCAGGTGCCCGGCGTGCGCACCCGTGCCGTGCCGCTCTGGATGACCGACGAGAAGGCCACCGCGCGGATGGTCGCCGACGCGCTGGAGCTGGTCCGATGAGCCTGTCGATCCTCCCGGTCACCGGCATCGGCGACGTCACCGCCGGCGACGACCTGGCCGAGCTGATCACGAAGGCGGCACCCTGGCTCGCCGACGGCGACGTGCTCGTGGTGACCAGCAAGATCGTGTCGAAGGCGGAGGGGCGTCTCGTCGAGGTGCCCGCCGACGGGCCGGAACGCGAGGAGGCCCGGCAACAGGTGCTCGCCGGCGAGACGGCCCGGGTGGTGGCCCGGCGCGGGCCCACCACGATCGTGCAGACCCACCACGGTTTCGTGATGGCCGCCGCGGGCATCGACGCCTCGAACGTCGACAAGACCCACCTGGTGCTGCTGCCGGCCGACCCGGACGCGTCGGCCCGCGCCCTGCGTGACGATCTCGCCGAGCGCGGCCTGGACGTTGCGGTGATCATCTCCGACACGATGGGCCGGGCCTGGCGCAACGGGCTGACCGACGTGGCGCTCGGCGCGGCGGGCATCGGGGCGCTGCGCGACCATCGGGGCGAGTTCGATCCCTACGGCAACGAGCTGACCCTGACCCAGATGGCCGTGATCGACGAGTTGGCGGCGGCGGCCGAGCTGGTCAAGGGCAAGTCGGACAAGGTGCCGGTCGCCGTCGTCCGGGGATATTCCTGGGCGGGCGCCGGATCGGGCGCCCGGGAACTCGTCCGGGACACCGCGAGCGACATGTTCAGCCTGGGCACCGCCGAGGCCCGCGCTCAGGGTCTGCGCGACGCCGCGCACCTCGATTCCTGGAGCGCGCCCGACATCGGGGAGAGCCGCGTTCTCCGTCTCACCCCCGCCGGTCCATCTCCGGCGGATCTCATCCGCTTGGGCGAAGAGGCCCACCGCGTACGGTTACTGCTCGCCGCCGACGGCCTGAGCAGCAAGATCTCCTTCGACGACGACGGCGTGACCATCGAGGTGACCGAGTGAGCGAGCTCTACGACGACACGGCCCGGATCCTCAGCTCCTGGGTGGCCACCTCGGAGGAGGCCGAGCTCGCCCGCAAGCGGACCCTCGACCTGCTGGCCGACGGCCCGGAGGCGATGACCCGTGCGCACCGGGCCGGGCACGTCACGGCCAGCGCCCTGATCGTCGACGACGCCGGCCGGGTGCTGCTCTGCCTGCACGGCCGGCTCGGCATGTGGATGCAGCTCGGCGGCCACTGCGAGGCCGGCGACAGCACGCTGGCCGGCGCCGCCCTGCGCGAGGCCACCGAGGAGTCCGGCATCGCCGGGCTGGTGATCGACCCGGAGCCGATCGACATCGACATCCACGAGGTGCGGTGCGGTGCGGCCGACGGCGCGCCGGCCGAGCCCTCGGTCCACTTCGACGTGCGGTTCCTGCTGCGCAGCCCGGCCGGCGCGACCGAGCAGATCAGCGAGGAGTCCGCCGATCTCGCCTGGTTCGCACCGGACGCGCTGCCGAGCCCGCTGGCGTCCGGAACGGTGCGCCAGATCGCTCCGGCGCTGGCCCGCCTCTAGATGTAACCGTGGTGGCCGAGCTCCTTGAGCTCGTCCACCAGGTGCTTGACCTCCTGCGCCCGCTCCCGGGGGCAGACCAGCACGGCGTCCGGGGTGTCCACGATGATCAGGTCGCGGACGCCCATGGCGGCCACCAGCCGGCCCGACGACGGCAGCACCACGAGGTTCTCCGCCTCGCGCAGCAGCACCGTCGGCCGTTCGCGCGCGCCGTCCTGGCCGACGATCACGTTGCCGGCCGGGTCGGCGGTCAGCACCTCACCGAGGGTGTGGAAGTCGCCGACGTCGTTCCAGCCGAAGTCGCCGGGAACCGTGCCGACCCGCCCGACGGCGGCCGCGCCCTCCATCACCGCGTAGTCCACCGAGATCCGGGGCAGGGTCGGCCACACCTCGCCGAGCACCTCCTCCCGGGCCGCCGTGTCCCAGGCCGAGGCGATCCTGCTGACGCCGGAGGCGAGCTGCGGCTGCTGCCGGGCCAGCTCGGCCAGGAAGACGTCGACCCGCCAGACGAACATGCCGGCGTTCCACAGGTAGTTGCCGGACTTCACGTAGCTCTCGGCGACGTCGTACGACGGCTTCTCCTTGAACTCCTCGACCCGCAGCGCCGGACCGTCGCCGGCCGCTCCGCCACACTGGAGATAGCCGTATCCCGTCTCCGGGCGCGTCGGGGTGATGCCCAGCGTCATGAGCAGGCCCTGCCGGGCGCCGTCCATCGCCTTGCGGATCACCGCGGCGAACTGACCCGTATCCGTGATCAGGTGATCGGACGCGAACGAACCCATGATCGCTTCCGGGTCGCGCCGGGCGATCACCGCGGCGGCCAGGGCGATCGCCGCGCACGAGTCCCGCGGGGACGGCTCGACGAGCACGTTCTCCTCGGGAACCGAGGCCAGCTGCCGGGAGACCGCCGCGGCGTGCGCCACACCGGTCACGACGAACGTCCGATCGGGTGAGGCGAGAGTGTCCAGCCGATCCACCGTGGCCTGCAGCAAAGAGGCCGAGGTACCGGTCAGAGGGTGAAGAAACTTCGGATGACCGGCTCGGGACAGTGGCCAGAGACGGGTTCCGGTGCCTCCGGCGAGAACCACGCCATAAAGCACAGCCTGTTCGTCGCTCATGCGCGCAGAGTTTAGTGGAGGATCAAGCCGCGACACGCGTCCACGTTGCCACGTGAACTTCCGCGCTGGACGCCCAGGTGAACTCTTTCGCCCGATCGAATCCGGCCTTCGCGAGGCTCTGCCGGCGCTGCTCATCGTGCAGCAAATCGGCCAAATCCTCGGCAATTCGCTCCGGCGCCTCGGTGGTGTAGGCCACCGCGTCGCCACCCACCTCGGGCAGCGAGAGCCGCGGCGTGGTCAGGACCGGGGCGCCGCAGGCCATCGCCTCCAGGATCGGCAGACCGAAACCTTCACCGAAAGATGGGTAGCAGGCCACCAGCGCGCCACCGAGGAAGCCGGGGAGGTCGGCGTACCGCAGGTAACCGGGCCGGAGCAGGCGCAGATGCGGCGGCACCTCGGCGACGGCGCGGTCGATGTCGTCGTCGTGCCCCTGACCGCCCGCGATCACCAGCGCCGGCGGATGCGGCCAGTCGGCCACCGCCCGGGCCCAGCCGCGGATCAGGTTCGGCACGTTCTTGCGGGGCTCCTTCGCACCGAGGAATGCGACGTACCCCGAATCGCCGAGGCCCAGGCGGGCACGGACCCGCGCCTTCTCCTCCGCGGTCGGCTTGTGGAAAGCCGAGTGGTCGACACCGTGGTAGGCCACATCGATCCGGGTGGGGTCGGCGTCGAGCAGGCGGATCAGCTCGTCACGGGTGGCCTTGCTCGGCACGATCACCCGGGCGGCGCGGCGCAGCGAGGTCTTGATGGCGCTGCGGAAGAACGTCCGCTTCGTGTTGTCGTAGTGCTCCGGCTCGGTGAAGAACGTCGCGTCGTGCACGGTGACCGTGACCGGGCTGCCGGCCCGCAGCGGGCACGTGTAGAACGGCGAGTGCAGCACCTCGGCGCCGACCTGCTGAGCGAGCAGCGGCAGGCCGGTCTGCTCCCAGGCCAGGCGGGCCGGGCGGTGCACGATCGCGGCCGGCGCCGGGATCACCTCGGCTGACGGAAGCATGCGGCGGTAACGCTCCGCATCCGAGCGCTGGGCGACGACGGCGAGATTCAAACGATCCGCTTCGAGCTCACCGAGGGCTCCGAGCAATCCGTCGACGTATCTGCCGACTCCGCCTCTGTCGGCCGGGACACTAGTGGCGTCGACCAGCACTCGCGGGGGGCGACCGGGGGTCACGAGGCATCTCCTTGGCGTCTATGACGTTCGGGTGGCGTCACTGTCGAGGGTACGCCCGGAAGGCTTCGAGAAAGTGTCCGCGACACTGAGGGTTATTCGGGGCTCTATCGTGTGGGCGGTGACGAACACGATCCCGCAGGCATTCGCGGCCGCAGTCGAACGTGACCCGGCCGCTCCCCTGCTGACCTGGTACGACGACGCCACCGGAGACCGCACCGAGCTCTCCGGGGCGACCCTTGACAACTGGGTCTCGAAGACCGCGAACCTGCTGGTCGACGGCATCGGGCTGGGCCACGGCGACACCGTCGCGCTGGTCCTCCCGCCGCACTGGCAGACCGCGGCGCTGCTGCTCGGCGTCTCCGCCGCCGGTCTCGCCGCCGACCTGGGCGAGGAACCGCAGCCGGTGGAGGCCGTCTTCACCACACCGGACCTGGTGGAACGGGCAGCCGCCTGGTCCGGGCTGGACCGGTACGCCACCGGCCTGCTGCCGTTCGCCATGCCGCTGCGCGCCGTGCCCGACGGGTACGCCGACTACGTCACCGAGGTCCGCAACTTCGGCGACTTCTACCGCGGCGCCCCGGTCGCGCCCGCCGACCTGGCACTCGGCGGCCCCTATGAGCTCAGCCACGCCGACGTGATCGAAGCGGCCACCGCACGGGCCGCCGACCTCGGCATCAGCGCCGGCGACCGGGTGCTGATCGACACGTCACTGCATCCGGACGCGGCCGACTGGCTGCTGGCCCCGCTGGTGGCGGGCGCCTCGGTGGTGCTCTGCGCCAACCTCGACAAGGCCAAGGTGGAGTCGCGGAGCACCAGCGAGAAGGTCAGCGTCGTTCTCGTTCAGTAGCCAGGTCGGCGAAGGCGGTCAGTGACTCCGGGTTCGCCAGGGCGCCCTTCGCCGCCGCCGAGTCCACGGGGGTGCCGGTGAGTATCCGCTTCACCGGCACCTCCAGCTTCTTCCCGGACAACGTGCGGGGCAGCGCGCGTACCTGATAGGCGGCATCGGGCACGTGCCGTGGCGACAGCGCGGCACGCAGCTCTCGCGCGATCCGGCCGCGCAGGGCGTCGTCGAGCTCGGTCCCCTCGGTGAGCACCACGAAGAGCAGCAGCTCGCCGTTGGGATCGTCGGCGCGGTCCAGATGCACGACCAGCGAGTCGACGATCTCGGGCAGGCTCTCCACCACCGAGTAGAACTCGGCGGTGCCCAGCCGCACCCCTCCCCGGTTCAGCGTGGCGTCCGACCGCCCGGTGATCACACAGCTGCCGTCCTCGGCGATGGTGATCCAGTCGCCGTGCCGCCAGACACCGGGGAAGACGTCGAAGTACGCCTCCCGGTACCGCGATCCGTCGGTGTCGCCCCAGAACCCGACCGGCATGCTCGGCATCGGCGCGGTGATCACGAGTTCGCCCAGCTCACCGATGACGGGATGGCCGGTCGGATCGAATGCCTCCACCTTCGCCCCGAGGATCCGCCCGGCGATCACCCCGGCCCGGACCGGCAGCAGCGGCGCGCCGCCCACGAACCCGGTGCAGACGTCGGTGCCGCCGCTCAGCGACAGCAGCTGAAGATCTCTGCCGACCGCCTCATAGACCCAGGCGAAACCCTCCGGCGGCAGCGGCGCGCCGGTCGAGCCGACACCCTTGAGCCGCTTGCGCGGGGTCAGTCCCGCCTTCCGGCAGGCCATCAGGAACGGCGCCGACGTGCCGAAGTACGTGATCCCGGCGGTGTCCACGAGATCCCAGAGCGCATTGAGGTCCGGCCAGCCCGGGTTCCCGTCGAACAGGACGATGCCCGAACCCACCGCCGGCCCGCTGACCAGGAAGTTCCACATCATCCAGCCGGTCGTGGTGAACCAGAAGAAGCGGTCCTCAGGGCCGAGATCGTGGTGCAGCGCCAGTGTCTTCAGGTGCTCCAGCAGGATGCCACCGTGCCCGTGGACGATCGGTTTCGGCAGGCCGGTGGTGCCACTGCTGTACAGGACGTACAAGGGATGATCGAAATCGACGGGCTCGAACGTGAGTGGCTCGTCGCCGGTGAGTTGATCCCAATCGCCCGCGGTCTCGTCGAGGTAGCCGATCGTGATCACGTGCTGGATGGACGGGATCGCTGCCGATATATCGGAGATCTCGGCTTTTCTGGTGACGGCCTTGTCGCCGTAGCGGTAGCCGTCCGTCGCCACCAGGACCTTGGGCTCGATCTGACTCCACCGGTCGATCACGCTGCGGGCGCCGAACTCGGGCGCACACGACGAGAAGATCGCGCCGAGGCTCGCCGTCGCGAGCATCAGCACATAGGTCTCCGGGATGTTCGGCGCATAGGCCGCAACCCGGTCACCTCTGCCGACGCCGCGGGCCTTCAGCCCGGCACGGACCTTGGAGACCTGATCGCGCAGCTGCCGGGCGGTCAGATGGATGGGGTCACGGCTTTGGGAGTACGCCCGGACGACCGTGTCGTCATCTCCCCGGCCGGGAATCCGCAGCACGTTCTCCGCGTAGTTGAGCGTCGCCCCCGGAAACCACTCCGCGCCCGGCATGCCCGTGTCACCGAGCACCGCCCTCGGCTGATCGTGGGCGATCACCTCGAAGTAGTCCCAGATCGACTGCCAGAAGCCGGCCAGATCGGTGACCGACCAGTCCCAGAGAGCCGCATAGTCGGCGAATGTCAGGCCACGCTCGCGTTCCAGCCAAGCCAGGTAGTGGCCGATCCGGGACGTCTCCCGGATGCCGGCCGGCGGCTCCCACAACACTGTGTCCGTCGTCACCGTCATGCGGCACACCCTAAACCGCTACAGGCCGTCGTTGTGGATCTCCGCTCGCGCCTTCTGGATCGCGGTCCGGCGGGCGAGACGGTGATCACGCCGGATCATCGCCTCCTGGAAACGCCGCCGATCCTCGCCGTCAGCGGGCAGCACCGGCGGCACCTTCCGCGGGCGACCGTCCACATCGATGCCCACGAACACCAGGTACGCGGTCGCCACCGGGATCGGTTCGGTGTCGGCGGTGTCCCAGCGTTCGGCGGTCACTCGGACGCCGACCTCCATCGACGTCGAGCCGGCCCAGTTGACCTGCGCGTACGCGTGCACGAGATCGCCGACCCGTACCGGCTCCAGGAAGACGATCTCGTCGATCGCCGCGGTGACGGCCGTGCCGCCGCTGTGCCGTGCCGCACTGGCGCCGGCCACGTCGTCCACGAACTTCATCAGCACACCGCCGTGCACGGTCCCGTACAGGTTGACGTCGACCGCACTCATGATCCGGCTGAGCGTGACCCGTGAGCGCGCCGTGGGGCGTGGGAGTTCCATGTCTGTACGTTACGACGGCATTCGCGAGCGCTTGCCCGGCCGGGGTAGCGTGCCGGATCATGCGTCACCTCAGGTCGATTCTGTATGCACTCGTGCTGGCCCCGTCCATCTGGATCCTGGCCGGTGTCGGTTTCACCCACGACCTGACGAGTCGCGGCCGCGAGTTCTTCGCCGAGGAGTCGATCGCGGGCCTGCTGCTTCTGATCTTCTCCGGCATCCTGTACGCCATCCTCACGTTCGCACCGGTCTCACCCGCCGGGCCCGTGCTGGCGGGCGTGGCCTATCTGGGTGTCACGATCTGGGCGTGGACGTCGCCCGAGGCGTACGCGGGTCTGTGGGCCCCGGAGATCTCGAAGGACACCTTCGACCTGAGCCGGCCCGGATACGGACTGGCCGCCCTCCTGGCGATTCCGCTGATCGGCACGGCACTCAGTGCCCGCCGCTGGGCCCGCTACGAGCCTCCGGTCCTCCCGATCATCGGCGAGATCGGCCGTTTCCGCGGCAAGGCGTCGGTGGCCGGCGCGGCTCCGCTCTCGATCGCCGAGACGACGGTCATCCGCCCCGCCACCACACCGGCGACCCTGGCCCGCCCGGCCGCCACCACTCCGGCCACCGACCGAACCGTAGCCATCCCCGGCACCGCAAACCCCGGCGCCGCGACCCCCAACGCCGCGACCCCGAACGCCGACCGAACCGTCGCCGTCCCGAACGCCGACCGGACCGTCGCCGTCCCGAACGCCGACCGGACCGTCTCGTTCCCGACGAACGACCGCACCGTGGCCTTCCCGGTCAACGACCGGACCGCAGCCGTGCCCGCCTCCGACGCCACCGTGGCGATCACCGCTCCGACCAGCCCCGCCGCTGCCGGGCCGACGGTGGCCGCCCCGCGCGAGGACACCACGATGCTCTTCCCGGCGGCTACCGGCGACAAGCCCCAGGCATCCGCCGAGCAGGCCGGCGACCAGACCACGGTCCTGTCAGCGATCAAGCCGGCGGACGACGAGGAGACCCACCGCCTCTCCCGAGGCGACGTGACCCCGTCCACCCCCGCCGCACCCCCGGCAGCCCTCAAGCCCGCGGCCGCCGCACCCCCGGCAGCCCCCAAGCCTGCGTCCGCCGCACCCCCGGCAGCCCTCAGGCCCGCCGCCGCACCCGCAGCCCCCAAGCCCCCGGCCGCCGCACCCGCAGCCCCCAAGCCCGCGGAGCTCCGGGCCGCCGAACCCAAGCCGGCAGACGCCAAGCCGGCCGAGTCCACGCCCGCAGACGCCAAGCCGACCGAGTCGAGGCCCGCAGAGTCCAAGCCCGCAGAGTCCAAGGTCGCGGAAGCCCAGACCGTCTTGATCCCGGCCCAGCGCTCAGCTCCCGCCGCGGAGTCCTGAGACTCGAATCTCGCTCTCCGGTACCGCCGGGCGGACCCTGCCGAGAATCAGACGGTCTCGACCCGGCGGGCGAAGAGTGCCGAGGCCGCAGCGCCCATACACAACACCGAGCACATCAACCAGACCACGACATAGGCACCTTCGGTGGGAGTCGTCCCGCTCCCCTGCACCAGAGCAGCGAGGATCGCCGCGACCACGGCACCGGCGACCGCCCCGCCCAGCGTCTTCACGTTGTTGTAGAGGGCGGTCGTGATCCCCGTACGAGAAGGATCAGCGGTCTCCGCGATCACCGTGGGCATGGCACCGAGCGCAACACCGGCGGCCAACCCGACCGGCAGCTTGAAGAGCAGCAGCTGCCAGAGCTCGTCGTGGAACAGCGCCTGCGCGAGGAATGTGCACGCGATGGTCAGGAACGCGACGACGAGGGTGGGCCGGTACCCGAATCGCCCGGCGATGGCCGCCGTCAGCGTCGAGCCGACCACGGCCATGACGGCGGCGGGCAGCGCGACGAGCGAGATCTGGAGAGCGGTGAAACCGAATCCGTATCCCGCCGAGGAACGGTCGGCGGCGAGGAACGTCGAGTCCGGGGCCTGGCTGCCGAAGTAGACGATGCCGAAGACGAACGAGCAGAGGAAGAACGGCGCGACCTGCCGCCCGGCCAGTGCCCTTAGGTCGACGAGGGGTTCGGCGGTGCGCAGTTCGAGGGCGATCCACGCGGCGAACCCGGCGAGGCCGGCGACGGTCAGCGCCACACCGGCGGTGAAGGCGGAGCCGAGCAGCGAGATGCCGCCGAGCAGCGCGACCATCGAGGCGCTGAGCACCGCGACGCCGGGAACGTCCAGCTTGCCGGTGGCGAGCCGGGACGTCTCCGGTACGGCCAGGAACGACACGGGCACGCAGATCACCGCGAGGATCGCCGGGATCAGCAGGGTGAGCCGGGCGTCGCCGATGACCTGGTAGAGGCCGGCGGTGATGACGCCGCCGAGCAGTCCGCCCAGGGCCAGCGCGCCGACCAGCCGGGCGATGGCTCGCCGGGCCAGTTCGACCGGCAGGCGGTCCCGGACCAGCGCGATCTCGAGAGGCAGCAGCGCGGCCAGTGGACCGAGGAGGGCACGGCCGGCCAGCAGGACCGCGAGGTTGGGCGCGATCACGACGAGAACGCTGCCGACGGCCACGCATGCCAGGGCGATCCGGAGCATGCGGCGGTGGCCGTACAGATCACCCAATCGCCCGAAAGCGGGGACGGAGACCGCAGCGGTGAGCAATTGGACCGAGATGACCCAGTTCAGGTTGGCGTCGGAGATGTTCATCTCGGTGCCGAGGTCGGGCAGCAGCGGCGCGACCCCACCCTGGATGAACCCGCTGGTGATCTCGAAGAGGACCAGCAGGCCGACGACGGCGGAGACCTTCTGCTTCTCCAGGACCGCGGTCATCGGGAGAGCCGGGCCAGAGCGAGGGAGGCCAGCGCCACAGCGGCCTCCGGAACGGCACGGTCGTCGAAGACGGCCTGGGGCGCGTGGTTCATCGGCGCCGTGGCCGGGTCGGTTCCCGGGGGAACGGCGCCGAGCATCAGGTACGCGCCGGGCACCTGGTCGAGCACGAACGAGAAATCCTCCGACCCGGCGAGCGGCCGCGGCGCCAGGAACGCACGCTGGGCGCCGAAGACCTCCTGCATGGTCCGGTACGCGAAGTCGGCCTCACCGGCGTCGTTCACCGTGACCGGGTAGTTCTCCTCGTAGTCGATCTCCACCTGGACACCGTGCGCGTCAGCGACGCCCCGCACGACCCGTTCGACACCGGTCCGGATCGCGGCGTGGGTGGCGGCCGAGAACGTCCGCACGGTGGCCTGGAATGTGCCGCTCGACG
Source organism: Actinoplanes sp. OR16 (assembly GCF_004001265.1). Lineage (GTDB taxonomy): Bacteria > Actinomycetota > Actinomycetes > Mycobacteriales > Micromonosporaceae > Actinoplanes. The sequence goes on along the minus strand of NZ_AP019371.1, from coordinate 3,150,125 downwards.
GAATGACGTTCGAAGCGGAACCGGCGTGGATCGAGCCGACGGTCAGCACCGCCGGGTCCCACGCGTCGGCGGTCCGGGTCACCATCGTCTGCAGGGCTGTCACCATCTCGCAGAGGGCGGGCACCGGGTCGACGGCGAGGTGCGGCGACGAGCCGTGCCCGCCACGACCGGTGACCGTCACGGTGACCGAGTCGGAGGCGGCCAGGACCGGGCCGGGCCGGGTGGCGATCAGGCCGAGGGGCAGCGCCGTGGCGGCCACGTGCAGGGCGTACGCCGCGACGACCCGCGAACCGGCCGCGTCCAGCACACCCTCGTCGATCATGATCTTGGCGCCGCGCTGGCCCTCCTCGCCCGGCTGGAACATGAGGACGACGTCGCCGGCGAGCTCGTCGCGCCGGGACGCGAGCAGATGGGCCGCGCCGACCAGGCCGGCCGTGTGGATGTCGTGGCCGCAGGCGTGCATCGTGCCGGCGATCCGGGAGGCGTACGCGACACCGCTCTCCTCCTGAACCGGAAGCGCGTCCATGTCACCCCGCAGCAGCACGGCCGGACCGGGACGGCCGCCGCGCAGCACTGCGGTGATCGAGGTCAGCGACTTGCCCGTGGTGATCTCCAGGGGCAGGCCGTCCAGCGCCGCGAGCACCTTCGCCTGGGTCAGCGGTAGGTCGAGCCCGAGTTCGGGTTCGCGGTGCAGCGCCTGGCGCAGGGCGATCAGACGCTCGGCGTACGGAAGAACGTCGGAGGAGGTGAACATGGCGGTATGGTCACCAGAATGAACGTCGTGGCGCGGAAATTGCAGAGATCCGCCAGCCATGCCAGCTGATACGCCGGAAACGCTCACCCTCGACGAGCTGGACTATCAACTCCTGACCGCTCTGCAACTCGCGCCCCGCGCGGACTGGCAGCGGATCGGCGCGGCGCTCGGCGTGGACTCCTCGACCGCGGCCCGGCGGTGGAACCGGCTCTTCCAGTCCGGGCACGCGTGGATCAGCTGCCTGCCGGCCCAGCTCGCGCTCCCCTCGGTGGTGCTCGCCGTCATCGAGGTGGACTGCGTGGCGGGCCGCCTGCCCGAGGTGGCGGCCGGCCTCGCCGACGACGTGAACATCGTGACCCTGGAGCACGTGACCGGCGCGCGGGACCTGCTGATCCAGGCCGCCTTCGTCGACCACGTGCAGCTCGGCCGCTACCTGAGTCTGCGGCTCGGCACGCTCGCCGGGGTGGCGGCGTCGCGTACGCAGATCGCCGTGACGGTGCACATCGAGGGCAGCCGGTGGCGGCTCGACCGGCTCAGCGAGCAGGCTCGGCAGTCACTCACCGAGGGACGGGCGGGGGCGGCGAAGAAGGGGCATGTCTTCGGTGACGAGGACGTACGACTGATCCAGGCTCTGAGTGAGGATCCGCGCCAGCCGGCCGTGCGGATCGCGGAACGGACCGGTCTGAGCCCGACGACGGTCCGGCGGCGACTCGATCGGCTGGACGTGGAGCGGTCGATCGTCTACCGATGCGAGGTGGCGCGGTACGTCTCCGGTTACCCGATCTCGGTGTCGCTCTGGTGCACGCTGCCGCCGGCCGACACCGGGCGGGTGGTGAGCAAGCTGAGTGGGATGCGGGAGACCCGGTTCTGCGCGACGCTGTCCGGCTCGGCGAACCTGATCCTGGTGGTCTGGCTGCGGTCGGTGCAGGAGGTGGCGGCGTTCGAGGCGCGGCTCGCCGTGCAGGTGCCGGAGCTGACGATCACGGACCGGGCGGTGGCGCTCTGGGTGCTGAAGCTGGGCGGCCATCTGCTGGATCCGCTCGGGCGCAACCTGCGGACGGTGCCGCTCGGATTCTGGAACGACCCGGTGTCCGACGCTGCCGAAGGCGAACTTTTGGCTCGCCTCCGGCAGGCGGGACGACTGACCGCCCCTACACAGCCAGTCGCGGGTAGTCCAGATTGAACCCACCGGCTTCACAGTAAACCGTCGGTCGCCTAGCGAAGCACCCACTTCTGGTTGGCGCCGGTGGTGCAGGTCCAGATCTGCAACCGGGTGCCGTCTGCCGAATTATTTCCGGTCACATCCAGACATTTGCCGGAATATCCGTTCACCAGGCGTTGCGTGGCACTGTCGTACGTCCACTTCTGCGAACTCCCCGAGTGACAGTCCCACAGATGCGTCACCGTACCGTCGGCGCTGCTCGGACCACTGATGTCCAGGCATCTGCCGAGCGACCGCAGCGTCCCGTCCGAGGCCCGCGTCCACTGCTGGGCGGTCGTCCCGTTGCACCCGTAGAGCTGCACCGCGGTCCCGTTGGCCGAGGACGCGCCCGCCACGTCGACGCACTTGCCGCCGAGCCCGGTGATCGTGCCGCTGGGCTGCGGCGCCGAGGCCCCGGACCAGGTGAAGGTCGCCGTCGTCCGGGCCGGCAGGGTGTAGACGAAGGATTGCGAACCCCAGTTCACCCGTACGGACTGGGCAGCCGTCCCGCCGTTGTGCGCGATCAGCGCCTTCGAACCGTCCGGGTTGCGCCACGCCACGTTCTGCACGGCGGTGTTGTTCGACTCGATCCGGACCGCGCCCGGCTTCACGAACTTGGTGAGGTGCCCGGTCGTGTAGTACTCGATCGTGTAGTCGACCTGCCCGGCCCGGCTGCCGCCCTCCTGCACGGTGATCAGCCCGGTGCACGTGCCGCAGCCGCCGTTGTGCGGTCCCATGTTCTGGTTCAGCGCCAGGCTCCACTTGACCAGGCTGCTGCTCCAGTTGCGGGCGTAGTTGACGATGTCGGCGAGGTCCTCGTTGTGCTGGTTGGTGATCCACGTGCCGCCGGAGTGCTCGGTGCTGAACTGCTTCACCGCCGGGTACGCGTTGTGCACCTCGGTCCCGACGGCCGGATCGCCTGCGTACCCGTGCCAGGCGATGCCGCCGAAGAGCGGATCGTCGCGTACTCCGGCGTCACCGAGGATGGCGGCCCCGAAGTTCGCGTAGTCGCCGTAGTTCCAGTCGTGGATCAGCACCTTCGTGGTGATCCCGGCCGCCCGGAACGCCGGGTAGACGTGGTTCTTGGTGAACTCGGCCAGGCCGGACGGGTTCCAGCTCATGCCGGGGTAGTTCATCGCCGTCGGGTTGGCGGCCTGGCAGCAGTTCGGCTCGTTCTGCACCGAGATGTAGTTCACCGGCACGCCCGCGGCCTGGTAACTCTGGACGTACTTGACCAGGTACTGGGCGTAGAGCGGGTAATACTCCCACTTGAGCCAGCCCATCTGGTCCATCCGGCCGTTGTCCTTCATCCAGCCGGGCGCGCTCCACGGGACGCCCTTGACGCGCAGCGCCGGGTTGAGCTGCCGGGCCTGCTGGGTCAGCAGGCGGACGTTCGTGTCGTACCCGTTGCTGCCGAAGTCGTTCAGGTCGCAGCAGGTGTCGTCGAGCGAGACGTTCCCGGGCCGGGACAGGTCGGAGGCGCCGATCGGGTTGCGGACGAACGAGAGCCCGATCCCCTCGGCCGGGCTGAACAGCCTGGTCATCACGGCGTCGCGAGTGGCCGCGCTGATCGGGCCGCCGCGCAGCAGGTAGGCGGTGGTGTCGGTGATCGACGCGCCACCACCCTCGAAGGTCTGGTAGGTGACGCCCTCGTTCACCGTGATCGTCTGGTTTGCGGAGCCGCCGGCCGGGCCGAAGGTGATCGGGGATTGCTGCTGGAGCCCACGCGTGACGGCGCGGCCTCCACTGTCCGATGTGGTGGTCAAGTAGACGTTGACGGTCTCGCCGGCGGCGAGGGCTGGGGATGCGGGGGACGCGAGGAGAGCAGAAGCGCCGACCGCCGCTGCTAGCAACAGTCTCATGACCGGAAGGAAACCTTCGTTAATCCAACCGGGTCAATGCTTTCAACCCCGGGATTGCGCTGTTGAGGTTCCGGAACCGTGAAACACGTCAGTGGAACCGCGCACCACCAGTTCGGTCGCCAGCTCCACGTGCAGCGCCTCCAGCCGATGGCCGCCCAGCATCCGCAGCAGCAGGTTGACCGCCATCCGGCCCATCTCACCGAGCGGCTGCCGGACCGTGGTCAGCTGCGGACGGCACGCCTCGGCCAGCTCGATGTCGTCGAATCCGGCCACCGACAGGTCCTCCGGAACCCGCAGCCCCCGCTCGGCGGCCGCCCGCAGCGCGCCGATCGCCATCTTGTCGTTGAACGCCACCAGCGCGCTCGGCCGGTCCGGCAGATCCAGCAGCTCGGCCGCGGCCCGGTGGCCCAGCTCGGTGGTCGGCTCGGCGACGAACCTGGTCAGCTCGGGCGCCTGCAGCACGCCGGCGTCGGCCAGCGGCGACAGGTAGCCGGCGAACCGGTTCTCACCGGCCAGCCAGTCCCGCGGGCCCCCGATGATCCCGATCCGCCGGTGACCGAGTTCGACCAGGTGCGCGGTGAGCATCCGGGCGCCGGAGAAATGCGCGGCGGAGACGGCGGCGATGTTGCGGGGCGGCGGCGTACGAGGATCCACCACCACGAACGGGAACCCCCGATCCCGGAGCTTGACCAGCTCGGCGCCGGGTTCGGGGGGCAGGATCAGGATCGCGCCGGCCACGTCCCGGCGGCCGGTGAGCTCGCCCAGCACCCGGTCGCGCTGCGCCGCCACCCCGGCGTTGAGGATCACCTGGAGGCCGTGCGGCTCCAGTGCCTCGGTCAGCGCGGAGACGATCAGTCCGAAGTAGTCGGTCAGCACGTACGGGCAGCGCACGAAGATCCCGGTGGCCCGGTCGCCGCGTCGCCGGGGCGCCTGCCGTCCGAGACCGCCCATGGCGCTGAGCACCCTGTCGCGGGTGTGCGGCGCGACGTTGGCCCGCCCGTTCAGCACCCGGGAGACGGTCGCGATCGACAGGCCGGTCTGTGCTGCCACGTCCCGGACGGTGACGCGTCGCGGCACTGTTTCATCCCCGTGTTTCATCGGCCGAGCATAGACGCTGATACCTGAGTGCTAGGGGACAAACAGTCCTGCGGACCGACGTGCGCCGATCCACCGTCTTCCTACTTTTCCGGCCATGAACCGACTGTGGATCGTCACGTTGCTGCTGCTCGCCGCGCCGGCGCTCTGGCTCTTCAGCCCTGCCGAGGCGACCCTGCCGGACCTGCGCTACGACCTGAGCCGGAAGATCATCGCCGACGATCCGCACGGCGACGGCCGGATCGCCGAGGTGCTGGGCGATCTCACCACCGCCCGCCGGGTCGCCGTGCTGATCCCGGGCGTCGACACCACCAGGTCCAATTTCGACACCGGTCTCGGCGGCGTCATCCAGCGCGCGCCCGCCTGGCAGGCCCGCCGCCTGCGCGACGAGATCCTCGCGCGAGATCCGGGCGCGCCGGTCGCGGTGATCGCCTGGCTGGGCTACGACCCACCCGAGGGGGTACGCCGGGAAGCCCTCCGCGAAGACCGCGCCGCGGCCGGAGCCGTAGCCCTGCGCGCCTTCGTCGACGTCCTGCTGCGCGACCATCCGGAACGGCGGATAACCCTGATCGGCCACAGCTACGGCTCGATCGTCGCCGCCATGGCCGCACCGGCCCTGCCTCCACAGGTGACCGACATCGTGGCGATCGGCAGCCCCGGCCTGGGCGTCCCGAACCGTGCGGCCCTGCACACCGAGGCCCGGGTCTGGGCAGGCAGCGCCCCCGACGACTGGACCCGTCGCCTACCGCCGGTGCGCCTCCTCGGCGTAGGCCACAACCGCACTCCTGCCGACCCGGCGTTCGGCGCACTCCGCCTGCCCTGTGACGACGTCACAGGGCACGACGGCTACTTCCGGCCGGGCACGTCGTCCCTGACGGCGATGGCGGCCATAGCCCTGACCGGCTCCCCCACGACCGACGATCCCGCCCTCGATCCCAGCCGCTGATCAGCCGGCCACCAGGCGCAGCGGCTCTCGCAGGTCACGCAGCGCTGCAGCGGTCGCTTCGTCGCCCGGCAGGTAGGTCACGATGCGCTGGTCGTCGTCGGCGGAGAGTTCCAAGGTCTCGTACATCAGCCTCAGAGCACCCGCCTCCGGGTGAGCGACACGCAGCGCCCCGGTGGCCCGGGCCAGACCCGGCACGCGCGCGACCCGTGCGGTGAACGCGGATCCGGCCGTGACGGTCAGCTCGTCCGCGAACGCCGCCACGTGCGGATCGGCCCGGAACGGTCCCTGCTTCAGCGCCGCGACCTGCTCGTCAGCGACGTGATCCCAGTCCGGGAAGGCGGTCCGGGCACGCGGATCGGCCAGGACGAACCGGACCAGGTTCGGGTCCGGGCCGTCGAGCAGACCCAGCGGGGCGGCGAGCCGGCGGAAGCCCGCAGTGCACGCCAGGACATCACCGAGCTGGTTGAGCAGGACGGCGGCGGCCGGTTCCAGATGGTCGAGGAGGGCGCGCACGGTGGGGCGCACCGCCCGAGCCGGACCGAGTTCTCCCCGGCAGCGGAAGCCGGGGTCCGCGGACTTGACCAGGCGGTGCAGGTGGACGCGCTCGGCCGGGGTGAGCCGCAGGACACCGGCTAGTGCGGCGAGCACCGGCGGCGACGGATGCCGGTCCCGGCCCTGTTCGAGACGGATCAGGTATTCCACGCTCAGGCCGGCGAGCATCGCCACCTCGGCCCGGCGCAGCCCGGGAGTACGCCGCCGCTGCCCGTGCGGCAGCCCCGCCTCGGCCGGACTGACCGCCTCACGCCGGCTGCGCAGGAAGAGACCGAGCTCGTTGTCGCTCACTCCCCGACCGTAACAACGCCGGCGCCCCGGAGGGTGTCCCCGTCACTACCACCCTTGTGCCGGTCTCCCCGTCCGCCCGATCCCGGCCCAGAGTCGGTCACATCCGATGCGAGAGGTGTGGAACATGTCCGAGAACGTGGTGGTGGTCGGTGGTGGCTACGGCGGCATCGCGGTGGCGAAGGCGCTCGACGACATCGCCGACGTGACCCTGGTCGAGCCGCGCGAGTCGTTCGTGCACAACGTGGCGGCGCTGCGTGCCACGGTCGATCCTTCCTGGCAGGACAAGATCTTCATTTCGTACGACGGACTGCTCACCCGCGGCCGGGTCCTGCGGGACAGGGCCGTGCACGTCACGGACGGCATGGTGCGGCTGTCCTCGGGCACCGAACTGGCGGCCGGCTACACGGTGCTGGCGACGGGTTCGACGGGTCCCTTCCCATCCAAGATCGACGACCCGGCGCACGGGCCGGCCGACCTGGACCGCCTCCGTGACAACCTGGCCCGCGCGTCGCACGTGCTACTGCTCGGCGCCGGTGCGGTCGGGCTCGAACTGGCGGGCGAGATCGCGGCGGCCTGGCCGGGAAAAGCGGTGACGATCATGGATCCGGGCCGGGAGCCGCTCGGTGGACGCTTCCCGGAGGAGTTCCGGTCGCTCGTCCGGCGACAGCTCGCGGCTTTCCCCGTACGACTGAAGCTCGGAACCTCGCTGCGCACCCAGCCGGAACCGGCGCCCGGAAGCCTGCGCCCCTTCACCGTGACCACCGACCAGGGTGAGGTGATCGCCGCCGACCTGTGGCTGCCGTGCTTCGGCGGACGGGTGGACACCGGATATCTGGATCCGGCCCTGGCCGGGGCCAGGCAGCCGGACGGGCGGCTCACGGTGACGCCACGCCTGACCATTCCCGGACACGACCGGATCTTCGCGATCGGCGATGTAACAGCCGTGCCGGAGATGAAGACGGCCCGCAACGCCGCCGCGCACGCCGAGGTGGTCGCCGCCGGGATCCGCGCGCTGCTCCACGGCGAGACCCTGTCGCCGGAGCACCACCCGGCGCCGGACGCGATCGTGCTGCCGCTGGGATCGGACGGTGGCGCGACCTACGAACCGAGCATGGGCGTGCTCGGCGCTGCGGAGACGGCCGGGTTCAAGAAGACGTTCTATCTGGAGCGGTACGCCGCGATGCTCGGCGCACGGACTGACACGCCGACCTCGATGTAACGGTAGGTCAGCTCGCAGATGCCGTAGAGCGCGGCCAGGAAGACGACCGCCTCGACCGGGCCGTGCAGATACCGGCCCACGACCTGCAGAAGGACATAGTGGACGAGATAGACCGAGTAGCTGATCACGCCGATCCGGGTCAGCCAGGCCGGGGTCCGCCGGTGACGGGTCACCATCCCCACGGCGAAGGCGCCGCCGAAGACCAGCAGCGTGATCACCGAGCGGGCCGTGTACTGCGGCGTGAACCCGCCGAGCGACCGCAGCTCGGCGAACCAGTTCGTCAGCAGCGCGCCCGCCACGACCGTCACCGTGATCAGAACCGGCCACCAGGTGGTCTGGCCGGTGTCAGCTCGATAGATCGCGGTACCGGTGAACATCACGGCCAGGATGAGCAGGCCGTCCCAGGCGTGCGACGGGTTCATGGCAGTCAGCAGGAGGAAGCCGGCCAGCCCCGCCAGGGTCAGCCCGCCCACCGTGATCGCCCAGCGCCGGCGGCTGCAGACGCCGGCCAGACCGGCGGCGAGGGCGATCACGGTCGGGACGATCACCTCGTGTCGCGCGGAGATCAGCGGCGCGGTGGCCACTCCCAGGAGAGCGAAGATGACCGCGACGATGGACTCGGCTCGGTGCAACCGGATCGCGAACAGTGCCGAGACGAGCAGGTAGAAGGCCATCTCGAAGCTGAGCGTCCAGAGGACCGGTGTCACCAGTTCGGTGTTGGTCAGGAAGGGGAGCATTGTCGCGTGAGCGGTGGTCGTCGGGAGCGACAAATCCGGATTTATCGGGATAAGTGATGCCGCGATGATCACTGCTGTGTAGAGCGGCCAGAGCCGCCGGAAGCGCCCCGCCCAGAACCGCCGAAGGTCGCCGTGGCGTTCCAGCGACGCCGGGATGATGTATCCGCTGACCAGGAAGAACAGCATCACCCCGGCGACGCCGGCATGCAGCCACTCGCTGGTGACCGCGCGAACCTCGGGGAAGGCGAACCGGCTCACGTGGGCATAGAGGACCAGCAGGACGGCGACCGCCCGCAGTCCGTCCAGCCACCCGAGACGCCGGTTCGACATTCCGCCTCAGCCGTCGATGATCACCGCACCCTGATCCGGACCGCGTCGAGGGCCGGCGTCTGGTTGGCACGCTCCATCATCGGGATCCGGTGCGAGCCGTCACCCGCCCACGAGGCGCACTGCGCGGTGCCGGCCTGGGGCAGGCCGGGAACCTGAATGGTGACGGTATCCGGTTGAGCACCGCCCCGGCTGTCCTCGGTCGCGACGAAGAACGCCGGCACCGGTGCCGGATCCGGTGCCGAGCGGGTGCTGGCCAGCATCCGGCAGGCGGTGTGGAAGTGGCCGCGGACCAGGCCGTTCTGCAGAACGCTCGACTCCACGTAGTACCCGCCCTGGCCGGCCGCGAGGAACCGGTCCCGGATCAGGTTGCGGGTGCTGATCCGCAGTGTGAAGGCCTGGTTCCGGCGTACCTGGGTAGGCGCCTGGGTGATCAGCAGCGTCGGGTTGTTCGCGGCGGCGCCGACCTCACCGAACTCGGTGGAGACGCACCGGTCACCCTTCTGGAAGCCGTCGTGCGCCTGCAGCCCGCTGGTGTCACAGCTGTTCGTCAGGATCCCGAGGTTGGCCCCCGGAACGTTCCCGCCGCCGTTGTTCCCGCCGCCGTTGTTCCCGCCGCCGTTGTCGTTCCCACCGCCGGCGTTGGTGTCGTCTCCGCCGCCGTCCTCGTTGAGGGTGCAGCCCGACAGCCCTTCGGCGTTCAGGTTCGGCTTCTGCGCGTTCCGCCCGATGGCGGTCTCGATCCGGTTGATCGTCGCGAACCGCTTGTCCTTCAGCGGCCCGAGGATCGCGTTCTGGATGAAGTTCGCCCCGCCCTGCCCCTGCGTGCTGACGATCCGGGCGTTCGCCTCCTGGATCTGCGTCTGCAGCAGAGCGAGATTGCGGTCGACCTCCGCCCGAGCCTGAGCCGGCACGTTCCCTCCGACGTCGACCTGCGGGCAGTTGACGGTCGGCACACCTTCCGCCGCCGACGCCACACCGAGCCCCACGCCGGTGATCGTGACCGCGACCCCCACGACCGCAACGACCTGCCAGCGCCGCGAGATCCCCCGCGACTTGCTGTACCGAGACCTGCCCATTCGCCCGCGCCTTCCCGATGGCAAAGACATGCTGCTTCACCCATCGATACGGGCGCGCTCCCACAATGGATCAATGTCCTACGCACCAAGAGGAAGCCGGCGTCGGCCGGTCGATGCGGAGGGGAACAGCGCGATGACGAGAAGGCGGGTCACCGCGCTGCTCAGCGAGTCGGCTACCGCCCATCGGGGTGAGCTGCCGATCAGATTCACCGATGAATTCCGAAGAACGCTTTCTGTGAAATCGCTTCAGCAGGGCTTCGAGTCGGCGGCGCCGCGCAGGATCCGAAAAGCGCCATTCGTTTCGGTCAGCGTGTAGTCGATGCTCCACTGGGTACACGTTTCGCCGGCGCGCCCCTTTGGTCCGGCGCCTGCTTCCTGCGTACTGCGGAATGTCACTTCGGCGAGCGTGCCCTCGGCGCCGTCGCCGAGTCGGTGCAGGATCACCTCAGAGTTCTGGGTGGTGCGGGTCCCCTCCTGAAACGCGGCCATCTGGGCCGGATCGGTGGGGTCGATGACGCCGGCCGGGTCGAGCGCCGAGGCGACCCGGCCGTAGTCCTTGGCGTTGATGCCGCCGAAGTAGGTGTCGAACATCGCGGCGATGTCGGCGGCGCGGATGTCCGTGACGTTCTGGCCGATCGTGACTACACCGACCTGGGTCGGGGTGGTCGGATCCGGTGTGGTCGGTTCGGCGGTCGGCGTCTCGGGTTCCGTGGTCTCCGGCGTTACTGTCTCGGTGATTTCGGTGGCCGTGGGGGATATCTGACCGTCGGCAGCAGGGTCTTCGCGGTCGAGCAGCTTCGGTATCAGCAGGATGCCGGCCACGACAGCGGCGACCAGGAGGACGACGCCGGCGATCAGTGGTGTTCTGCTGCGGGCGGGCCGGTCCTCCTCGGTCGCCTCGGGCACCCCCAGCCGCTGTCGACTGAAAGGGCTTCCGCATGTCTCACACGCAGGGCAGCCGCCCGGGACGGGGCAGCCGGCGCTCACGCGCGACCATGGGCACTGTCTCGCACAATCAGCCAGCTGCGGCTTGACTCGCGCACAACTTCGCACCTACTTCGCAGAACTTCGCAGAACTTCGCACCCCGGCTTGTCAGGGTGCGAAGTCGAATGGTGGGATGGGAGACATGGGTGCTGAAGCCGTCAGGGAAGCCCTTGCCGTACTGCGGCGAATGGGCGGAGAGCCGACACGGATAGAAGCCAAGCGTGCCGCCGGCGGGATGCCCAAGTCGGTACGGGAGACACTTTCCGCGTTCTCGAACACCGATGGCGGGACGTTACTGCTCGGCGTTGACGAGGCGAGCGGATTCAGCCTGGTGGAACTGACGGACCCTCCAGCGCTTCGCGATGCGCTGATGCAGATGTCCCGGGATGACATAACGCCACCGCTACAGATCAACGTGGAAATCCTCGAGGTCGAGCACCGATGGCTAGTCGTCGCCGAAGTACCTCCAGCGCCGGCGGACCGGCGCCCCGTATACGTCACAGCACAGGGAATCTCGGGAGGTTCCTACCTACGCGGCGGCGACGGTGATCGTCACATGACCGAAGCCGAGATCGCCCTGGTCATGGCCTCACGGACCCAGCCCTTGTACGACCGGGAAGTCGTCGAGGAGACGACGGTCCACGATCTGGACGATGAGGCGTTGCGCCGTACGCTGCGCAGGATCCGATCCGGGTTTCCCAAGCTCGCCCAGGCCGACGACCCGACCGTCCTCTTCCGGCTCGGGATCACCGCCGGGCGTACGGCCGACGCGCCGCTGACGCTCGCCGGGCTCCTAGCCTACGGACAATTTCCGCAGCAGTACTTTCCCCAGCTGATGGTCTCGGTCGTCGTGCACAGCCCAGATCGCGCCTCCGGGACGAGATTCCTGGACAACCTGACCGTTCGGGGCTCCATCCCTGAGATGATCGAGACCACGCTGTCCATGCTCCGGCGGAACCTCGCGGTCCGAGCGGTCATCAGTGATCGCGGCTCACGCGTCGACGAGGTCGAGTATCCGCTGGAGGCCGTCCGTGAAGCACTCGTCAACGCACTGATGCATCGCGACTACAGCCCCGTGACCCGCGGCACGCAGGTACAGGTCGAACTGTTCCCCGACCGACTCGTCATTCGCAGTCCAGGCGGCCTTTACGGCGGAGTCACCGTCGACGAACTCGGCGAAGCGGGAATCTCGTCCTCGCGGAATACGGTGCTGGCCAGCCTTCTCGCCGACACCTACCTCCCCTCGTCGAACGAGCTCGTCGCCGAGAACCGATCCTCCGGCATTCCCGCGATGCTCGCCGTAGCGCGCAGTCGCGGTCTGCCCCGGCCCAGCTTCCGCAGCTCCATCGCCAGCTTCATGGTCACCATGGCGCGATCGGAACTCCTCAGCCCTGAAACCCGCCGCTGGATCGCGGGACTCGGCGCGCATCTGCCTACACCAGCGCATCAGATCGCCGTGGCGATGCTGCACGCGGACTACCTGACCAACGAGATGCTCCGGCAATGGGGCGTGGACCGCGTCACCGCCGGCCAGGTTCTGCGAGATCTCGTCGATCAGGGCCTCGCGCTCAAGGAAGGCGGCCGCCGCTACGCACGGTACGTTCTCGACCCTGCCGTTTCCGGACGGGCTGAGGCTCCTGACCTCTTCTCCGCGCTACCCGACGAATTGACGCCCGACGTGGGACAGGCGCTCAAAATCCGCGGCGAGGCGACGGCCGGCGAGCTGGCCGAAGCGACTGGACTGTCCCGACGCGCAGTCCAGAACCACCTGCGCAACATGGTGGAAGCGGGAATCATCGACGCCGTCGGCCCCACTCGAAGCCCTAAGCGCCGCTACCGGTGGACCGGGATAGCCGGCTGATCTCGGATGCCGTCGGGCGAGGTAACGCCCCTACGCCGTGACGCTGTACATATTCACGCGTGGCATAGCGATCACCTGGAGCGAGCGATGCATTCCACTGCGTAGCAGTTTCGGTTACGGTCATGCCGAGTGGCCGGATCCACGGAGGACGAATGGCGCAACGCAAGGGCCTTCTCGCCCAGATTCTCGATGCCCGCAAGCAGGCCAAAAAGCTCGAGGCCCAGGCGGAGGCACGCAGGCACCGTGAGTTGATTGCCGAACAGCGGCGGCAGGAAGCCGAAGCCCAGCGGGAGGCGAAGCAGGCGGAAGCCGCGGCAAAGAAGGCCGAGGCGCAACGCCTGCGCCAGCAAGTGCAGGCTCAACGGCTCACTGAGCAAGCAACGGCCAAGGCCGCCCGCGAGGCGGCACAACGAGAACGTGCCGAGGAACGTCGGCAGGCGACCGAGGCTCGGACGAGAGCTCAGGAGGCAGCGGCGGCGAAACGGCATGCAGCCGACGAGGAGTTCGCTCTCAAGACCGCCGAGGCCGAGTTCCGTACTGAGGCGGTAAGCAACACGCTCGCCGAGTATTCGGCGCTGCTGCGTAACCGCAACCGGGACACACGCAACGCCGTACTCGAACTGAGTGCCGCACTGTCTCACGGCGGCCCGACAGGCCTCGTTGAACGACTTCAGCACGCTCTTGCCCAGTCCCGTTATCCAGAAGGATTGACGGGAAGGGTCGCCGCGCACTACGACGCCGCCTCCAGGGAACTGCTCATCGAGTACGAGCTTCCGCTCCAGGAGGCCGTTCCCACCGTGGTCGCCTACCGATACACCAAAGCCAAAGGCATGACAGCCGCCCCACGCAAAGACGCCGAGATTAAAGCCCTATACGGAGATCTCCTCGCACGGCTGACTCTCCGCACCCTGGCCGAGGCCTTCGACGCGACGTCCCCTGACATCGTCTCGGCTATCGTCTTCAACGGCTACGTCTCGACCAAGGACAAGGCCACCGGCCGAGCCGTCCGCCCGCTGCTGATCAGCATCGGCTCGGAACGCGGCCGCTTCGCTGAGATCGAACTCGACGAACCGGCACTCGATCCCGTTCTCTGTCTCCGCAGCCATCTCAACGCCATAGTGTCGCCGCACCCGTACGACCTCGAAGCCGTTCAGCCAGTCGTCTCCTTCGACCTGTCCAAGTACAAATTCGTCGACGAGATGGACGTGGTCGCCGGCATGGACAGCCGCACCGACCTGCTCACCCTGTCACCCGGTGCTTTCGAGCATCTGATCCGCCGGCTTTTTGAGGCCAGAGGCATGAAATCCTGGGTCACCCAGGCGTCCAAGGACGACGGCGTTGACGGTGTCGCCGTTAACAACGACCCCATCGTCGGCGGACTCTGCATCATTCAAGCCAAGCGCTACAGCAGAATCGTCGGCGTCGAAGCAGTTCAGGCCCTGGCCGGCGTCATGGATCACAAGCGGGCGGCCAAAGGTGTGCTCGTCACGACCTCATGGGTTGGCAAGGCCAGCCGTGACTTCGCCACCGCGAACGGCCGCATCGTCATCATCGAAGGCCGCGAACTCAAATATCTCCTCAAAGAGCACCTCCACCTCGACGTCCTCATCGGGCTCGAAAAACTCCCGCCCGGTTGGCAAAAGTCGGACATCGACTGACATCCCGCCCGCCGGGCAGTGCGTCGGAGCATGCGCTCAGCACGCATGATCAGCGACAGGAGAGTGAATCGATCTTGGAAGTAAAACGACCACTAAACGGCATTCCCTACTGCCCGGTATTCCTGTATAACGGTGCGCGGCGCCGAAATGATCCTCCTGCCTGTTCTTTTAAGGGCGAGCAGGAGGGGTCCGGCCGGGAAGATGGAAAACTGGGCAATCGCGTTGCTGAGCGCGGGGGCGCTTACCGGTGTCGCTACGGTGTTTCGTGCATATTTGATCTTCAAGGTGACCTCCTAGCCCCTAACCGCTGATGAGGCCGGTCGAAGGCATGCCTTGGCACTCCTGCGAGTTTTGATCCTCCAGTTGCGGAGGAACCCGAAAGATCCGGCAAGGCCCAGTGAAATTGAGATTCCCGGCAATCTGGAAGACCTGCCGTAATTTCCATGACCAGCTTGAGTGGCCCAAGACCACTCGAACCGGAGCTGAATGAGGTCGAGCGGAGGCGTTCGGTTGGGAGCGCGGCAGGATCTGGTCGGTTCCTTCCTCGAGGTGCCCTCGGTGCTGGTGGCGATCTGGCAGTTCCGCTCCACACCCCGGAAGCCCGCGAACGGCTCGCACTGCGACTGATCGCCGCGTCATTCCTCGTCCTGGCCGCCTGGGTCGCCGTCCGGGCATTGTTCGGCGCCGAGCAGGCCGATAGCTCCCGCGGCCGGGATCGCCATCGCCGCGACCTTGGCCTTCGTGATGACCCTGCCGGTCTTGGGCCAGGCGGCTCGCTGGCCGCGAACTCGGCTCAGCGACCGTGACAAAAGGCGCAAGACGAACCTTGTGCTACCTAGAGCAACGACCGCAGCAGTTTCAGGCGGCCACGTGTCCAGCCCTTTCGCCGCCCCACCCCGAAGCCTCAAGTCGCTCACCAGAACTCCACAGAACGGCAGCCTTGGGCCAAATTGACGACCAACAATTCGACTTATTCACTTAAACTAGTCGATCGCGATGCCCAGGATTTCGCCATGAAGACCACCGAAAGTATCCCCAGTAGACCACGCTCTGTTGCAAAGCGAGCGCTCGATGTAACCGGAACGTGCAACTCATAGGGGTCTGAGCTGGGAAAACAGCTCTACAAACCCATTGAAGTGCCGCGTCGCGCCCGCACGATCCGTCGATAGGGATAGCACATGCGCAAATCGCGGAATTCTACGAGTTTTCGAGGCCAAAACAGGGCCGACTGTCTACAGTCGGCCCTGCTCTATACCCACCTGAGCTGCTGCGGAAACCTACTACTTCAGCCCTTCAGGAGCTGCCGCGCCATGACGATGCGCTGCACCTGGTTGGTGCCCTCGTAGATCTGGGTGATCTTCGCGTCGCGCATCATGCGCTCCACCGGGTAGTCCCGGGTGTAGCCGTAGCCGCCGAGGATCTGGACGGCGTCGGTGGTGATCTCCATGGCGGCGTCGGAGGCGAAGCACTTGGCGGCCGCCCCGAAGTAGGTGAGGTCGGCGTCGCCGCGCTCGCTCTTGCCGGCCGCGGCGTAGGTGAGCTGCCGGGCCGCTTCGAGCTTCATGCCCATGTCGGCGAGCATGAACTGCAGGCCCTGGAAGTCGGCGATCGGCTTGCCGAACTGCTTGCGCTCCTTGGCGTAGTTCAGCGCGAAGTCGAGGGCGCCCTGCGCGATGCCGATGGCCTGGGCGGCGATGGTGACCCGGGTGTGGTCGAGGGTCTTCATGGCGGTGGCGAAGCCGGTGCCCTCGTCGCCGATCATGCGGTCGGCCGGGATGCGCACGTTGTCGAAGTAGACCTCGCGGGTCGGCGAGCCCTTGATGCCGAGCTTCTTCTCCGGGGCGCCGAAGCTGACGCCCTCGTCGGACTTCTCCACGACGAAGGCGGAGATGCCCTTGGAGCGGGCGGCCGGGTCGGTGACCGCGAAGACGGTGTAGAACTCGGAGACGCCGGCATTGGTGATCCACCGCTTCACGCCGTTGAGCACCCAGTGGTCGCCGTCGCGGACCGCGCGGGTGGTCATCGAGGCGGCGTCGGAGCCGGCCTCCGGCTCGGAGAGGCAGTACGAGAACATCGCCTCGCCCGCGGCGACCTTGGAGAGATAGCGGGACTTGAGCTCGTGGGAACCCGCGATGATCAGCGGCATGGTGCCGAGCTTGTTGACCGCCGGGATCAGCGAGGACGACGCGCAGGCCCGGGCCACCTCCTCGATCACGATCGCGGTGGCGAGGGCGTCCGCTCCGGCGCCGCCGTACTCGGCCGGGATGTGCGGCGCGTGGAAGTCGGAGGACCGCAGAGCGTCGTACGACGCCTTGGGGAACTCACTGGTCTCATCGGCCTCGGCGGCGTGGGGAGCGACCCGCGCCTCACAGACCTCGCGCACGGCGGCGCGAATGGTCTCGTGATCCTCCGGCAGCCGATATGCGTCGAAATCAGACATGACCTTAACCTTCCCTAAGGGGTCCCGCCGTCATGTTACCGGCGCGTAGCACCGCCGGTGCAACAGTCCGCGGTGTGCGGAAGATCCCCCGGGGAAGTACCACCTGGAAAAGTGCCGGGTTCCGTGCCGTTTCCACGGATCTCCACCCGGTTGAGACTGTTCTAATGAGGTGTCCGACCGGCATGCTCTAGTTACCAAGAGGAGTCGAGGAGGCCCCGTGGCGCAGGCTGACGAGTCCGATTACGCCGACGATCTGGCGCGGATCGACGCCTCCATCGCGGAGCTCAAGGTCAAGGACATGCAGGCGGCCGCCGAGCGGACCAAGATAGCCAGCAAGATCCAGGCCGCGCAGTTCCAGCGGGACATCCTCTCGCACGCCCAGAAGGCCAAGGGCACCAAGAGCAAGCGGACGACCCGCCGCAAACCAGCGGCCGGCGGCGACTTCCCACCTCCGCCACCGCCCGCCGGCCGGCCCGTTCAGGACGATCCGCCACCGCCGCCGTCGCGGGGCGGTGGCCGTGGCCGCGGCGCGCCTCCTCCCGACTGGGCCGAGCCGGGCACCCGGCACACCGGTCCGCCCGGGGTCGCCACCGACGGTGTCACGATGCTCGTCGACGATCCGCCGCCGACCGAGCGGGTGGCCCCCGGCCCCCGCCGTCAGCCGCCGCCCCCGGAGCACCCGCCGGAGGCGTCCACCCAGTCCGTGCAGAACATCCTGCTGGTGCTGGGCGCGCTCCTGCTCGGTGTGGCCGCCGTGGTGTTCGCCGGTGTCGCGGTGGAGAACCCGTTCGCCCGTACCCTCATCCTCGCTCTCGCCACCGGCATCGCCCTCACCGCCGCGCCCGGCATCGCCAAGCGGGGTCTGACCTCCACCGGCGAGACCGTCGCCGCGGTCGGGCTGATCCTGTTCCCGATGACGCTCTTCGCGTTGCACGGCAGCGCGCTCGCCGGCGGACCCGATGTCCCCGTCGCGCTCTACCTCGGGATCACGTTCGCCATCACCGCGATTGCGGGCTTCGCGTACGCCGGGGTCACGCGATTGGCGGCCCCCCGCTACGCGACGGTGATCGCGGCCCAGCCGGTGGCGCCGCTCCTCGCGTACCCGCTGATCCAGAGCCCGGCGGGCTGGGGCCTGGCCCTGACCGTCGTGGCCGTGCTCGACCTGCTGCTGCTCACCACCGTGATCCGATCCGGCCGGCTGGTGCCGCGCTGGCCACTGGGCCGCCCGCTGCCACCGGACCGGGAGTCGCTCGCGGACGCCGACCCGGAGAGGTTCACCAGCCCGGATCCGGACGCGCCGCCCCGCCCGGAGTCCCAGCCGGAAGAGCCCGACCTGATCATCTCCGGTCTGACCCGGCCGAAGAGGCGCTGGCTGCCGACCCGGATCTTCCCGGGCCCGCGCCCGGAGGACGCGCCGCCGGCCGGTTCGGTGCCGCTCGCGCCGCCCGCCTCGCCGCCGTCCGCGGACTGGCTGCGGGAGCTGACGTTCGCGCTGCTCTGCTTCGCCAGCGCGGGCGCGCTCATCTACTCGTCGGTGGCGCTGCTGCAGGCCGAGGTGGTGTCCGACGCCCTGCGGTCCGGCCTGATCCTGGTCGCGGCCGCTCTCACCACGGTCTTCGCGGCCCGGCTGCTGCAGAACCCGCTCGCGCTGAACGTGGCGGGCGCGCTGCTGACCCTGGCCGTGATCGGCACGACCGCCCGGCTCGCCGACGTGATCTCGCCACGCTGGACCCTGGTGATCGCCGCGGCCACCGTCGCGATCACCGGCGCGGTCGTCGGCCTGCTCGACAGGCCGATCCGCCGCGGTCCGCAGTGGGCGTCCACCGGCGCCCTGACGATCATCGGGCTGATCATCTCGATCGACGCGATCCGGGCCGCGCTCGCACCGGTCGCCGCGGCTCGCCCGATCTGGAACGCGGACACCTCGGCATACGCTCAACAGCTCGCCGAGGCGGTCGGCCCGTCCGGCTGGCTGCTGGCGTTCAGCGCCCTGCTGCTCACCGTCGCCGCCGCGCTGGCGCTGCCGGTCAGCATCCGGCACGAGGGCGCGGTCGCCGGCATCACGCTGACCGCGCTGGCCGTGCCCGCCTCGCTCGGCCTGCCCTGGTCCGAGGCACCCTGGCCGCTGGTGCTCGGATCGATCGGACTCGGCGCCGCGGGCCTCTGGGCGAGTACCCGGCGGATCGCGTTCGCGCACGTCATCGGCGCCGGCGTCGTCGGGCTGTTCGGCGCGGCAGCCGCGCTGAGCGCCTCCTGGCTGACCGCCGCGGTGCTGACCGCGCTCGGCGGGGCCGGCGTCATGGTCGCGATCGCGGCCCGGCAGATCCCGGTCCGGCTCTTCGCCTGGGTGATCGGCGACTGGGCGTCCGGCGCCGCCGCGCTGGCGCTGCCCGGCGCCGCGGTGACCGCCGCCCTGGCCCTCGCCGATCCCGGTGGCGGCCCGCCGCCCACCGAGGCCGCGACCGTCCCGGCCCTGGCCGCCGGTTTCCTCGCGGTGGCCTGCACGCTCAGCTACGCGGCCGTCTACCAGGTGGCCCGCCGCGAGATCAGCCTGCCGCTCACCCTCGGCACCGGCATCGGCGCCGTGGCGATGGCAGTGGCCGCCCTCTTCGCGCCCGGTGCGGCAGCGCCCGACCTGTGGGTGGGCGCGCTGCTGCTCGGCGCCGCCGGCCTGCTCTTCTTCGCGAAGTCGATCGACGAGCGCGGCCGCAACGACCGGCTCCTCGACGGCCCGGACATCGCCGCTGCGGCCGCCACCGTGGCGATCTGCGGCGCGCTGGCCCGGGTCGCCGCGCTCGCCTTCCCGAACTCGCCGCTCGCCGTCGCCGGTGTCGTCGTGCTGCTGGTCGGCATGGGCGTCACCGTGCTGCCGGAGGACTGGAAGCGCGGGCCGTCCCGTGGCCTCGGCATCGCCGCCCTGGTCGTCGGCCTGATCGCCGGCGCCCAGGCGGTCTCCGGTGGCCTGCGGATCCTGGCGCTGCCCGGCCCGTTCTGGGCGGCCGACCTGACCGCCTACCCGCAGGGCCCGCCGGCCGGGGCGTGGCAGGCGCCGTTCGCGCTCGCCATGGTCGCCATCACCGCTGCGATCGGGATGTCGAAGCCCTGGTCGCACTGGGCCTCCGGGCTCGCCGCCGCGCTCGCCACCATCGGCACGCCATGGGCGCTCGGCATGCCCTGGTGGGCGCCGCTGCTCGTGGGCGGGGCGGTCGCCATCGCGTACGGGCTGGCCTCGGTGGCCGCGCCCTCCCCCTCCGCGGCACGGGCCCGGGCCGCCGTCGCCGCCGTGGTCCTGCTGCACGCCGTGGCGGCCTGCCTGGTCCGCCCGTGGGCGACGGCGCTCGCCCTGCTGCTGGTCGTGATGCTCGGCACCCTGGTCGCGGTGCTGGCCCGGATGCCGATCCGCGGCGCCGCACCCGATCCGGTGGAGGCGGCCGAGGAGGCCGCGGAGAACGCGACGATGCCGTCCAGCGCGCTGCCCCGGCACCGCGCCCAGATCGGCGGCGCCGCGACCGGCTCGATCCTGCTGGCGCTCCCCGGCGTCTTCGCGGCGGCGGCCGCCGATCAGGGGTACGACGTCCAGGTCGTGCTGACCGCCGCGCTCGCCGCGTCGAGCATCGGGCTGGCCGTCCTCGCCGCTCTCGGCAAGTACATCCCGCAGTTCCTGCCCTGGGCCACGATCGGCCTGGTGCTGGGCGCGACGATCACCGCGCTCGCCTCGGTGCCGTCCGATTACCCCACCGCCCTGTACGCCGCCGCGGCCGCCCTCCTGGGCGTCCTCGCCGAACTCCTGCGTGGCGCCACCCCGGCCCCGGTGCAACGGGTCGCGCCGCTGGAATATCCGGCGCCACGATACGTCCGGGCCCGCCGCGGCACCCTGCGATCGAGCGGCCTGACCGCCGGCGGGCTGGGCGAGCGCTGGCTGGCCGACCCGGCGACCGGCGCGGTCTGGCTGGCGCTGCTGCCCACACTGCTGGCTCTGTTCTCGCTGGCCCCGGCCCTGCGCGCCGCCCTGATCGACCCGCTCAAGCAGGTCAACGCGACCTGGGAGGGCCCGATCCCGGCGCTGGCAGTGCCGGACGCCGGCAACGTGGACGCCACCAGCGCCCTGGCCGCTGTCCTGCTCACCGGCGCGGCGGCGCTGGCGGCGCTCGGCTTCGGCGGCAAGGCCTCGGAGACCGTCCCGGTGATCCTGCCGGGTGTCGCGCTGACCCTGCTGATCACACCGATCGCCCTGCACGCCGGATTCCCGGCCGCCACCGGCGCGGCGCTGGTGGTCTTCACGATCTCGATGCTCGGCCTGGCGCTCACCCCGCCGCCGGCCGCGACCCGGGCGCCACTGCTGCGGACCACTCGCAGCATCGTGTTCGTCATCGGGCTGCTCGCCGGTGGAGCGGGTCTGGCCGGCAGTCTCGCCGAGGAACCCCTGACGCTCTTCACACTGGGCAGCGCTGTCGGAGTGGGCCTGGTCGCGGCGGTCGGCGGGCGTACCCAGATGGCTCGGATCCTGGGTTGGCTCTTCGCCGCTCTGATGGGTCAGATGTTCGTGCTGACCGTGGCGATCTCGGCGGGGCTGGAACGGCAGTGGGCGGCGTTCGGCGTGCTCGCTGTCAGCGCTGTGCTGCTCTCGCTGGAGGCGGCGTTGCCCCGGCTCGGCCTGCCGCAGTACCGTGCCGAGGCCGTCACCGTCGAGTGGTGCGGCTACGCCTCGGCCCTGATCGCCGGCGTGCTGGCCTTCGACTCCCCGGCCCACCTCGCCGCACTGCTGGCCGCCTGGGGGGCGGTGCTCGGCCTCACGGCGTCCCGCCCGGACCGGACCCCGCAGCAGCGCCGGACGCTCTTCTGGGTCGCGGTCGGGTTCGAGATCGTCGGCTGGTGGCTGTTCATCGCGCTCGCCGAGGTCGCCGTCCCGGAGGCGTACACCCTGCCGTTCGCGGCCCTGGCCCTCGCGGTCGGCATCATCGAGGCGCACCACCGGCCCGATCTGAGCAGTTGGGCGGCGTACGGCCCGGCGCTGCTGGCCGCGTTCGTCCCGACCATGGGCATCGTCCTCGCCGACGCCGGCAACGACGCCCGCCCGGTCCTGCTGCTGCTCGGCGCGGTGGCCACCCTGATCATCGGCTCCCGGACCCAGCAGCAGGCGCCGGTGGTGATCGGCGCGATCGCCACCGTGTTCGCGGCGCTCTGGTTCGGCTTCAACCTGGTCGGGCCGTGGCTGGTCCTCGTACCGGTCGGGGTGATCCTGCTCTTCCTGGGTGCGACGAGCGAGAACCGCCGCCGCACCCAGCAACTCCGCGGTGTGCTGTCGAAGATGCGCTGACGTCCCGGGCGGGTCAGCCCAGGAGCTTGGCCCGGAGGGCTTCGTCCTTCTCGCCGACGAGCTTCTCCAGGCCGGCCTGGAACGCCAGCATCTTCTGCCGCAGCGTCGGATCGGCGGCGCCGAGGATGCGGACGGCCAGCAGGCCGGCGTTGCGCGCCCCGCCGATCGACACCGTCGCGACCGGCACCCCGGCCGGCATCTGCACGATGGAGAGCAGCGAGTCCATGCCGTCCAGGTGCTTGAGCGGCACCGGGACGCCGATCACCGGCAGCGGCGTGAGAGCCGCCACCATGCCCGGCAGGTGGGCCGCGCCGCCGGCGCCCGCGATGATCGCCTTGATGCCCCGGTCGGCGGCCGACTCGGCGTAGTCGACCATCTTGCGGACGGTCCGGTGCGCGGAGACGACGCCGACCTCGAACGGCACCTCGAACTCGGCCAGAGCGATCGCCGCGGCCTCCATGGTGGGCCAGTCGGAGTCGCTGCCCATGATGATGCCGACGACGGGTGCCATCACTTGCCTTCCTGAAGCCACTGGGCGGCCCGGTTCGCCCGCGCCCGCACGTCTGCCAGATCGGAGCCGAGAACCGTCACGTGCCCGATCTTGCGGCCGGGCCGGACCTGCTTGCCGTAGAGGTGCACCCGCGCGTCCGGCACCTCGGCGAAGAGGTGGTGCAGCCGCTCGTCGAGGGACATGCCACCGGGTGCGCCACCGAGCACGTTCGCCATCACGACGACCGGCGCGGCCAGCTCGGTGGACCCCATCGGGTAGTCCAGCACGGCCCGCAGGTGCTGCTCGAACTGCGAGGTCCGGGCGCCCTCGATGGTCCAGTGCCCGGAATTGTGCGGGCGCATGGCCAGCTCGTTGACGACGATGCCGTCGGCGGTCTCGAACAGCTCGACGGCGAGCAGCCCGACGACGCCGAGCTCGTTGGCGAGGTCGATGGCGAGCTGCTGCGCCTCGATGGCCAGCTCGTCGTCGAGGTCCTGCGCCGGGGCGATCACCTCGACGCAGATGCCGTCCTTCTGCACGGTCTCGACCACCGGGTACGCCGCGACCTGCCCGAACGGCGAGCGGGCCACCAGCGCGGCCAGCTCCCGGCGCAGCGGGACCCTCTCCTCGACGATCAGCGGGATGCCCGTCGAGACGAGGTCGGCCGCCGCTTCGGGGGAAGCGACCATCCACACGCCGCGTCCGTCGTACCCCCCTCGGGTGGCCTTCGCCACCACCGGCCAGGAACCGGCCGCGAAGGCCTCGATCTCCTCGGCCGTGCTCACCCGCCGCCAGCGGGGCACCGGCGCTCCGAGATCGGCCAGACGCTCGCGCATCAAGCCCTTGTCCTGGGCGAAGACCAGCGCCTTCGACCCCGGGAAGATCTTCACGCCCTCGGCCTCGAGCGCCTCGATGTGCTCGGTCGGCACGTGCTCGTGGTCGAACGTGACCGCGTCGCAGCCCTTCGCGAACTCGCGCAGCGCGGACAGGTCGGTGTGCGTGCCGATCGGCACGTCGGCCGCGACCAGCGCGGCACTGTCGTCAGGCTTCTCACTGAGCACGCGCAGTGACTGGCCGAGGGAAATGGCAGCTTGGTGGGTCATCCGGGCCAGCTGGCCGCCGCCCACCATGCCGACTACAGGCAGTCCGGTTCGGGTATCCATCGCCAGGCCAGCCTAGCGACGCCGAGGTGAAGATCAGAAATCAACCCCATCTGCCCGGTACGTTTCACCGCCCCACTTTCGCCGCGATCTCGCCGGGCCTCGTGACCGGCCGGTCGCAGACGAAGCCACGGCACACGTAGGCCGCCGCGGCCCCGTCGATCAGGGGCCGGTCGGCGAGCAGTGGCACACCGGGACGATCCGGCTCCCCCACCACGATCACCGACCCGCCCGGCGCCGACCAGTGCGCGGCCTCGACCAGCGGGCTCGCCGCCTCCCGATCCGCGGTGGCGATCGCGATCTCGAACGGGCCGGTCAGCGCCGCCTCGGCGACCGCTGCCGCATAGCCGGCGAACCGCGGATGTCCCCCGATCAGCGGGCCGGCGGTGGCGAGGGCCCGGTCGGCGGCCTCCCGGTAGGAGGTCTCGCCGCTGAGCGCCGCGCACGACACCAGCGCCGCGCAGATCGCCGACAGCCCGGACGGCGTGGCGTTGTCGGTCGGGTCGGCCGGCCTGGTGAGCAGCTTCTCCGCGTCGTCGGCGGTGTCGTAGAAGCCGCCGTCGCCGCTGCCGAACCGCGCCACTGCGACGTCGAGCAACTCGCGGGCCAGCTCCAGCCACCGGCCCTCGGCCGTCACCTGGTGCACAGCGAGGAACGCCTCGGCCACGCAGCCGTAGTCCTCCAGCACACCGGCCGGCTCCCCGGTCACACCGTCCCGCGACACCCGCCGCAGCCGGACGCCGCCGGAGGGCTGGTCCGCTCCAGGATCCCGGGGCGCGTCCTCCCGCGTCGTGACGAGGTGACGGTCGGCGAGCACCCCGGCCAGGGCGACCGCCGCGTCCCGGGACTCGGCCGAGCCGGTGAGCACGCCGTGCTCGGCCAGCGCGGTGATCGCCAGGCCGTTCCACGAGGCGACCACCTTGTCGTCGCGGGCCGGCTGGGGACGGCCGGCACGAGCCGCGAGCAGCCGCCGCCGGACGTCCTGCCAGCGCTCCACCAGCGCCGGATCGGCCGCGTCGATGTCCCGGGCCAGGACCAGGACGCTCTTGCCGTGCTCGAACGTCCCCCCGACCGTCACACCGAAGAGATCCGCTGCCCAGGCGCCGTCGTCCTCACCCAGCGCCGCGGTCAGCTCGACGGGCGTCCAGGCGTAGGTCAGCCCCTCCACCCCGTCGGCGTCGGCGTCCAGCGCGGACGCCAGGCCACCCGAGGACGTTCCGAGGTCACGCAGCAGGAAGGCGGCGGTCTCGTCGGCGATCCGGCGGGCGAACAGGTCACCGGTGAGCCGCCACAGCTGGGTGTAGACCCGGAGCAGCAGCGCGTTGTCGTACAGCATCTTCTCGAAGTGCGGCACGGTCCAGCTCTCGTCGACCGCGTAGCGCGCGAAACCGCCGGCCAGCTGGTCGTAGATGCCGCCGCGGGCCATCTGCTCACACGCGTGCCGGACCGTCTCCAGCGCCTCCGCCGACCCGGTGCGCTCGTGGTGGCGCAGCAGGAAGAGGAGGTTCATGTGCGGCGGGAACTTGGGCGCGCCGCCGAATCCGCCGTACCGCTGATCCTGCTCTTTCTCCAGACCCGCCGCGGCGGCCGCGAGAAGCTCCTCGGAGATCGGCGCGACCGGCCCGCCGATCATCTGCGCGCCGCCGACCGCCTCGACCACCGCGGCACCCTGTTTCAGCACGTCGTCGCGCTGCTCGGTCCACGCTGTGGTGACGCTCTGCAGCAGCCTGCCGAACGCCTCGCGAGGAAAATAGGTCC
The DNA here is from genome assembly GCF_004001265.1 of Actinoplanes sp. OR16. Taxonomy (GTDB): domain Bacteria; phylum Actinomycetota; class Actinomycetes; order Mycobacteriales; family Micromonosporaceae; genus Actinoplanes. The sequence goes on along the minus strand of NZ_AP019371.1, from coordinate 3,124,393 downwards.
CGCAGAAGAACGGGTCGCCGTCCGGCGTCGCGAAGACCGTCATGGGCCAGCCGCCCTGACCGGTCATGGCCTGCGTCGCGGTCATGTAGACAGCGTCAACGTCAGGGCGCTCCTCGCGGTCCACCTTGATCGAGACGAAGCCCGCGTTCATCAGCTCCGCGACTGCCGGGTCCTCGAAGGACTCGTGAGCCATCACGTGACACCAGTGGCAGGCCGCATAACCCACCGAGATGATCACCGGCACGTCCCGGCGGCGGGCCTCCTCGAACGCCTCAGCCGACCACTGCCACCAGTCGACCGGGTTGTCCCGGTGCTGCTGAAGGTAAGGGGACGTGGCATCGGCGAGGCGATTGGGCATGCCCCAACCCTCTCACGCCGGGCGGAATACGACCCGCAAGGCGGATTTCGTCCGCCCTCGACACGATGAACCATCGAGTACGACGGGTGACTCTCCGATTACGCAAGGTGCGCATTGACACCATGGACGAACGACGTGTGGTCATCACCGGCGCGACGTTTCCGAGTGACGTCGTCGCGCGGCTCACGAAGAACGGGCTCTCGATCATCACGATCCCCGGCGACCTCGGCGCCGACCGGGTGCGGGCGGCGCTCGCCGGCGCCTGGGGTTACGTCCTGGGCGGCTCCGAACGGGTGCCCAAGCAGCTCTGGTCCACGCTCCCCGACCTCCGGGTCGCCTGCTTCCTCGGCACCGGGTACCACGCCTTCATGCCGCCGGCCGACGAGCCGACCGCCATCGAGTTCACCTACACGCCGTACGCCAACGCCTCCGCGGTCGCCGAGTTCACCATCGCGCTGATGCTGGACCTGACCCGCCAGGTGACCGCCCGGGCCAACGACACGGTCGCCGGACGGTGGCACGAGGACGCCACGTCCTCCCTGGTGAACGGCAGGCTGGGGATCGCCGGAATGGGGAATGTGGGCCGGACCGTCGCCCGGATGGCCTCAGCCGCGTTCGGCACCGAGATCTGGTACTGGAACCGGAGCGCCCGGCCCGAGCTGGACGCGCTCGGCTACCGGCGGGCCGACAGCATCCTGCAGCTCTGCTCCGAAGTCGAGATGCTCACCCTGAACCTGAACTTCGAGCCGGGCCACAACGGCGGGACGATCGGCGCCACCGAGCTCAAGGCGCTGGGATCGGCCGGGATCCTGGTCAACACGGCCCGGGCCGAGCTGGTCGACCCGGCGGCCCTGCGGGAGGCCCTTCTGCAGGACTGCATCGCGGCTGCCGCCTTCGACGTCTACTACCAGGAGCCGACGCCCACGCCGGCGGACGATCCGTTCGGGCTGCTCGCCCTCACGCCGCGGATGCTCGTCACGCCGCACTGCGCGTACCTCACCCACGAGGCGGCGCACCGGATGGCCGAGATGGCGGCGGACAACCTGCTCGCCGTGGCGGCCGGCGTGCCCGCGCCGTACCGGGTAGTGCGCTGATATGCGGTCGCGGCGCTCCGTGTGGCGGTCACCCGTCGTGCCGATCGCCCTGGCGATCGGGCTCGTCTTCCTCCTGATGGTGGATCTCTGGGGGCTACGGCTCTTCGGGGGCGGGGCGATCGACTACGAGCGGTTCGGCGACATCGGCTCGTGGGCGCAGGGCATCGGCACGGTCAGCGCGGTCTTCGTGGCGCTCCGCCAGATCAGGCAGCAGCGGGAGGACCGCCGGGACGCCATCCACCGCCAGGAGATCCGGGAACGGACCCAGGTGTACGGATGGATGGCGTTCCGTGAGGAGGACCACGGCGACGTGCCCGGCTGGTACCTGTTCTTCAACAACCTGACCCCGATCCCGATCACGGGCTGGGCCATGACCGTGTGCGAGGGACCGGCGGGCCCGGTCGTGCTGTCGCCGGACGTCTCGCGGTTCGACCCGATCCCGCCCGGGTTCAGCAGGCACCGGCTGGGCATCCCGTCCGGCCGGATCATCGAACCGATCTGCCGGCTCCAGTTCGTGGACATGGCGGGTGACTGCTGGGAGCGCTCGTCGTCGGGCCGGCTCGACCCGATCGAGGAGGTGTCGGTGTCCGGCCAGGTCATCGGGAAACGATCATCGAACGACGACGGGGAGCAGGGACGACATGCCGGATGACGTGACAGTCGGCCCGGACCGGCAGCGGCCGGAGCCGGCGATCGACGCGGAGGTGGCGGCGTACCTGTCCCAGGTCATCCGGGAGACGGAGTACCTGCCGTTCGGCAATCCACAGGGCCTGGAAGCCGACCGGTTGCGGCTCGCCGAGGTGTGGGTCCCGCCGGCTGTATCGCTGATCGACCCGGGCGACGCGACGCTCACCGCGTCGCCGCGCGAGCAGAAGCTGGTCTCCGACGACTGGGTCGCCCAGGTCGGCACGGCGCTCGACCTCAACATGTTCCGGAAGGCCGTCGTCACCGGACCGCCCGGCTTCGGCAAGAGCACGCTGTGCCGCCGGCTGGCCGCCCGGCACGCCATCGAGACGACCGAGTCCGGTCACGGCTGGCTCCCGGTCCGCATCCCGCTCGCCTCGGTGAGCCCGTGGTCGTCGCTGAACGACCTGTTCGCCCAGCTCCCCTCGCTCGATCATGGACCGGGCCTGCGGCCGAAACTGTGCGAGGCGTCCGCGCGCGGCGAGCTCTGGTTCCTCCTGGACGGCCTGGACGAGGTCGCCGAGGCCAGCGTCCCGTCGATCCAGGAGAGCATCCGGACCACCATCCTGCCCACCCGCAATCACGTGCTGATCACCTGCCGGAGCGCCGACTACCGGGCGGCACGGCCCCGGCGGGAGATCGCCTCACTGCCGGTCCTGGAGCTGGCCGGCTTCTCCGAGGACCAGCTCGACACCTACGTCGAGCAGTGGAACCGGTCCGCGTCCGGACGGACCCGACCGATCACCCGGCAACGGATCGCGGCCACCCGCCAGATCCTGGACACCCATCCGGAACTCCGGGAACTGGCCCGGAGCCCGTTCCTCGCGGCGGTGCTCTGCGTGGTCGAGGCCCGGCCGGTGCGCCGCAAGGTCAGCAAGGCCGTCCTGCTCGGCCAGGCGATCGAATACCTGCTGGCCGACCCGGAGTGGCGACGCGACGGCGAGCACGCCACGTTGCCGCAGCTGGACCACCTGATCCTGCGGCAGGTCGCCGGCCGGCTCGCGTTCGACCTGCTCGACCGGGCCGGCGGCCGGCAACCGGCAGTGCTCCGCCGCCCGGACCTCGAAGCGGCGATCGCCGGGACGCTCCGGGACGCCGGGATTGCGGCGACCGGTGAGGACGAACATCAGGAGCTGGTCAAGCGGTGCATCGGCCAGCTCCTCGGCAACGTCTCCGCCGGGCTGCTGCAGGAGCGGGACGGCGGCCGGTACGAATTCGCCCACCACAGCCTGCAGGAGTACCTCGCCGCCCGGCACCTCACCACCTTCACCGACCGGACCCGGCGCCTCGAGCTGGCGTCCCGCCCACAGTGGCACGAGGTCTTCGGCCGCGTCGCCGGCATCGCCCAGGCCACCGGCGACGGCATCACCGACCTGCTCCTGCTGTCCCGGGGCCTGCTCCGCCGGGCGGTCCGCGCGCTCACCGGCGATCCCGCGGACGCCGCCGTCGCCGTGGAGGGCGCCTGCCTGGCCGGCGACATGCTCGCCGAGCTGGGCGCCGAGGCGGCGACCCGGTACGGGTTCGGCGCCGCTGTCACCGGGCCGGCCACCGACGATCCGGACGACCTCTCGATGGCCGGTCTCTGGCCGTTCGCGATCGACACCGTCTTCCGGGTGGCCCGGGACGAACGGCTGCCGCAGCACGTCCGGATCCGGGCCCTGTGCGTGGTGAGCCGCCTGCGCGACCCGCGTTTCCTCGGCGCCGACGGCAAGCGGATCGTCGCCGGGCCGCACCTCGTCGTCGTGCCCGGCGGTCGCGGTGAGGTCGGCACCGATGAGCCGCTCAGCCAGGCCGAGGCGAAGCGGGTGTCGTCCAGCCCGTCGGTGAAGGTGACCGTCGCGCCGTTCGAGATCGGCCGATACCCGGTGACGAACGCCGAGTACGGCAGCTTCGTGGCCGACGGCGGCTACGACGATCCGCGCTGGTGGGCCGGTGACGAGGCGTCCCGGTGGCGGGAGCAGGAGCCCGACTTCGTCGCGGGCCTGGCCCGGCTCTGGGAGCAGGAGACGAGCGTCGACTTCGTCAAGGAGCTCGGCGAGGAGGAGTTCGCCCGGTACGCCCGGGAGTCCGGCCGGATCGCGCGGCGGATCATGCGGCGGGGTCAGCCGCTCTACTGGGAGGACTCCCGGTTCAACCTGCCGACGGCGCCGGTGGTGGGCGTCAACCTGTGGGAGGCGCAGGCGTACTGCCGGTGGCTGCAGAGCCGGTTGCGCGCCGGCGAGCTGATCGGGCCGGCCGACGAGGTCCGCCTCCCCTCCGAGATCGAATGGGAGTGGGCGGCGGGCGCGTACTGGACCGGCACCCGCCGGGCATACCCGTGGGGACCCGCGTACGACCCGGACCGCTGCGTCACGCGTGACTTCTCCGACCCGAACGCGCCGACGATCACCCACTTCGGCGCGATACCGGTCGGCTTCTTCTCGCTCAACGAGCCGGGCGGCCGGGAGCCGGAGGACATGGGCGGCAACGTCTGGGAGTGGGTGAGCAGCCGATCGATGGCCTGGTCGGCCACCGGCGACCGGGAACGGCCGGGCGGGCTGGACCGGCGCAGCGTCCGGGGCGGTTCCTGGTACAGCCGGGAGCCGCTCGCCACCCACGTCCGGTTCCGGCTGGAGGATCCGCCCTGCAACGCGTACTGGGATCTCGGCTTCCGGATCTCCGTGCACCGGGGACAGTAACCGCCGATCAGGAGGCGTCGTCGGCCCTGAGCCTGGTCACCGGTGCGGGCGCGGCGTCCCTGAGCTGGATGAGCGCCTGGACGATCTTGTCGGCCGGCATCGGCTTGCAGAAGTGGTAGCCCTGCGCGGCCGGGCAGCCCAGCTCGATCAGCGCGGCCCGCTGCTCGATCGTCTCGATGCCCTCGGCCACCACCCGGACACCGAGCCGCTCGCCGAGCTCGACCGCCGCCCGCACGACAGCGCCGGCCGCCGGCTTGTCGATCATCTCGTCCACGAACGACCGGTCGATCTTGATCTCGTCGACCGGCATCCGGGTGACCGAGGCGAGCGACGAGAAGCCGGTGCCGAAGTCGTCGAGCGACACCTGGACGCCGGACGACCGCAGCCGGGCCAGCACCTCGTCGACGATCTCCTGCTCGCTGACCGCCACCGACTCGGTGATCTCCAGAACCAGGCGGGAGGCCGGCGTCCGGTGCCGCCGCAGCGCCTCGGTGACCTGGGCCGGGAACGTCGGGTCGGTGAGGCTGCGGGCCGAGACGTTCACCGAGACCGGGATGTCGATGCCGGCGGCGGTCCAGTCGGCGACCGCCGCGAGGGCCAGGTCCAGCACCCGGCGGGTGAACGGGATGAGCAGCTCGCTGCGCTCCACGGCGGGCAGGAACGCGCCCGGCGAGAGCTGCCCTCGGCGCGGGTGCCGCCAGCGGACCAGCGCCTCGCAGCCGGTCGGCGCGGCGGTCACCAGGTCGACGGCGGGCTGCAGGTGCAGCACGATCTGGTCGTCGGCGGCGAACGCGTCCTGCAGCTCGGCGAGGAGCGCGAGGTGGTCGGTGCTGCTGGCGTCCTGGCTGCCGTCGTACGTCCCGACGGTGATGTTCAGCTCCTTGGCCCGGCCGACCGCGAGCGAGGCCCGCCGCAGCAGCTCACCCACCTCGATCCGGCCCGGCTGCTCGGCCACCACGCCGACGGTCACCTCGACCGCGAGCCGGACGCCGGCCACCTCCATCGGCAGGCGCAGCTGCTCGACCAGCTCACGGGCCCGGCGCAGAGCCGGCGGCAGCGAGCCCGCCACCCGGCCGGCCGATTCGGAGAGCGCCGCCATGGCGGGCAGCAGCAGCACGAACTCGTCATCCCCGGTACGCGCGACCAGCTCGTGCGGCCGCGCCAGCTCGGTGAGCCGCTCCGCGACCAGCCGCAGCACCTCGTCGCCGCCACGGTGCCCGAGCGTCCGGTTGACCTCACGGAAGTCGACCAGGTCGAGCAGCAGCAGCGCGACGTGCTGGCCGCGGTCGAGCGACCGGAGCAGCAGATCACCCTCGTCGGCGAAGGCGGACCTGTTGAACAGCCCGGTCAGCGGGTCGCGCACCCGGTCGCGGGCGGCGCGGGCGTCCAGTTCGAGGATGCGCTGGTGGGCGGCGGCGTCGTGCAGGGCGCCGGCGAGCGCCTCGCCGTACGCCGTGATGGCCGCCTCGTCCTGCGGGACCGGCAGGCTCGGCTCGCCCAGCCACACGGTGAGCTCGCCGACCGGGTGGCCGGCCACCGCCATGCTGCGGATGATCGCCGGGCCGGACCGGGCGGCGGCGGGATCGCCGAGGCCGGGACCGTCCTGCGCGTACCTCCGGTTGCCGTTGCCGGTCCGCACCTCCAGCTCGGCCCGGCGGGCGCCGAAGACGTCGAGCGCGCCGCGCAGGCCGGCCCGGGCCACCTCGGCCTCGCTCGTGCCGGGCAGCCGGGCGGTGGCGGCCGCGAAGGCCTCCCACATCCGGCGTTCCTCGGCGGCGCGCAGGTGGAAGCGGTAGGTCCGGTGCAGCAGCCAGAGCGCGGGGCCGAAGGCGAGCAGCCAGAGCGGCTCCCGGACCAGCGCGAAGACCGCGCCGAGACCGATCAGCACGTTGCCGATCGACATCGGGAGTTTGGCGTAGAGCACCCGGGCGGCGATCCGGCCGGGCGCGGCGTCGCGGTGCAGGACCAGCGTGAGAACGACCAGGCCGAAGGTGATCGCCAGGTACGTCGCGGCGCCGGCCACCAGGGCGAGCGGCAGCCGGGCGCTGTTCATCGGGGCGTCGCCGGCGAGCAGCGAGGTGACCAGGGCGGCGCCGGCCACCCCGACGGTCATCGAGGCGACCAGGTGGACGATCTCGGCGCCGTTGCGCAGGCCGGTGAACCAGGCGAGCAGCAGCCAGGCGGCGCCGGTGCCGGCCAGGGTCGCGGCGGGCAGCCAGCCGGCCGGCGCCACCACGAAGCCGACGACCACGGCGGCCTCGGCCCAGCTGACCGAGACGGCATCCGGCCCGAGACGGAATCGGAGGCCGGCCAGCTGCGCGATGGCGGCGAGCACGGCGGCCACGCAGACGCCGTCGAGCGCGTTGAGCGGGCGGTCGGCCGGGCGGTCCACCGGGAGCAGGACGCCGAGCACGACGGCGGCCACGGCGGCGATCACGACCGCGACGGTCAGGACCCGCACCGGACGCGGACGGGCCAGCCAGGACTGGTCGCGGTCGGCGAAGAGGTTCGGTGCGGCGTTCATGACCGGACCCCGGCGGACACGTGCACAGGCAGATGCACGTGCAGATGATCTGCGGAGAGTGCGCGCCGGAAAGGTGTCATCTCGGCGCCCCCTTCCGCGCAGGGTCCCAGGGCCGTGTGGCCCCCGGGCGGAAGGCTAAATCAATACCGATGAACGCAACAGGGCTTGACGAACCCGAGACCGGGACACTCGGCTCGCCGGGAACGAAAAACCTCCGGCACGCCGAGCGCCCGCACCGTCACGCGCCGGTGGCCTTGCGCCCCTTGGCGGTGTCGTCCTGATCGTCCGGCACCGCCGTCACCTCGGGTTCCTCCAAGGTCACCGGAGCGGTCGATCGATCCGCTTCGACGTCTGCGGCGGCCGAGGCGGCCGGGCGGTCGAGATCGGCATCGAGACGCGCGATTTCCGCCACACGCTCGCGGTCGGCGGCGTCCGTGAAACTGTCGGGAAGCCGACGAATGCGCTTGTTCATGTTGCGGATCAGCAGCACCGTCGCAACGCACATGAGGACGATGAGGAACAGCCCCATCGGACCGGCCAGCCCGCCCGACCGGGTGTCACCGAAGTTGTTTACCGCGAAGACGTCCACGCCGTCAGACTACTGCGTCAGTGGGCGTCGACCTTCTCCCGGATGCCCGCGAACAGGTCGGACTCCGGAATCGGGCTGTCCACCAGGGAGCGGGCGAGCTCGAAGTCCTCGGTGGGCCACACCTTCTGCTGCAGCTCCAGCGGGATCTTGAACCAGAAGCCGTCCGGGTCGACCTGGGTGGCGTGGGCGCGCAGGGCGTCGTCCCGGATCGCGAAGTAGTCGCCGCACTCGATCCGCGTGGTGATCTTGTCGCCGCGGTCCTGCCGGTCGGACGACTTCTCCAGCCACTCCGTGTACGGCGATTCCAGACCGGCCGCCAGCATCCCCTCGTGGAGGGCCAGCATCCGCGCCCGGGTCCAGCCGGAGTTGTAGTAGAGCTTCAGCGGCTGCCACGGCTCGCCCAACTCGGGGTAGAGCTCCGGGTCGCCGGCCGCCTCGAACGCCACGACCGCGACCTTGTGGCACATGATGTGGTCGGGGTGCGGGTAGCCGCCGTTCTCGTCGTACGTCGTCATGACGTGCGGCCGGAACTCCCGGATCAGCTTGATCAGCGGCTTGGCCGCCTCCTGCGGGTCCTGCAGGCCGAAACAGCCCTCGGGCAGCGGCGGCAACGGGTCGCCCTCGGGCAGGCCGGAGTCGACGAAGCCGAGCCAGGCCTGGCCGACACCGAGGATCTCGCGGGCCCGGTCCATCTCGGCACGGCGGATGTTGGAGATGTCGGCGAGCACCTCGGGCCGGTCCATCTTCGGATTGAGCACGCTGCCGCGCTCCCCACCCGTACACGTCGCCACGAGGACCTCGACACCCTCGGCGACGTATTTCGCCATGGTGGCGGCGCCCTTGCTCGACTCGTCGTCGGGGTGGGCGTGCACGGTCATCAGGCGCAACTGCTCGGCCACGTTGTTTCCCTCTCGACCAGGCCTGCCGTCGGCGGCCCAGGATCGGCTGCGAAGATGGACTCTGCCATTCTGGCCGATCCCACCGACAACAAACGCACGAGAGGTCGTCAGGTGAGCGAGACGCACGCCACAACCCCGGTCTTCCCCGCGGGCCGTTACGGCCGGCGCCGTGAGGGTTCGCGTCGCCGCTGGCCGTCGATCATCATCACGGCGCTCTTCGCCGTCGGGATCGTGGCGCTGTCCCTGCAGTTCTACAACAAGTTCGGCGAGGGCGACTACGACCCGCAGATCATCGGCTGGAACGACCCCACCCCCGCCGAGATGGTGATCCAGTTCCGGGTGATCGTGCCGGAGGACGGCAGCGCCACCTGCATGCTGCGGGCCCGCGACTACGACGGGTTCGAGGTAGGCCGCCGCGAGGTGACCGTGAAGGGCAAACCGGGCGGCGGTTCGGTCGAGGTCAGCGAGCCGGTGCCGACCACCGCGCAGGCGTCGGTGGGCGATGTGATGGGCTGCCGCGCGGCCGGCTGACCGGCGCCCTGTCACACCACTGACAAGATTTCACCTTCGGGGCAACGCGCATACCGCTGGTAAGCTTGGTGATTCGCTGCGTTGCCCCCTAGCACTGAACACTGCCCAGTTCCCAGCAAGGAGATCGACCGTGTCCAGTTCCGAGGCGCCGAAGACCTGGCTCTCCCAGGACGCTTACGACCGGCTGCAGGCCGAGCTCGACCAGTTGATCGCCAACCGCCCCGCCATAGCCGCGGAGATCAACGCGCGCCGTGAGGAGGGTGACCTCCGGGAGAACGGCGGCTACCACGCCGCCCGCGAGGAGCAGAGCCGCGAGGAGGGCCGGATCCTCTACCTCAAGGAGTTCCTGCGCAACTCGGAGGTCGGCGAGGTCCAGGTGGCCGACTCGGTCGCTCCGGGCTCGGTCGTGACGATCTACTTCGACGACGACCAGGCCGACACCGAGACGTTCCTGCTCGGCTCCCGGGAGATCTCCTCCACGACCGACCTGACCGTCTACAGCCCCGAGTCGGCGCTCGGCAAGGCGATCCTCGGCGCGCGGACCGGCCAGACCGTGACCTACACGGCCCCCAGCGGCGCCGACATCAAGGTCACCGTCGTGAAGTTCGGCGCCTTCGAGGGCTGACCCCTCTCACCTGCTCACGGCGAGCTCGCGGCGTGCTGTCCCACAGTGCGCCGCGAGCTCTTCGTCCATCCGGGCCGAGGCGCTCTCCGCGAGCACCCGCAAGCTCTTCGCCCCGTTCCTACGGGGTCGCCTCGGCCAGCAGGGACACCCGGTAACCGGCGTCGCGCAGGGCGCTGATCAGCGCCGACGAGTGGGCCGGGCCCCGGGTCTCGACCGAGAGCGCCACCTCGACCTCGCCGAAGCTGAGCCGCGGGCTCTGCCGGGAATGCGAGACGTCGACGATGTTCGCCCGGTGCTCGGCGATCTCCCGCAGCAGCCGAGCCAGCTGGCCGGGGCGGTCCGCGCAGCGCACCGCGAGGCGCAGGAAACGGCCGGCCGACGCCAGGCCGTGCTCGATCACCCGGAGCAGCAGCATCGGGTCGATGTTGCCGCCGGAGAGGATCGCCACCGCCGGGCCGCCGCGCGGGGGGACGTACGCCCCGGTCAGCAGCGCCGCGACGGCAGCCGCGCCGGCCGGCTCGACGACCATCTTGTGGCGTTCCAGCAGGATCAGCAGCGCCGCCGACAGGTCCTCGTCGGAGACCGTGACGACCTCGTCGACCAGCTTCTCGACGTGCGCGAACGTGAGGTCACCGGGCCGCAGCACGGCGATGCCGTCGGCGATCGTGGCACCGGACTCCAGCTTGCGCGGGGCGCCGGCGGCGAGCGAGGGCGGGTACGCCGCAGCGCCACTGGCCTGCACCCCGACGATCCGGATGTCCGGCCGCAACGCCTTCGCCGCCACCGCCATCCCGGAGATCAGCCCACCTCCGCCGACCGCCGTGATGATCGTGGTGGCGTCCGGGCACTGGTCCAGGATCTCCAGTGCGACGGTGCCCTGTCCGGCGATCACGTCCGGGTGGTCGAACGGGTGGATCAGCACGGCGCCGGTGCTGCGGGCGAAGTCGTGTGCCGCTTCGAGGGCGTCGTCGACGCTGGTGCCGGCGTACTCGACGGCCGCGCCGTACCCCTTGGTCGCGGTGACCTTGGGCAGTGGCGCGCCCTCGGGCATGAACACCGTGGCCCGGATCCCGAGCAGGCCGGCCGCGAGCGCCACCCCCTGCGCGTGGTTGCCGGCCGACGCCGCGACCACCCCGCGGGCCCGCTCCGCCTCGGAGAGCCGCGAGATCCGGGTGTAGGCGCCACGCACCTTGTACGACCCGGCCCGCTGCTGGTTCTCGCACTTGAGCCAGACCGGCACTCCGGTGATCTCGGAGAGGGGACGTGAGGTGATCAGCGGCGTCGTCTTGGCCACTCCGGCGAGCAGGTCACGGGCGGCCTCGACGTCAGCGAGGGAGAGCAGGTCCACGGGGACCAATCCTGCCATTCGCCCCTCAGACCAGGTTCTGCCGCTGCCAGGGGTTCTGGAGTTCGAACTGGCCGGCCACCGAGAGCAACAGCATCTCCGAGTCGGGCGGGCCCACGAGCTGCACCGCGAGCGGCAGCCCGTCCGGCCGGGAACCGACCGGGACCACGATCGCCGGCAGGCCCGCGTAGTTCCACGGCGCCTGGTAGGGCGCGTAGGACGCGTTCGCCTGCATGTTCTTCCACCACGGGATGCCCGAGTAGCGCACGGCCGGCGGGGGCGGCGCGGCCAGGGCCGGGGTGAGCAGCAGATCGACGTTGCGGTCGGCGAAGAACCGGATCGAGCGCTCCCGCCAGCCGTCGCGCGACGCCTGGCGGACCAGACCGGCGCGCATCGCTGCCTTGCCGAGCGTGATGTGCCGGCGGGTCCGCGGCTGGAGCTTGTCGATCGGCAGGCCTTCGGAGTTCTTGTACGCCCCGGCGAACCACGTCGCCAGAACCCCCAGAGCGACGCCCGTCGGGTATTTCGGGTCGGCCGCGACCGTGTCGTGGCCCGCCTCGGTCAGCAGCCGGGAAGCGGTCGTGACGGCGCCGACGTTCGGCTCGTCCGGCTTCACCCCGGCCACCGGGGAGCGCAGCGAGACGCCGATCCGCAGCCGGCCCGGCTCCTTCAGCGTCTGCGGGGTCAGGCCGGCCAGCACCGAGAAGCCCAGCGCCGCGTCCGCCACCGTGGTGGTGAGCACGCCGTTCTCCACCAGGCCGAACCAGTCCTTGTCGCCGAAGTCGACGGGCACCACGCCGCGACCCGGCTTCAACCCGACCAGGCCGCAGCAGGCCGCCGGGATCCGGATCGAGCCGAGACCGTCGTTGCCCTGTGCGATCGGCACCAGCCCGGCCGCCACCGCCGCCGCCGATCCACCGGACGAGCCGCCGGGCGTGCGCTCCAGGTCCCACGGGTTGCGGGTCGCGCCGGTGTCGTCGTCGGTGACCGCCCAGAGACCCATCTCCGGCATCTTGGTCACCCCGACGACGACGGCGCCGGCTCCGCGCAGCCTCCGGACCACTTCGTGGTCTTCCTCGGCCACTTCGGGGGTACGGGCGGCAGCGCTGCCGTGCCAGGTCGGCAGGCCCGCGACGGCGGTGTTCTCCTTCACCGCCACCGGGACGCCGGCCAGCGGAAGGTTCGCCAGGTCCTCCTGGTCGTCGACCTTCTCCGCCTCCCGGATCGCCTCCACGTCACGGACCAGCCGGAACGCGCCCAGCTCCGGGTCGGAGATGGCGATCTGTTCCAGGTGGTCGGCCACGACCTGGGTGGCGTTCGCGTCCCCGCGGCGCACCGCGCGGGCGATCTGTTTGGCGGTTGCTCCCACCCAGGTCGTCGTATCCATCGCGCAGATTCTCCAGCGTCGGTCTGTTAACCGAGCGCCTGCTCGAGGTCGGCGAGCAGATCGTCAACGGTTTCGATGCCGACAGACAGTCTCACGAGATCGGCGGGAACCTCAAGCGCTGAGCCCGCAGCCGACAGATGTGTCATCTGTCCCGGGTGCTCGATCAGCGACTCGACGCCGCCCAGCGACTCGGCGAGCACGAAGAGCTTCGCCCGGTTGCAGACCTCGATCGCCTTCTCCGGGCCGCCGGCGGCCCGGAACGAGACCATGCCACCGAAGCGGCTCATCTGCTTCGCCGCGGTCTCGTGCCCGGGGTGGTCGTCCAGTCCCGGGTAGAGGACCTGAGCGACCGCCTTGTGCTCCGCGAGGTATCCCGCGATGCGCTCGGCGTTGTCGCAGTGGCGGTCCATCCGTACCCCCAGGGTCTTGATCCCTCGAAGGGTGAGCCAGGCGTCGAACGGGCCGTTCACACCGCCCATCGCGTTCTGGTGGAAGGCCAGCTCGTCGCCGAGGCCGGCGTCCGCGGTGATCAGCGCGCCACCCACCACGTCCGAGTGCCCGCCGATGTACTTGGTCGTCGAGTGGATCACCACGTCCGCGCCGAACGCGAGCGGCTGCTGCAGGTACGGCGAGGCGAACGTGTTGTCGACGGCCAGCATCGCGTCGTACTCGTGGGCCAGACCGGCCAGCGCCGCGATGTCCGCGATGTTGAGCAGCGGGTTCGTCGGCGTCTCGGCCCAGATCAGCCGGGTGTGGCCGGGCCGGAACGCGGCACGGACCGCGTCCAGGTCGTCCAGCGGCACGGCGGTCCAGTCCAGACCCCAGCGCTCGGCGACCTTGGAGAAGAGCCGGAACGTGCCGCCGTACGCGTCGTTCGGGATCACCACGTGGTCGCCCGGCCGGCAGACCGCGCGCAGCAGGGTGTCCTCGGCCGCGAGGCCGCTCGCGAAGGCCAGCCCGCGCCGCCCGCCCTCGATCGCCGCGAGGCACTCCTGCAGCGAATCCCGGGTCGGGTTGCCGGAGCGGCTGTACTCGTACCCCAGGCGCGGGGCGCCGACGGCGTCCTGTGCGTACGTGCTGGTCTGATAGATGGGCGGCACCACCGCGCCGGTCCGCGGATCCGGCTCCTGGCCGGCGTGGATGGCGAGGGTGTCGAACCCGTACTGGTTAGCCGTCATGTAGCGCAAGGCTAGTCTCACGTGGTGGCCGACTGCGTGTTCTGTGGCATCGTGGCGGGGTCCGTCCCGGCGTTCCTGGTGGCCTCCTCGCCGGCCGGGGTCGCCTTCCTCGACATCCGTCCGGTTTTCAAGGGCCATGTCCTGATCGTCCCGCGCCCGCACATCGTGCAGCTCATCGACCTACCCGCCGCTGACTTATCCGGATATTTCCGGTTTGTGCAGCTGATTGCGGCGGCCGTGCCCGCCGCTCTCGGCTCGCAGGGCACCTTCGTGGCGGAGAACAACATCGTCTCCCAGTCGGTGCCGCACCTGCACACCCACGTGGTCCCCCGCACCAAGGGCGACGGCCTGCGAGGCTTCTTCTGGCCCCGGCACAAGTACGCGAGCGACGAGGAAGCCCTCGACCACGCCTCTCGCATCGGTGATGAATACCGGTCCCTCGCCCTTCCAGAAGGCTGAGGGCGGCCTGACCGGGCTCGCACGCGGCGATCCATGCGGACACGAAGGTGGGCGGACGCTTCACCACTATGGATCGCGGCGGGAGTTCCGGATACGTTGGATGCTCGCTCGTGATCAGCACATCGCGGGAGGTTGATGTTCATGCCTGAACCCGATCGATCTCTGGCCGACGGTGACGAGCCGCCGACCGCCCCGGACATGCGCTGGCGGGACGTCTTCGAGGCTCCCGTGATCGATCTCGATCAGAGCGACCTCCCCGACGATCTCGTTCCTCCCGCCACACCGCCCAAGGCTCCCGAGCCCACCGAGGAGCAGGCGTGATCCCGAGCAACGCTCTCGCCCTGGTGGTGTTCCTGGTGGCGGTGTCGCCGGGTTACCTCTACCAGCGGGTCGTCGAGCGACGGCTCACCCGGCGCACCAGGGGCGGCGTCCTCGATCTCGTCGATCTTCTCTGCGTCGGGGCGCTGTGCACCGGACTGGCCGCCCTGGCCGTCCTCGGCCTCGGCGCGGCGATCCCCTCGGCGTTCGTGAAGCTCTCGGAACTCTTCAAACCACCGGCGGTGCTGGACTGGCGCTACATCCTCTCGGCGGTCGTCACCCTGATCCTGGCCGCGGTCCTCGCCTACCTGCTGGCCCTGATCGTGGTCCGGCAGTTCGAGAACCCGACTCGGCTGGGGACCGGCTCGGTCTGGACGGCGACCGTCTTCCGGTACCTGGCCAAGAACCCGGGCCGGAAATCATCGATCTACGCGGTGGTGCAGCTCAAGGATGGGCGGGTGCTCGGGGGCATCCTGCAGCTCGTGGACACCTCGGCGAAATCCGGTGAACAAGATCTGGCGATCGCCGCACCCATGTTCATGGTTCAAGCCGGCAGTACCGAACGCGAGCCACTGAGCCACGATTTCGTGATCATTCCTGCGAGCGAGGTCGGGCTCCTGTACGGCAAGGTCGTCAGCCGGCCGGCTGCGCCGGCGGCCACGGGACCCGACGTCAGCAAGGGGGCCGAAGATGGAGCGCCACATCCGAACGTGGCTGGCGGCTGAAAGGCCGGTAAGCCGGGACCGCGACAAGCTCTTCGCGCATCGGCCCGAGCTCTGGGGCCGCCTGCAGTTCTTCGCCGACCACGTCGTGGCCGCCGTCCACTCCGACGACGAAAGCCCGGGCAGCGTGTTCGGGATCAGCGCGCCCTGGGGTTCCGGGAAGTCCAGCGCCCTGGGGATCATGCTGGACCTGATGTTCGAACGGCTGCACGGCACCCTGCCGGAGCTGGAACGCGACGAGCGCCAACGCGGATTCATCCTGGGCGACGAGTACGTCCTGACGTTCTCGACCTACCGGGCTAATCTGCACGTCGGATCGCCGATCGCGCCCCGGCTCAGCCTGGCCTACGACGTCCTGGGCGGCTTTCCGGAAAGCTATCTGGTTCAGCTTCTCGAAAACCTCCAGTACGAGTCCGAAGGCGGACTGGCCGCCCCGATCAAGGCCGAGATGTTCCTCCGCAAGATGCTTCAGGACTACAGCACGGCCGGCCCGGTCGTCGAGCGGTGGATCCTGGATTCCTTCCTGCAGCACCGCAGCGAGCTGTCCACCGAGGAGACCGATCCGCGGGTCGCCAACATGCGGCACGTCCACGTGGAGCTGATCGACGATCTCGATCGCTGCCCGGAGAGCTTCACGGCTGAAGTGCTCGCCGCACTGAACTTCTGGACGGCTCTGCCCAACCTCTTCTTCGTGGTCGCCGCGGACGAGGAGCACCTGAAGCGGTCGGCCCGGGCGGCGACCGATCTTCACGAGTCCTACGACGGGGAAGCACTCGAGAAGTTCGTCCACTTCCAGCTCCGCATCCCGCCGCTCATCACGAACGCGGCCAGCGCGGCGACCTATGCCCTGGAACTCTTCCCCGAAGATCCCGACCTGCGAGCCGGCGTGGAGCATTTCCGCACCCTGCTCTCGGAGGTGCGGCCGGACGAGCCGCTCGGTCTGCTCGCACCGGCCCTGAAGGCGCGCACGCCCCGGCAGACCAAGCGCATCTTCAACGAGCTCCTCCAGGAGTTCTGGGTCCTGAAGGACTTCGAAGGCGATTCGGTCAAGCGGATCGTCGCCCGGATGGTGTGGCCGCAGGCCTTCGACGAGTTCATCTCGCCGGCGCTGATCATGCCGGCCAACGCCGATCTGGGCAGCACCGCCAGGTCACCCCGCGCCGACTGGTTGCGCCTCGTCATCGAGATGGGCGCCCGCGTCCTCGAACAGGAGTCGCGGGACATCCCCGGCGCCTGCGCACGCCTGGTCGAACAGGCACGGCTAGGCGGCATCGACATCCAGGACTGCCCGCCCGAACTCATCCTCTATCTCAGCGCAGCGCCTCGGCTGGTGCCGGCGGGTCCGCCCGCTTACGACATCACTTCCTCGTCGGGCCGCCGCCTGGCCGTTCCGGGAGGCGCCACCTCGCCGCTGAGCACGCCCACCTCCGACACGACGGACGACCTGCTCACTCAGGTCATCACCGACGCCCAGATCGCGCTCGGCATGAAGGACATGGACCTGCTCGCGGCGCTTTCCCAACGCATCGTCCAACTGGTGGCAGCGGGGGCGGGCTCGGACTACAACGCACCGCTGATCGGCAACCTCGCGCTGGAGGTCGAGAAGCTGGACGTACAGCTGGCGCTGCTGATGCACCAGATCGCGGCCCAACTGGACCCGAATCACGCCAACATCCGCATCAATTTCGCCTCGGCGCTCAACGACACCAGAAGTCCCGCCATCCTGCCCGCCCTCCGCGAGCAACTGGATTGGCTGGCCGAGCACGAGCCCGACTTCAAGAAGCCGATGCAGATGGTGCAGCGGGCGCGCGCGACGCTGCTCGCGGGGGAGACACCGGAGGGTATCGACGAGCTGGTGCAGGAAGCTCTCGACGGTGAGAATCGCGGGCTGATTCGCATGGACCTCTTCAACCTGCTGATCGCCTTGGAACGGACCGCCGACGCCGAAGCCCTCGTGCGGTCGTGGCTGGACGAGCTGGTGGAGAACAAGTCGGATGTGCAGATCTCCACGCTGATGGCGGGCTTCGCCAGCGCGATGGCCCGGATGGAGGACGAAACGGCGCAGCTGAAGGGCGCTGACCTACTCCGCTACATCGTTGCCGAGGGTTTCGCCACCTCCGAGGAGAGCGCGGCCTTCAGCGTGCAGAACTACGCGATCGTGCTCGCCTACCGGGACTACCAGGTCGCGGCCGCCGCACTGCACCGCATCGCGTACGAGTTGTTGCCGCAGGTCTCCAGCGTGCGTGCGGTCTACACCAGATTCCTGCTCACGTCCGAGGATCCCCAGAACGCCTACGCGGTGCAGCAGGGACAGGAAGTGACGATTCCGAAGCCGACCGATGACGAGCTTCGCAGCGCGATGGAAGAGGTCCCCGACCACTTCAGCGCCGGGCCGCACTGGTGGGAGGAGATCGAGAACAACATGCCGATCGGGGCACTTCCGGCACTACGCCTCACATGACAGCCGGAGGTGACCCCGCCGTTCTGGCCCTGGTGCGGCTGATCGCCGCCAACGGCGGCCAGATGACCTTCGGTGAGGTGTGCTCCCGGCTGCCCGCCACCGCGGCCCAGCTCAGGCGGCTCGTCGCCGAGGCCGGGAAGCGGCTGGCCAACGCTCATCCGATGGCGATGCAGCCGCCGTTGCGGTTGACACCGGAGGGCCGGGCCTGGCTGGCGGAGCAGGATCAGCGAAACCCGGCCGAGATCCTGGTCATCCGCTTGACGAGCCGTCCCGACGTCGAGGTCGAGAACGTCTGCTCGACCCTGTTCCGCGGCTCGACCCAGCTGGCCGCCGGATGCACCTCCTTCACCTCGTACCGGCTCGCCGCGATCCGCTACCTTCTCTCCTTCGCCCCGGAGGACATCACCGCCGGAACGACTCTGCGCGCCGCTCGTGAAATCGGTTTGGCGCTGCTGCCCCCGTGCCGACGGTGCGCGCTCCCCCACGCCTCGCCGTGTGCGTCCTGTGTGCGGGGCCGCTACCGCGAGGTGTTGTCCGAGGTCAGCGTGGATCATCGGTGGATCGACGTCCGATTGCAGATCGCATCCCCCTGGCATCACGTGCCCTGGGAGATGGCCGCGCTCGACACCGACGACTTCGTCGCCCGTGATCCCGCGGTGTCCCTCGTCCGCACAGTGGGCGAGGGCAGTCATCCGGTCCGCGTGATCGACGGACCGAACCGCGTCCTGATCGCGATGCCGACGATGCCGGCCGAGGATGAGCAGGCCTTCGAGGCCGAGGCCACCCAGATCATCCAGGCGTTGTCCGAGTCGGAGGGCCCCGAGCGGCGGTTCGACGTGGTGCGCCTGTCGCATTTCGACGACAGCGACGCCCTGCGTTCCGCCGTCCTACGCGAGAAGCCGCAGGTGGTGCACTTGATCGGGCACGGCTCGGCGAGTGGCGTGGCCGCCGCGAAGCTCCTGATGTCGAAGAACGCGCTCACGGATGCCCTGGCCGGCGTGCCGATCGTGGTGCTGGGCTCCTGTTTCGGGGCCTCGGAGGCCGGAGCGGACGCCCACGGCAGCAGTTTGGCCCGCCGGATCGCCGAGGCCGGCGCCACGTCCGTGGTGGCGTTCGAGGGCAGCGCCGAAACCACCCATGCGACGCGGTTCTCGGTCGCCTTCTACCGTGAGCTGGCGCGTAGTGGCTCGGTGGATCGTGCGGTCCAGCACGGGAGGACGGCCATGTCCTCCGGCGCGCCGCTCTACCAGTGGGGGCAGGTGGTCCACTTCGCGGGCGTGAGCCGTTGACCCGCCGGCTTGGTCACTGGCGGGCGAAGTCCTCACCCAGCAGGGATTTCAGGCGGGACAGGGCTCGCATGCTTCGCATCTTCACGACCGACGGCGAGACGTCCAAGATGTCGGCGACGGTCTCGACACTGTGGTCCTCCCAGTGGCGCAGGACGATGATGGCCTGGTCGCGGACCGGCAGGGTGACCAGGGCCTGCATCAGCGTCACGTGCAGGTCCGCGGCCGGCTCTGCCGGGTGGCCCGGACGGTCCGGGAGGTCGGCGAAGGCCACTTCGGTGCTGCTGCGCCGTTTGCGCTGGTCGAAGACGGCGTTCATCAGCACCCTGCGGCTGTAGGCCTCCAGGTCGGCGGTGCGCCAGATCCGGCTCCAGGAGGCGTACATCCGGGCGAGCGTCAGCTGGGTGAGGTCCTGGGCCAGATGCCAGTCCCGGCACATCAGGTAGGCGGTACGCCGCAGCCGGGGTGTCGCGGCGGCCACGAAGGCGGTGAACTCGGCGTCGCGGACGGAACGGAGGGCGCGGTCCGGGCGGCTCACGGGCACACCCCGCCGACCAGGTATTCGACCCCGGGACGGCCGGAGTACGCCGCAGCGACCTCGGCGTACTGCTGCGGGCTGGTCAGCCTCAGCTGGAACGAGTCGGGCACCGAGAGGGCCTGGTGGAAGTCGGGGCTGTCCCGCCACAGTTCCTGGAACCGCTCGTACGCCTCCTTGCGGGTCTCATAGGCCATGGTCCGGATGCGGGGATCGGCGCTCAGATCGACCCGGAGCGCCTCGCGCTGCTGCTCGGTGATGTCCTGCCGCAGCGTGATGACGACATCGGTGGCGGCGCTGGTGACCGGCCAGGTGCACTCCGGCCGGGCCTGCGCCACCAGCGCCACGGCGGGCGGCGGCTGCGGCGGCGGCAGCGGCGGACCGGTGGGCCCCGGGAGGAGACCGGGCACCGCCACGACCGCGACGACGGCCGCCGCAGCCGTCCCGCCGATCGCCAGGGCGCGGCGCCGGCGGCGGATGCCCCTGCCCTGTGCCATCACCTGCGCCGCGGCCTCACCGTCGAGGAACGCGGGCTCGCCGTCGAGTGCCCGGTCGAACAGTTCCTTCAGATGCTCCGGCATGGCAGCTCCCCTCTCTCCCCCTACATGACTGGCTGGGGGTGGGGATCGGTCACAGCGGATGCGAGTAGCGCAGATGCGTGGCCGGGTGGCCGTTGAGTTCGTCGTCGCGGCTGACGCCGTCGTCGGACCAGCCGCCCTTCTCGTAGAAGCGGCGGGCCGTCGTGTTGCCGGCGAGGACCCAGAGGACCGCCACGGGTTCGCCGTAGCTGGGCAGGTTCTCCAGGGCGTCGAGCATCAGCAGGCGGCCCACACCCGTGCCGACCCGGGACGGGTCCAGATGGATCGCGTAGAGCTCGGCCGCTCCGGTGGTCTCACTCGGCCCGATGTACGAGAAACCGATCAGCTCGCCGGCGTCGAAGGCCAGGGTCATCCGGTGGGTGTCCTGCTCCCACTGCCAGCGCTCCACCCAGTACGCCGCCAGCATGTCCGCGGCCCGCGTGTCGAACGACGAGGGATCGACCAGATCGGCGTACGCCGCCGCACGGGATCGGTGGTGCAGGCGGCCGACAGCCGGCTGGTCGGCCTCCACAGCCAGGCGGAGTTCTGCGGTCATGAATCGACCGTAGTGCGCCGGGGCGGGACCGGCACGGTCTGGAGGTCCTCGGCGACCACGATCGGGCCGGGGAACTCCTTGCGCGCCTCCTCCAGGAAGCGGGACGGATCCGTGTAGCGCTGCGAGAAGTGGGTCAGGACCAGGAGCCGGACACCCGACTCCCGTGCCACCGAACCGGCCTGTCCGGCCGTCAGGTGACCGACCTGGGCGGCCATGGCGGCGTCCTCGGCCAGGAACGTGGACTCGATCACCAGCATGTCGGCGCCTTCGGCGAGCGCGTAGACGTTGTCGCAGAGGCCGGTGTCCATCACGAAGGCGAAGGTCTGACCCGGGCGGACCGCGCTGACCTGCTCGACGGTGACGTCGCCGAGGCGGCCGGAACGCTGGAGATCGCCCACGGCGGGACCGCTGATCCCGTGCTGTGCGAGCAGGGCCGGGATCATCCGGCGGGAGTCCGGCTCCACGAGACGGTAGCCGTACGTCTCGATCGAATGCCTGAGCGGCAACGCCGTGAGGCGCCCCGCCGAGGTCTCCACCTCGAAGCCCGCGGAGACCGGCGCGGCGAGCACGGAGGAGTTGTCCCAATAGCTGGTGGCGTGCCTCAGACGATCGAAGAACTCCTGCCCACCAGCCGGATAGTGGACCGTCACCGGATGCGGCACCCGGTCCAGTGAGATGCGCTGCAGGACGCCGGGAAGGCCCAGGCTGTGGTCGCCGTGGAAGTGCGTGACGCAGATCCGCCGCAGCGGGGTCACGGCCTGGCCGGCGAGGAGCATCTGGCGCTGGGTGCCCTCGCCCGGGTCGAAGAGGATCACCTCGTCGTCCCAGCGCAGGAGGTATCCGTTGTGGTTGCGGTGGCGCGTCGGCACCTGGCTGGCGGTGCCGAGGACGACCAGCTCACGCATCGCGAAGACCCCCGGAATGAAGCGACCCCAGGGGACTTCCTCGCTCGCTGTCGCGGGCGAGGTCCGGTCGGACAAGGCCGGATCCCCTGGGGTCGGGTGGCTGTCTGGTACTCGCCGGGCCGCTGCCACACGGTCTCGACGCTCAAACGAAGCTGTCAAGGACAGCGGCTAGCGGACAGCCACCTCACGAGTCCCGTTGCTATACAACTTCGGACCACCTCCCTTCACGTGTACGGCCACGTTAGCCAAGGTCGACAGCGACCGCCAATGCTTTTAAATCACCTACAGCCGCGGGAATACGCGCGGGGTCATCTCGGTGCTCTCCACGACGAGCGAGGCCGGTCCGACGATCTGCGGGTCAGGGATGCCGACGATCTCCGGGTCCTTGCCGGTGTAGTCGAAGCGGTTGAGCACGTGCCGCATCGCCGCCACCCGGGCGCGCTTCTTGTCGTTGCTCTTCACCACGGTCCAGGGCGCGTCGGCGGTGTCCGTGTAGAAGAACATCGCCTCCTTGGCCTCGGTGTAGTCGTCCCACTTGTCCAGGGACTCCAGGTCCATCGGGGAGAGCTTCCACTGCCGGACCGGGTCGACCTGGCGGATCGCGAACCGGGTGCGCTGCTCGCCCTGGGTGACCGAGAACCAGAATTTGACCAGGTTGATGCCCGAGCGTACGAGCATCCGCTCCAGCTCCGGCGTCTGCCGCATGAACTCCAGGTACTCCGCGCGGGTGCAGAAGCCCATCACCCGCTCGACGCCGGCCCGGTTGTACCAGGATCGGTCGAAGAGCACGATCTCACCGGCGGACGGCAGGTGCTTGATGTACCGCTGGTAGTACCACTGGGTGCTCTCCTTCTCGTTCGGCTTCTCCAGTGCCACCACCCGGGAACCGCGCGGGTTCAGGTGCTCCATGAACCGCTTGATCGTGCCGCCCTTGCCGGCCGCGTCCCGCCCCTCGAAGAGGATCACCAGCCGCTCGCCGGTGTCCTTGCACCAGTTCTGCAGCTTCAGCAGCTCGATCTGGAGCAGGCGCTTGTCGTGGTCGTACTCCATCCGGGACATCCGCTCGTCGTACGGATAGTCCTCCCGCCAGGTGTCGACCGGCGTGCCGTCCGCGTTGATCAGCCGCGGATCGTCGTCCTCGTCGTCCACGACCCGGTAGCCGCTCAGCTCGGCTATCGGACCGGCATAGGGCTCCGTCATCGATTCCTCCGCACGTTCATGATCAACATGCTCGATAACGCCCTGTTCAGGATCAACGTGTTCCGAATGAACATCAGTGGTCATGTCTTCACCAGCCAACGCCGCACCTTCTTGCGCCGCGACGCCCGCACCAGCGCGGGCACCTCCCGCAAGGTCTCCTTACCCACTTGTTCCTGCCTGCCGTACAGCACGCCGAAATGGAAACTGTCCGGGCCGATCTCGTGCAGCACCTCGCGCGCGATCGTCGAGTCCTGGTGGGCGCCGAGGCCGTCCTGCA
The DNA here is from genome assembly GCF_004001265.1 of Actinoplanes sp. OR16. Classification (GTDB taxonomy): domain Bacteria; phylum Actinomycetota; class Actinomycetes; order Mycobacteriales; family Micromonosporaceae; genus Actinoplanes. The sequence goes on along the minus strand of NZ_AP019371.1, from coordinate 3,101,204 downwards.
GCGCGGTCAGCGCCTTCACCAGCTGTTTCGCCGGTTTGCCGTTCTCCGGCTGGATGACCTCGACGGCGTACCGCGCCTTCTTGTAGCTCTTGCGCGCCTCGTGCAGCTCCTCGTCGGCGCCGCTCTTGATCGCCGCATCGAGCTCGGCGTCCGCCTTCTTCAAGACCTTCCTGGTACGCCGGGAAGGATCACCCGCATCGGGTCCCGTCCGATCGACGATCTCGTCCACGGCGTCGAGCAGGGCCAGGTAGCGGTCCGAGTCGAGGGCCTGGGCCAGCTCGTCCCGGCCTTTCGCGACCCGGTGCTCCAGCGCCGCCCGGATCCGGTTCGCGGCCGGCTCGAACTCCGGCCCCGAGTCCTCGACGCCGGCGAGCAGCTTCTCCTCCAGCACCTGGGGATCGCGGACGGCGCCGAGCATCCCGGCCAGCCAGCGCAGCTCGTCGCCGACCTCGTTCTCCGGGAACCAGCGCCGGTACGTCTTCAGCGTGCTGCGGAGACGACGCGTCGCCACCCGCATCTTGTGAACAGCCTCGGGGTCCCCACGGCGGGCCGCCGGGTCGTGTCCGAGGATGGCGTCGCGCTGCTCCCGGGCGTACCGGAAGACGGGGTTGATCTTCGTCTTCTTAGTTTTTCCTGGGAGTTTGCTGGACAACGCGCGGGCCGCCTTGGACGGGCCCTCCGCCTTCGTCGCGCCGGCGTCGAGCAGCACCCGCTCCACCGCGTCGAGAAGCCCGGCGTCCCCGTCGACCAGCTCGACCTCGATCTCCTGCCAGACGCTGTGCTCGTCACCGGCGTCGGCGATCACCCGATCCTGCGCGATCAACGCGAGCGTGCGCCCGTCCTCGCCGCGCAACGGCGTCTCCACCCGATGCGTCCGCAACCGGCAGACCGGACCCAGCGGGTGACGGCGGACGATGCCGCGCACGATACCGACCAGTTCGTCCGGAACCGTGTCGCCTTCGTGCCCGGATATCCGATGTTCGGTACGTCCTTCACCGTCACTGGGCGTCTTGAGGTGCCAGCCGGCGTCATGACCGCCGGCTCTGCGGCGAAGAGTCCGGCGGTTTCTCATCAACCGGAGGTCTTCGGTGTCGAAGTAGGTGGCGTCGAGGTCATGTGTCTCGGCGCCGTCCGAGCCGGTGATGCCGGCCACCCCGGCCAGCTCCGGAAGTTCGAAAGTCTCGGGGACGTCGTACTTGCGCTCTGTCTCGGTGGCGATCTCCACGCGTCAATGGTGCCCCGTGGCGGCCTTCTGACACAGTCATGTCTCAGGTTGAGCTGTCATGGTTCTTTTCCTGCCTATGAAAAGGAGAGCTGCATGGAGAAGTCGGAGCGCCGTCCCGTCTCTCTGACCAAGTCACTCGCCGGTCTCCGCCTGATCGGCGCCGGCGCCGTCCTCGGCCTGGCCCTCGCCGTCCCGGCCTCACCGGCCCAGGCCGACCCGCCGCGCCCGCAGCCCGGCACGGTCGCCGAGCAGGACACGCCCGAGGACCTCTAGCCGCGGTTGTTCCGGAGGTACTCGGCTCGCGCGTAATTCGCGGTCGCCGCGCCGTAATACATGGTCGCCAGCGACACGTGGAACGAGTTGTTGGTGATCGCGTTCTTGGCGCTCGCCGACGCGGCCCAGCGGATCTCGGCGTCCGTGGTGTTGATCCCGCGCCGGGCACACCGCTGCCGGTTCATCTCCTTGCCGCGTTTCCAGCTCTCCAGCGCCGCTTCGGCCTCGCGCATCATCGCCCGGGCCTGCTGGATCATGAACTCGGCCAGTTCCCAGGCGGCACGCTCGTCGTCGTTCCGATACTGCATCTTCCAACCTCCCGGTCGCCCCTCGTTTCCGAGTGTGAAGCGACAGGTCGGTCCATGTCGATCTTTTTCGTTCCGAGGCGTGAAATGTCGGGCGGCCACTTGCGGCCCGCGCACACACCCCGGATCGGCACGAGACTCACGGCCCGCCGGCTGTGACTCATGAGCGACGGTCCCGGCCCACGACAGCAATGAGCCACAGCCGAGCAAGACCGGCTGTGACCCATGAGCCACGATCCGGGCACGAGACAGCCATGAGCCACAGCCGAGCAGGGCTAGGTTCTGTCTCTTAGATCAAGGCCGTCGGGTACGGCTCTGAGCCAGTCGAGCATTTCGACGAGGTCGAGGGTGGCTTGGAAGTGTGCGCCCAGCTTGTCGTATCGGGTTGCCAGTCCACGCCAGTGCTTGCGCCGGTTGAAGCGCGTTCGACCTGGTTACGCCGCTTGGGTCGAACGCGGGCGGCCTGCCGCCGTTACGGCCTTTGCGCAGGCGGTTAGCGATCTGGTCGCGGGGCTGCGGGATGGTGGCGGTGATGTGTTCGTCCCGCAAAGCCTGACGGTTGGCCCGTGACGAATACGCCCGGTCACCGGTCAACGAGTTCGGACGCTTGCGCGGCAGGCCGGGCCCGGGCGTCGAGACCCGGACCTGATTGAGCAGCGGGATCAGCGAGACCAGCGATCGGCCTCGTCCGTCGGCCAGGGTATGGATCTTCGTGGTCAGCCCGCCGCGGGAGCGTCCGATGCCTTCACGCGCCTGCGTTCCGGCGACGTCAGCCCTCTTTTCGCTGCCCCGGCCGCATGCTGATGGGCGCGCACGATCGTCGCGTCGACCTGAGCGTCCCAGTCGATGTCGTCGTCGAGCTCAGCAAGGGTGACGACCTGCGCTTTCAACCTGGCCCAGGTGCCGTCGGCCGCCCAGCGGCGAAAACGCTGGTACGGCGTCTCCAAGGTCCATACCGCTCCGGGAGGTCCCGCCACGGCGAACCGGTGCGCTTGACCCAGCAGATCGCATTGATCACCTGCCGATGATCGCGCCAGCGCCGGCCCTGAACGGGCTGGACCGGCAGCAGCGGTGCCAGCACAGCCCACTCATCATTCGTCAGATCACCACGCGCCACACCACGTCAACGATCGACACCCATGATCGCCACGATGATCTAAGAGACAGAACCTAGCTGTGACCCATGAGCCACGATCCGGGCACGAGACAGCCATGAGCCACAGCCGAGCAGACCGGCTGTGACTCATGAGCCACGTCCAGGCACGAGACAGCCACGAGCCACAGCCGAGCAGAACCGGCCGTGACTCATGAGCGACGAACCCGGCCCGCGACAGCAATGAGTCACAGCCGGGGGCACGAGCGGGCCGATGCGGCGGTGACGGGACGCCGGGGCCGCCGGTGGCGGTAGCCGGCGGAAGGGGCCGTCAGGTGTCGGTGGACCGGGGACCTGCATGGCGGAAGGCGGACGCGGCCCGCCAATTCCGTACGATAAATGCGGAAAAGGCGGGAGCACGTGACCGATGAATGCGGGGGAACCTGTAGTCACGTGCTCCCGCCCACCGCCCCGCCCGAACCGGGTGCGCCTGGCCGGAGGCGCGAATCAGCGGAGGCGTGCCGATTCGTTTACCGATTCAAGGGCGGGCTTGGGCGCGGGATACCGGAGCGCTGGCGGGGCGCGCCGGCGTCACCGCCGGGAGACGTCGCCGGGCCGGGAAGCCATTGCTTGCCGGGGGACGGTCAAGCTTTCTCGGCGACGTCTAAGACTTCATGACAGCCTCCTGTAGCGGTGGGCAGACGGAACATTGAGGCCGCGACCTGGCCGGTCGCGCATGGTGTTCAGGTCGTGGCGCAGCGTCCACGACTCCCGCCAGGATCGGCGGGCGACGGTGTCGGCCCGCTCGGCCAGGCGGCGTGCCGAACACGGCCAGTTCCACCCGCACCCGACGCAGGCACCGTCCGCATCGGACGCCGTGTGGCGTCCGAGCATCTGCTGCGCGTCCCGCCACAGAAGGCGGTCCACGATGCCGGCGGGCACCGTCTCGTCGACGTCGACCATCCCCTACCCCTCCATCCGGGAGTGGCTCATAGCTCCGTCACGACACATACAACCGCAGCGGACCATCGACTGGTCGGACTGTGTGTGCGACTGCGGCGACTATCTGTGACGGTCCATGTCCGCCGGGGGTGGCCGTTCGAGCGGCATCAATGGAGAAGCCCGGCAACCGGAGTGTTCCGGATGCCGGGCTGGACGGGAACCTCAGCTGAGGTGGGCGAGCAGGTCCTGCCGGGTGAGGACGCCGGCGGGCTTGCCGTCCACCAGGACCATCGCGGCGTCGCCCTTCTCCAGGAGCGCGACCGCCTCGGCCACCGGCTCGCCGCCACCGATCATCGGCAGGGCGTCGCCCATGTGCTTCTCGATCGTGTCGTGCAGGTGGGCCTGGCCGGTGAAGAGCGCGTCGAGCAGCGCCTTCTCCGAGATCGAGCCGGCCACCTCGCCGGTCACGACGGGCGGTTCGGCCTTCAGGACGGGGAGCTGGGACACCCCGTACTCCCGCATGTAGTCGATCGCGTCGCGCACCGTCTCGGTCGGGTGCACGTGGATCAGCGGCGGGATCTCGGCGCCCTTGCCGGCGAGCGCGTCGGCGACGGTCGGGGTGCCCTCGCCACTGCGGAGGAACCCGTACCGTGCCATCCATTTGTCGTTGAAGATCTTCGACAGGTAACCGCGGCCGCCGTCCGGCAGGAGCACCACGACGACGTCATCGGGGCCGGCCTTGCGCGCCACCTCGAGGGCCGCGACCACTGCCATGCCGCAGGAGCCGCCGACGAGCAGGCCTTCCTCGCGGGCCAGCCGCCGGGTCATCTCGAACGAGTCGGAGTCGCTGACCTCGATGACCTCGTCGGTGACGCTGCGGTCGTACGCGGTCGGCCAGAAGTCCTCGCCGACACCCTCCACCAGGTAGGGACGGCCGGTTCCACCGGAGTAGACGGACCCTTCGGGGTCGGCGCCGACGACGCGGACGTTCCCCTGTTCCTTCAGGTAGCGCCCGACGCCGCTGATCGTGCCACCGGTGCCGACACCGGCGACGAAGTGAGTGATCTTGCCGCCGGTCTGTTCCCAGAGCTCCGGCCCGGTCTGCTCGTAGTGCGAGCGCGGGTTCGCCGGGTTGCTGTACTGGTCGGGCTTCCACGCGCCGGGGATGTCGCGGGTCAGCTTGTCGGAGACGTTGTAGTAGGAACGCGGGTCCTCCGGCGCCACGGCGGTCGGGCAGACCACCACCTCGGCGCCGTACGCCCGAAGGACGTTCTGCTTGTCCTCGCTGACCTTGTCGGGGCAGACGAAGACGCACTTGTAACCCCGCTGCTGGGCCACCAGGGCCAAGCCGACGCCGGTGTTGCCGCTGGTCGGCTCCACGATCGTGCCGCCGGGCTTGAGGAGGCCGGCCTTCTCGGCGTCCTCCACCATCCGCAGCGCGATCCGGTCCTTGACCGAGCCGCCGGGGTTCATGTACTCGACCTTGGCCAGCACGGTGGCGCTGATGCCTTCGGTCACACTGTTCAGACGGACCAGCGGAGTGTTACCGATGATCTCGACGACGTTGTCGTAATAGCGCACAGCTCACTTTACGACCAGGCGGGGGTTGGTCCGCTCCCACTCCAGGAAGCGTTCCGTCTCGGCGAGGACGGCCCCGGCCAGCCAGGTGACCGCCACGGCGTCGTCGACCAGGCCGAACACCCAGAGGAACGCCTCGGGGACGGCGTCGATGGGCGACACGACATAGGCCGTCGCGGCGGCCATCATGGCGAGCCGCAGGCCGCCGTCGTACTCCCCGCGGGTGGTGGCACGGATCATCCGCGGCAGTGCGCCGATCCGCTCACTCAGCGGGCGGCCGCCGCGGGCGCCGGCGGTCAGTGCGCGGGCGAGCGCGGTGAACGCCGCCGCACGTTTCAACGTCTTGGCCATCTCTGTTCCCCTCTCCGCCACTCCAGCATGACTTGACCGCGCCATGATTGCCTCTCGCCATGGCGAGTTAGCCTCAAGTACCCACTTGCACCGCCGATCTTGGACTGAACAACGAGACGCCGAGGAGGAAATCATGAGCAGCATCGATTTCACCCTCTCCGCCAGCGGCTGGCGGCGGATCAAACTGGCCGGCCATGTGACCGGCGCGCTCGCCGGCATCGCCGCCTTCTCCGCCGGACTGCTGCTGCGCCAGGCCGCCACCGCACGCCGGGTGATCCCGCTGGCCGAGGCGCCACCGCCGCGCGGCGACGGGCTGTACGGCGCGAAGTTCGGTGGCAAGCCCCTCACCCTGGTGATCCTCGGCGACTCGTCGGCCGCGGGCTACGGCGTGCACCGTCCCCGGGAGACGCCGGGCGCCCTCTTCGCGACCGGCATCTCGCGCCGTCTGCGCCGCCCGGTCCGGCTGCACCGGCTGGCCGTGGTCGGCTCGATGTCGTCGGGCCTGCCGTACCAGGTGGACGCCGCCCTGGAGTACCAGCCGGACATCGCCGTGATCCTGATCGGCGGCAACGACGTGACGCACAATTCGGCCCGGACCGCCGCCGTCCGCCATCTGGGTGACACGGTCCGCCGGCTGCGGGCCGCGGGGTGCAAGGTGGTCGTCGGCACCTGCCCCGACCTCGGCGCGATCCAGCCGATCAAGCCGCCGCTGCGCTGGCTGGCCCGGCGCTGGAGCCGCCAGCTGGCCGCCGCGCAGACCGTCGCCGTGGTGCGCGAGGGCGGCCGGACCGTGTCGATCGGCAACCTGCTCGGCCCGATGTTCGAGGCGGATCCGGTGCGGATGTACAGCTCGGATCGTTTCCACCCGTCCGCCGAGGGGTACGCCAGAGCAGCGGCCGTGATGATGCCGACGGTGATGGCCGCCCTCGGTGAGGACGAGCGGACTCCGATCGCGGAGGCCGTGCGCACCCTGCCGGAGGCCGCCGACGCCGCGGTCCGGGCGCCGGGTACCGAGGTCAGCCCGGCCGGCCGCTGGGCGCAGCTGCGCAGGCATCCCTGGTTCGGGGAGTCCCGGCACTGGTTCGGGTCCAGGGCGGGCACGGTGAACCCGATTCCCGCCGTAGGGTATACGCCAGAGGATCATCAAGTCGGCTGACGCAGGGAGGCGGGAATGGCTGGTCTGCCGGAACGACTGGGCAAGGCCGCTGCCACCGGCCTGCTCGCCGGCGCGGTGGGCGGCGCCGCGCTGATCGCCGGCGAGCTGCTCGCCGCGAAGGCCCGCCGGTACGCCAAGCCGACGATGGGCCTGGCCCTGCGCACGTCGATGGGCCCGGCCACGGCCCCGCCGCTGCGGCTCGTGCTGCTCGGCGACTCGGCTGCGGTCGGCGTCGGCGTGGAGTGGCTCTCCGACACGGTCGGCGGCCAGCTGGCCCGGCTGCTCGCCGACGGCACTCCCGAGACCGGTCAGCGGCATGTGCTGCTCAGCAGCGTCGGCGTGGCCGGTTCCCGGTCCAGTGACCTCGCCACTCAGGTGGCCCGGGCGCTGCTCGGCGACCGGCCGGACGTCGCGGTGGTGCTGATCGGGGCGTACGACGCCGCTTCCGGCCGCGCCCCCGAGGACGCCGCCATCCACCTCGGTCAGGCCGTCCGCCGGTTGCGTTCGGCGGGTGTGCAGGTGGTCGTCGGCACGTGTCCCGACCTGGGCGCGGTCCGCTCGATCGCCCCGCCGCTGCGGCAGATCGCCGGGCTGGTCGGCCGCCGGATGGCGAAGTCGCAGGCCCGCGCGGTGGCCGAGGCCGGTGGCACGGTGGTGGACCTGGCCGACGAGACCGGTGCGGTGTTCCGCGCGGACGCCGGGACGCTCTGCTACGACGGTTTCCACCCGTCGGCCGACGGCTATCGGGTGTGGGCGCACGCCCTCTATCCGGCCGTGGCGAAAGCAGCCATGAGCGGAGTGTGACAAATTAGCTCTTCCGACCATGTTACCGGTGAGTAAACTGACCGCATGCCGGAAGCTGTCATCGTTGCCACTGCCCGCTCCCCCATCGGCCGCGCCCACAAGGGCTCGCTGAAGGATCTGCGCCCCGACGACCTCGCCACGACGATCGTCGACGCCGCCCTGAACAAGGTGCCGCAGCTAGACCGCACGCTGATCGAGGACCTCTACCTCGGCTGCGGTCTGCCCGGCGGCGAACAGGGCTTCAACCAGGCCCGTGTGATCGCCACGAAGCTGGGCCTGGACGGCCTGCCCGGCGCGACGGTCACCCGTTACTGCTCCTCCTCGCTGCAGACCACCCGGATGGCGTTCCACGCGATCAAGGCCGGCGAGGGCGACATCTTCATCTCGGCCGGTGTCGAGACGGTGTCGCGGTTCGCGCGCGGCTCCTCCGACGGCCTCCCGTCGGCGGCCCAGGAACTCGTCGGCGGCTCGTGGACGAACCCGTTCTTCGACGAGGCCCAGGCCCGCACGAAGCGTGCCGCCGAGGCCGGCACGACCTGGCACGACCCGCGCGCGGACGGCGCCGTGCCGGACATCTACATCGGCATGGGCTACACCGCCGAGAACCTCGCCCAGGTCAAGGACGTCTCTCGCGAGGAGATGGACGAGTTCGGCGTACGCAGCCAGAACCTCGCCGAGAAGGCCATCGCGAACGGCTTCTGGGAGCGCGAGATCACGCCGATCACGCTCCCCGACGGCACCGTGGTCAGCAAGGACGACGGTCCCCGCCCGGGCGTCACGATCGACGCGGTCTCCCAGCTCAAGCCGGTCTTCCGCCCGGACGGCCGGGTCACCGCGGGCAACTGCTGCCCGCTCAACGACGGCGCCGCCGCCCTGGTCATCATGAGCGACACGAAGGCCCGCGAGCTCGGCATCACCCCGCTCGCCCGCATCGTCTCGACCGGCGTCACCGGCCTCTCCCCCGAGATCATGGGCCTCGGCCCGGTCGAGGCGTCGAAGCAGGCCCTGAAGCGCGCCGGCATGAGCATCGGCGACGTCGACCTCTTCGAGATCAACGAGGCGTTCGCGGCGCAGGTCATCCCGTCGTACAAGGACCTCGGAATCCCGCTGGACAAGCTCAACGTCAACGGCGGCGCGATCGCTATCGGTCACCCCTTCGGCATGACCGGCGCCCGCATCACCACCACGCTCCTCAACTCCCTCGACTGGCACGACAAGTCGATCGGCCTCGAGACGATGTGCGTCGGCGGCGGCCAGGGCATGGCCCTGATCATCGAACGCCTGAGCTGATCCCTTTCACCACCCGCTGCCCCCGCTGCACTCCAAGATCAAAATCAGGAGGTCGCAGCGGGGTGGGTGGCCCGGGCCGCAGCTCCCGCCGAGGGCGCGGCGTTCCCGCTGGCCGCTGCGCGTCCAGACCGCGGCAACACACCGCGCGGCCTGAGTGAGTGCCCAAGCCCTTTCCCTATCAGTGACCAGGACATCCGCAGATGCGCCGAGGCGGCCTCCGCCGCGTGTCCAACTCCACGCAGGCCGGGGTGGCGGGTGGCTAGAGGGCGCTCCGGGTTTCGGTGACGGCTGTGGTCGCGCGGGTGAGCAGCTCCGGGGGCGGGCCGGCCGCCATGATGTCGGCGGCCAGGACTCGCAGCTGGTCGGGGAGGACCATCGCGTGCACGAACGGCACCTCGCGCGCCGGCGTCTTCTCCGCCTCGGCGCCCAGATCGGCCAGCTGCTGTGCCAGCGCGAAGACGGCCTGCGCTCGCGTCACCGGGCCGGCCGGCTGCGACCAACGGCGTTCCTCCCAGTGGTGGACCTGGGTGAGGAGGCGCTCGATCGACACGGTGAAGTCAGACATCAGATCAAAGAATACTCAAGATCGAAGGACTCCCACGATCCAAGGCCCCCGGAAACGGGACAACGCCCGGTCCGCGGGGAGGCGGGCCGGGCGTTGCTCATCTAGCGACGACGGGACGAACCGTCAATCGTCGCCGCCTTGCAGGAAGCTCAGCAGGCGAAGGATCTCGATGTAGAGCCAGATCAGGCCGACCAGGATCCCGAACGCCGCGGTCCAGGAGTAGCGCTGCGGAAGACCCATCCGCACGCCCTCCTCGATCTCGTTGAAGTTCAGGATGAAGCTCAGCGACGCGACCACGATGCACACCAGGCTGAAGATGATGCCGAGAGCGCCGTTGTCACGCAGGCCGGTGTTGACGCCGAACAGCGCCAGCACGAAGTTGATCAGCATGACCGCGAAGAGGCCCGCCATGATCGAGATGATCGCGCGGGTGAACTTCGGGGTGGCACGGATGACCTTGGCACGGTAGAGGATTGCCATCAGGAAGAAGACGCCGAATGTGGCGACCACCGCCTGGAGCACGATCCCCGAGTAGAAGCTCTCGAAGGTCTTGCTCACCATGCCGACGAAAACGCCCTCGATCACGGCGTAGGCCACGACCAGAGCCGGGTTCGCCACCCGCATGAACGAGATGACCAGACCGAGCACGAGGCCCACGAGGGCCGCGCCGATCCAGGCAGCGCCCGTCGCCGAGTCGGGGATGAGGTTCCACGCGGCGACCGCGGAGATGCCCGTGATGCCGAGCAGTGTGACCGTCTTGACCACGACGTCGTCGATGGTCATCGGCTGCACGGCGGGCGGGGAGGCGGGGTAGCCTGTCGCCGTCGGGTAGGCCTCGCCGTATGCCGGCTGACCGTAACCCGCCTGCTGGCCGTAACCCGGCTGACCCTGACCGGCCGGCCCATATGGCCCGTACCCGGCCGACCGCTCCCGCTCGGCCGCCTGGCCGAGGCGCGAGAGAACCGGGTTCGATGTCTTCACTGTTTCCAGCCTCCCTTGAGGTTGGGCTCTTGCCTGTCGTTCAAGGGTACGGGTTGATCCGCCGGATCGCCGCCCGCAGAGCCTGTGAGCAGGCTGAGAACCCGTGGTCAGAGGCGTGATCGTAATGATGAAAGGGATGTTCCGCCATTCGGAGGAACATCCCTTTCGTCATGAGCCACGTGCCCGGGGCGGGTCTCGAACCCGCACGCCTTGTGAGGCAGCCGCTTTTAAGGCGGCCGTGTCTGCCATTCCACCACCCGGGCGGACCTGCGAACACCGTATCTGGTGCCGCCCGGATGGGGGAAACAGCCTGGCCGGATCAGCGCGAGCCGGCGGAGACCTTGTCTTCCTTCGGGGCGACCGGCGGGGTCACCTCGAGGAACTCCTCACGCGGGTGGTGCAGCTGGCCGAGGGCCACCGTCTCCCGCTTGAGCACGAACGCGAGGACCCAGTCGGCGAGCACCCGCACCTTGCGGTTGAACGACGGGATCCGGCTGACGTGGTAGAAGCGGTGCATGAGCCACGCCGGGTAGCCCTTGACCTTGACGCCGTAGACGTGCGCGACGCCCTTGTTGATGCCCAGACCCGCGACACCGCCGACGTGCTTGTGGCGGTACTCCTTCGGAGCGCCGCCGAGGATGACCTGGCGGATGTTGTCGGCGAGCACGGTGGCCTGGCGGACCGCGTGCTGGGCGCTCGGCGAGCACCAGCCACCCGGGTTGGTCAGGTCGGGCACCTGTGCGGCGTCACCGGCGGCCCAGGCGCCGTCGAGGACCTCGCCGGTCTCGATGCTGGCGACCTGCAGGGTGGGCAGGCAGTTGATGTGCCCGCGCGGGCCGAGCGGCAGGTCGGTGTGCTCGAGCATCGGCGACGGCTTGACGCCCGCGGTCCAGACCAGGGTCTCGGCACGGAAGGTGTCGCCGTCGGAGAGCACGATCTGACCGTCGACGCACGACTTCAGGAACGTCTCCAGGCGCAGGTCGATGCCGCGCTTGGCGAGCTGGCGAGCCGTGTAGGCGCCCATCTCCGGCCCGACCTCCGGAAGGATCCGGTTGGAGGCCTCCACCAGGATGAAGTGGACCTCCTTCGGGTCCAGCTCCGGGTAGTACTTCAGCGCGTCGGCGACGACGTCCTGCATCTCGGCGAGCGCCTCGATGCCGGCGAAGCCACCACCGACGAAGACGAAGTTCAGCGAGGCCTTACGAACCTCCTCGTCCGGCGTCACGGCGGCGACGTCCAGGCGGTCGAGGATGTGGTTGCGCAGGTAGATGGCCTCGCCGATGGTCTTGAGACCGATGCCGCGGTCGCTCAGACCGGGGATCGGCAGGGTGCGCGAGACCGAGCCCGGCGCCACGATGATGTGGTCGTACTCCATCTCGTAGGCAGGGCCGTCGATCGGCTGGATCGTGACGGTCTTGCGGGCGTGCTCGAGCTTCGTGACCTCACCGGAGACGATGCGGCACTTCTTCAGCTCCCGGCGCAGCGGCACCACAGCGTGTCGCGGCGAGATGTTACCGGCCGCTGCCTCAGGCAGGAACGGCTGATAAGTCATGTGCGGAACAGGGTCGATGACCACGATCTCGGCCCGGTTCCGGTTCAGCTTCTTGGACAGGCGGAGGGCGGCATACAGCCCGACGTGACCTGCTCCAACGACGACTATGCGCGGTGGATTCACGCCCCTATTCTCGCGCGCGAGACCCCGTTCATGCGTTGTTCTGTGACGATCGCAACGGCCAAAGTCAAGTGTCGTAACTAACAGATTTCACTTGCGTACGGCCATACGTGCTAGGAGAACTGTCACAACAGTGGCACCAGCAAGCCCGGCGAGGGTGGCCAGCTGGAATGCGCTGCCTCCCAGGTCGGCGGTGAGACCCAGGGCCAGGACGATCAGCACCGACGAGATCAGGATGACCACGGCGGCCCGGCCCAGCCAGAGTCCCGGTACGTCGAAGTTGACGATCGCATCGATGGGCAGCACCGCGGCGAGGGCCGTGAGGGTGTGCGCCAGATAGAGCAGCGCGGCCAGGGTGAGGACCCGCCACAGCGCGATCCGGGCGTCGAATCCGGCGGTGTCGAGCAGCCAGCCCGCCACCGCCAGCAGAGCGACGGCGGTGCCACCGCGGCCGCCCGGCATCAGCGCCGGCCAGAGCGCGAAGACGGCGAGCAGGGCGAAGTACCGGCTGGCCAGCAGCTCGGCGGGCCAGGCGGCAGCGAGCGCCAGCAGGCCGGTCAGGAAGACCGAGGACCGGACGATGACGGGCACGGCGGTCGCACGGCTCAGGGTCGTACGAAGGCGCCCCGCTCTTCTCGTGATCGCGGTGAGCATGTCAGCGTCCCCTCGGGGCCGAGGCCATCCGGGCCACATCGCGCAGAACCAGGTCGAGGCTGCCGGCGCCGGCCCAGGTCACCACCGGCACGCCGTGTTCGCGGAGACGGCCGAGCACGTTCTCCCGCTCGATGCGCCAGAGCCGGGTGGCGGCCGGGGACCACTGGTTGCGGACCGCCGGGGCGGCGTCCTTCGGGAAGGTGTCGACGGCGACCGTGAACCGGCCGGTCTGGGTGAGCTGGGCGAGCATGTCGGCGGCCCGCGGGTCGACCAGCGGGGTGAGCACCACGACCAGCGCGGACGACGAGATGTGCTGCGGGATCAGGAGGTTCTCGTCGTCGACCGGGTCGGCGCGGACGTCGAGCAGCCACTCCAGGACCGTCAGGTACTGCCGGCGTCCGGAGGCGGCACGCAGCCGGCGGCCGGACGCGCCGTATTCGAGCATCGAGACCCGGTCGCCGCGGTGCAGATAGTGCTCGGCGATGGCGGCGGCCGCGCGGACCGTGGTGTCCAGGACCGAGGAGCTTCCGCGTACGCCGCCCGGCAGACCCACATCACCTAATACGTCAAGCAGGATCAGCACCTCGGCGTCGCGGTCCGAGAGGGTGTACGCCACGTGCAGGTCACGCGTACGCAGCGAGACCCGCCAGTCGATGCGGCGCAGCCGGTCGCCGGGCGCGAACTGGCGCACACCGGCGAGCTCACCGCCCTCGCCGGGACGCCGGGATCGGTGCGCGCCGACCAGACCGGCCGCCGCGGGCATCGCCTCGGTGGCGTTGAACGGCTCGGTCACCGGGTAGACCCGGACGCCGCGGGCCGGGGTGACCACCGGTCGGCAGGCGAGCAGGCCTCCGCAGGCAGCGGCCCGGGCAGCGGCCGGGCCGACGTCCTGCCGGCCCCAGCGGGTCGCCTCGCCGGGCAGGTCGATCGCGGCCCAGCCGTCCGACGGGACGGTGATCGCGAACGGCCGGTCGGCGTGCCGCAGCCGCAGCCACGGCGAGGTGCGGGTCCGGACCACGACCAGGTCGTACCCGATCATGTCCGGGTTCGCCACGGTGAGGCCGGCCTCGACCTCGCCGCCCTCGACGATGTGCCCCTCGTCCGCGGTGATCGTCACCTCGGGCACGGACCTGGGCCGCCGGCGCAGGTTGATCGCGGCGCCGATCGCGAACGGGGACGCGAGCAGCACCAGGTCGACCCGGCCGAGGATGACGCCGAGCAGCAGGAGCAGCCCGGTGAGCAGCACGGTACGCCCGAGCGCCCGGGTGGGAAGCCAGACCGGAGCAGACGGCTCAGTCATGCCGGGCGTAGGTCGGCAGAGCGCCGCTGGCCGGCGCCGGGACGGCCGAGAGCACCTCCTGGACCACGAACGACGGGTTCACCTGGCGCAGCCACATCTCCGGCCGCAGCGTTATGCGGTGCGCGAGCGCCGGGACGGCCACGTCCTTCACGTCCTCCGGGACCACGTAGTCGCGGCCGGCCATCGCGGCCCGCGCCCGTGCCAGCAGCAGCAGCGCCAGCGATCCACGCGGCGACGAGCCGACCAGGACGGCGCCGTGCTCCCGGGTCGCCGAGGTGAGCGACACGATGTAGCGGCCGATCGAGTCCTCGACCGCCACCGACTCCAGCGCGGCCTGCATCGACTGCAAGGTGCGGGCGTCGACCACGGGAGTCAGCGCGGCCTCCTCCTGCCGCCGCGACATCCGGCGCTGGAGCACCGACCACTCCTCCTCGGCGGTCGGATAGCCGAACGACACCCGCAGGAGGAACCGGTCGAGCTGGGCTTCCGGAAGAGGGTAGGTCCCCTCGTACTCGATCGGGTTGGCGGTTGCCAGGACGTGGAAGGGCGGATCCAGCCGATAGGTCACACCCTCGACCGAGACCTGCTTCTCCTGCATCGCTTCGAGGAGCGCCGACTGCGTCTTCGGCGGCGTCCGGTTGATCTCGTCGGCCAGCAGCATGTTGGTGAAGACCGGACCGGCGCGGAACGCGAAGTCGCCCTTGCGCTGGTCGTAGAGGAACGAGCCGGTGACGTCAGCGGGCAGCAGGTCGGGAGTGAACTGGAGACGCCGGAAGTCGAGACCGAGCGCCTGCGCGAAACACCGCGCGGTCAGTGTCTTGCCGAGACCGGGCAGATCCTCCAGCAGCACGTGCCCGCCCGCGAGGATGCCGGCGAGCACCAGCTCGAGCGAGTCCCGCTTGCCGACCACCACGGTGCCGACCGAGTCGAGAACTGCTCCGGCCAGCCGCCCGACCTCGTACGGGGGAAGAGCCTGCGTCACCGGCCCACCTTTCTACAGTCGTTCCAACGCATCAAGCAAAGTGTCGACATCCCGTGCCCGCAGCCCGTTGCGTCCCGGCGCGTCGAGCGCCGTCCACAACGGTTCGCCGAGCAACTCCCGGGCCCGTCGCGGGTCACTGTCCCGGGTGATGCCGTGCCGCAACCGCAGCCGTTCGTCGGTGAGCTCGGCGAGCACCGGCAGAACGTTACGCGCATACAGATCCGGGTCCGAGTGGGCCTGCTCCAGGTTGCGCTCCCAGCGCTTCACCGAAGTGCGCAACGAGTCGGCCGAGGACTTCGACGTCCGGCCGATCTTGGAGCGCAGCTTCGGGGCGGGCGGTGGCGCCACGGCCGACGCGGCCCACACCACCAGGCGCAGGCCGACCAGCGCGGACACCAGGAGCAGCAGCGGGATACTCACCCCGCCGGCCCGCAGACCAGCGGTGATCACCACGGTGGTGAGGGCGATGACCGCTGCCTCACCGATCAGCCGGGGTATCCGCGAGCGGCGCTTCTTCTCGACCGGCGCGGCTTCTTCGGCCGGAGCTTCATATCCCCCGCCGAAGAGATCGTCGAGGCTTCCGTCATCGCTCATACCGAGCCTTCCAGGATCCACAGCGCAACCGTCGCTATGAACTCGCTGCGCTCGCTCATACCGAAACACCATCCAGATCAGCCCGGAGACGTTCGAGCGCCGACCGCGCCTGCTGTCTCATCTGGTCGTCGACGGTGTGGGTGGCGTAGCGGGCCTCCCGGTAGACCTCCAGCAGCGCGGCCAGCACCCCGGCGTCCACCCGCTGCTCGGCGAGCAGCCGGCCGACCAGGTCGGTCGGGCTGTCCCCCGGATGCCGTGGCGTGCCGGCCGCGGCCGCCGCGTCCTCCAGCCGCAGCCAGCAGGCGATCACCGCGCGACGCGGGTCGCGGTCGGTGTCGGAGAGCTCCTCCAGGCCGGCGTCGAGCGCGGCCACCAGATCCTCGGCGGTCCGCGGCTGCCGGCGCCGGTCCAGCTTGCCGGTCCGCCGGCCGCGCCGCCGCAGGTAGTCGTGCACGAGCGCCCAGGAGAGCAGCACGACCATGGCGACCACCACGAGACCGAGCACCGCCAGCGCGGCGTCACCGGCCCAGTCCGGCAGGCCACGGGCGGCCTCCGGGACGGCCTCCTCGGTGAACGAGGGCGTCGGCGCCGGTTCGGTCCGGGGCGGCAGCAGCGGCGGCGCTGTCGTGGTCGGTGTGGCGTCGGGCGTGATGTGGTCCAGCTGCGGCGCCGAACGGGTGGCAGCCAGCGAGATCACGAAGAGCAGTGTGACGACGGCGGCCAGCGGCCACCATCGGCGCAGTGCGGTGAGGTCCATGCGGGGGGCTCAGATCCGTGACTCGGGGGTTGTCGGCAGAGCTCGCATCATGCCAGGCCCGCACGAGCCTTCGCACGGGCGAACACCTCGTCGAGCATCGCCGGGGTCAACCGGCCGGTGAACGTGTTCTGCTGGCTGACGTGGAAGCACCCCAGGAGATCCGGCGCCCCGGGTATCCGCACCTCCGCCCCATGTCCGAATTTCGGCCTCGGGACAGGTGGGCGTTTCCCGTACACCGAAAGAAGCGCGGGCCACCACGCCGCCCAGGCGAAAGCACCCAGAGCGACCACCACCTTGAGGGTGGGTCTGATCAATTCGAGTTCGCGGCGCTCCCAGGGCGCACACGTGTCGCGCTCCTCGGGCAGCGGCTTGTTGTCCGGTGGCGCGCAGCGGACCGCCGAGAAGATCCGGGTGTGCCGAAGCTCCAGGCCGTCGTCGGCGGCGACGCTGGTCGGCTGATTGGCGAGGCCGGCACGGTGCAGCGCGGCGAACAGGACATCACCCGAGCGGTCCCCGGTGAAGATCCGCCCGGTCCGGTTGCCGCCGTGCGCCGCCGGGGCGAGCCCGAGGATGGCGATCTCGGCATCGGCCGGTCCGAAGCCGGGCACCGGACGTCCCCAGTAGGTCTGATCCCGGAACGCCGCACGCTTCGTCACCGCGATGTCGGTACGCCACGCGACCAGCCGCGGGCAGGCGAAACAATCCGCGATCTCCGCGTCGAGCACGCTGAGTGAGGCGGCCGAGGCCGCCTTTTCTCCGACTTCTTCGGCGGTACGGGGGGAAGCGGCGCTCGGGTGCATGAGATCAGCACAGCACGCGCCTCCCCCGGCTCCTAATTCGCCTTCAGGCAGAGCAGGTAGCCGTCACCCTCGGCGCTCGCGATCACAGCGCCCTCGCCGCCTTCCGGCAACTTCTCCTCGAAGGTCTTGTCACACGCGGTGCTGTTCACGTCGGTGACCTTGTCGACCCGGCCGAGGACGGTGAACTTCGCGTCCGCCGCCGAGCACTCGACGATCTTCGCCTTGACGTCGGCGGCCTGCTCACCGAGGTTGTCGTCGACCGAGATGCAGTCGCCGGCCTTCGCCTCCGCGGTCGGGTCCTTCGCCAGCAGCGCGCCGAGACCACCCTTGATCACCGCGATGATCAGGAAGATCGCGATGGCGCCGACGATGCCGAGGACCTTCTTGCCCTTCTTCTTCTTTTCCGGCTCGGGTGCGGCGGGCGGCGGGAAGGCGGGGGCCTCACCCTTGTCGGCGAAGCCCTGCCATCCGTCCTGCTGCGGCTGCTGCGGCTGCTGCGCCTGCTGGTAGCCGCCCTGCTGCGGATAGCCCTGCTCCTGCTGCGGGTAACCCTGCTGCTGGGGGTAGCCGCTCTGCTGCTGCGGATAGCCCTGTTGCTGGGGGTAGCCCTGCTGCTGGGGGTAGCCGGGCTGCTGCGGCGGAGCGTAGCCACCCTGCTGCGGGTAACCCTGCTGCTGTTGCGGATAGCCACCCTGCTGAGCGGGCTGACCGTAACCCGGCTGCTGCGGGTAGCCACCCTGCTGCGGGTATCCGCTTCCGGGAGCGGGCGGGTAGGCCGGGTCTGTCATGGGTCTTTCCTCTCGAGGGGTACGACCGACAATCGGCCGCCGCCGCGCGAGAATAGCGACCGCATACACCCGGGCGCGACCCCGTTACCAGGCTATTCACTTCCGGGTGGGGGGATTGAGGAAACTCGGGGCGGCGTCCGGAGTCGCCGTCGCGGAAGGTGACGCCGCGGGCTCTTCCGGCTCCGGCGTCGGCCACACCCGCTCCCCGGCACGGAACGGCGCCAGGTCCGGGCAGTACGGGTACCCCATCGACCGGCTCACACTCCAGTTGCCGGTCACCGGGTCGACACAGCCCGGCTCGCCGAACGTGATCCGGTTGCCCCACTGGTCGTAGAGCTGCGCGTTCTTGACCAGGCCGCCCTGGCCGTCGTAGACGAACACGTCCTGGATCTGGTCGTACTCGCTCACGTATCCGGCGTCGATGTAGCCGCTCTGCCGGGCCTGACCGTCGGCCTCGAAGAAACCGACCACCGCGAAGACCACCAGCGCGGCGGTGCCGGCCTTGAACAGCAGACGCGGCATCCGCTTCGACGGCTCCCGGCGGCCCAGCCAGATCGAGCCGAGGACGAACCCGGCCAGGACGACCAGTGCCACCACCTCGTTGCCGCTGCCACCGATCCGGGGCAGCAGGCCGATCGGGGCGCTGTTGTCGTCGAAGACATAGGTGAAGGCCATCGCCGCGAGATATCCGCGCAGCACCCACCAAGCCGGACGGAGCAAGGTCAAGAACTCCGAGGCTCGCTCGTACCCCAGAAGGGGCCCGACCCGGACGTCGGCCTGCCGCGTCGCCTCCCGTGCCCGATTCCGCAGATCGCGCGCCTGTCCCCGCAGACCTCCGCGGCGCGGCTGCTCCTCCCCGCCCTCGGCGAGACCGGCGCTGGCGATCAACTCGGCGGCGTAGGCGGACGGCGAACCGAGACGGCCGACCAGCGTGCCACCACCCTCGGCGAGCACCTCGGCCAGATGCTCCGGAAGATCCTCCAGCAACTCCTCGCGCGCGGCCGGCGGCAGACCCCCGAGCGCCTGCCGAACCTCCTCGACGTAGTTGCCGATCTCATCCTGATCCGTGAGGTTCACCGCGGCCCCCGTAGTTCGGTGTTGTCCACCAGCAAATCGTTCATGATCGCTGCGAAGTCCCTCCAGACCTCGCCGGACCGCTTCAACTCGCCCGCGCCCCGATCGTTGAGGGAGTAGTACTTCCGGTGCGGGCCCTCATCGCTGGCGACCACATAGGTGCTCAGCAGGCCGCTGTTGAAGAGGCGGCGCAGGGTGCCGTAGACCGAGGCGTCACCGACGTCATCGAGGCCTGCTGCGCGGAGGCGGCGGAGGATGTCGTAGCCGTATCCGTCCGCGTCTTTCAACGTGGCCAGGACGGCCAGGTCCAGCACGCCCTTGAGCAGTTGAGTTGGATCCACGCGCCGCAGGGTACTGTGCAATGCGGAGTACCGTCAACAGCGCTGTAGCGACCCAGTTGTGCACCAGGGCGACAATTCGGGCGTCGGCACGGCTCTCGTGCACAGCCCGACCTGGCTGTGACTCATCGCTGTCGGCGAGCGTTCCGGACAGCCATGAGCCACAGCCGGACGGATGCAGCTGTGACTCATCGCTGCCGGCGAGCATTCCGGACAGCCATGAACCACAGCCGGACGGGCGTAGCTGTGACTCATCGCTGTCGGCGAGCGTTCCGGACAGCCATGAACCACAGCCAGACGGACGCAGCTGTGACTCATCGCTGCCGGCAGGCATTCCGGACAGCCATGAGCCACAGCCGGACGGGCGTAGCTGTGGCTCATGGCTGCATCCGAGGCGGTCCCGTCACAGCGAGGACAGACGCGGCCGGCCAAACCTCGCCGTAGCCGGCGCACCGATCCGCGTCCCGATTCGGTGCTTGAGCTACGGCCCGGACAGTCGAGCCGTAGGGGAAGCACAGCATGGGCCGCGATTCGGTGCGTTGGCTACGGCTCGTCTTCGCGGCGATCATGCGGTTTTCGATCGGCGGCCGCGGCTAAGAGCGGGCTACGCCACGGAACAGGCTGCGCCACGGAGCAGGCTTGGGCCGTAGCACGGAGCAGACTGCACCACGGAGCGACAATTCGGGCGCCGACGCAGCCCGGCAGCCGGGCAATCGCCAGCGTGACGAATCGGGCGTCAGCGCGGCGGTGATGTGCAGCCCGTGAGCGACGGACCGTGAGCGACGGACCGTGAGCGGCAGTGCGGGGATGGCTGCTCGGCCTCAGGCGGTCAGGCCTCGACCAGCCCGAAGGCGATGCCGTCGAGGATGTCGTGTTCGGAGGCGATCACGACCGAGTGGCCGGAACGCTCGACGATGATCTGCTCGATCAGCGCGCCCGCCCCGATCACGTCGGCCCGGCCCGGGTGCATGACCGGCAGGGCGCGGCGCTCGGCGACGGTCATCGCCAGGAGTTCGCGGGTCACCCGAGCCACGTCGACAGCATCGATCCTGCTGTGGTGGATGCGCGACGAGTCGTACGCATCAAGCTCCAGAGCGAGAGCAGCGACGGTCGTGACCGTCCCGGCCAGCCCGACCAGAGTCCTGGCCTCTCGGCCCGGCACCGCCGCGAGGGCTGTGTCGACCGCCGCGACGATGTCCGCCGTGGCCGCCGCGATCTCTGCCGGCGTGGGCGGATCGCTGTGCAGGTGGCGTTCGGTCAGCCGGACACAGCCGATGTCCATCGAGATCGCGTGTTCGACGCCGGTTGTGCCGGTCACGAATTCGGTGGAGCCGCCGCCGAGGTCGAAGACGAGGTAGGGGCCGGGGGCGTCGAGGCCCTGCACCGCTCCGATGAAGGAGAGCGTCGCCTCCTCCTCACCGGTGATCACCTCGGGGTCGATGCCGAGTACGCCGCGCACCATGTCCCGGAATTCGTGCGCGTTGCCGGCGTCGCGGGTGGCCGATGTCGCGCACATCCGCACCCGGGTCACGCCCAGTTCGGCGATCTCGGCGGCGTATCCGAGCAGCGCTTTCCGGGTGCGTTCGATCGCGGCCGGGGCGAGCAGGCCGGTACGGTCGACGCCCTCCCCCAGCCGGACGATCTCCATCCGGCGGGCTACGTCGACGAGTTTGCCCTCGGCCACATCAGCGATCAGCAGACGGATCGCGTTCGTGCCACAGTCGATCGCGGCGACTCTCACAAAAAGACCCTCACAGAAAGACCCTCACGAAGACCCTCACAAGTGCAGCAGCATTCGAGTGTTCCCCAGGGTGTTGGGTTTGACCCGTTCGAGATCCAGGAATTCGGCGACACCTTCGTCGTACGACCGCAGCAGCTGCTCGTAGACCGAGTGCGGCACCGGCGCCCCGTCGATCTCGGTGAATCCGAACGAGCCGAAGAACCGGGTTTCGAAGGTGAGGCAGAAGACTCTGCGTACGCCGAGCGCCCGCGCCTGATCCAGCAGCGACGACACGATCATGTGGCCGATCTTCTGGCCGCGCCGGGAGGGGTCGACGGCCACCGTACGGATCTCGGCGAGGTCCTCCCACATGACGTGCAGGGCGCCGCAGCCGGCGATCGCCCCGTCCTCGGCGACGGCCACCCAGAACTCCTGCACCGACTCGTACAACGTCACGGTCGCCTTGCTGAGCAGCCGGCGATCGGTGGTGTAGGCGTCCACCAGGGACCGGATGGCTTTGACGTCCCCGGTGCGCGCGCGGCGGACGATCATTGCTCAGAAGAGCGGGACACGCAGGAACCACCGGACCAGTACGGCCCGATCGCGTCCCGCACCTCGTCGCCGAACGGGTTCACGCCCGGTCCGGCGGCCAGCGCGTGGCCGAGGTGGACGTGCAGGCACTTCACCCGGTCGGGCATGCCACCGGCCGAGACCTTGGCGATCTCCGGGACGTCCTCGATGGCCGTCCGCCGGTCCAGATAGTCCTCGTGCGCGGCCTGGTAACGCTTCGCCAGCTCCGGGTCGGTGCTCAGGCGTTCCTGCATGTCGCGCATCACGCCGGCCGACTCCAGGCGGCTGCACGCGGCCGTGGCGTGCGGGCAGGTCAGGTAGTACAGCGTGGGGAACGGTGTCCCGTCGTCGAGCCGGGGCGCGGTCTCCACCACGTCGGGGTTGCCGCACGGGCAGCGGTGCGCGATCGCGCGGGTGCCGCGCGGCGGCCGGCCCAGTTGGGCGGCGACGGTTTCCAGGTCTTGAGGGGTTGGTGCTTCAGCCATCAGTTCGCGGGCTCCGCATTCGCGGCTTGGACGCTGCTCCACAGCGTGTCGTACCAGCGGTCGGGAGCGGCCGCCGGCGCATTCTTGGCGGCGTCGCGAGCGGCGCCCGGGCCATCGTAGTAGATGACCAGCGGTGTCTCACCGGGACGGACGTAGAAGTACCGCTCGCGGGCCTGGATGCGGAGGTACTCGTCGTCCTGCCATTTGGCCAGCTCCTTGGCGGTGGCCTCGATCTTCTCCCGCTGCGCCGCCTGGTCCTGCTCGATCTGCGCGATCTGGCTCTCCTGCTCGAGGTAGACCCTCAGCGGATAGGTGTATGCCAGCGCGAGAGCGACGAAGACGGCGATCAGGATGGTGGCCCGGCCGGTGAGCGCGCGCGGGCGAGGCGCATGGGTTCGCTCGGCGGCTTTTTCAGGACCGGATCCATTGGTACGACGAGACGACGGCACCCGGATGGGTCCGGTATTGCGGGTGCGGCTCGCAGACGGCCGTCCACCGGCGCCGGCACGGCGAGCCGATCCAGGGCCGCTGGGCCCCTGACCACCGGGCCCTTGACCACTGGGCCCCTGGCCGCTGGGCAGGCGACGTTGCGTCGTCACTTGTGCCTCCCCGCGCTCGCCGTCCGGTTGGTCCTGGCGCCCGTCTGCGAACCTACGTCGGCCGGGACGGGCGCCACAACTCCATGATCTGTCGGCGTGAGGTCAGCCGACGCGGTAACGCGGGAACGCGCCCGCACCGGCGTACCGGGCGGCGCTCTCCAGCTGCTCCTCGATGCGCAGGAGCTGGTTGTACTTCGCGACCCGGTCGGAACGGGCCGGGGCGCCGGTCTTGATCTGGCCGCTGCCGACCGCCACCGCCAGGTCGGCGATGGTGGTGTCCTCGGTCTCGCCGGACCGGTGCGACATCATCGTCTTGAAGCCGGCCCGGTGGGCCAGGTCCACGGCGTCCAGCGTCTCGGTGAGCGAGCCGATCTGGTTCACCTTGACCAGGACCGCGTTGCCGGCGCTCTCCGCGATGCCGCGGGCGATGCGCTGCGGGTTGGTGACGAACAGGTCGTCACCCACGATCTGGATCTTGTTGCCCAGCTCGGCGGTCATCGCGCTCCAGCCGGCCCAGTCGTCCTCGGACAGCGGGTCCTCGATCGACACGATCGGGTAGTCCGACGCCAGCTTCGAGTAGTACGCGATCATCTCGTCGGTCGTCTTCGAGGCGCCCTCGAACACGTAGGACCCGTCCTTGTAGAACTCGGTCGCCGCGACGTCCATGGCCAGGACGATGTCGGTGCCCAGGGTGAAGCCGGCAGACTGGACGGCCTCGGCGATCAGGTCCAGCGCGGCGGCGTTGGCCGGCAGGTTCGGCGCGAAGCCGCCCTCGTCGCCCAGGCCGGTCGAGAGGCCCTTCTTCTTCAGCACCGACTTGAGCGCGTGGTAGACCTCGGCGCCGGTCCGCAGCGCCTCGCGGAAGGTCGGCGCGCCGATCGGGGCGATCATGAACTCCTGCACGTCGACGTTCGAGTCGGCGTGGGCGCCACCGTTGACGATGTTCATCATCGGGACCGGCAGGACGGCGGCGTTCGGGCCACCGACGTAGCGGAACAGCGGCAGCTCGGCGGAGAGCGCGGCGGCCTTCGCGACGGCGAGCGAGACACCCAGGATCGCGTTGGCGCCCAGCTCCGACTTGGTGTCGGTGCCGTCCAGGTCGAGCATCTTCTGGTCGATCAGGCGCTGCTCGCTCGCCTCGTAGCCGATCAGCTCGTCGGCGATCTTGTCTTCGATGTTGGCGACGGCCTTCTCGACACCCTTGCCGAGGTAGCGGCCCTTGTCGCCGTCGCGGAGCTCGAGCGCTTCGAAAGCACCGGTGGAGGCGCCGGAGGGCACCGCGGCGCGGCCGACCGTGCCGTCGTCCAGGCCGACCTCGACCTCGACGGTGGGGTTGCCCCGGGAATCGAGGATCTCGCGGGCGACGATCGCTTCAATGGTGGCCATTTGTGGTGTCGCTCCCTAACAGTTGGACGATTACAGTTTCGGTCCGCGACCCTGCGGGCCGTCCACGGCTTGAGCCTATCGAGTCGGGCGATGCGACGTTCGCCGGGCCGGTCAAGTTCGCACCCGGTTTACCTCAAACCCGCACCCCGGCTGCCGAACCGTTGGGCACTATGACCAGTGACCTGTTTCCCTCCGGCTTCCTCGCTGAGGGCTCGCGCATCGAGCTGGACAACGGCGAGGAACTCATCCCCGGCATCCGGGTGCTCGCGGCTTCCGAGCAGGCCGTGACCCTTTCCCTGGCCCTCGACGACGTGCCTGCGGCCGGCGCGAACGTGACCCTGCGCGGACCGGCCGGCCATCGCGGCCGGCTCGCCGTACGCGGCCTGGTCACCGGCGCCGACGAGAACCGTGTCGAGATCCGGCTGCTCGGCGCCCCCGTGATCGAGCAGCTGCGCAACTACGTTCGCGGTGGCGGCGGCGAGAGCGTCGTGCTGGTCCGGCACGACGAACGCGAAGCGATCGGCTGGGTGCACGACATCAGCGAGAGCTCGATCCGGGCCCACTTCACCGACATCGAGCTGCGGCCCGGCAACCCGATGACCTTGCGCGTCCAACTGGGCGAGGAGGTCGTCGAGTTCTCGGCGGTCGCCACGAAGGTCAGCACGATACGTCAGCGCGTACCGGCGAGGGGTCCGCTCATGGTGGAGCTCGTGGCCGTGTTCGAGCAGGACGAACGGCAGGCCAGAATCATCAGAAGGTACGTGCTGCGCCAGCAGGCGGCCCGGGCCAGAGAGGCCAACTCCGCATGACGAATTCCCTGGGGAATAGCGCCCTGCGAATGGCGATATCCGAGTCGGCTACGAGATAACTCGATTGCGCGTCGTCGATGAGTTGAGCGAGGGTGACCCTCGTGCCCGCCTCCAGCGCCGCCCGCCGACTTTCCCAGATCTTGAGCGATTTCCCCTCGCCTGGCGTCCGGAATCGCTCAAGATCCGGGAGACGGTGGTCGGCGGCGCCGGTGCCGGCGCCGGTGCCGGTGCCGGCGCCGGTGCCAGTGCGGGTGCCAGTGCGGGTGCCGGTGCCAGTGCGGGTGCCAGTGCGGGTGCCGGTGTTAGTGGCGGTGGCGGGGGCCGGGGTGGCTGTGCTGCTCGCCGGGTGTGGTGGCCTGGAGCAGGCGAACGCCGCCGGGGTCACGCCCGGTGATCTGGTCTCCGAGGTGGCCACTCGACTGGGGACGCCGGGGCCGGCCGGCACCGCCACCTATCGGGTGGCCGGCGGCGAGACCGCGCAGGTGACACGGAGTCTGTCGCCGGACCGGACGGCCTACGACTATCCGGGTGGCCGGCTGATCCGCACCTCGGCCGCGGTGACGAACTGCGCCGCCGACGTCTGCACCGCCACCGATCCGGCTGACGGCGTGACGCTGCCGAAGGAGAGCGGGCTGGTGACGGACGCCCAGGTGGTGGCGTTGCTGGAGGCGGCGGCCATCGATTCCTACCCCGAGGTCGCGCAGCGGGACACGACCCTCGCCGGCCGGAACGCGACCTGCCTGGCCCTGACCGGGGTGCAGAGTGCCGAAGCATCGGCCTTCGACGTCTGTGTCACCGGCGAGGGCACGCTGGCCAGCTTCCGCGGCACGCTCGGTGGGGCCGAGGTGGATGTGGTGCTCACCGATTACGCCACCACGGCCGCGGAACGTGACTTCCAGGTCCCGTCGGGCGCGAGGCTCGTCGACCGCCGCGGCGATTAGCGGCCGGTCAGACGCCGAGCAGGGTGCGCAGGTGCCTCGGCGGCGGGGATCCATGAGCCAGCATCGCGTCGTGCCAGGCTCGCGGGGTGGCGCCGAACGGGCGGGCCGCCGCGATCGCCGACACCTCGGTGTAGCCGACGAAGTAGGTAGAGAGCTGCGTCGACGTGAGCAGCGCCCGCCGCCACTTGCCGGCCGCCTCGCCCTCCTCCTGGAAGCCGCGGCCGGTCATCAGCTCCATCGCCTCGGCCTCGGACAGGCCGTCGCAGTGGACGAGCTGGTCGATGATGGCGTTGATGCTCATCCGGAGCTGCATCTTGAGCTGCTGCAGCCGGACCGGGAGGCCACCGAAGCCGAGGCCGATCATCACCGACTCGGCGTAGACCGCCCAGCCCTCGACGAACGGGCCGTTGAGTCCGAGCGACCGGACCCGGGTGGCGGCCCGGAACCGGCGGGAGTGGGCGAGCTGCAGGAAGTGGCCGGGCATCGCCTCGTGGACGGTCAGGCCCCGGATCATCTGATTGTTGTATTCCCGGTAGAAGCTCGCCACCCGCTCGGCCGGCCAGTCGGCGGGGGCCGGGGCGATGCAGTAGAAGGTCGGCACGTCGGCCGTCTCCAGCGGGCCGGGCGGATCGCAGTAGGCCACGGCGACGCCCCTGGCGAACTCCGGCATCTCCTGGATCACGCAGGCGTCGTCGAGCAGCGAGACGATGTCGTGCTCGCGGACGAACGCCGTCGTCTCGTCCATCGTCAGCTTGGCCAGCCCGACGATGCTGGTGTCGTCGGGGTGCTCGGCGGCGATCGTGTCGAGCGCGCGGCGGACCGTGTCGTCGTCGGCCGGACCGCCGACCAGCTCGGCGGCCGCCTCGCGCAGCTCGGCGCCGACCCGGTCGAGGTTGGCCCGGGCCCGGGACAGCACCTCGGACGCGGAGAGCTCGGTGTCGAGCGTGTGCCAGAGCCGCGCCTCCCACAGGCGGCGGCCCAGCCGCGGGTCACGGCCCGGCTCGCCGCTGTCGAGCAGGCCGCGCAGCCGGCCGTCGAACTCGCCGAGGGCGGCGAGCGCCGCGGTGGCGGCGGGCTCGACGACGTCGCGCAGGCCGGGCGCCTGGGCCAGCAGCGCGGGCACCTCGGCACGGATCAGCGCGGCGGTGCCGGCGAACTGACCCGCGGCCGTCTCGGCGTGGATGCGGGGAACGTCGCGCAGCACGGCACGGGCGGTGGCCAGCGCGTCGGGGATCGCCTCGAGCCGGCCGGCCAGGCTGGTGAGGCGCTCCTCGGCCGGGGCGAACGGACGGGACAGCAGGGCGTGCAGCATCGGACCGGGGTTGTGCTTCAGAGGGTTCCACTCGTGCTCGCGGACCTCGGTCAGCTCGAACGCGGCCCGCTCCACCAGCGCGGTCAGGATCGCGTGGTCGACCTGGTCCTCCGCGTCGAGGCCGTCGGGGTCGACGCCGCTGAGCGCGTCACCGGCGTCGCGCAGCATCGCGACCCGGCCGGCCACGCCGGATGCGGAGAGGTCGGGCAGGCGGTCGTCGAAACGGTGGTCACCCGCGTAGGTCGCGATTGCGGGGTCGCTCTCCAGGAGAGCGTCGACGATGCGCTCGGCGAGCGGCACGAACTCAGCCATGCCGAGAAAACTACTCGGCGCCACCGACATTTTCCGCCGCACGCACCGCGTCCGCGTAGTCGAGCGTCGCCCGGCGCAGCTCGGCCTCCGGGTCGAGCCCGGCAGCGCGAGCCTCGGCGACCACGTTCAGCAGCGACGTTCCAAGATCAACAGATCGGGGCATCGGTACGGGGAGAGAGCCGCGCTCCACTCGATGGAGGATCTTGGCGGCCAGCGCGAGGGCGGGCTGGCTCAGCGCGATCCCGTCCAGGACCGACTCCCGCGCCTTCTCCTCCTGCTTGATCCGCTCCCAGTTGGCGGTGATCTCTTCGATGTCCTCGATCCGCTCGCCGGCGAAGACGTGCGGGTTGCGCCGCACCATCTTCTCGACCAGGCCACCGGCCACGTCGTCGATGTTCCAGCCACGGCCGTCCGGCTGCTCCTCGGCGAGCCGGGCGTGCAGCACCACCTGCAGCAGCACGTCACCGAGTTCCTCGCGCAGCGCGGCCAGGTCGTCCGACACGATCGCGTCGTACGCCTCGTAGCTCTCCTCGAGCAGATAGGGCGCGAGCGTCCGGTGCGTCTGCGCCCGCTTCCACGGATCGCCGCCCGGCGAGACCAGCCGATCCATCACCGCGACCGCGTCGAGCAGCCGCGCGCCGGGCGGATCCCAGGAGCCGTACATCAGCTCCAGCTCGGCGAGACCCGGCTCCCGTGCGAGACGCAGGCCGAGCTGCCGGGCGAACGCCTGATCCCCGTCCGGCCCGGCCAGCCAGACCACGGCGGGCCGGTCGCCGACGACGTCGAGGAACGCCTGCGCGTCGAGGAGCTCGTCCAGCACCGTCACCTCCACGCCGTTCGCCCGCAGCGCCCGGGACTGCTCACTCTCCGCGTCGGCGAAGACCGGGCAGGCCCGGACGGTGTCCCAGGCCTCCGCCGTGAGCAGCCCGGCAGGCAGTCGCGGCGAGGTGACGAGGAGGATGATCCGGCTGGTCAAGAAACGTCCACCACCAGGGGCTGGGAATCGGAACCGGTCTCACCGAACGGCACGCTGACGATCGGGAACGACCGGCCGCTGTTCTGGTCGGTGTAGGACGAGATCGCAAGTTCGAGGTTCTCGTAGCGCGGGCTGACCTCGACGTCGAGTTCGCCGACCAGCGACTCGACGGAATCGCGGAGCGCGAACGCGCCCTGCAGCTCCTGCTTGTCGGCCGCCTGCAGCGAGTTCTTGAACGCGGCGAAGTCCGAGTTGATCGCCTCGTTGTCGGCGAATCGCTGGTAGACCTCGCGCAGGTCCTCGTCGGTCGGCTGGGCCGGCGCCGTGGCCGCGACGCTCTGCAGCAGGGTCTGCCGCAGGACGGCGTTCTCCGTGTAGAGCCGGGTGATGTCGGCCGTCGCGGGCAGGCCGATCTGCCCGGCGACCTCGTCGTACGGCATGGTCGCGGGCAGGGTCACCCGGTCGCGCTCGGCGACCCGGTCGTACAGCTCGTTGGTGAGCAGCAGGCCGACCACGTCGGCACGGGCGATCGGCATCCGGGCCGGCCTCCCGTCCGCGGCGGCCTTCAGCAGGTCACTGGTGTCGTCCCAGATCTGCTGGACACGATGCTCGGTGATCGGGCCGCCCTGTCCGATATAGACGGCGACTGCCGGCTGGGACCGGCATGCGGAGAGGCCGCCCACGGTGAGGGACGCGGCGACAACGGCGGAGACGAGTCGGCGGGCACGCAGCATGGTCATGACTCTCTCATGGCGGGTGTGATTTTCATCGCCCACCCTGTGGCCCACCATCCCCGCGCTGCTTCAGCCCGACGCCTTGAGCGCCACCAACGAGATCAACACTACGCCGAGGCCGATCAGGGCGGCCGCCTGCCGGATCGGATGACCACGGCCGGACACCGCGATGATCCCGGCTGCCGCGGCACCGGTGAGCAGGCCACCCAGGTGTCCCTCCCACGAGGTGAAACCGGCGGTGAGCACCATCCAGAGCACACACATGATCAGGAGTCGGTTCCGCTCGTACCGACGCTCGTGCAATCGCCGGGAGAGCACGAAGTAAGCACCCGCGAGCCCGAATCCGGCGCCGGAGGCCCCCATCGCCGGCTGGCTGGGATCGACAAGAACACCGAGGACCGACCCGCCGAGCGCCGCGAGCAGGTAGACGGCGAGGTAGCGAGTGACGCCCAGCCGCTCCTCCAGCGTGCGGCCGAGCTGCCACATCCAGTAGAGGTTGAGAACGAGGTGGAGCACGCCGAAAACGTTCTGGCCGGGTAACGAGTGCAGGAAGGCCGAGGTGAGCAAGCGGTACCACTCACCGTTCAGCACGCCGGCCGGCTCATAACCCAGGTAGGGCTTCCCGTCGTCGACGTAGTAACCGCCGTCCGGGCCGAGCAGCGCGACGCCCAGGTTGTCGAACCGGTCGATCACACTCGGATCGATCAGCTCGATCAGGTACGCCGCGACGTTCGAGGCCATCAACGCGTAGGTGGCGTACGGTGCGGCGTTCACGCGTCCGCCGAAGACCGTGCGTGCCCATCGCACTCTACGGTTGTCCGCCCGCACGCAGTCGGGGCAGTGTTGCCCGACCGGGGCCTCCCGCGTGCAGTCGGCACAGACCGCCCGGTCGCACCGGCTGCAGCGCAGCAGGGTCTCCCGCCGCGAATGGCGATGGCAGGTCGTCAACGGATCGCCCCGGTCCGGTCCAGCCACGGGGCCCGGCGCAGCATCGCCCGGTGCAGGTCGGCGAGTTCCGGGCCCGGCGCGACACCGAGCCGCGCCCCCAGCAGATCGTGCGCCTGCCGGTAGGTCGCCAGCGCCCCGCTCGGATCACCGGCGCGGTAGAGGGCGAGCATGAGCTGCGCCCAGGCACGTTCGCGCAGCGCGTGCGCCGCGAGGTGTTCCCGGAGCAGCGGCACGAGATCACCGGTGTGGTCGAGTTCCAGCCGGGCATCGACGAGATCCTCGACCACCTGAAGCCGGTGCTCCTCCAGCCCGTGCAACCGCGCCTCCAGCTCCACTCCGGCGGTCAGGTCCTCGCCCACCGGACCCCGCCACAGGCGCAGCGCCGCTGCCAACTCGGACTCCGCACGCGCCGGATCCCCGGCCCGCAGCGCTCGCCGTCCGTCGTTCGCCCGCCTCAAGAACTCGTTGACGTCCAGTTCCTCGGCTGCCAGGAGGAGCTGATAGGCGCGGTACCGAGCATCGATCCGCCCGGCCAGCAGCCGGCGCAGCACCATGATGTGGTTGCGGATGTTCGGCACCGCCGAGGACGGCGGTGGGTCCGTCCACAGCAGGCTGGTCAGCCGGGTCAGACGGATCGGGCGGTTCGCCTCCATGGCGAGCGCCGCGAGCAGCGCCCGCCGTTTGGCCGGACCGAGGTTCACCACACCGCCCTCGACCCGCAGTTCCACCGGCCCGAGCAGTCGTACATAGATGGACATCGCGCTACCCCCGATCGGCACCAGACTAGGAAGCAGAGCGGGGAAGGATCAACGCATTGCCGGACATTAGAGCGGTGAGCAATATCTATCCGAACATGTGTAACGAAAATGCCCCGGGCAGCGCTGCGGCGGCGTCAGCTGTAGGTGCGTTTGGCGACCGCGTCACCGGCCTCGGCCGCAGCCGCGTAGAACCGCCGCAGGCTCTCCAGATAGTCCTTGATCCCGGCGAGGAAGGTGTCCGGCAGCAGACCCCCGGTCCGGCCGGCCAGTGCGGCACGATGCCGGCTCAGCGACGCCGTGGGGTCGACACCGCGGAGGTATTCGGCGGCGGCGGCCACACCGTCCGGAGGCAGCACGATGACGACATCCCGGTCGGTCGGCCCCACCTGGCCGAGCATCTGGCCGCCGAACACCACGAGGTCCTCCGGGCCGCCGCCGTCGTGCAGCTCTCCGGTGAGCGCGAGCTGCACGAAGAGCCAGTCCCGGCCGAGGCTGCACAGGATGCCGTCGGCAGCCTGGGCCTCGAACACGTCGTCGTCCATGGTCGCCTCGAAACCCTCCTCGAGATGACCGATGCCACGGGACACCTCTGCCGGGGTCACCCGCCGCAGCAGCACTCCGACAGCCATGAGACTCCTTCCGGTTCGAGGCCCGCACGCCGGTCGGCGTGCGGGCCTCCTCATTCGATCAGTTGCGGTCAGACCATGGATCCCGCAGTGGCTATCATCCCGCCCGCGATGGCGAACGACAGCGGATCATCGGCGATGCCGACCCCACCGGTGCCCACGTCCTCGACCAGGGTCGCCACGACGAGGCCACCCGCCCCGACGACCAGAGCGCCGGCGCCGACCCACTTACCCGCCGTCTTCCACCACGGATCCTCCTTCGGCTGGCTGACCGGCTGGGGCTGCGTCACCGGGACCGGAACCGGCGGCCGCATCCGGGTCCGGGTGTAGGCGATGACCTCGGAACCGTGCATCGACGGAGTCGCGGTGACCCACTCGTTCGCCCGGGTCCGGTTGGGACCGCTCAGAGGCGGGAAGCTGAAGCCCTTCTTCACCTCACGCGTGTCGCCGGCCTCCTCCAGTTGCTTCTTCAGGGCCTTGATCTTCTCCGCGACCTCGTTGACACCCTTCTTCTCCGCACTGCCGCCGATCGACTTGGCGTCCCAGATGTAGACCGCGTCGTCGGTCCAGTACAGGAGGTCGGCGTACCCCATGTTCTTCCCGGGGTTCTTGGACGAGCCACCCGAGATGTTGTTCCGCGGATCGCGAGCCCCGCCGGACGCGCTCAGGTCCATGGTCACGTAGCCGCCCCCCTTGGGCTGACTCGCTGTGATCCACTCGCCGACCAGCTGGATAGCCGTGTCATGGGCCGGGCTGTACTGGTCGAAGTAGCAGGCCGCGCAGAGGTTGCCGGGATAGGTGCCGCAGTCCTCCGCGGTGTCGCACGGCCGGTGCCCGTCGTACTCGACCATGCTGATCGGGTTGCCGCCACCGAAGGCATAGCGGTTCCCCGTCCACGGGTTCGTGCCGAGATTCATGTCGGCCAGCGCACCGTTGTACGAGTCGCGCGTCAGGAACCGGTTGAGCCCGGGGCTGTAGTCGCGGAAGCCCATGTCGTACGACCCGGACGCCGAGTCCCAGCGCTTGCTGTTGTACCGGTACGCGTTGTAAGGCTCGGTCGACGGATCGGCCGTCTCCGGCTTGTCGATGCCGGTGAACAGCTCGTCGTCGTTGCTGCCGTACGCCGTGTAGCCGTACGTGGCCGTGGTGTCGCCGTCGGCACCGGTCAGCGTCTCGACGTCGGTGTGCGCGTTGTAGCCGTAGTACGCCTGCTCGGTGCTTCCGTCCTCCTTGTGCGTGATCTGGGACAGGCGCTGACCCCACGGCGAGTACTGGTAGGACTTGGTCAGCTTGCCCGCGACCTCTTCGTCCAGGACCTCGCTGGACAACCCGAGGTAGTTGAAGGTGGTGATCTTCTCTTTGGCGCCACCCGCGTCGCTGACCTTCGTGGTGGTCCGGTCCAGCGGGTCGAACGAGTACTTCGTCGTGGTGGTGGCCGCGCCGCTGTTCTTCCGGTGCTCCACCACGTGGTCGAAGCCGTCGTAGACGTTGCGCTCCACCAGGGTTCCGCCGGCCGTGATCGTGTCGAGTCGGCCGAACGGGTCGTAGTTGTACGACGCGGTGGATCCCCCGCCGACAGCAGTCAACAGGCGGTTCCGGTCGTAGTTGAACGAGGTGGTCCGGCCCTCGACGGTCTGGCTGGTGACGTTGCCGTTGGCGTCGTGGACGTAGGTCTCGGCGCCGGCGCCGTCACCGGTCTTGACCAGTCCGGCCAGCCGGTCCCGCGGGTCGTACGTGTAGTCACTGGTCGTGGCGAGGTACGCCGAGTGATCGTCGGCGTTCATCTTCTTGGCGACTTCGCGGACCCGGTTGCCGTTGAGGTCGTACCCGAGCTTCGTCTCGGCGACCAGCGTGCCGTTCGGCTTCTTCTCGGACTGAGACTCCAGCAGCCCGTCCGGGTAGTACGTGAGGTCGACGACGTTCCCATTCCCCTTGACCTCCCGCAGCTTCTGGCCACGATCGGTGTAGGTGTACGTGGACGACTTCGCCGCCGGGTCCCCGGCCGACTTCCCGTTGGTGACCTTCGATACGAGATCCCGTGCGTCGTACTCGTAGACCGAATACTGCTTGTCGTGGCTGGTCGTCAGCGGCGCGCCGTTCTCGTTGTAGGTGAACGACGTGGTGTTGACGGTCCTGCCCGACTTCGTCTCGGAGACCTTGGAGACCTGGTTGAGGTCGTTGTAGGTCACCGCGTAGCCGTCGACCCGGGCGCCCGGTGAGCGGTCGGAGATGGTGATCAGGTTTCCGTTGACGTCGTATTCGTAGCCGTAGTCGTGCTTCTCGTCATCGGTGTCGGCACTGTTGTTCCGGACCAGCTTCACCGCGTCCGCGACGACGGTTCCGCCGGCCTTGCCGGACAGCGTGAGCTTCTGGGTGTTGCCCTCGGCGAAGTCGTACGAGCCGAGACTCACCCAGGTGCCGGCGGCGGCGGTCTGGTTGACCGTTCGCACCGTCTCGCCCGACTTGTGAACGACGGTGTACTGGGCGTCCGTCGCTGCGCCGGCGACGGCGGGGAACCGGGTGAAGACCTCGTAAGCCCCCGCCTGCGGCACGTTGAGCTGCCAGGCGAACGTGTCGGTGCCGCCGCCGGCCGGGTGCGTGGCGTAATCCGTGCCGTAGCGCCCGCTTGCGGTGGTCGCCGTGGTCCACGTCCCGCCGGCGGTGGTGTTGTTGAAGTCGGAGTTGTCGACCAGCACCACCTGCCGACCGACCGGCACGCCGTCGTCGGATCGCGACTTCAGCTTGCCGTCCGGGTAGTAGGACCAGGTCATCGTCCGGTTCGCCGAACCGCCGGCCGAGCTGACCGTCCGCGCGGCCTGGGCGCCGAGTTCGTTGTAGTCGTACGAGGTGACGATGTCCCACGGATCCGACGTCGTCTTGGTCCAGCCGTTGTCGAAGTAGGTGTAGGTGGTGTCGTTGCGAACCGACTGGCCGGCTGAGGGCGGCGCGCTCACCGCGGCGAGGCGGCCGGCTTTGTCGTACGTATAGGTGGTCCTGTCCGGCGTCCGGTAGCGGGCGTCGTCCTTGTCGTACGCCGATCGCGTCTCCTGGACCCGGTTCAGCTTGTCGTAGACGGACACCGTCGCGAAGTCGTCGGCGTCGTCAGTGGTCGCCACTCCCCGCGGGCTGATCACCTTGGTCTGGTTGCCGACCGGGTCGTACTCGAAGCGGGTGATCGCGTAGCTGACGGTTCCGCCCTCACTGCTCCGCGGAACCTTCTGCTCGACGGCTTTGCCACGAGCGTCGTAGGTGATCGACGTCGTGTTGCCGAGCTGATCGGTGGTCGAGGTGACCAGCCCGTCCTTGTCGTACGTATTGGTGATCGGCTTGCCCGCCGCGTCGGTGGTCTTGACGACTCGGTGCCCGTGGTCGTACTCCGACTTGGTGGTGTAGTCGCCGGTGTCGCTGCTCGCGCTCTTACGGGGATCGATGACCGTGACGACGTTGCCGACGTTGTCGTACTCGTACTGGATCTTCTGGCCCTTGGCGTTGACCGTCGCGGTGAGCTGGTAGATCGCGTCGTACGTATACCTGGTGACGTAGTCGGTGAGGTCGGCGGTGGTCAGGCTGCCCTTCGGCTCCGTCCTGGTCATCACGTTGCCGGCCTTGTCATAGGTGTACCCGCTGCGCCGCTCCGGGTCACCGGCGGTGTCGGCGGGGCTGACCGCCGAGATGAGCTGGTCGGCCTTGTCGTAGACGGCCGTGCTCACCGCTCCGTTCGCGGCGGTGGAGACCGTGACGTTGTCGTTGGCGTCGTAGCCCGGCGCCGGCGTGGTGATGTACAGGCCCGCGGCCTGATCCTTCGGAACCTTGCTGATCAGCGGCCGGCCGAACACGTCGTAGGTCTGCGTGACGTCCTTCAGCAGCGCGTCGGTGGCCTTGACGACCTGTCCACGCACGTCGTATTCGAACTTGGACACGCTGTTCAGCGCGTCGGTGATGGTCCGCGGATAGCCGCTGGGGTCGTAGTCGCCGTAGGTCGTGACGTTGCCGTTGGCGTCCGTCGAGGTCAGCAGCCGGCCCCAGCCGTCGTACGTGCTGGTCGTCGTCGCACCGACCGGGTCGGCCACGGTGGCGATGTCACCCTCGGCGGTGTAGGTGAACGACCACTTGCGACCCTCGGGGCTGGTCTTCGTCGCCAGATCCGCGACGTACCCGCCCAGTTGCGTGTGATAGGTCAGGATCGTCCCGGGATAGCCGTTCTTGACGGCGAGAGCGTCCTTCGTCTCGGTCGGGTAGCCGGTCCTGGGGTCGTACGACCAGGCCGACGCGGCGCCGTTCGCCTCCTCCAGGCGCACCACGTTGTGCTGGTCGTCCCAGGTCAGCTTGGTGGTCTCGTTCTTCGCGTTGGTGGTCTGGTAGGGACGGCCGTACCCGTCCTGCCGGTAGGTGGTCGTGTGGTTCTCGCCGTCGGTCACCGTGGCGTCGATGGCGCTGCCCTGATTGGCGTCAGGGTCGGCGTATCCGAACGTCGTCGGATACCCGAGACGGTCGGTGTAGGACTTCGTCCGCCAGTGCCACTGCGGGTCGTCCCCGGCCGACGGGTAGTTGTAGGCCAGAGCGGTGCTGTTGCCGCGCGGGTCGGTGACCTTCACCAGCTTGACGTTCTTGTTGCCCTGCGTCATGTCGTAGGCGAACTTGAACGTCTTCGCCGTGCCGGCAGCCGCACCGTAGCCGTCGATCAGCTCGCCGAGCAGACCCTTGTCGGTGTACGTGAAGTACAGGGTCCGGCCCGAGACATCCTTGATCGTCTTGACGTGGTCGATGATTTTCGGGTTGGTGAGGCCGGTGCCGGCAGCCCGCACCCAAGTGGTGTCGTTGATGTATTCGAAGTTCTCGCCCTTGGCCCAGTAGTCGATGGTGATCGTCTGGCGCGACTCCGGGTCGGTGACGTAGCGCAGGAACTTCGTCGGCGCGTTGTTGCTCTTGCGTTCCTCGTAGGTGAACAGCATGGTGTTGCCGTTCTTGTCGACCGTGGAGGTGAGGTAGCCGTCGCAGTCGTAGAAGAACTGCGTACGGTCCGGCCGGGTCAGCGACCAGGCCTGCGGTTCCTGCGTGTTCGGCTTGCAGTCGACGCCCGCCTTCCGCTGCAGGTACAGATGCACGCCCTTCGGCGCGATCCACTGCCCGGTGGCGGAGTCGAGCGTGAACCAGCTGGTGGTGCCGTCCCCGTCGACCAGAGTCACCCTGGTCGGGTTCGATTTCGGGTGGAAGTCCAGCGGTGAGCCCAGGCGCATCATCGACGACGCCTGCAGCGACCAGCCGTACCCGGCCACGGTGTCGGTGGTGTCCAGCGAGTTGTAGGCCAGCCGGACGAAGGACGTGAGACCGCGCGACGGGTTGGTGAACGCGTTGTACTGCCAGACCGTGTTGCCGGAGTACAGGTTGTTCATCAGGCTTCCGCCCGCACCGGTGTTCTTCCCCGCGTACGAGTAGAACTTCTCCAGGCCGAGCTGGTCGCTCGTGGGCTCGACCACCGCGATGTTCTGCGTGAGCGGCGCGATGGACGCGGATTGCTGCAGGGTCTGGCCGGTGGTCTTGTTCTGCAGCTGCCAGCTGATCGTGTAGTCGGTCTTCTTGTTGCCTTCGGCGGCCGACGGCGGGGTGGTGACCGTCGCGGTCAGATCCGCCGTGCCCCCGGACGGCACGTCGGCCGGCAGCGCGGTCACCGCCTGCGAGCCGGCGACCGGCTCGCCGTTCGCCCTGGCCCACTGGTACGACAGCTGCCAGTCGGCCGCCTTCCACGCCGTCGCGGTCGGGTTCGACACCGACACGGGGGTGGTGAACGCGGTGGCCGGCGGCGCGCCCTCGGGCAACTGCGGCGCGTAGTACGTCGACTCCGGGGTCTTCTCCAGGTAGGTGACCTCGAGGGTGGGGCGCAGCATCGGCTCGGCCGCCTCGGACGACAACAGCATCGCCCGGGCCGTCTGGTTCACCTCGTCACGCTGCTTGAGCAGCAGGCCGTGGTTGCTGCTCGGCGTGGTCACCCACGACTTGACCGCGGAGGTGACGGCCCAGGTCGCCCATTCCGGGTCGTTGGTGAAGCCGTTGTTGCCCGACAGCGCGGTGGCGTCGAAAGCGCCACCGTTCCAGGCGGTGGCGCCGTCGCTGGTGTTCCAGGTCGCCTTGGTCTGGTCGAACGCCTGGTTCAGCTTGTGCACGTCGACGTACTCGTCGGTGTCGGTGCCGGGGTGGAGCGCCACGTTCCACATCCGCAGCTGCGCGTCGACGAGCTGCGCGTTCGCCGGGATGCCGGAGACCGGGAACTTCACCAGGCCGCGGGTGTCGCCGTACAGCGTGGAGTTGTTGCCCGGGGACACGTACGGGTCGCCGGCGTAGCTGTCGACGTTGGTGGTGGGCAGCGTGCCCGACAGCGTGGTGTCGGTGACGCCGGTCCGGAAGATCTTGGTGATCTGGCCGGCCTTCGGCAGCATGGCCTGCACCGTCGGACCTGGAAGGATCTTCCCCTCGGTGGTCTTGACCGCGACCATGTAGTAGAAGAACTTGCGCTTCATGATGTCGGTCTCGGCGGCCGGGGTCGGCGTCGCCGTAGTGTCCTGGAAGCTGGTCGTGCCCTTGGCGACCGGCGCGACGAGAGTGGCCGCGGACGGCGTCCAGGTCTGGTAGACGCTGCGGTGCACCTGGTACTCGGCGATGTCGGTGCCGGTGTAGGCGGGCCAGTCCAGCAGCGCGCCGGTCGCCGTGACCGTGGTGGGCTGGTTCACCGCCACGCCCGGCTTACCGTAGGTGATCGTCAGCTTCGGCAGGTTCGCGTCCCGCCGCTCGTTGTTGTAGGCGTACTCCGAGGCCTCATAGGCGGCCCCGCCACGGCCGAGCGACTCGTCGATCGCCTTGACCATCAACCCGTGGTTCGGCTGGGAGCCGTTCACCCACTCCTGAACCACGTTGCGCACCGGGAACGAGGTCCAGACGCTCGACTTCGACGCCTGCTTCAGCGCCGCGTTCTTGGTGAAGCGCACCGCGTCGGCGATGACCGCCTTGCCCGCCACGTCACCCAGCACGACCTTGCCGGTGGTGCCGGCCACGAACGGGTGCACGCCGAGCGACTTCCAGTTGCCCGCCGCGGTCGGCGTCGTCTGGTCGACGGTATAGGTCTTCGAACCGCCGTTGTAGTGCACCGTGTACGGGGCGGCCGCCGCCCGGTCGGCCTCGCCGACGTAGTGCACCTCGACCAGGTAGTCACCGGCCTCGGTGATGGTCGGCACGTAGCTGTAGGTGTGCCCGCTCGTCGCGTCGTTGTTGACCCGGTAGTCGCCGCCGACCGCCTTGGCGATCAGCGCCGAGTTCGTCGAGGCCGTCCAGGTGCCGACCGCGGCGGTGTTGCTGTCGCCGTCGTCGACGGTCACCACGTTGCCCGCCGCGGCGGGCGCGATGGCGCCGTTGGTGCTCGCCCAGGTGGCGGTCGACTCCGACCAGGCCGTGGTGATCCGCCGGGTCTCCAGCGCCACGTCGTTGGATGCCGGCGCGATCGACTGGTCGTAGTAGAGCTGCAGCTGCGCGTCGTCGATCGCGGTGCCGGCCGGCACCATGCCGGTGTCGAACTTGAGCAGCGAGCGCCAC
The DNA here is from genome assembly GCF_004001265.1 of Actinoplanes sp. OR16. GTDB lineage: Bacteria > Actinomycetota > Actinomycetes > Mycobacteriales > Micromonosporaceae > Actinoplanes. Next base: position 3,061,925 of record NZ_AP019371.1, on the reverse strand, counting down.
ACGCCTGCCGTGTCCGTGCCCGCCTTCAACCGGTAGTCGGAGCCGTAGTTGACAGCCGGGGCCGCGGACGAGATCTGGGCGTCCTGCCCGTCGGTGGGCACCGGCTGCACCCGGATCGTCGGGTCCACCACCACCGGGTAGGACCGCGACTCGTCCGACAGCCACGCGGCGTCCGCGGTCACGGTCAGGGTGGAACCGGTGATCTTCTGGGTCACCTTGGTGCTGGTCCGGCCGTCGTTGTCGTACATGAACGGCGCCGGCATGGTCAGCACCGTCGCACCGGCCTCGCTCCGGAACGCGATCGACCCGTCCTGCTGCGCCTCCGCCGTCAGACCGTCGACATCGAGCGAGAACGTGTACGAGACCGGGCCCGACGGGGCCCGCCTCAGAACGATCTTCTCCTTCAACTCCGTCGACGTCACGTCGTAGACGACGTCCGCACCGCCGGCCAGACCCGGGTACGTCACCGTCGAGCCGGACACCTGCGGGGTCACGTCCTTCGACGGGCCCGCCATCCCCAGCTCGACCGACCGGCCGTCCTTCTCGAACCGCACCAGATCGTCGCTGCGGGCGCCGAACTCGCTGGTGAACGTATTCGTCGTGTTGCGACGGTCGGTGACCGTGGTGTCGATCGGTTTCCAGCGGCCCTTGCTGTCGCGGTAGTTGACCGGCACCGACGAGATCTCGGCCTGCAGCCGCCCGTCGGCCAGCTGGAAGACGCGGCCGTTGGCGGAGCGTTTCGCGGTGACCTCACGGACCCGCTTCTGCGCCGGCCACTTCTTCGCCGCCGGCACCCGCTCGCTGACCTCGAGACCGGCGCTGACCGGTTCGGTCCGGGCCGCGCTGCCCCCACCGGCGCCGACCAGGTTCCTGGCCGCACCACCGACGCGATCCAGAAAGCCCGGGTCCTCCCCGCCCGCGGGGACCGGCGCGGCGACGGTGTCCACCGGCCGGTCCTCTTCGGACCAGGTGTGCTGCACCCCGATCGCGGTCACCGTCACGAGCACCACGCCCCCGACGAGGAGCCCGCGCGTTCTTCTTCTCACTTGTGCCTCCGAGCGACGAAAAGTCGCATCGGACGCTAGAGATCATCGATATCCGAACCCGTACTTGCGATCTATACCCGGCGTATTTCGCCAGGTGATGAGGGCAACCGGTCAGGCGCGAACCGGGGCGGGCACCTCGCCGAGGACGTCCTTCAGCAACTGGGCGCACCACTCCAGCAGAGCCTGATCGCGCAGCGGCTCGCCGCCGAGCCGCCGGGTGCTCGGCCGGGGCACGCTGACCTGGTCGGTGGCGAGCTTGTAGACCGAGTCCGGGTGGTACCGCTTGAGCCGCATCTGCTTCGAGTCCGGCAGGGCCAGCGGGGAGAACCTGATGTGCTTGCCCTGCATCGACACGTCGGTCAGCCCGTACGCCCGGACCAGCAGCCGGAATCGCGCCACCGCGATGAGGTTGGCGACCGGGGCCGGCGGCTCGCCGTACCGGTCGGTCATCTCGGCGACGACCTCGGCGAGCCGGGCCTCGTCACGGGACTCGGCGAGTTTGCGGTACATCTCCAGGCGCAGGCGCTCGACGGCGATGTAGTCGGTGGGCAGGTGCGCGTCGATCGGGAGGTCGATCTTGACCTCGGGCTCCTCCTCGGGGCGCTCCCCCTTGAAGGCCTGCACCGCCTCGCCGACCATCCGCACGTAGAGGTCGAATCCGACGCCCTCGATGTGGCCGGACTGCTCGCCGCCGAGCAGGTTGCCGGCGCCGCGGATCTCCAGGTCCTTCATCGCGACGTACATGCCGGCGCCGAGCTCGGTGTGCTGGGCGATGGTGGCGAGCCGCTCGTGGGCGTGCTCGGTGAGCGGCTTCTCCCTCGGGTAGAGGAAGTACGCGTACGCCCTCTCCCGGCCCCGGCCGACCCGGCCGCGGATCTGGTGCAGCTGGGCGAGACCGAGCAGGTCGGCGCGCTCCAGGATCAGCGTGTTCGCGTTCGGGATGTCGATGCCGGACTCGACGATCGTGGTGCAGACCAGGACGTCGAACTCCTTCTCCCAGAACCCGACCATCACCTTCTCGAGCTGTTCCTCGCTCATCTGGCCGTGCGCCACCGCGACCCGCGCCTCGGGGACCAGCTCACGCAGCTTGCGGGCCGCGCGGTCGATCGACTCGACCCGGTTGTGCAGGTAGAAGACCTGGCCGTCGCGGAGCAGCTCACGGTGGATGGCGGCGGCGACCTGCTTCTCGTCGTACGCCCCGACGTACGTCAGGACGGGGTGCCGCTCCTCGGGCGGAGTGGCGATCGTGGACATCTCACGGATGCCGGTGATCGCCATCTCCAGGGTCCGCGGGATCGGGGTGGCCGACATGGTCAGCACGTCCACCGACGCGCGCAGCGCCTTCAGCTGCTCCTTGTGCTCGACGCCGAACCGCTGCTCCTCGTCCACGATGATCAGGCCGAGGTTCTTGAAGCGGGTGGACTTGGCGAGCAGCCGGTGCGTGCCGATCACGATGTCGACGGTGCCGGCGGCGGCGCCTTCCAGGGTGAGGGCGGTCTCCTTCGGCGTCTGGAACCGGGACAGCTGCTTGATCTGCACCGGGAACTGGCTCATCCGCTCGGTGAACGTGTTGAAGTGCTGCTGGGCGAGGAGCGTGGTGGGCACCAGCACGGCCACCTGCTTGCCGTCCTGCACCGCCTTGAACGCCGCCCGCACCGCGATCTCGGTCTTGCCGTAACCGACGTCGCCGCAGATCAGCCTGTCCATCGGGACGGGCTTCTGCATGTCGTCCTTCACTTCGTGGATCGCGGCGAGCTGGTCGGGGGTCTCGGTGTACGGGAAGGCGTCCTCCAGCTCCCGCTGCCACGGCGTGTCCGGGCCGAAGGCGTGCCCCTGCGACGCCTGCCGGGCCGCGTAGAGCTGGATCAGCTGCGCGGCGATCTCCTTGACCGCCTTGCGGGCCCGGGCCTTGCTCTTCTGCCAGTCGGCGCCGCCCATCTTGTGCAGGCTCGGCGACTCACCACCGACGTAGCGGGAGAGCTGGTCGAGCTGGTCGGTGGGCACGTAGAGCCGGTCGCCGGGCTGGCCGCGCTTGGAGGCGGCGTACTCGATGACCAGGTATTCCCGGTCGGCGCCGTTGACGGTGCGCTGCACCAGCTCGATGTAGCGCCCGATGCCGTGCTGCTCGTGCACCACGAAGTCGCCGGTCTTCAGCTCCAGCGGGTCGATGGTGTTGCGCCGGCGGGCCGGCATCTTGCGCATGTCCTTGGTCGACGCGCCACGGCCGCCGGAGATGTCGTTGCCGGTGATCACCGCGAGCCGGGACGCCTCGTCGACGAAACCGTGGTTGAGGCCGCCGCAGGTGACCAGCAGCTGACCGTCCTCGATCGGGTCGGTGATGGCGTCGACCGGGGTGACGCCGAGGCCGGCGTCGCGGAGCAGCTCGGTGGCCCGCTGCGCGGTGCCCTTGCCCTCGAAGACCAGCGCGACCGCCCAGCCGGCCTTGGCCCACCCGGCCAGGTCGCCGGCGAGCTTCGCGGTGTCGCCGTGGTAGAGCGGCACCGGCTGCGCGGCCAGCGCGATCGCGTCACCGGAGTCCGGCGAGACCTCGACCGACGACGCCGGGTCCTCCCACGGGAGGGCCTCTCCGGCGGAGTCGGAGGAAGGGGCCAGGCCGAACGGCGACAGCGTCCACCAGGGTTGCTTCAGCGTGGCAGCGTGCGCCCGGACGTCCGCGAGGCTCCGGAAGGCCACCGCTCCGACGTCGATCGGCGCCTGCCCGCCGACGGCGGCCGCGGCCCAGGAGGCTTCGAGGAATTCATCGGACGTACGGGTGAGGTCGTGCGCCCTGGTCCGGATCCGCTCCGGGTCGCAGAGCAGCACGTGGGTGCCGGCCGGCATGCAGTCGATCAGCAGCTCCATGCTGTCGGTGCCGCGCAGCAGAGCGGGCGCGAGCGACTCCATGCCCTCGACCGGGATGCCCTCGGCCAGCTTGTCCAGGATCTCGGCCAGCTCGGGGTGCTCGGCCGCCAGCTCGGCGGCCCGGGCCCGCACGTCAGGGGTGAGCAGCAGCTCGCGGCAGGGCGGCGCCCAGAGCCGCGGCACGGCCTCGATGGTCCGCTGGTCGGCGACCGCGAAGGTGCGGATCTCCTCGACGTCGTCGCCCCAGAACTCGACCCGGGACGGGTGCTCGTCGGTGGGCGGGAAGACGTCGAGGATGCCGCCGCGGACCGCGAACTCGCCGCGCTTGGTAACCAGGTCGACCCGCGCGTACGCCATGTCGGAGAGCCGCCGGGCCACGTCCTCCAGCTCGGCGCCGCCGCCGGTGACGAGCTCCACCGGCTCCAGGTCGCCGAGGCCCTTGAGCTGCGGCTGCAGCAGTGAACGGACCGGCGCGACGACAACCTGCAGCGGGTGCTCGCCGGGGTGGGCGAGCCGGCGCAGCACGGCCAGCCGCTTGCCGACGGTGTCCGAGCGGGGCGAGAGCCGCTCGTGCGGCAGGGTCTCCCAGGAGGGGTAGACGGCGATCCGGTCGGCGTCGATCAGGCAGCCGAGCGCGTCGGCGAGGTCGTCGGCCTCGCGGGACGTCGCGGTCACCGCGAGGACCGGGCGCCCCGCCCCTCCGAACTGGTCCCCACCGGACTGGGCCTCCCCGGCCACCGTCGCCACCACGAACGGGCGCAGCGACACCGGCGCGGTGAGATCCAGCGAGTCGGAGTCGACGTGGCTCTTGCGAGCCAGATCGCGCGCCCGGGCGAGACCACGATCACGCAGCGCGGCAGGAATGAGACCGGCGAGTTGCATTGCCTAAAACCCCCATAGGGCACGACGAACGACCCCGAAACCCAAAGAGGGCCCGGGGTGACAGTACGAGTTTAGTCCGACCGTCTGACAGTTACGGCAACGCACGGCTTATCGCACAGCATGTCCGACATGAGGTGCCACCGGTCCGCCAGAGTCCCCTCTGTTTTCGTGCCAAGGGGGAGGCATAGTGCGAATCCTGCTGCTCGTGTCGGCGTTCAACGGCCTGAGCCAGCGCGTCTGGTGTGCCCTGCGAGAGGCGGGGCACGAGGTCGGGGTGCAGCTGGCGTCGAGCGCGGCGGAGATCGTCGAGGGCGTGCAGGCCGCGAACCCCGACCTGATCATCTGCCCGTTCCTGAAGGAGCGCGTCCCGGCGCGGGTCTGGCAACACTGGCGGACCATCGTGATCCATCCCGGTCCGGTCGGCGACCGTGGCCCGTCCTCACTGGACTGGGCGATCAGCGAGGGCGCCCCGGCCTGGGGGGTGACGGCGCTGCAGGCCGTCGAGGAGCTGGACGCCGGGCCCATCTGGGCCACCCGGACGTTCCCGATGCCGGCCGCGCCGCCGCGCAAGTCGGCGCTCTACACCGGGCCGGTCTCGGACGCGGCGCTGGAGTGCGTCTTCGAGGTGGTGGCGAAGGCCGCCGACCCGGACTTCACCCCGATATCGGCGGAGAACGCGCCGACCGAGGCGCCCGGCGCGCGGTCCCGGCCGCCGATGCGGCAGGCCGACCGGGCGTTCGACTGGTCCGAGCCGTCCGAGGCGATCCTGCGGCGGATCCGGGCGGCCGACGGCTCGCCGGGGGTGCGCACCGAGATCGCCGGGCTGGAGGCGTACGCGTACGACGCGCACCCGGGCGGTGCCCGCGGCGGGCGTCCGGGAACGATCATGAGTCGCCGGCAGGGCGCCGTTCTCGTCGCGACCGGTGACGGCAGCCTCTGGATCGGTCACCTGCGCCCGGCCGAGGAGGACGGGATCAAGCTGCCGGCCACCACGGCTCTCGGCGCCCGGCTGCACGGCGTGCCGCAGTCGCAGGCCGGGCCGGTCGACGATCCGGAGAATCCGTACGCCTACCGGCAGGTGCGCTACCGGCGTACCGGGGCGGTGGGCTGGCTGACGTTCGACTTCTACAACGGCGCGATGGCGCCCGGCCACTCGCGTCGGCTGCTGGCCGGGCTGCGGCACGCCGCCGCGCAGGACACCCGGGTGCTGGTGCTGCGCGGTGGCACCGAGGCGTTCAGCAACGGCATCCACCTCAACGTGATCGAGGGGTCGGCCGACCCGTCCGGTGCTTGCTGGGCGGCCATCAGGGCCATCAACGAGGTGTGCCGGGAGATCATCACGTGTACCCGGCAGGTCGTGGTGGCCGCGTACGCCGGTAGCGCCGGCGCCGGTGGCGTGATGCTCGGGCTGGGCGCGGACATCATCGCGGCCCGGGACGGGATCGTGCTGAACCCCTACTACGACATCGGCCTGTTCGGCTCGGAGCTGCACACCTTCACGCTGCCCCGCCGGGTCGGCGCGGACACCGCGCAGCGACTGATCGATGACCGGCTGCCGATCAGCGCCCAGGAAGCGGCGCGGATGGGTCTCGTCGATGAGATCGGGCCACGGCATCCGGAGGCGTACGGTCAATGGCTCTCGGCCCTCGCCGGACATCACAGTGAGTTGCCCTCCGCACGCAAGCGACGCGCGGCGAAGGCGAGGCGGCTCGCCGCCGAACGCATTCCCCTTGATGTGTACGAGACCCGCGAACTGGCCGAGATGAGCCGCGACATCTACACCGACCGCTCCGGATTCGCCGGGGCCCGCCGTGCCTTCGTCCGCAAGATCCGCCCATCCGGTACGCCGCGCCATCTGCTGTTCGCGGCGAACGCCGGAACGACGGGCAGCCAGCCGGTCCGGCAGCGGAACACCAACGCCGGCCCGGCGCTCGACCGGCGTCCCGCCCTCCGTCCCGCGATCCCGGTGTCGGCCTGACCCATGAGCCTGCTGCACACCCCGGGTTCCGGGGCGAATCACCCTGCCTCCGACCCGGCGAAGACCGCCAGAATCACGACACCCGGCATCCCTCCTCAACGACCGCCGACCGGGCAGGTCGCGATGCCCGGCGACGAGCTCGGCAGCACGATGCTGTTCAACGCGCAGTACGAGTACAGCGCGTACAGCGTGCTCGCGGGTCCCGCGGAGACCGAACCGGGCGGCGACTACCGGGTCCGGATGCGCCGCCTCGCGCGGATGCGTCCGATCCGGACAGTGCTGATCACGCTGTTCGCGTTCGCCTTCGAGGCCACCTTCTTCAGCTGGCTGGTCACCTCGATCGAGCTGCCCGACCAGCGGCTGCACACGATGCTCTACGCGGCCACCCTGTTCATGATCGGCGCCACCGCCGCGATCGAACTGTTCCGGCTGGTCAACGTCGTGACGCTCTGCCTCGCCACGCTCTGGGCCCGCGATCCGGCGCCGGTCGTCCCGGACACCGGTACCCGGGTCGCGTTCCTCACCACGATCGTGCCCGGCAAGGAGCCGATCGCCATGGTGGAGAAGACGCTGCGCGCGGCCCGGAAGATCCGGTACGGCGGGACCTTCGACGTCTGGCTGCTCGACGAGGGCGACGACCCGGTGGTCAAGCTGATGTGCAAGCGGCTCGGAGTGAAGCACTTCAGCCGCCGTGGCCGGGACGAGTACAACACCCGGACCGGCGCCTTCAAGGCGAAGACCAAGCACGGCAACTACAACTCCTGGCTGGACGCGCACGGCGACTCGTACGACGTGTTCGTCTCGGTGGATCCGGATCACGTGCCGGCGCCGAACTTCTGCGAGCGCCTCCTCGGCTACTTCCGCGACCCGGACGTGGCGTTCGTGGTGGGCCCGCAGATCTACGGCAACTACGACAACCTGGTGACCCGCTGGGCCGAGTCGCAGCAGTACCTCTTCCACTCGCTGCTGCAGCGGGCCGGCAACCGGCGCGGCATCGCCATGCTGGTCGGCACGAACAACGCGGTCCGGGTGTCGGCGCTGAGGTCGATCGGCGGCCTGCAGGACTCGATCACCGAGGACATGGCGACCAGCCTGCGGATCCACGCGACGAAGAACCCGGCGACCGGGAAGCGGTGGCGGTCGGTCTACACGCCGGACGTGTTGGCCGTCGGTGAGGGACCGTCCTCCTGGACCGACTACTTCACCCAGCAGCACCGCTGGTCGCAGGGCACCGACGAGGTGGTGGTCAGCCGCTTCGCCGGGGTGGCCTGGCGTCTCGGCCCGGCCCGCGCGCTGCACTACCTGCTGCTGATGTCGTACTACCCGCTGACCGCGGCGGCCTGGCTGCTCGGCGCGCTGAACGCCGCGTGCTTCCTGCTGCTCGGCGCGAAGGGCGTGCAGGTGCCGGGCGAGGTGTGGCTGATGCTCTACGTGGACGCCGCCCTCTTCCAGGTCGGCCTCTACCTCTACAACCGGCGGCACAACATCAGCCCGCACGAGGCGTCCGGCTCGTCCGGCCTGGCCGGGATGCTGGCGTCCACACTGTGCACGCCGATCTACGTCTCGTCGTTCCTCAGCGCGGCGCTGCGCCGGCGGTCCGGGTTCGTGGTCACGCCGAAGGGCGACTCGGCCAGTCCCGATCGGTTCGCCACGTTCGCTCCCGGCCTGCGCTGGGCCGGCCTCTACTTCGCCCTGCTGATCGCCGCCCTGGCGCTCGGCAACGTCGACCCGGCCATGTACGCGTGGCCCGCCCTGAACCTCGCCATCTGTCTCGCACCGACCGCCATCTGGTTGACCAACCGCCGTCGACACAAGGAGCCGCCCGTATGAAGCCCCGCTCGCGTCCCACCCTCGTTCGCCGTCTGGTGAGCGGTCTGGCCACGCTGGTGGTGCTCGCCGTCGTGGTGGTGGCGAACCGGCCGATGGTGGCGGCCGGCGCCGAAGCGCTGCACACGTACCAGATCAATCGGCAGTCCTATAAGGAGAAGTTCGGTCATTGGGCGCGACTGCCGGTGCCGCACGGGTTCCGGGTCAACGCCATCCACGCGGCGCTGCTGCACACCGGCAAGGTGCTGATCGTGGCGGGCAGCGGCAACAACCGGGACGCCTTCGAGGAGAAGAGCTTCCGTACGGTGATCTACGACCCGGCGACCGACGAGTTCACCGAGGTGGAGACACCGACCGACGTCTTCTGCGCCGGTCACACGTTCCTGCCGGACGGGAATCTGCTGATCGCCGGTGGGACGAAGTCGTACGAGGTGCTGGAGGAGGACGTCGAGCACGCGGCCGGCGTCATGAAGATCAAGAACGAGTCGCCGGACGGCGGGCCGCGCGAGTTCCGGAAGGGCACCCGGCTGCTGTCGGCGTCCGGGCAGGCCTACCTGACCAGGACGAAGGTGACCGTCCCGGCCGCGGCCAAGATGACGCACGGCGGCACGGTGATGGTGCACGCCGGCGAGGCCGAGGTCTGGGTCGACGCCGAACGCACCGGCGACGCCCCGGTGGTCCGCCAGCCCGCGCAGTACACCCTCGACGGGCTGACCGGGGCCGACGCCCGCAACCTCTACGGCGTCTCCGACAAGATCACCCATGAGAAGCAGGAGTACGGCGGCGACAAGACGTCGTACGAGTTCGACCCGGTCACCGAGAAGTACGTGCGGACCGGCGACCTGCGCGACCACCGCTGGTACCCGACCCTCATCGGGCTCACCGGCGGGGACGTGCTCGCGGTCTCCGGACTCGACGAGTTCGGCCGGATCCTGCCCGGGCGCAACGAGCGGTACCTGCCGGACGAGAAGCGCTGGGTGGCCGCCCCCGAGCTGAAGCGGTACTTCCCGACGTACCCGGGCCTGCACCTGATGGCCGACGGGAAGGTCTTCTACTCCGGTTCCAACGCCGGGTACGGCTCGGACACCGAAGGCCGCACCCCGGGCGTCTGGGACGTGAAGAGGAACAAGTTCCGGGAGGTGCCCGGCCTGCGCGACCCGAAGATGACCGAGACCAGCTCGTCGGTGCTGCTCCCGCCCGCCCAGGACCAGAAGGTCATGCTGCTCGGCGGCGGCGGGATCGGTGAGTCGGAGGAGTCGACCCGGCGCACCGGCATCGTCGACCTCGACGAGAAGAAGCCGGCGTACCGGCCCGGGCCGGACCTCCCCCGGCCCGCCCGGTACCTCTCCACGGTCCTGCTCCCCGACGACTCGGTCCTCACCACCGGCGGATCGTCCGGGTACCGCGGCGGGATGTACCGGGGCACGCCGCGCAGCGATCTGTTCAACGCGCAGATCTACCGGCCCGCACAGAACGCGTTCGTGACCGCCGCCGAGTCCACCGTCGGCCGCAACTACCACTCCGAGGCGATCCTGCTGCCCGACGGCCGGGTGATCACCATGGGCGGCGACCCGCTCTACGACCGGTCCGGAACGAACGCCGGCACGTTCGAGCAGCGCATCGAGGTGTTCAGCCCGCCGTACCTGTTCCAGGGCGAGCGGCCGCGGATCACCGCCGGTCCCGCCCAGGTCGCCCGCGGCGCCACCGCCCGGATCACCACGCCGGACGCCGGCCGGATCGCCTCGGCGCGGCTGGTGAAGCCGAGCTCGGTCACGCACGTGACCGACACCGATCAGCGATCGGTGGCGCTCACCCTGAACCGCACGGCCGGCGGCGTCGACGTCACCGTTCCGGGGAAGCCCGGACTCGTGCCGTCCGGCTGGTACATGCTGTTCCTCGTGAACGACTCCGGTGTCCCGTCGGTGGCCCACTGGGTGCGGGTGCGCTAGCTCATGGCCCGGCACCTCAAGGTGACCGGCCGCCGCCGACGTGTCGCGCTGCTCGCTGCCCTCTCGCTGGTGGCGGCCGGATTCCTGCTCAAGGAGAACGAGCCGTCGCCGGCGGTCCGGGTGCCGGAGGCCACGTCGGCCGGCCGGCCCGCGCTCTACGTCGACCCGGGCGGCGCGGCCGCCGACTACGTGCGCCGGCTGGAGAAGTCCGGCCGGGCCGCCGACGCCGCGAAGATCCGGAAGATCGCCGATCGGCCGGTCGCCACCTGGTTCACCGACGCCACGCCCGGATACGCCGACCGGGCACGGCAACTCGTGCTCGCTGCCGGTCGCGCCGGGCGGCTGCCGGTGATCGCGCTCTACTTCATCCCGCAGCGGGACTGCGCGCATCATTCGAAAGGCGGTGCGGGCAGCGCGGAGACGTACAAGAAATGGGTCTCGACCTTGACCCTCGCCATGCGCGGACAGCGGGCCCTGGTGATCCTGGAACCGGACGCGGTGGCCCATGCGGTGCGCGGCTGCCTCAAGGGCAAAGCGGCTCAGCAGCGGCTCGCGTTGCTGAGCTGGGCGGTCGCCACGCTGCGGACCGAACCGGGAGTGCGGGTCTACCTCGACGCCGGCAATCCGACCTGGGTGCCGCCCGAGCGGATGGCCCCGGCACTGCGGCAGGCCGGGGCGATGCGGGCGCACGGTTTCGCCCTGAATGTCGCCAATTTCGAGACCACGGCGGACAATCTCCGGTACGGGACGAAGCTGTCCCGTCTGCTCGGCGACCGTCACTTCGTCGTCGACACCAGCCGCAACGGCAACGGCCCGGCGAAACGCGCCACCGGCGACCGTCGCTGGTGCAACCCGCCCGGCCGCCGTCTGGGCGCCGCGCCGACGCTGGTCACCGGGCATCCGCTCGCCGACGCGTACCTCTGGGTGAAACGTCCCGGCGAGTCGGACGGCGCCTGCGGATCGGGAGCACCACCCGCAGGTCGCTGGTACCCGTCCTATGCCCTGGCACTTGCCGGGTGATGACGCATGCGCAGAGCGCGCATGAGACTCTTGACTCAATTCGCCCCCGGTCGGGGGTACGCCGATACGATCGGCGAAGTCGGGACAGCGCCGTCCTGGAGCCATCCGTTCTAAGGAGCGCCCCGATGACAGAGCAGGCTGCCCACCTCGACCCAGAGGGTTCCGACGCCGCGCTACGCGCCGACATCCGCCGGATCGGCACGCTGCTCGGCCAGACGCTGGCCCGCCAGGAAGGCCGGCCGCTTCTCGATCTGGTCGAGGAGATCCGCGCGCTGGTCCGCCAGGACGCGACCGCCGCCGCCGACCGGCTCGCCGCCATGGACATCACCACCGGCACCAAGCTGGCGCGGGCCTTCTCCACCTACTTCCACCTCGCGAACATCACCGAGCAGGTGCACCGCGCCCGCGACCTGCGCCGCCGCCGGGCCCGCGACGGAGGCTGGCTGGACCAGGCCGCCACCCGGATCGCCGACAAGGGCGTGCCGGCCGACGAGATCGCCGCGGCCGCCCGCCGCCTCGCGGTCCGCCCGGTCTTCACCGCCCACCCGACCGAGGCGTCCCGCCGCTCGATCCTGTCGAAGCTGCGCCAGGTCGCCGACTCGCTCGACGCCGAGTCCGCCGCCGCGGCCCTGTACGGCGCGACCGACACCACCGCCTCCACGCGGCGTTTCGCCGAGCTGATCGACCTGCTCTGGCAGACCGACGAGCTGCGGCTCGACCGGCCCGACCCGACCGACGAGGCGCGCAACGCGGTCTACTACCTCAAGGACCTGTACGCCGAGGCAGCACCGCAGGTCCTCGACGACCTGGCCGAGACGCTGCGCCGGCTCGGTGTCGAGACCGCACCCACCTCGCGGCCGCTCACCTTCGGCTCCTGGATCGGCGGCGACCGCGACGGCAACCCGTTCGTCACCCCGGCCGTCACCCGCGACGTCCTGCTCATCCAGCACGAACACGGCATCCAGGCCACCGAGAAGGCCATGGACAGGCTGATCGACGAGCTGTCGGTCTCCCGCCGGCTGCGGGGCGTCTCCCTCGACCTGTCCGCGAGCCTCGCCCAGGACCTGGACAACCTGCCGGAGATCGCCCAGCGGTTCCGCCGGGTCAACGCCGAGGAGCCCTACCGCCTCAAGGTGCGGGCGATCAAGGCGAAGCTGGAGAACACCCGGGCCCGGCTCACCGCCGGGACCCCGCACGTGCCCGGCCGCGACTACCTCGGCAGCGACGAACTGATCGCCGACCTGGAGCTGATGCGCGCCTCCCTGGCCCGCAACTCCGGCCAGCTCCCCGCCGTCGGCATCGTCGCCACCGCCATCCGGCAGGCGTCCGCGTTCGGCCTGCAGCTCGCCACCCTCGACGTCCGCGAGCACGCCGAGAAGCACCACGAGGTGCTGCAGCAGATGTACACGCAGGTCGGCGAGGTCGACGACTACGCGTCGCTGGACCGCACCGAGCGCACCAAGCTGCTCGCCACCGAGCTCAACGGGCGCCGGCCGCTCTCCAGCGCCGACACCCCGCTCACCGACGCGGCCCGCAAGACGTTCGACGTGTTCAACACGATCCGGGAGTCGCAGGAGCGGTTCGGGGCCGACGTCGTCGAGTCGTACATCATCTCGATGACCCTCGGCGTCGACGACGTGCTCGCCGCCGCGGTGCTGGCCCGCGAAGCCGGCCTCGTCGACATCCACACCGGCCGCGCCCGGGTCAACATCGTGCCGCTGCTGGAGACGCCGGCCGAGCTCGACGCCGGTGGCGACCTGCTCGACGAGATGCTGTCGCTGCCGGCGTACCGGGAGATCGTCCGGGCGCGCGGCGACGTGCAGGAAGTCATGCTCGGCTACTCGGACTCGAACAAGGAGGCCGGCATCACCACCAGCCAGTGGCGCATCCACAAGGCGCAGCGGTCGCTGCGTGACGTGGCCGCCCGGCACGGTGTCCGGCTCCGCCTCTTCCACGGCCGCGGCGGCACCGTCGGCCGTGGTGGCGGCCCCACCCACGAGGCGATCCTGGCCCAGCCCTACGGCACCCTGGACGGCGCCATCAAGGTCACCGAGCAGGGCGAGGTCATCTCCGACAAGTACACCGTGCCGGCCCTGGCCCGGGAGAACCTCGAACTGACCGTCGCCGCCGTCCTCCAGGCCACCCTGCTGCACACCAGCATCCAGGTCGACCCGGTCCGCCTGAAGGTGTGGGACTCGGTCATGGACACCGCCTCCGACGCGGCGTTCACGCGGTACCGCGAGCTCGTCGAGAACCCGGACCTGGCGGCGTACTTCTGGGCTGCCACCCCGACCGAGCTGCTCGGCGCCCTCAACATCGGCTCCCGCCCGGCGAAGCGCCCCAACGCCGACGCCGGCCTCGGCGGTCTGCGGGCCATCCCGTGGGTGTTCGGCTGGACCCAGACCCGGCAGATCGTCCCCGGCTGGTTCGGGGTCGGCACCGGCCTGGCCGCGGTCCGGGCCGCCGGCCTCGGCAACGAACTCGACGCCATGCACGAGAACTGGCAGTTCTTCCGCACCTTCCTCTCCAACGTCGAGATGATGCTGGCGAAGACGGACCTGTCGATCGCGCGGCGGTACGTGGAGACCCTCGTCCCCGAGGAACTCCAGCCGATCTTCGCCACGATCGAGCGCGAGTACGAACTGACCGTTCAGGAAGTCCTCGCCATCACCGGCGGGTCCGAACTGCTCTCCTCGCAGCCTGAGCTCTCCCGCACCCTCGGCGTCCGGGACACCTACCTGGAGCCGCTGCACCACCTGCAGGTCGCGCTCCTCCGCCAGTACCGCGACCTGGGCGAGGCCGCCCGCCAGATCCCGACGGCGCCGGGCGCCCGCCGAGGCCCGTCCGACTCGACGGCGCTGGAGCGGGCCCTGCTCACGACCGTCAACGGCATCGCCGCCGGCATGCGCAACACCGGCTGATCATCCGCCTGAGCATTGAGGGGCTCCCGGTATATGCCGGGAGCCCCTTCGGCGTCCTGCGACGCGTCGAATCGGATCGTCAGCTGGTCTCGCCGGCCAGGCTGAAACTCCCGAGACGGTTGATCGCCACCACCGTGCAGACCACCACGAAGACGACGCTCATCACCACGGCCGTGCCGATGCCGACCTGGGCGGTCAGGATCGTCGTCGGGTCGAGTTTGTCGGCGATCGTGATGACGTACTGCTCGATGGAGAGGACCCGGGTGCCGCTCAGGAAACGGCCGAGCAGGCCCTCCCAGACCAGGATGTAGACCAGCCCGAGCAGGACCGGACGCCGGGTCAGAAGGCTGAGCAGCACGAACAAGGCGGAGTAGGCGAAGGCCCCGGCGATCGCGGCGACGGCGAGGGCGATGCCGAACGAGACGCCGTCGGCGAGGATGCCGGCCACGAAGAGCGGGACGGCCGAGGTGACCGCCGACGTCACGGCCGCCACCAGGTATTTCGCCAGGATGATGTCGCGGCGGGGCAGCGGCTTGGTGAGGATGTGCACCAGGGTGCCGTCATCCACTTCGGAACCGAGGACGCCGGTGCCGACGATCAGGGAGACGACCGGGAGCACCACGGCGAAGCCGAGGCCCACGATGACCGCGGCGCCCCACTGCGACGGGTCCAGGTCGTACGCCCGGCAGACCACCGCGAGCAGGATCAGCAGCAGTGGCAGCGGCAGCAGGATCAGTGCCCGGCGACGGCCGAAGAGGCCGCGCGCCGTGATCAGAGCGACGGTCGACATCAGGCCTCCAGCAGGTAGGAGAAGACGCTCTCCAGGGATTCGTCGGACGGCACCAGCTTGTGCAGCCGGATGCCCTGGTCCAGGGCGATGCGCGGCAGGGCGCGGGTGAAGCTGCCGTAGTCGGAGGCCCGCACGGTCATGCCGCCGCCCTCCATCTCGATGCCGCTCACCGATTTCTCCCCGATCAGCGCGACGGCGAGCCGCCGGTCGTCGGAGCTCTGCACGGCGAAGACGTGCGGCCGGTTCGTCATCAGGCGGCGGATCTTGCGGTAGTCGCCGGAGGCGGCGAGCCGGCCCGCCACGATCACCTGGACCAGGCCGGCGACCTGCTCGACCTCTTCCAGGATGTGCGAGCTGAACAGGATGGTGTGGCCGCGGTCGCCGAGCGAGTGCAGCAGCTCCATCATGTGCATCCGCTGACGCGGGTCCATGCCGTTGAACGGCTCGTCGAGCAGCAGCACCCGGGGGTTGTGGACCAGCGCGGCGGCGACCCGGGTGCGCTGGCGCATGCCCTTCGAGAAGGTGCCGATGCGCCGGTCGGCGGCGCCGGTCATCTCGACGAGCTCGAGGGCCTCGCGGGCCGCGCCTGCCGGGTCGGGCAGCTTCTGCATCTTGGCGCAGGCCAGCACGAACTGCTCGGCGGTGAGGAACGAGTGCACCGCCTCGCGCTCGGTGACCAGGCCGAGGTCGCGGTAGACGGACGGGTTGCGCCAGGTCGGCTTGCCGTCGATGGTGACGGTGCCGCGGGAGGGCGCGAGGAAGCCGGCCATCATGTGCAGCACAGTGGTCTTACCGGCGCCGTTCGGGCCGAGCAGGCCGGTCACGCCGGTGCCCAGCGACATGCTGATGTCGTTGACGGCGACGACGTTGCCGTACCACCGGGTCACGTTCGTCAGCTCGACCACGTCGGTGCGGGCGCCGGTCTCGGCGGGGATGGTCTCGGTCGTCACAGCGACGCCACCTTCCGGTAACGGGCGAGCAGCAGCAGGAGGCAGACGGTGATCACGCAGACCGCCGTGATGCCGTAGACCGGGCCGAAGCGGCCGATGTCGAGGCCCATCTGGCTCTCCGGCTCGTTCGACAGCCACTCGCCGACGCCGGCGATCAGGGACATCGGGCTGACCAGGCCGGCCAGGTGGTTGGCGGTGCTGGACGGCAGGATGCTCATCACCCCGACGACCGGCGTGGTCAGCAGGAAGACGGCGACGATGCCGCCGGCCGCGAAGGCACGCTTGCCGGTGAACGACGCGATCAGCAGGCCGATGCCGGCGAAGAGCAGCGCCCAGAGCAGGCTGTAACCCCAGCCGGGCACCAGGTCGAGGAACTCGTTCCACACGCCCTTCGCGCCGGACTTCGTGGTGAACGCGGCGCCGAGGAACATGATCAGCTGCGGTACGCCGAGCAGCAGCCAGACCGCGCTGACCATCGCCGCGTACTTGGCGAACACATAGTCGGCGGCGCGCAGCGGGCGGCTGAAGTACAGCGGGAGCGTGTTCGAGCTGATGTCCCGGGACATCAGCTCCGGCCCGAGGATCGCGACGAAGAAGATGATCAGCCAGGCCATCTGGTCGTCGAACTGCACGTACGTGAAGATGACCTGGTTGAGCTGGGACCGGACGGCCGCCAGGATCACCGCGACCAGCAGCAGGATGCCCGCCACCAGCCAGGGGAAGATCTTGGCCTTGGCCGAGCGGCCGAAGCCGAACGAGGCGCGCAGGCCGTGCACGTAGAGGGCGCGGATCGCGGCGGAGCGGCCCAGGCGCTCGCCTTCGTATCGCTGATAACCAATGTCATGGATGACGCCGGCCTCAGACATCGGCGGTCTCCTTCGCGGTGAAGAGCTCGGCGACGCGGTGCCGGCGCTGGTCCAGGCGGTGCAGGGAGAGGTCGAGCTCGGCGACGGCACGCAGGATCTCGTCGTAGGACGAATCCGACTCCAGCGGCACGAGCAGCATCCGCCCGTCCCTGGTCACCGTCATGCCCTTGGCGGACAGGGCTGCCGCGAGCTCCTCCGTACCCTCGCTGACCTCGACCGCGAGAACGTCGGACGCCGCGGTCATGCTGGAGATCCGGTCGGCGCGCAGCAGCCGGCCGCCCTCGATGGCGATGAGCGAGTCACAGATCCGCTCGACCTCGCCGAGCAGGTGGGAGCAGACCACGACGGAGATGCCGAACTCGGTGCCGATGCGGTGCACGAGCGCCAGCATGGCGTCCCGGCCGGCCGGGTCGAGGCCGTTCGTCGGCTCGTCGAGCAGCAGCAGGTCGGGGTCGTGCACCAGCGCCTGCGCCAGCTTGACCCGCTGCTTCATGCCGGTCGAGTAGCCGCCGATCTGGCGGTAACGCTCCTCGTAGAGACCGACGTGTCGCAGCGCCTCGGAGGCGCGCTCGCGGGCGGCGGTGCGTGGCAGCCCGCTCATCCGCCCCAGGTGGGTGACGAACTCGGCGGCGGAGACGTCCTGCGGGAGGCAGTCGTTCTCCGGCATGTATCCGACCCGCGCCCGGACCCGGTCGGTCTGAGTGACCGGGTCGAGGTCGAAGACGCGGACCGAGCCCGAGCTGGGAGCGATCAGCCCCAGCATGATTTTGATGAAGGTGCTCTTGCCGGCGCCGTTCGCACCGACGAGGCCGATGACTCCGGCATCGACGGCGACGGTCAGGTCGGCGAGGGCAGTCACCCCGCCCCCGTACGTCTTCGTAAGCGCCTCGGTAGCGATGATGGTCACGGCCTCAGCCTAGAAAGGCACCGCACCCCACGGGATCCGGAATCAACCCTGAGGGGTTCTCAGGGTCTCTCAGCCTCCTCACAGCAAAGCGGAAGTCATCCGACCGCGACCTGGAACACCGGCAGGCTGCCCAGCCGGCGGTACTCGCGCAGCGCCGCCGGGGTGCTGTCCACCGACGAATCCTGCCCCTTGTGGTTCGACGGCGTCTCGAAGTGGACCATCGCCTTGATCCCCGGGTAGCGGGTGATGTCGCGGCCGACCTCGCGGTAGAAGCGAGCCATGTGCCCGGGGTTGCGCTTGGAGAACCAGACGCCCCACTCGGCGACCATCACCGGCTTGCCCGGATGCTTCGCCCGGACCCAGTTGTAGAAGCCCGGCCAGCCCGGTTTGCTCGCCGACCGCCGGTTGAGCAGCTCGTCCAGGCCACCGTGCCCGTAACCGGGGTCGCTGTAGGAGTAGGTGTCGAACCCGATCCAGTCGACCACGTCGTCGCCCGGGTACATCTGGGTGAACCAGCTCTTGGTGGTGTGCGGGACGTACGCCATGTGGATGAGGACGGTCACGACGTTGGTGGCGCCGCGGGCCCGCAGACGATTCACCACGTGCCGGAACATCGCGGCGTAGTCCCGGGCGGTGTAGCCGGAGCCGGGCCTCTCCCGTACCTGGTCCTCGGCTTCGTGGTGGATCGCGAAGAAGAACCTCTCCCGGTAATTCTTCCGCAGATGCGCCGCAAGACGATCGAGAAACGCATCGGTACGCCGGTCGCCCCGTGCGATGCGCGCCCACGTCGTGGTCTCGGGTTTCCAGTTCAGGAGCAGGATCCTCGTCCAACCCGGTTCACGGGAGATGGCGATCTCCTGCTCGGTCGGGAAGACCTGCCGTGTCCCCCGGTGGTAGGCGTGGAACACCGCCTGGTGCCGCCCGGTCTTCCGCTCGAACTCACGCAGCGCCTGCAGCCCCCGCGACTCGGTCTTCGCGCCCGGCGCCACACCCCAGAGCACACCGCAGGTGGGTACGAGCCTCGCCCCGGTACGGCACCGCCGCCGCTCCACCCGATCCGCGGCCGCCGGCACGTTCCTGGCCTGCGTCCCGCCGAGCAGCTGGGTGTCGAGACCACGCAGCACCGGCGGTGCTCCCGTGTCCGGGCCCGCATCCGAACCGGCGGCAGGGCCCGCGGCAGGGCCGGGGAACGGCACCCCGGTCGGGCCGGTCAACGGCGCGAGCCGGTCGGGCAGCGGCAGGTCGCCGGCCGGCGCGCTGACGATCGGATCGCCGGGCGGGTCGTCCCTGAGCCCGAGCTGATCGAGGCCGCCGGTCCACGCCCACGAGAGGGTGACCGTCACCGACATGACGAAAGCCGTGGTCAGCGCTGTCATGCGGAACAGCCGGGTGGGGTTCTGTCTCACAAACAGGCAGTATCAAACGATCGCAGCAGCTTGTCCAGAAATGACGCGAAATAAACCGAAATTGGCCTTAAGTCGTTTTGCTATGCCCACACCCCTCCCCCCACTAAGAAGATCCGTAAAGAGCGAGAGCCCATCTCGACCCGCTCGATCGAGGCTGCGAAACTGTCCCCCAAGTCGGCTGTTGGGGGATGCGAAGGTGAATGGTTCGGTACTACCCGAAGACGTGCTGCGGGATGCCCCGTCCTTCACGCCGCGCCCGTACGAGTTGGCGGACCTGGAACTGCTGCTCTCCGGGGCGTACGCCCCGCTGACCGGTTTCCTGGGCCGCGCCGATCTGGCAACGCTGTCCCGCACCGGCCGCCTCGCCGACGGCACTCCGTGGCCGGTCCCGGTCACCTGCGAGATCCCCGGCGAGCTGGCGCAGACCCTCGACCCGCACGACCCCCGCCGACGCACCGTCGTGCTGACCGACCCGGAGGGCGCGCCGGTCGCCGCGATCGAGGTGGCCGACGTCTGGCAGACCGGGGTCAACCGGTTCGGCATCGGCGGGCCGGTGCGCCGGATGGGCGACGGCGGGCACGGCCCGTTCCAGCGTCTGCGGCGTACCCCCGAGGAGGTCACCGCACTGCTGCCACCGGGCCGGGTGCTCGGTGTGGTCGCCGACCGGCCGCTGCACCGGCCGCAGCTCGCGCAGATCGCGCACGCGGCCCGTACGCTCGCCGCCCACCTGCTGATCCTCATCCCGGTGAGCGGTCCCGGGCCGGACGGGCTGCCGCCGGAGTCGCTGGTCCGCTCGATCTTCGCGGCCCGTGACCGGATGCCCCCGGCCACCATCGTGGCGGTGCCGGTGCTGACCCGCGGCGACGAGATGCGCGACGCGTTGCTGCGCGCCCGGGTGGCCCAGGCCTACGGCGTCACGCACGTGCTCTCCACCGAGCACACCCTGTCCGGCGCCGGGGTGCGGGTGCTGGTGCCGCGCGAGCTGGCCTACGACAACCGGGACGGCCAGTGGCGCTGGCGGGACGACATCCCGCCGCGCAACCGCCGCCTCGCGATGAGCCCCGCCGAGATCGACGATCTGCTGGACCGCGGTTTCCCGCTGCCCGAGTGGCACACCCCGCCGGCGGTGGCGAAGGAGCTGGCCCGGGTCCGCCCTCCGCGCCGGCACCGCGGCCTCGTGGTCTTCTTCACCGGCCTCTCCGGCTCCGGCAAGTCGACGATCGCCCGCAACCTGGCCGACGCCATGCGGGAGAACGGCGAGCGGACCATCACGCTGCTCGACGGCGACGTGGTGCGCCGTGAGCTGACCGCTGGGCTCGGCTTCAGCAAGGCCGACCGGGACGCGAACGTTCGCCGGATCGGCTGGGTCGCGGCCGAGGTGGGCCGGCACCGGGGCATGGCCGTGGCCTGCCCGATCGCACCCTACGAAGCGGCTCGCGCGGCGGCCCGGCGGATGGCCGCCGAGGCGGGGGCCGGGTTCATCCTGGTGCACGTGGCCACTCCGCTCGAGGTCTGCGAGCAGCGGGACCGCAAGGGCCTGTACGCGCGGGCCCGGGCCGGTCAGCTGCGTGGCATGACCGGCATCGACGACCCGTACGAGGCGCCGTCGAACGCCGAGCTGACCATCGACACCACCACGATGACCGTCCCGGAGGCGGTCGAGGTGGTCCTCGCATATCTCGTGGAGAACGGCTGGGTGGAGCCCAAACTGACGTAACCCATCACTCGCGGCGGGAGTGTGACGTTAGCCCTCAGGGGCGAAACGCCCGAAACACTCCTATACCCGGAAGGGCCGCCGAACTCTGATGGAAGCGTCTCGTCCTGCGTCCGCCGACGTCTCGCACTACCTGGGAGCATTCCGCCGGCACTGGTGGATCGCCCTGGTGGCCACGGCAGC
This sequence comes from Actinoplanes sp. OR16, assembly GCF_004001265.1. Classification (GTDB taxonomy): domain Bacteria; phylum Actinomycetota; class Actinomycetes; order Mycobacteriales; family Micromonosporaceae; genus Actinoplanes. Next base: position 3,040,624 of record NZ_AP019371.1, on the reverse strand, counting down.
GGGGCTGGGTGGGGGCGCCGCCCTGACGCAGGCCATGCCGAAGGTGTACGAGTCGTCCACCTCGGTGCTGGTCCAATCCGTCGATCAGGACACCAACGCCCAGGGTGGCCGTACGAAGGGTGCGGTCAACCTCGACACCGAGGCCCAGCTGGTCGGCTCCGGGGCGGTCGCGGTCAAGGCGGCCGCGCTGCTGCGGTCCGGCCTGTCCCCGATCGAGCTGGCGAAGTCGGTCTCGGTCCAGGTCCCGGCGAACACCACGGTCCTGGTCATCACGTTCCGGGCGGACAAGCCCGCGGCGGCGCAGTACGGGTCGCACGCGTTCGCCGAGGCGTACCTGCGCAACCGTGAGGAGACCGCCCGGGCGCAGCTGGACAAGCAGATCCGCTCGCTGAACCTCAAGGTCAAGCAGCTGACCGGCGCGCTCACCGGGATCAACGCGAAGCTGGCTGTCGCCGTGCCGGGCAGCTCCAACGAGAGCAACCTGCAGAGCCTGCGGAACAACTCGCAGAACCAGCTGAACTCGCTGACCGGCCGGCTCAACGAGCTGACCACCACGATGGTCGGCGGCGGCAGCATCATCAGCGACGCCCGCCTGCCGGAGTTCCCGACCAGCCCGAACACCCTGCTCAACGTGGGCACCGGCGGCATGATCGGGCTGCTCCTCGGGCTCTGCCTCGCCTACCTGCGGGAGCGCTTCGACAGGCGGCTGGTCACCGCAGCCGACGTGCGCGACCGGGGCCGGGTGCCGGTGCTGGCGGCGCTCGACGAGCGGAGCACGCCGCACTTCGACGACGTGGTCCAGCCGTACGGGCCGGGCGGCCGTGTCTTCAACCGGCTCCGCAACGAGGTCCTGGCCAGCCTGCACGAGGGCGACCAGATCATCGTGGTGACCGGCACCAGCCGCGGATCGGCGAGCACCCTGGTCGCCGCGAACCTGGCCGCGGCGCTGGCCCGGACCGGAAGCGACGTCATCCTGATCGGGGCGCACCTGCCGGACAGCGTGGTGGACGCCGCGCCGCTGGCCCGGATGCTGGGCGTCGCCGCGACGCCGGGCCTCTCCGACCTGCTGGCCGGCCGGATCTCGCTGGTCCGGACGCTGCAGCGCACCCCGCGGATCCCGTCGCTGCGGGTGATCACCACGGGTGGCGCCGCCACGGCGGCCGGCCTGATGCAGTCGCAGCGGCTCAAGGACACCCTCGCGGCACTCCGGCAGCAGACCGGGTACGTCGTGATCGAAGCGCCCTCGACCAGCAGCAGCGCCGACGCGCAGTCGCTCGCCAGCCTCGCCGACGCGGCGATCCTCGCGGTCGAGCTGCGCCGGTCCCGCCGTCCCGCCCTGCTCGACGCGACCGAGCAACTGCAGCGGGTCGGCACCCGGCTGCTCGGCGCGGTGGTGATGCCGAAGCTCGCCCCGATGAAGCCGGGCGACATCGTGGCGCCGGCCGTGACCCTGCCGCCGCCGGTCGCCGAGGAGCACACCCAGCAGTTCCAGTTCGCCGGTTCGCCGCGGCAGCGCCCGGCCGAGGGCATGACCGACGAGACAGCCCTCATCGAAAAGATCACCAGCGACGGCGACGACAAATGACCGCGGTCGCCCCGGCGATTCCGGTCGCCGGTCCGGCACACCGCGGCGTCAAGAACCGCTCCCTGCCGTCCTGGCCGGTGGCCGGGATCCTGCTGCTCTATCCACTCTGGTGGGCGCTCGGCCTGGGCGTGCTGATCTTCCCGATGATGGCCGCGCCGATGCTGTTCCTGCTGATCCGGCGCCGCGCGGCGGGCCGGCCGCTGCGCCTGCCGCCGGGCGTCGCCTGGTGGGCGGTCTTCCTGCTGGCCGCGGTGGTGAGCATCGCGGCGCTGGGCGCGGACCCGACCGGCACGGTGGTGGAACGGGCGAGCGCCCGGCTCCCGGCCGTCGTCTACAAGCTCTCCATGTACGGGTCGCTGACCGTCCTGCTGATCTACGCCGGCAACCTGACCGAGGCGGAGTTGTCCCGCCGCCGGCTGGTGCGGCTGCTCGGCGGCATGTTCGTGCTGACCGTGGCGGGCGGGCTGCTCGGGATGGTGGCCGGGAACTTCGAGTTCACCTCGCCGGTCGAGTGGCTGCTCCCGTCCGGCGTGCGGAACAAGGGATTCGTACGGTCGCTGGTCCACCCGTACGCCGCTCAGATCATGGACCTGGTCGGCGGGGAGAAACCGCGGCCGGCCGCGCCGTGGGGATACACGAACACCTGGGGCAACAACTACTGCCTGCTGATCGGCTTCCTGCTGGTCGCGGCGTGGGCGAGCCGCAGCGCCGGTAAGAAGACGCTCGCCCTGGCCTGCGTGGCGATCTCGATCGTCCCGGCGGTGGCCTCGCTGAACCGGGGTCTCTGGATCGGCGTCGGCGTTCTCGTGGCCTACGTCGCGGCCCGGTACGTGCTGGCCGGCAAGCTCTGGATCATCGGCGCCGTGCTGGTGGCCGGCGGCGCGCTCTGGGCCGCGATGGTCGCCACCCCGCTCGGTGACACCGTGCAGGCCCGGCTCGACAACGGCAAGTCGAACGGCGTCCGGTCGTTCCTCATCGAGAAGGCCCTGGACGGCTTCGCCGAGTCCCCGGTGATCGGGTACGGCGGCACCCGGAACACCCTCGGCGGCCGCAACTCGATCACCGTGGGCGAGAGCGCCGGGTGCGAGCGCTGCGGCAACTTCACGGTCGGCGGCAACGGGCAGCTGTGGCAGCTGCTCTACGCGCACGGCGCGGCCGGCACGGCCGGATATCTCGGTTTCTTCGGGTACGGGCTGTGGCGGTTCCGCCGCGACCGGAGCCCGATCGGGGTGGCCGCGAGCGGCGCGATCGTCACCTCGTTCTCGGCGATGCTCTGGTACAACTCCCTGGTCACCCCTCTGGCCTTCATGGTTCTGGCCTACGCGCTGCTCTGGCGCCAATGGATCGAGGGGATTGACAGATGAGCCCAGTGAAGACCGCCCCGGCGGAGCTGACCGCCGACGACGCGGCCCTGCGTACCCAGTATTTGAACGAGGTCCTCGGTCTGCTCTACCCGCCGCCGTGTGACACCGCCGGTGGTGCGGGTCCGGTCATCACCGAGTACCTGGTCGTACCGAATGCCCGCCGTCCTCGCCTGCTGGTGCCGACGCTGAATCCGGCGGTCGCGGCCGCCGCCGTCCGCCGCTACGCCGAACCCCAGTCCCGGCTGGCCCGGCTCAAGCGCGACGCCGTGGTGGCCGCTGTCCACACCCGCACCTCGGGGCTGCTCTTCCGGGACCGGATCCGGGTGACCGGACCGTCCTCGGCCGGGATCGACGGGTACCTGAGCGACGCGCTGCGCCGCGACCTGGCGGTGAGCGTCCACATCGGCCCGGCCCGCGCCAACCGCAAACCCGTGTTGCAGCTGCTCAGCGCCGAGGGTGAGACGTTCGCGTTCGGCAAGCTCGGCACCGGCACGCTGACCCGGCGGCTGGTCCGGGCGGAGACCGCGGCCCTCACCACACTGAACGACAGCCGGCTCACGAAGCTGGCCGTCCCCCGGCTGCTGCACGCCGGGAAGTGGCGTGACCTGCAGGTCCTCATCCAGTCGGCGCTGCCGGTCTGGCTGCCCCGGGCGCCGCTCAACCCGAAACGCCTGACCGCGGCGATGCTCGACGTGGCCGGCTGCCAGGGTTACACGTCCGGGGCGCTGACCGGTAGCTCGTACTGGCGTGAGCTGCAGGAACGGCTCGCCGCGGTGGCCGATCGACCGGAGGGCGCGGCTCTCTCGGCGGCGGTCGGCGTGCTGGCCGCGCACTCCGGCGACACCACGCTGCGCTACGGCGCGTGGCACGGCGACTGGGCGCCCTGGAACATGGCGAACCTGGAGAACACGCTGCTGGTGTGGGACTGGGAACGGTTCGCCACCGGTGTGCCGCTCGGTTTCGACGCCGTGCATCACGAGTTGCAGCGGCGCATCCAGTCCACCGGGGACGCCCGGGCCGCGGTCGAGGCGACGGTGCGGCGCAGCGACGAACTGCTGGCCCCGTTCGGCGTGGCGCCGGTGTCCCGGGAGATCACAGCGCTGCTCTACCTCGTCGACCTGGCCGTGCGTTACCTGACCGACCGGCAGGCGGAGGCCGGGGCGAGGCTCGGCGTGCTCGGCACGTGGCTGCTTCCGGTGCTGATCCGCCGCGTAGAGGAGCTCTAGAGACAATGGACGTCCGCAATCTGCCCGCGCCGGTGAAGCGGGTCGTGCACCTGGGCTCCCGATCGTACGGACGGCTCACCGCCGAGAACCGGATGCTGCCGTCGTTCCTGATCTGCGGCGGTCAGCGGTGCGGCACCACATCCCTTTACCGGGCGCTGGCCGCGCATCCCGTGGTGCTCAAGGCCGTGCTGCACAAGGGCGTGCACTACTTCGACACCGCGTATCACCGGGGGCTCGACTGGTATCGCGCGCATTTCCCGCTGCTGCGCAGCGCCGAGAAGATCGCGGAGAGGTACGGGGTACCGGCCCGCACGTTCGAGTCCAGCCCCTATTACATGTACCACCCGCAGGCCGCCGCCCGGATCGCCCGTGACCTGCCCTACGCCCGGCTCATCGTGCTGGTCCGTGACCCGGTGGAACGCGCCTACTCGCAGCACCACCACGAGGTGGCCCGGGCCTTCGAGCCGGAACGCGACTTCGGCGCCGCCCTGGCCCTGGAGCCGGCCCGGCTGCACCGTCAGGAGGAGCGGCTCGCGATCGACCCGAGCTACTACAGCTTCGCGCACCAGCACCACGCGTACCGGGCCCGCGGCGAGTACGCGCGCTACCTGAGCGTGATGGCCCAGCACGTCGGCCGGGAGCGGATCCACGTGGTGGAGAGCGAGCGATTCTTCACCGACCCGGGGCCGGTCTACGACGAGGTGTGCGCCTTCCTCGGCCTCCCCACCGACCTGGAACGGCCTCCTTTCGAGCAGCACAACGCCCGTCCCCGGCAGGCCGACATGGACCCCGGTCTGCGCCGGGAGCTGAGCGCGTACTACCAGTCGCACGACGAGGCGCTGGCCGGCTGGCTGGGGCACACCCCGATGTGGCGCCGCGCGTGACGGTCGCGCCACCCCTCGAACCCGATCGCGCGGCCCGGGGCGCGGCTCGGGGCGGGCTCGCCAACATGGCCGGCTCGGCGCTGGCCGGCGGCACCGGCGTGGTGGTCACCTGGATCGTCGCGCGGACCCTCGGCCCCGAGCAGGCCGGCGCGTTCTTCGCCGCGACGGCCGCGTTCGTGCTGGCCGGCGGCCTGGCGAAGCTGGGCACCAACACCGGCCTGGTCTACTGGCCGGCCCGGCTGCGCGCGACCGGCCGCAGCCATCTGCTCGGCGCCTGCCTGCGGGCCGGTATCCCGCCGGTGGCCGTGTTCTCGCTGCTCCTCGCCGTGGCGATGTGGTTCGCCGCGCCGGCGATCGCCCGCCTCACCGCCGCCGAGTCACCGCACGTGGTCGCCGGGCACGCCGCCGGACTGCGCGTCCTCGCGGTCTTCCTGCCCCTGCAGGCGCTCACCGACGTGCTGCTGACCGTCACCCGCGGTTACCGGGTGATGCGCCCGACCGTGCTGCTGGACCGGGTGCTGCGCAGCGGCCTGCAGCTGCTCGCCGTGATCGCGGCCGGGGTCGCCACCCTGTGGGTCACCGCGTCGCTGCCGGTCTTCGCGCTGGCCTGGGCCTCGCCGTATCTGCCGGTGGCGATCCTCGCGGGGTGGGCCGCGCGGCGCGCGTACCGGAGCAATCGCCCAGCCGGTGTGACCCCCCGGCGTGAGGAACGCAGGAGCCTGCGCCGCGATTTCTGGATCTTCACGGGTCCGCGCGCGGTCGCCGCGGTCGCCCAGCTCGCGTTGCAGCGGGTCGACGTGCTGCTGGTGGCGGCTCTCGGCGGACTCGCGCCGGCGGCGATCTACGCGGTCGCCGGCCGGTTCGTGGTGCTGATCCAGTTCGCTAACCAAGGTCTGTCCCAGTCGGTGCAGCCGCGGCTCGCCGAGGCGCTCAGCACCGGCGACAAGGCGGCAGCGAACCGGCTCTACCAGACCGCGACCGGCTGGCTCGTGCTGGTCACCTGGCCGATCTGCCTGCTCGTGATCGCGTGCGCGCCCTGGTACCTGCGGCTCTTCGGCGAGCAGTACGCGGCCGGCCGCCCGGTGGTGCTGGTGCTGGCCGGCGCGATGCTCGTGGCGACCGGCTGCGGGATGGTCGACATGGTGCTCGCGATGGCCGGCCGTACCTCGATGAACCTCGGGAACGTGCTCGCCGCCCTGGTCGTGATGATCGGCCTGGACCTGCTCCTGATCCCCCGCTGGGGAGCGCTCGGCGCGGCCACCGGCCTGGCCTGCGCGATGGTCGTGAACAACCTGCTGCCGCTCGCCCAGGTCCACCGCAGCGCTCGGCTGCACCCCTTCGGCACCGGCACCCGGGCCGCCGCGCTGCTGTCTCTCGGCTGCTTCGGCGTGCTCCCGGCGGCGGCCACCCCGCTGACCGGTCTCCTGCCGGCGCTGACGACTGCCGTGCCGGCCTACTTCGCGGGCGCCTGGCTGCTCCGCCGTGAGCTGGGGCTGGCCGCCTTCGCCCGACGACGAACTCAATTGGAGGAGAGTTGACCAGCGAGTACACCGAGGTGTTCCGGGACACCGACGCGGTCGAGAAGTACGAGAACGTCACCTACGCCCCGGACAGCTACGCGTCCCGGATCAACGAGCGGCAGCGCAGCTATCTGCGGACCCTCGTACGCCGCGAGTTCCCCGAACACCCGCCGGTGCAGCACGACTTCGCCTGCGGCACCGGACGGGCCATCCGGGCGCTGCACGGCCTGGTCCGGGAGGCGCACGGGTACGACACGTCCGGCGAGATGATGGCGAAGGCCGCCGACGTCGGATCGCGGGCGTACTGGCATCAGGTGCCGATCGACGGCCCGGTGCCGGCGCCGGTCCCGGCCGGATTCCCGGCGCTGGTCACCATCTTCCGGTTGCTGCTCAACGTCAACGACGGCGTACGGGATCGCGCTCTCGCCTTCGCGGCCAAGGCCCTGCCGCACCGCGGATCCGGCCTGCTCGTCGTGGAGAACCACGGCAACTCCGGCTCGCTGCGGCACCTGCGCGCCCGGCGGCACGACGGCGAACGCTGGTTCGCCGAACTCTCCCACGAACAGGTGGAACGGCTGCTCAACCGGCACGGCTTCGAGATCGTCGAGCGCCGCGGCTTCTCCATGCTGACCCCGTCGCTGCACGACAGCAGGCTGGCCCGGGTCGCGGACGCGGCGGCGCGGCGGTTCCCCGGCACCGACGGGTACGCCGTGAACGTGCTCTACACCGCGCGGCGGGTCCATGCGTAGGGCAGCCGTCGCGGTGGTCGCGCTAGCCCTGGTGCTGGCCGGCTGTACGAAAGACCGTCGTGACCCCTCGCCGCCGCCAGCACCGGACCTGACCAGCGCGCCTCGCGCGGTGGCGGTCAACCCGGGGCCGTTCGAGGCCGGCCCGTTCTCGGCACCCGGCGAAGGCGCGTACGTCGGCGCCTGGATCAAGCCGGACGAGCTGACCCACGTCGGCCGGCTCGCCGCGGTCGGCGGTCTCGAGGCGTCCCTGGGCCGGCGGCTCGACTTCATCAACACGTACCGCCGCTTCGACCAGATGATGGGCACCGCCTCCGACAAGGAGTTCCTGGACCAGGACGCCAACCTGATGATCAGTTGGGCGACCGGGGACAACCGGTCGATCCTGGCCGGCGACCACGACAAGATGATCCGCAAGCAGGCGCGGGCGATCCGGCGGATCAAGAAGCCGGTGATGCTGCGGATGCGCTGGGAGATGGACCGGCCGAACCTGCGCGCCACCATGTGGTCGGGCGCCGACTACATCGAGGCCTGGAAATACGTTCGGAAGATCTTCAAGGCCGAGCGTACGGACAACGTCTCGTGGGTGTGGTGCCCGACGGCGGAAGGGTTCATCCGTGGTGAGGCGCCGGACTTCTACCCCGGCGACGATCAGGTGGACTGGACCTGCGTGGACGTCTACGCGGGCGCCCAGTTCCAGCCGATCGGCAAGCTGATGGGCCCGTTCCTGGACTGGGCGGCCCGGCGTCCGAAACCGATCGTGATCGGCGAGTTCGGGGTGGCGAAGGTGTGGGGCTCCGAGGCTCGGGCGGCCTGGCTCCTCGACGCCGAGCGGACCTTCAAGGCGAACCCGCAGATCAAGGCGGTCGCCTACTTCGAGTCGAACCCGGAACGCAACAAGCCGAACCAGCACTTCCAGCTCACCGGCGACGGCCCGGCGTTCAAGGCCTTCCACTCGATGGTGAAGGACCCGTACTTCAATCCGTGAAAAAGTGTCGTACACCTGTTCCAAGATGGTGCGGTACGCGGACCGGACTTCAGGGCGGGGGTACGACCGATGGACCTCGACGAGTTCTTCGAGGAGCAGAGCAGACTGATCGGCAGATACGGGTGGACGGTCGTCCACGTCGAGCCCACCGAGGACGACCCACCCGGCGCCGTGCCGTTCGGCTACACCGTCGGCCTCACCGAGATGGGCCTCGCCGAGGTCGCGATCGCCGGGGTTCCGCTCGACGTGACCGGCTCGCTTCTCAACGAGATGGCCGGCCGGATCGCGTGGGACGGCGTCCGCCTGGAGCACGGCCAGCGGGTCACCGGCCTGGTGTCCGATCATGACCTGCTGGTCGTCGCCGGCGACCCGACCGACGAGATCTTCCCCGGCTCGGCGATGTACCGCTACGGCGAGGACCGGGTCCGCCTCTGCCAGCTGGTCTGGCCCGACCCGTCCGGCCGCTTCCCCTGGCAGGACGGCTACGCGGTGGCCCAGTGGCCCCAACCGTCGATCGGCGTGGCAGCGGTCCGGGCCGGGCGGAGGTGCGCGGCTTTCCGAGGCTTCCCCCGAGGCCGCTCTGCCCGAGGAGCGGGAGGCTAGCCCGGCCGTCCCGGTGCGCGACCGGCCATCCCTGCGCGCGGGCCCCCTGTGCGTGCGCTCACCGCCCCACACGGGCAACCAGCGCACACCAAACCGCGCGTCGCGTGCGCTCACCGCCGCACATGGGCAACCAGCGCACACGAGCCACGCGTCGCGTGCGCTCACCGCCCTCATGAGGGCTGCCAGCGCACACGCAACCGGTGCGCGTGCGCTCACCGCCCCGCACAGACAGCCAGCGCACACGAGCCACGCGTCGCGTGCACTCACCGCCCCACGGGCAACCAGCGCACACCAAACCGCCACGCGTGCGCTCACCGCCCCCCATACGGACTGCCAGCGCACACGCAGTCGGCGCGCGTGCGCTCACCGCCCCCATACGGGCGACCAGCGCACACGAGCCACGCGTCGCGTGCACTCACCGCCCCACGGGCAACCAGCGCACACCAAACCGCCACGCGTGCGCTCACCGCCCTCCATACGGGCTGCCAGCGCACACGCAGTCGGCGCGCGTGCGTTCACCGCCCTCATACGGGCCGCCAGCGCACACGCAACCGGTGCGCGTGCGTTCACCGCCTCGCACAGACCGTCGGGAGCTTAAGAGCGGCGGCGGGGGGCCCGGGCCAGGAGACGGAGGGCGTAAGGGGCGTCGTGGCGTAGGTAGCGACCTGCCAGACGGCGCGGTTCGACGCCCAGGCGGTGGGCCCATTCGAGGCCGGTGCGCTGCATCCAGCGGGGGGCTCGATGGACGTCACCGGCGACGAAGTTCACGGCGGCGCCGCAGCCGATGAACCAGGTGGAGGGGAGGTGTTCTCGCAGCCGATCGATGACGATCTCTTGCTTGGGGAAGCCGAGGCCGACGAAGACCAGGTCCGGCGCCGCCTCGATCACCTCGGCACGGAACCTGGCGTAGCCTGCCTCGTTCCGCTCGAAACCGAACGCCGGACTCACCGCCCCCGCGATCCGCAACCCCGGCGACTCGGCCGCCAGCCGCGCCGCCGCTCGCTCCGCACCCGAAACCCGGGCGGCCGCCCCACGCTCCGCTCCCGAAACCCGGCCGGCCGGCGCCCGCTCCGCACCCGAAGCCCGAGTGGCCGCCCCACGCTCCGCACCCGAAACCCGGCCGGCCGGCGCCCGCTCCGCGCCGGGAGCACGGGTGGTCGCGGTTCGTGGTTCGGAGGGACGTGAGGGAGCACCCGCGGCGACGCGACCGGAGGTGCCGCCGATCCGGCGGTCGGCGCCTGCCGGGGTGCCGCCGATCACGTAGACGGAACGGCCGTCCCGCCCCAGGCCCCGGGACAGCGACCAGATCAGGCTGCTGCCGGCCACCCTCTCCGGCAGCGGGGCGCCCCCGAGGCGGCTCGCCCAGACCAGGGGCATGCCGTCGGCGACGATGAGGTCGGCGTCGTCCAGGTGGCGGCGTACGCGCGGGTCGGCCGCGGCCCGGCGCAGGATGTCGACGTTCGGCGTGATGATGCGGCCGCCCTGCCCACGCGTGAGCGCGTCCCGCACCACGGCCACGACCTCGTCCTCGGTGATCCGGTCGATGCCGGTGCCGTCCAGGTGTACGCGGTCGAAAGCCTCGATAGACACCTAACGCCTCCTTTTGCCTGCTTCACTCGTTACCAGAGCGAAACGAACGAAGGTAGGCCAAAGTGGCACAGGTGCTTTTTTTGGGCGGATTGGGGCGAAGCGGAACCACGCTCGTCGAACGCCTGCTCGGTGAACTTCCCGGGATGTGCGCTCTGGGCGAGGTCGTTCACCTGTGGCAGCGCGACATCCGTGACGACGAGCGGTGTGGCTGCGGCGACCGCTTCTCCGCCTGCCCGTTCTGGACGAAGATCGGCGACCGCGCGTTCGGCGGCTGGTCGAACGTCGACGTCGACCGGGTGCACCATCTGCGCGAATCGGTCGAGCGGACCCGGCACATCCCCCGGCTCGCAGCGGCCACCACTGCCACCGCCGAGGTCCGGGAGTACGCGTCCTTCTACTCCCGGGTCTACGCCGCGGCCGCCGAGATCTCCGGCAGCGACGTCGTCATCGACTCGTCGAAGCACTCCGCGCTGGCCCACGTGCTGCGCTGGGCCGACGACATCGATCTGAAAGTGGTGCACGTGGTCCGGGACGCGCGCGGGGTCGCGTACTCGTGGACCAAGAAGGTGACCCGGCCGGAGTCCGACGGCGCCGACGAGATGACGCGCTACTCCCCCGGCCGTTCGGCGCTGCTCTGGAACGCGCACAACGCCGCGTTCGGCCTGCTCGCCCGTCGCGGGGTTCCGGTACGCCGGATCCGGTACGAGGAGTTCCTCGCCGACCCGCGCGCCGGCCTGATCCGCCTCGCCGATTTCGCCGGCGTCCCGCTGCGCCCCGAGGACCTGGACTTCCTGCGACCCGAGCGCGCAGATCTCCAAGATCCAGCAGGACTCCCCGGGACTCTCCAAGATCCGACAAAGCTCCCCGAAACAACTGTATCCGGGGGCGGGCACAGTGCGGACCTCAAGGTGGGGCACAGTGCCGCCGGCAATCCGATGCGGTTCACCGTCGGCCGCCTCCCGCTTCGCCACGACGATGCCTGGGTTCGCGCGCTGCCCAGCTCTCAGCGCCGTCTCGTCGGCGCCGTCTGCGGACCGATGCTGCGCGCCTACGGCTACCCGATCAACGTCGCATCGGAGGCACCATGAACTGGCCGTCCGTCGGGGTCGTCATCCCGACCCGCAACCGCCCGGAGCTGGTGCGCCGCGCGATCGCCGCGGTGCGTGAGCAGCGCTACCCCGGCGACATCCGGATCGTGGTCGTCTACGACCAGACCGAGCCCGACTATCTGCTGGCGAACACCGACGGCGTGCCGGTCCTGGTCCTGACGAACTGGCGCACCTCCGGCCTGGCCGGCGCCCGCAACACCGGCCTGCTGGCCCTGGACACCGAGCTCGTGGCGTTCTGCGACGACGACGACCGCTGGCTGCCGGACAAGCTGCGCCGGCAGGTCGCGGCCCTGCTCGCCGACCCGGACGCCGAGTTCGCGACCTGCGCGATCGAGGTGGAGTACGAGGGCCGGACCACAGCGCGGCTGGCCGGTCGCAGCCGGGTGACGGTGGACGACCTGGCCCGGTCGCGGATGGCGATGCTGCATTCGTCGTCGTTCCTGATCCGCCGGGACGCGCTCGCCGAGGACGCCGTCGGCCTGGTCGCCGAGGACGCCCCGGGCAGCCAGAACGAGGACTGGGATCTGCTGCTGCGGGCGGCCCGCCGGGCACCGATCGTGCACCTCGACGAGCCGCTGGTGCAGGTTCTCTGGGGGCGGACCTCGCACTACGCCTACGAGTACGCCACGAAGATCAGCTCGCTGCGCTGGATGATGCGGCGGCACCCGGAGATCAGCGGTTGCCGTCCCGGGGCGGCCCGGGTCTACGGCCAGTTGGCGTGCTGGTCGGCGGCGACCGGGAATCGTAGCCAGGCGTGGCGGTACAGCAAGGAGGCGGTGCGCCAGAACTGGCGCGAGCCACGTACCGCGATAGCTCTTGCGGCGATGACCGGGGCGGTGAAGGTGGAGAACGTGCTGTCCGCCCTGCACAAACGCGGCCGAGGTATCTGAACTCACTCTTCCGAACCGACCCGACCACCATGTAGTGTTCGAGTGTGTTCGAATTAGTGCGGTTGAACTGATGCTCGCACAGCAGCGTCAGGCGGCGATCCTCGACCGGGTGCGTGCCACCGGTGGTGTCCGTGTCAGCGAGCTCGCCACCGAGTACGGCGTCTCCGACATGACCATCCGCCGTGACCTGGAGGCCCTCGCCGACCGGGGGTTGCTCGCGAAGGTACACGGCGGAGCGACCACCGTCAGCCCTGGTTCGGCGCACGAGCCCGGGTTCGCCGCGAAGTCGGTCCGGCAGCGCGGTGAGAAGACGTCGATCGCGATGCGGGCCGCCGCGCTGGTTTCGCCAGGCGATGCGATCGCGCTTTCCGCTGGTACGACCACGGCCGAGCTCGCCCAGCGTCTCGTCGACGTCCCGGCGCTCACCGTGGTGACGAACTCGATCCCGGTCGCCGACGTCTTCTATCGCGGCGGCCGTCCGGACCAGACCGTCGTGCTGACCGGCGGCACGCGCACCCCCTCGGACGCCCTGGTCGGACCGGTCGCGGTCGCCGCGATCGGGTCGCTGCACCTGGACCTGCTCTTCCTCGGTGTGCACGGGATGAGCGAGCGGGCCGGGTACACCACTCCGAACCTCATGGAAGCCGACGCGAACCGGGCACTGGTCGAGGCCTCCGAGCGCCTCGTCGTCCTCGCCGACCACACCAAGTGGGGAACCGTCGGCATCTCCTCGATCGTCCCCCTCAGCCGCGCGGACGTCCTGATCACGGACTCCGGACTGGACGCCGATGCGCAGGCCCTCCTCTCGGAAACCGTTCCTGAACTCGTGGTGGTGAACCCCCAGTGACCCCGATCCGCTCGACCGTCCATCTCTCCGACGGCCGGGACCTGTTCTATTACGACGAAACCCCGGACAGCGGGCGCTCCTCGTACGCGGACACCCGGCACCTGCCGCCTCCCCCGCCGGCCTCCCAGCTCCGGTACGACCCGCTCGTCGACGAGTGGATCGCGATCGCGGCACACCGGAACACGCGCACCTTCCTGCCGCCGTCCGACGCCTGCCCGCTCTGCCCGACGAACGAGCACTTCGCCAGCGAGATCCCGGCGCCGAGCTACGACGTCGCGGTCTTCGAGAACCAGTTCCCGTCGTTCAGCGACCGCATCGTCCCGGACGAGATCACCCAGCTCACCGACCTGGTGCCGGTGAAGCCGGGCCGGGGCCGCTGCGAGGTCGTCTGCTTCACCAGCGACCACAACAGCTCGTTCGGCGCGCTGCCGCCGTCGCGGGTCCGCACCGTCGTCGACGCGCTCGCCGACCGGACCAGCGAGATCTCCAAGATGCCCGGTGTCGCACAGGTCTTCCCGTTCGAGAACCGCGGCGTCGAGATCGGTGTGACGCTGCACCACCCGCACGGGCAGATCTACGCGTACCCGGCGGTGACCCCGCGGACCGCCGCCATGCTGCGCGCGGCGGCCCGGCACGCCGAGAAGACCGGCGGCCGCAATCTCTACGCCGACGTCCTCGCCGCCGAGCAGGCCGCGAAGGTCCGGGTGGTGGCGGCGAACGAGCATTGGACCGCGTACGTCCCGGCTGCCGCGCGATGGCCGTTCGAGGTTCATCTGGCCCCGCACCGCCAGGTCCCGGATCTGCCCGCGCTCTCGGACCAGGAGCGGGACGCGTTCGGCCCGCTCTACCTCGACATATTGAAGCGCTTCGACGGCCTCTTCGGTAAGCCGATGCCGTACATCTCGGCGTGGCACCAGGCGGTCGTCGGTGAGGGCCGCGAGCTGGGATATCTGCACCTGCAGCTGTTCAGCATCCGGCGGGCCGCCGACAAGCTGAAGTACCTGGCCGGCTCCGAATCGGCGATGGGCGCCTTCGTGAACGACATCGTGCCGGAGAACGCCGCGCAACTGCTGCGCGACGTTCACTGAGCCCGGGCCGAGTCGTGTGGCCGCCGGTCACACGACTCGGCCGTGGTACGCGTTCTCCATGATCCGCCGGAGATCGGCCAGCATCGGCATCCGCGGATTCGCCGGCGCGCACTGGTCCAGGTAGGCGTTCATGGCCTGCTGCGGCAGCGCCTCGGTGAACTCCTGCTCGTCCACGCCGGCGGCCTGGAACGACGGTGGGATCCCGACGGCGTCCGGAGACGTTCGACGGCACGGGCGTACGACTCGACGCCCTGTTCCGGGGTGTCAGCCGGAAGCCCGAGGTGCCGTGCGATGTCCTGGAACCGTTCCGGTGCGACGTACCGCTCGTACTTCGGCCAGCTGTTCAGCTTCGCCGGCACCGTGCCGTTGTGCCTGATCACGTGCGGCAGCAGGATCGCGTTGGTCCGGCCGTGCGCCACGTGGAAGGTGGCGCCGAGGGTGTGCGCCATGGCGTGCACGATCCCGAGGAACGCGTTGCCGAACGACATGCCGGCGATCGTCCCGGCGTTGTGCATCTTCTCCCGCGCGACCGGGTCGGTGGCGCCGTGCCGCACCGCCTGCTCCAGGTTCGCGAAGATCAGCTTGATCGCGTGCAACGCCAGCCCGTCGGTGTAGTCGCTCGCGTAGACCGACACGTACGCCTCGGTCGCGTGGGTGAGCGCGTCGAATCCCGAGTCCGCGGTCACCACCGGCGGCAGATCCTTCGTCAGGTGCGGGTCGATGATCGCGACGCTCGGGGTGAGTGCGTAGTCGGCGAGCGGATACTTCTGGCCGGTGACGGCGTCGGTGATGACCGCGAACGGCGTGACCTCGGCGCCGGTTCCGGAGGTGGTCGGCACGCACACCAGCTGGGCCAGCGCTCCCAGGGCCGGGAATTTGAAGGCCCTTTTCCGTACGTCGAAGAACTTCTCCTTCATGTCGCCGAAGTCGATGTCCGGGTGTTCGTAGAGCAGCCACATGACCTTCGCGGCGTCCATCGGCGAGCCACCGCCCAGTGCGATGATCGTGTCCGGCCGGAACGAGCGCATCAACGCGGCGCCGCGCTGGACGGTGTCGATGCTCGGCTCCGGCTCGACGCCGTCGATCACCTGGATGGTCACCGGGTCCGGCCGTTCCCGCAGCACGTTGCTGATCCGGTCGACGTAGCCGAGCTTCGTCATGGTGTGGTCGGTGACGATGGTGACCCGGGCGACGGCGGGCATGTCCCGGAAGTACCTGATGGCGTGCGGCTCGAAGTACATCTTCGCCGGCACCTTGAACCACTGCATGTTGTTCGTCCGGCGGCCGATCCGCTTGATGTTGAGAAGGTTGAGGGCGGACACGTTGTCGGAGACCGACGTGTGCCCGTAGCTGCCGCAGCCGAGGGTCAGCGACGGCCGGAACCCGTTGTAGATGTCGCCGATACCGCCCTGCGACGCCGGCGCGTTCCAGATGATCCGAACCGCCTTCATCCGCTTGCCGAACCGCTCGGCCAGCTCGGCGTCCCGGCCGTGCACGACAGCGCTGTGGCCGAGGCCGTGGAACTCGACCATCCGTTCCGCGTACCGGATGCCCTGTTCCTCGTCGTCCGCGATCAGCAGCGCCAGCACCGGGCACAGCTTCTCCCGGCTCAGAGGCTCGGCCGGGCCGACCTCGGCGATCTCGGCCAGCAGGATCGAGGTGCCGGGCGGCACGGTGAACCCGGCCTGCTCGGCGATCCACGCCGGCGACTGCCCCACGACCGCGGCGTTGAGACTCTCGCCCACGCAGTCCGTGCCCTCCCCGCCGGGCGGGAAGATGTAGTTCTGCAGGAGGGTCTTCTCCTCGGGGCTCACGACGTACGCGTGCAATCTCTTGAATTCTCTCAGCGCCTGCTCCGCGATCGTTCGATCCAGGACGACGGCCTGCTCGGAGGCGCAGATCATGCCGTTGTCGAAGGTCTTCGACAGCACGATGTCGTGCACGGCCCGCACCACGTCGGCGCTCGGGTGGACATAGGCGGGCACATTGCCGGCACCGACGCCGAGCGCGGGTTTGCCGGTCGAGTACGCGGCCCGGACCATCGCGTTGCCACCGGTCGCCAGGATCGTCGCTACACCGGGGTGGTTCATCAGCGCGGCGGTCGCCTGGATCGACGGCTGCTCGATCCACTGGATGCACTGCTCCGGAGCGCCGGCCGCCACCGCCGCGTCCCGGACCACACGAGCCGCCTCAGCGCTGCACCGCTGCGCGTTCGGGTGGAAGGCGAAGACGATCGGATTGCGGGTCTTCAGCGCCAGCAGCGCCTTGAAGATCGTCGTGGAGGTCGGGTTGGTGACCGGCGTGACCGCGCAGACCACGCCCACCGGGTCGGCGATCTCGGTGATCCCGTCGACGTCGTCGCGGTAGATCACCCCGACCGTCTTCATCCCCGCCATGCTGTTCGTGACGTGCTCACAGGCGAAGATGTTCTTGACGGCCTTGTCCTCGAACACACCCCGGCCGGTTTCCTCGACCGCCAGCGCCGCCAGCTCACCGTGCTTGTCGAGTGCCGCCACCGAAGCCTTGCCGACGATGTGGTCCACCTGCTCCTGGGTGAAGTCCGCGTAGTCGGCCAGCGCCTTCTCCGCGTCCCGCACCAGCAGGTCGATCATCGCGTCCACGATCCGCTCCTCTCGTCTCCTCTCATCCTTCTTCTCGCGGGTGGCGGCGCTTAAGGGCCGAAAGGCCCGCCGGCGGATGCCGGCGGGCCTTGTCTTCGTGCTTGTCGTTACGCGGCGAGCTTGCGCGCCAGGTTCTCGTCGAGCGCGTTCATGAACTCGTCGGTGGAGAGCCACGGGGCGTCGCGGCCGATGAGCAGCGCGAGGTCCTTGGTCATCTGGCCGCCCTCGACGGTCTCGATGCAGACCCGCTCCAGCTTCTCGGCGAACTCGGTCACCTCGGGGGTGCCGTCCAGCTTGCCGCGGTGCTTGAGGCCGCCGGTCCAGGCGAAGATCGAGGCGATCGGGTTGGTCGAGGTCTTCTCGCCCTTCTGCCACTGCCGGTAGTGCCGGGTGACAGTGCCGTGCGCGGCCTCGGCCTCGACGGTCTGGCCGTCCGGGGTCATCAGGACCGAGGTCATCAGGCCGAGCGAGCCGAAGCCCTGGGCCACGGTGTCGGACTGCACGTCACCGTCGTAGTTCTTGCAGGCCCAGACGTAGCCGCCCTCCCACTTCAGCGCGGCAGCGACCATGTCGTCGATGAGCCGGTGCTCGTAGGTGAGGCCGGCCGCCTTGAACTGGTCGGCGAACTCGGTCTCGAAGATCTCCGCGAACAGGTCCTTGAAACGGCCGTCGTACGCCTTCAGGATCGTGTTCTTGGTGGAGAGGTAGACCGGGTAGTTGCGGGCCAGGCCGTACCGGAACGAGGCGCGCGCGAAGTCGCGGATCGACTCGTCGTAGTTGTACATCGCCAGGCCGACGCCGCCGGCCGGGAAGTCCGAGACCAGGAACTCCATCGGCTCGGAACCGTCGGCCGGGGTGAAGGTGACGGTCATCTTGCCGGCCTTCGGCGCGACGAAGTCGGTCGCCTTGTACTGGTCGCCGTGCGCGTGACGGCCGATGATGATCGGCTTGGTCCAGCTCGGGACCAGACGCGGCACGTTGCTCATGATGATCGGCTCGCGGAAGACGACGCCGCCGAGGATGTTGCGGATCGTGCCGTTCGGCGACCGCCACATCTTCTTGAGGCCGAACTCCTCTACTCGAGCCTCGTCCGGCGTGATCGTCGCGCACTTGACGCCGACGCCGTGCCGCTTGATCGCGTTGG
Organism: Actinoplanes sp. OR16; assembly: GCF_004001265.1. GTDB lineage: Bacteria > Actinomycetota > Actinomycetes > Mycobacteriales > Micromonosporaceae > Actinoplanes. The sequence goes on along the minus strand of NZ_AP019371.1, from coordinate 3,022,419 downwards.
CCGAGTCGATCGTCACCTGGTCGTCGGTCTCGTCGCGGTACTGGATCGAGAGGTCGTAATACTCGAGGTTCACATCGAGGTACGGCAGGATCAGCTGCTCACGGATCTGCTTCCAGATGATCCGGGTCATCTCGTCGCCGTCGATCTCAACGACCGGGTTCTTGACCTTGATTTTCGCCATCGGCCGGCGCTCCTCTCCCGAAACACACGCTTAGCAGTACGAGCGTACTGCCCGCCCGTCAGTGATCACCGAGCGGCCCCGGAACCGGCCGTCCACCTCCACCATTCCAGGATCCGGCGCTTCGGCAAGCCGAATGGCGGCTTTACTGGGCCGGGGCGTTCGGGTCGAGCAGGTGGGTGCCCGGCTCGTAGCAGACCAGCCCATGCTCGGCAGCGAGCGTCCGGACCGCGTCGCCGAACTCGCCGGCCCGCGACCAGACACACGACAACGCCAGCACCGAATCGGACGTGTCAGGCGTCATGGTCCAGACGCCCGGCGCCTGCTGAGGCGGGAACCGGCGCAGCAGATCGTCCCGGAAGGCCGGCACGGCGGGATGCGCCCGGAACCGCCCCTCGCGCACCTTCGCCTCGGCCGCGTCGGCGCTGATCGGGGCCGGCTCGTGCCAGACGTACAGGTCGAACGTCATGCGGACACCTCCCTCCGTTGGATCATCGTCAATGTAATCACGGCTGTCCACAGCCGTGATCCTCTCGCGCACGATCTCAACGGGCCGGGCCACCTGCTGCCGTGATCGGCGGACTTTGCGCCGCCTGCCGGTGGATTACGGCCGGACCCGCAGCTCCCACCCCGGTGCACCAGCCCAGACACCTGAACACCGCCGGAAACGGGCTTGGCCTACGGCACACCCTCGTGAGCCGTAGGCCAAGCGCCGAACGTCAGTGGTAGAAGTGCCGCGTCCCGGTCAGGTAGACGGTCAGGCCGGCCTTCTCCGCCGCCTCGATCACCAGGTTGTCCCGGATCGAGCCACCGGGCTGCACCACAGCCTTCACACCGGCTTCGATCAGCACTTCGAGACCGTCCGGGAACGGGAAGAACGCGTCCGAAGCCGCCACACTGCCGGCGGCGCGGTCGGCACCGGCCCGGGATACGGCGAGCCGAGCCGAGTCGACCCGGTTGACCTGGCCCATGCCGACGCCGACGGTGGCACCGCCGGAGGCGAGCAGGATCGCGTTGCTCTTGACGCTGCGGATGGCCCGCCACGCGAAGACCAGGTCGGCCAGTACGTCGGGGGAGGCAGGGGAACCGCAGGCCAGGGTCCAGTTCGCCGGGTCGTCGCCGGGGGCGTCGATCCGGTCGGCGAGCTGCACGAGGACACCGCCGCCGACCTGCTTGATCTCGGCGGGCGGCGGGTTCCAGGCCGGCGCCACGAGCACGCGCAGGTTCTTCTTCTCCTTGAACAGCGCCAGCGCCTCCGGCTCGAAGGACGGCGCCACGATCACCTCGGTGAAGATCTCACCGAGCTGCCGCGCGAGTTCCGAGGTCACCGGGGCGTTCACCGCGACGACACCACCGAACGCCGACACCGGGTCGCAGGCGTGTGCCTTCCGGTGCGCCTCGGCCACGTCGGCGCCGACCGCGATGCCACACGGGTTGGCGTGCTTGATGATCGCGACGCACGGTTCGGTGAAGTCGTTCGCGCTGCGCCAGGCGGCGTCCGCGTCGACGTAGTTGTTGTAGGACATCTCCTTGCCGTGCAGCTGCTCGGCCTGGGCGAGCCCGGCCGGCGCCTCGGCGTCGACGTAGAGGGCGGCCTGCTGGTGCGGGTTCTCCCCGTAGCGCAACACCGACGAGCGACGCAGGGCGAGCCCGGCGAAGGCGGGCCACTCCTCGGGCGCCAATGTGGAGGCGGTCCAGTTCGCCACGGCCACGTCGTACTCGGCGATGTCGGCGAAGGCGCGAGCGGCGAGCAGCTTGCGCTGCGTCAGCGAGAAACCGCCGTTCGCCAGGGCCTCCGAGATCAGGGGGTACGACGAGACGGCCGTCACCACGGCGACGGAGGCATGGTTCTTGGCAGCGGCGCGGACCATCGCCGGCCCACCGATGTCGATCTTGGCGATGCACTCCTCTTCGCCGGCACCGGACGCGACGGTCTCGGTGAACGGGTAGAGGTTGCTGACCAGCAGGTCGAACGGCTTGATGTCGTGCTCGGCGAGCTCGCTGACGTGGCTCTCCAGCCGCATGTCGGCGAGGAGACCCCCGTGCACCTTCGGGTGCAGGGTCTTCACCCGGTCGCTCAGGATCTCGGGGAAGCCGGTGATCTGCTCCACCCGGGTGACCGGCACGCCGGCCTTCTCGACGGTCGACGCGGTCGAGCCGGTCGACACGATCTCCACGCCGGCCGCGTGCAGCGCCTGGGCCAGCTCGACGATGCCGTCCTTGTACCAGACGCTCAGCAGCGCCCGCTTGATCGGACGACGCCCCTCGTCAGAAGCTGTGGTCACGGGATCCGTACCTTTCTGTCCTCGATGGTCCAGCCCTCCCGGACCAGCCGGCCGACGTACTCCACCAGCTGGCAGCGTTCGGCCACCTTGATCCGCTCGGTGAGCGAGTCCTCCGTGTCGCCGTCGAGCACGGGGACGCTGACCTGGGCGATGATCGGCCCGGTGTCGACACCGGCGTCGACGAAGAAGAGCGTCGCGCCGGCGATCTTCACTCCGTACGCGAGCGCGTCCCGCGGCCCGTGGATCCCGGGGAAGGCGGGGAGCAGCGCGTTGTGCGTGTTGATGTACCGGTCGCCGAACGCGTCCAGGAAGTTCTTGCCGACCAGCTTCAGGAACCCGGCCGAGATGACCAGGTCCGGGCGGTGCTCGGCGACGTGCGCGGTCAGAGCGGCATCCCAGTCGTCGCGGCTCGGGTAGTTCTTCACCGAGTCCACGAACGTCGGGATGCCGGCGGCGGTGGCGTGGTCGAGACCGGCGATGCCGTCCCGGTCCGCGCCGACGGCGACCACCTGGGCGCCGTACGCCGGATCCTTTGTCGCTTCGAGAAGAGCCTGCAGGTTGCTGCCCGATCCGGAGATGAGGACGACCAGGCGGGCGGGCGCGGGGTCAGTCACCTGTGCACCCTATCGTCGCTGCGGCAACCGGCCGCTTGCAGGGCAGCGTAGATCGAGTCGGTTCATTAGGGTTTCCCTCACCAAGGAAGGGAAGGCGCAGTGGCATATCCACCTCCGGCCTACGGACCTCCGCCGGGACCGCCGGCTCAGCCGCAGAACGCGTTCGGCCTCACCGGCATGATCCTCGGAATCGTCTCCATCCCCATCTCGTGCTGCTGGCCGGTCGCCGGGGTGCTCAGCATCGTCGGCCTGGTCTTCAGCTATCTCGGCAAGAAGAAGGCGGATTCCGGCCTCGCCACGAACCGTGGCATCGCGATCGCGGGTCTCGCCACCAGCGTCGCCGGGCTGGTGCTCAGCATCGCCTTCCTGATCCTGGCGCTGACGATCCCGTCCGACTTCGACTACAACGTCTGGCTGCGCGAGAACAGCTAGATCAGCGAGCGGCGCGCTGCGGTCCGAACAGCCGGGCCGCGGCCGCGCCGGCCACCACCGAGACACCGGCGACGATCGCGCCGACGATGGCCACCTGCATGGCGTCCGGCCCGATCTGGGCGAGCCGCCCGTCGCCGAGCGATCCGCCGGAGAACCGCGCCATCAGCCCGAGCATGACGCCGGCGACCGGTCCGGCGAGCGCGGCGGCGCCGATCAGCAGCGACCACGCGGGCGCGTCCGGAGTGCCGGTGTTGCGGCGGCCGGTCCGCCGCATGCCGGGGTGGCCGTGCCGCAGGCGCTGGGTCAGCAGCCAGCCGGCCGCGCCACCGGCGATCACCGGCAGGAGCAGCAGCGCCGTGCCGGCCGCGCCCATCGGACCGTCCGGCAACCCGGCGACCAGGGGCAGGGTCGGCAGCGGGCCGACCGAGACCTCGGTGACGCTGACCTTGGAGGCGACGCCGAGCGCGAATCCCGGCCCGAGCAGGTAGGCGGCCGCCCAGATCGAGGCGTTCACCGCGTACCCGATGCTGATCAGCGTGATGCCGGCCTGACCGGCCACCCCGGTCTGGTAGGCCGCGATCATCTCGGCGGCCTGGCCGCCACCGAGCGCCACCGAGAGCCCTCCGGCGACCGCACCGGCGCCGAGGATCAGGAACGCCGCCATCAGCCCGGTCCGGATGCCGTGCCGCAGCACCGGCGGCGTGCGCCGGGCGAGCGCGCTGATCGCGTCGGTGCCGCGCAGCGAGCCGATGAGCGCCCCGGCCAAGCCGAGGACGAAGAAGTGCAGCGCGGCCCGGCCGGCGGAGATCTGGGTGCCGCGGCCATCGACCGCGACCGCTGCGAGCGCTCCCACCAGGGCGTACGCGAGACCGATGGAGCTTGCGACCCCGAGTGCCCTGGCCGTCGAGCCGCTGCGCCGAGCACCCACCGCCCTCGTGACGTGCAGGCCGGCCCGGTTCAGCCGCCAGACGATCAGCAGCGTGAGCAGCAGCGGCGTGACGGCGAGCGGGCCGATCGACGTGCCGATCGGCAGGCCGTGCCCGAGCAGCCAGCCGGCCAGACCGGCGTGCGCTGCCCCGCCGATGCCACCGGAGCCCTCGAGCGTGCGGGCCAGGCCGATCACCGCGGCGATCGGCAGGTAGCTCAGCAGCCCGGCCCAGAGCGTCGCGAACCCGGCCGCGACCAGCAGCGGCGCCCGGCGCGAGGGTTCCGGCGGGCGGCGCTGGCTCGGCAGCCGGACCGTGTCCCGCCGCCCGAGAAGCTCATCGTCGACGACGACGGTGTCCCGCCGCTCGCTCTCCTCCGCGCCGGGGGTGTCTTCCCTCGCCCCGATCGGCACCTCTTCGGTGTCCCGCACGACGGATTGCAGCGCCTCGGCGACCGCGAACGGGTCCTCCGAGCCGTCTGGCCGGTCGGTTGTGCTGGGCATCGCGACCTACCTTGTCACGCCACGGGGCTTCCGGCGATGCAGAAACAGCGGCGCGCCGCCGATCGGATCACGATGATCCGTCCGGCGGCGCGCCCTGTCTGCTGCTTCAGCTCATGACCTCGCGCATGAGGCGGGCGGTCTCGCTCGGCGTCTTGCCGACCTTGACGCCGGCCGCCTCGAGGGCCGACTTCTTGGCGTCGGCGGTACCGGCCGAGCCGGAGATGATGGCGCCGGCGTGGCCCATCGTCTTCCCGGGCGGCGCGGTGAAGCCGGCGATGTAGCCGACGACCGGCTTGGTGACGTTGGCCTTGATGAACTCGGCCGCACGCTCCTCGGCGTCGCCGCCGATCTCGCCGATCATGACGATCGCGTCGGTGTCCGGGTCCTCCTGGAACGCCTTCAGCGCGTCGATGTGCGTGGTGCCGATGATCGGGTCACCACCGATGCCGACGGCGGTGGAGAAGCCGAACTCGCGCAGCTCGTACATGAGCTGGTAGGTCAGCGTGCCGCTCTTGCTGACCAGGCCGATCCGGCCCTGCGGGGTGATGTCGGCCGGGATGATGCCGGCGTTCGAGGCGCCCGGCGACGCGATGCCGGGGCAGTTCGGCCCGATGATCCGGGTCTTCTCGCCCTTCGCCACGTTGTACGACCAGAAGGACGCCGAGTCCTGCACCGGCACGCCCTCGGTGATCACGATGGCGAGCGGGATCTCGGCGTCGATCGCCTCGACGACCGCGGCCTTGGTGAACGCCGGCGGCACGAAGATGACCGAGACGTCCGCGCCGGTCTCCTTGATCGCCTCGGCGACGGTCGCGAAGACCGGGAGCTCGGTGCCGTCGAAGTCGACGGTGGTGCCGGCCTTGCGCGGGTTCACGCCGCCGACTACCTGGGTGCCCGCGGCGAGCATCCGCTTGGTGTGCTTGGAGCCCTCACCACCGGTGATGCCCTGGACGATGACCTTGGAGTCCTTGGTGAGCCAGATAGCCATTAGTTCACTTCCCCGCAGCCGCGAGCTCGGCGGCGCGAGCGGCCGCTCCGTCCATCGTGTCCACCCGCTCGACCAGCGGGTTGTTCGCTCCGTCGAGGATGGCACGACCCTCTTCGGCGTTGTTGCCGTCGAGGCGGACCACGAGCGGCTTGGTGACGGTCTCGCCGCGCTCGGCGAGCAGGGCCAGGGCCTGGATGATGCCGTTGGCGACCGCGTCACAGGCGGTGATGCCGCCGAACACGTTGACGAAGACGGACTTCACGGAGGGGTCGCCGAGCACGATCTCCAGGCCGTTCGCCATCACCTGGGCGCTCGCGCCACCACCGATGTCGAGGAAGTTGGCCGGCTTCACGTCGCCGTGCTTCTCACCGGCGTACGCGACGACGTCCAGCGTCGACATGACCAGGCCCGCGCCGTTGCCGATGATGCCGACCTCGCCGTCGAGCTTGACGTAGTTGAGGTTCTTGGCCTTCGCCGCCTGCTCGATCGGGTCGACGGCGGACTTGTCCTCGAGCGCCTCGTGGTCGGGGTGCCGGAAGCCGGCGTTCTCGTCCAGCGTGACCTTGGCGTCCAGGGCCAGCACCCGGCCGTCGCCCACCTTGGCGAGCGGGTTGACCTCGACGAGGAGCGCGTCCTCGGCGACGAACGCCTGCCACAGCTTCACGGCGATGTCGACGACCTGGTCGGCGACGTCGGCCGGGAACTTGGCGAGGGTGACGATCTCCCGCGCCTTGGCCTCGTCGACGCCCTTGCTGGCGTCGATGGCGACCTTCGCGACCCGGTCCGGGTCGGTCTCGGCGACCGTCTCGATCTCCATGCCGCCGGCGACGCTGGCGATGCAGAGGAAGGTCCGGTTGGCCCGGTCCAGCAGGTAGGAGAAGTAGTACTCCTCCTTGATGTCGGCCGTCTCGGCCAGCATCACCTTGTGGACCGTGTGGCCCTTGATGTCCATGCCCAGGATGTCGGTCGCACGGGCCTCGGCCTCGTCCGCGCCGTCGGCCAGCTTCACGCCGCCGGCCTTGCCGCGGCCGCCGACCTTCACCTGGGCCTTGACCACGACCTTGCCGCCGAGCCGCTCGGCGATCGCCCGGGCCTCCTGCGGGGTCTCGGCGACACCGCCGCCCAGCACGGGCAGCCCGTGCCGTTCGAACAGGTCGCGCCCCTGATACTCGAACAGGTCCACGTGTCTCCTTTCGCTCGCGACGCCAAGCGCCGGCAAGCCGCACCGTTGCGTCCCGACCTGTGTGCGCGGCGCGTCGCAGCAGCGCCGCCAGCGTGAGGATCGTCTGACCTTCCACGGATTTGCAGAGGGCCGTCATCCGCAGACTAGCGACCGTTTGGTCCCCTGTGACCTCGCGGGTGCGCGGTGTGCAAGACCGCACACTGGAGTGACGAAAAGGCAGCTCCGTGACGGTTGCGGCCATCGTGCGAGGTGTGCACGCAGTGAATGCGCGACGGGGTTGTCCACAGGCCGTCCACAGGGCACCGGAGATCGATCTGCTCAAGATCTGCGAACACGGGAGAGTGAACGTAAAAAGTCACGCGTCCCGACGTAACCCGCCCGAGAAGGGCGTCGTTGAGTGTGATGTCGGAGCGCTGGACTTAAGGCGCCCGCAAGGAAAGCGGCCGATGCCCTGTCGGTCGAGGGGTGGCGGCGGGGCATCGCGCATAGAGGGGCCGGACGTGTGAGGGGTGCGTCCGGCCTCTCCCCTTGCGTAGACGTTTCTCTTTCTAGACGTCTCTCTTAACAGCCGTCAGGCCACCGGGGTGGCCACATTGGCGCGCACCCATTCGACGATGGACGCGGTGGTCGCACCCGGCGTGAATAGCCTCGCTACGCCGAGTGATTCCAATTCCTTGATGTCGTCCTCCGGAATGATGCCGCCGCCGAAAACGACGATGTCCGCGGCGTCACGCTCCGCCAACAGCTCAATTACTCTCCGGAATAGCGTCATGTGCGCCCCGGAAAGCACCGAGAGGCCGATCGCGTCGGCGTCCTCCTGAATCGCGGTCTCCACGATCTGCTCCGGCGTCTGGTGCAGCCCCGTGTAGACCACCTCCATGCCGGCGTCGCGCAACGCCCGCGCCACCACCTTGGCGCCACGGTCGTGCCCGTCCAAGCCGGGCTTCGCCACCACGACCCTGATCCGTGCTTGCATGCTGACCCCTTCGGGCTCTCCAACCTCGGTGTCGGACGCCTCGGACCGGCTGCCACCGCGGTCACCTGAACGAACGGTAACCCGAGGCGGGGAGGCTGGGGTAGCCGTCCCCGCGACAGGGTGACCGAGTAAATAGTTTCTTAGGTCACATCACTTTCCGTCCGTTTGTCAATTACCCACGGTCGCGATATGGGGAACCCAGAAAGGTAGCTAATTCGGACAATCCTTGATCAATGCTGACCAGGAACTGTCATGAAAATGGCGCTGCGACTTGTGACCCGGCTGCCGTTTCGTTACCGTGGCCCACGGCTCTCGCACAGGTTCACCCCATAGCGAGGGCCCGGCAAACCATCGTTCACCGCAGTTCCCGGGTGGGTTGGTGCCGCCGCAGTTGTCTTCTACGGAGGGTTGTTCGTGCGCCAGCGCTTGTCGTCTGAGCCCGATCGCTATCGCGGCCGCCGCCGCGTGCCGACCCCTCCCCGCAGCCGTTACGCCGCAGTCGTCACTTCCGCTTTCGTCGGCGCCGGTGTCGTCGCTCTCGGTGCCGCGTCGAACCTTCCGGACGCGAAGGACGTCAGCCCCGAGGTCCTGCAGAGCCTGAAGAGTTCGCAGATCGCCGCCGACGCGCTCGACAGCCGCACCGACGACGCGAACCGCGCCTCACGAAGCGAGAACCGGGACGAGGGCGCCGAAGACGTCAGCGCCGAGACCGAGGTCTCCGCGGAGGACGTCTACCTCCTCCCCCTCGACGACTACCAGTTCACCTCCGCCTACGGCGTCCGGTTCGGCAAGCTGCACGCCGGCATCGACCTCGCCGCCGCCGAGGGCACGCCCTACAAGGCGGTGCATGCCGGCACGGTCACCAGCGCCGGTTACAACGGCGGCTACGGCTACTCGATCACCGTCGAGCAGGAGGACGGCACCGAGCTGATCTACGCCCACTCCCGGCGCCTGCTGGTGAAGAAGGGCGACGAGGTCAAGGCCGGTCAGGTCATCGGCGAGGTCGGCAACACCGGATACTCGTACGGGACGCACCTGCACCTCGAGATCCACGTCAAGGGCACCCCGGTCGACCCGATCGTCTTCCTCAAGGAGCGCGGCGTCGACATCAAGCTTCAGATCGAATCGGTGTACGCGGGCATGGCCGCCGCCGAAGCGGCTTCCTGAGACCCTCTCCCGCTAATCGATCACTACCCGGCCCGGTACGGCTGAAACCCGGCCGGTTGCAGTCCGGTAGAACTCTTCCGAGGGCCTTCACGCTCCTCCCCCTCCGCCGACAGGTACGTGGCAGGAACCGTCACGTCACCTCGGAGGAACTCGCGTGGGGCAGTCTTCACCCGGCCGGCACCGCCCTTCACCCGGCCGGCACCGCCAGGAACGGCTGCACCGTCACCGCGCCCCCGCGTTCCCCGCTCTCTTCGCCACCCACGGCCGCACCGCGCTCTCGGTCACCGCGCTGGGCGCCACCCTCGCCGCCGGCGTAGGCGTCGCCGGGGTCTCCGCCTCGGCCGCCCCGAGCGCCGTGGTCGCCGGTCCGTCCTCGCACGTGACCGCTTCTCATCCGTACGCCGAACTGCCCGTGGTCGCCCCTCCCGGCGACGAGGCGCCCGGCAAGCAGTACCCGCGTGGCAGCCTCGCCACCGACGAGCCGGCTCAGCCCACCGGCCGTGCCGTGCAGCGCAAGAAGCGCCCGCCCGTGGCCGTGAAAGCATCCGCCGCCGTGTCGTCGCAGGTCACCGGCCCGTGGGTGCACCCGATGCCGGCGGCCGGCGTCACTTCCTGCTTCGGTCAGCGCTGGGGCCGCCTGCATGCCGGCGTCGACCTGGCCGCCGCGCACGGCACCCCGATCGTCGCGGCCGGTGCCGGTGTGGTGGTCACCGCCGGCCCGGAAGGCGGGTACGGCAACGCCGTCCTGATCCAGCACGACAACGGGTACTTGACCCATTACGGCCACATGTCGGCGATCCTCGTCGCAGCCGGCCAGCGGGTGGCGGCCGGCGAGCGGATCGGCCTGGAGGGCTCGACCGGGCACTCGACCGGGCCGCACCTGCACTTCGAGGTGCACCAGAGCCACTACAAGAACCCCGTCGAACCCACCGCCTGGATGCGGTCGCACGGCGTCGACCTGGGCGGCTGCTCTTAGATCTTCTCCACCGGGGCGTGGCGGAGGACCAGCCACATCACCTGGTCGCCGAAGTCGATCTGGGCTCGTGCCCCGGGACCGTGGCCCTCCACCGCGAGGACGCGGCCCAGGCCGTAGCGCTGGTGGTTGACCCGGTCACCGGGGTCGACCTTCGGCGCCGACTTGAGGTCGCTCGCCGTCGCCAGCTTGCTGCCGTCGATGCCGAGGCGCTCGGCGATGCGCTGCGCTCTCGGAGTGCCGCCCGCGAAACCGCCGCCGCGCTGGCGGTCGCCCCCACCACGGCCACCCACGCCGCCCCCGGTGCCGGACCAGGACGTGTAGGAACCGCCGGTCCGCTCCCAGCGGACCAGCTCGGTCGGCAGCTCGTCGGTGAAGCGAGAGGGCGGGTTGTACTGCGGCTGGCCCCAGGCCGACCGGGTCACCGCACGGGAGAGGTAGAGACGCTGGCGGGCGCGCGTGATGCCGACGTAGGCCAGGCGGCGCTCCTCCTCCAGCTCGGTGTTGTCGCCGAGGGCACGCATGTGCGGGAAGACGCCGTCCTCCAGGCCGGTCAGGAAGACCACCGGGAACTCCAGGCCCTTCGCCGTGTGCAGCGTCATCAGCGTGACCACGCCCTGGTGATCGGGGTCGTCGCTGGGGATCTGGTCGGCGTCGGCGACGAGCGCCACCTGCTCCAGGAACCCGGCCAGGGTCGCGACCTGCTCCCGTCCGGCCACCCCGCCCGCCGCCGCCGACTCGGCTGAAGGCTCTTCCACCGCCTCGGCCTGCGACTCCACCCGCTCGGTGTATTCGCGGGCGACGCTCACCAGCTCCTGGAGGTTCTCCACCCGGCCCTGGTCCTGCGGGTCGAGGCTCTCCTCCAACTCGCTGAGCAGCCCGGACCGCTGCAGAACCGCTTCCAGCACCTCTTCCGGAGGCGCGGTCAGGGCCAGCTGGCGCAGGTCGTCCATGAGCTGCACGAAGTCGGTGATGCTGTTGGCCGCGCGGGTGGAGATGCCGGGAGCGTTCTTGGCGTGCCGCAGAGCCTGGCCGAACGAGATGCGGTCACGGGAGGAGAGCGCCTCCACGCACGCCTCGGCCCGGTCGCCGATGCCGCGTTTCGGAGTGTTCAGAACCCGGCGGGTGCTGACCGTGTCGTCCTCGTTCACGATGGCGCGGAGGTAGCCCAGCGCGTCGCGGACCTCCTTGCGCTCGTAGAAGCGCACCCCGCCGACCACCTTGTAGGGCAGGCCGACCCGGATGAACACCTCCTCGAAGACCCGGGACTGCGCGTTGGTCCGGTAGAAGACCGCCACGTCGCCGGGGCGCACGTCGTGGTTGTCGGTGAGCCGGTCGATCTCGCGGGCCACCCAGTCGGCCTCGGCGTGCTCGGTGTCGGCGACATAGCCCACGATCTGCTCGCCGGCGCCCTGGTCGCTCCAGAGCCGTTTCGGCTTGCGGGACGTGTTGCGGTCGATCACCGCGTTCGCAGCGGAGAGGATGGTCTGCGTCGACCGGTAGTTCTGCTCGAGCAGGATGGTCCGGGCGTCCGGATAGTCGCGCTCGAACTCCAGGATGTTGCGGATCGTGGCGCCCCGGAACGCGTAGATCGACTGGTCGGCGTCACCGACCACGCAGAGCTCGCTGGGCTCGACGGCGTCGGCCTCGCCCCCGGCCGTGCCGACCAGCTCGCGGATCAGCTGGTATTGAGCGTGGTTGGTGTCCTGGTATTCGTCGACCATCACGTGCCGGAAGCGGCGGCGGTAGGCCTCGGCGATCATCGGGTGCGACTGGAAGAGGTGCACCACGGCCATGATGATGTCGTCGAAGTCGAGCGCGTGCGCCTCGCGGAGCCGACGCTGGTAGAGCTCGTAGGCCTCGGCGACGGCCCGCTCGTTGGGGCCTTTCGCCTTGGCCTTGAACTCCTCCGGCTCGACCAGCTCGTTCTTCAGGTTCGACACCTGGGCGGCGAGACCCCGGGCGGTGTAACGCTTCGGGTCGAGGTCGAGCTCGCGGGCGACCAGCTGCATGAGGCGGCGGGAGTCGTCGGCGTCGTAGATCGAGAACGTGCTCTTCAGCCCGACGTGCTCGTGCTCGGCCCGCAGGATGCGCACGCAGGCCGAGTGGAACGTCGACACCCACATGAGCCGGGCGCGCGGGCCGACCAGCTGCGCCACCCGCTCCTTCATCTCGCCGGCGGCCTTGTTGGTGAAGGTGATCGCGATGATCTCCCCCGGGTGCACCCCGCGCTCGGCCAGCAGGTAGGCGATCCGGTGGGTGAGCACCCGGGTCTTGCCCGAACCGGCGCCGGCCACGATCAGCAGCGGCGAACCCGAGTGGGTCACGGCGTCGCGCTGAGGACCGTTGAGCCCGGTCAGCAGCGACTCCGGATCGAGGTGCCGGGCGGCCGGCCGGGGCGTCGTGGGACGCCGCTCCGGGGCCCTCGCGGCAGGCGCCTGGGGAGCCAGGGAGAACAGGGTGTCGGCAGGTTCTGAGGAAGGTCGCATCGCGGGAGCAAGTGTATGCCGCCCCACCGACAGAAATTTCCCGGCGACCCACCCGGCATCGACCTTCAGCAATTAGCTTGTCCTGGTCGGCGAAAAACTCACTCCGATCGGGGAACCCATATGATCCGGACGCGTCTCGCCCTACCGGCCGTGGCCATCGCCGCCGCCGCCACCCTCGCTGCGATACCCGCCCCACCGGGCGCGGCCGCCGCGCCACCCTCCGAGTTCACGCCGGTGTCCGTGTCGCACGGTGCCGCCAAGGGCAAGGTGGTCAAGGGCCAGTTCCTCAGCTACAACGACTTCCACGGCGCGATCGACCCGCCGACCGGCAGCGGCGCGGTGGTGAACGCGAGCGGCACCAGCACCCCGGCCGGCGGCGTCGAATACCTCGCCACCTGGCTCAAGAAGCTGCGCGCCGAGGGGAAGACCGAGGGCCGCCAGACCATCACCGCCGGCGCGGGCGACCTGATCGGCGCGACGCCGCTGGTCAGCGCGGCCTTCCACGACGAGCCGACGATCGAGTTGATGAACGAGATCGGCTTGCAGGTCAGCTCGGTCGGCAACCACGAGTTCGACGAGGGTGTGGACGAGCTGATCCGCATCCAGCGCGGCGGCTGCCACCCGGTCGACGGATGCCAGGACGGCGACGGCTACGGGGGCGCGAAGTTCGCCTACCTCGCGGCGAACACCATCGACAAGAAGACCGGCCTGCCGATCCTGCCGCCGATCGACATCAAGTACGTCGGCGGCGTGCCTGTCGGCTTCATCGGCATGACCCTGGAGGGCACGCCGAGCATCGTGAACCCGGCCGGCATCAAGAACGTGCGCTTCACCGACGAGGTGGAGACCGCGAACAAGTGGAGCAACGTGCTCAAGGTCTTCGGCGTGAAGGCCCAGGTGCTGCTCCTGCACGAGGGCGGCACGCAGGCCACGGCGACCCCGACGCCCGGCGTCTCGGACTGCAACGGTTTCACCGGGCCGATCGTCCCGATCGTGGCGGGCCTCAACCCCGAGATCGGCGTCGTGATCTCCGGGCACACGCACCGCTTCTACTCCTGCTCGCTGCCGAACAGCAAGGGCGTCCCGACGGTGGTCACCAGCGCCGGCACCAACGGGCAGATCGTGACCGACATCGACTACTCGCTCGACTCCCGGACCGGCAGGTTCGTCGACATCGACGCGACGAACGTGATCGTGGAGAACGGCGTCCCGGACGGCAAGGGCGGCTGGGTGAAGGACGCGGCCGGAGCGTACGTGCGCAACCCGGACACCGTCGACGCGGCAGCCAAGAAGGTGGCCGACAAGTACCGCACGGCCGTCGCCCCGATCGCCAACCGGATCGTCGGCAGCATCAGCGGTGACATCGTCCGCACCGCGACGCCGGCCGGCGAGAGCCCGCTCGGTGACGTGATCGCCGACGCGCAGCTGGCCTACACGCAGTCGGCCGGCGCGCAGATCGCCCTGATGAACCCGGGTGGCATCCGCGCCGACCTGGACGCCGACCAGTCGTCCGGCGGTGAGGCGTACGGCCAGGTCACGTACGGCGAGGCGTTCACCGTCCAGCCGTTCAACAACCTGGTGACCACGCAGACGTTCACCGGCGCGCAGCTGAAGAACGTGCTGGAACAGCAGTTCGTCGGCTTCGGCGGGCAGACAACCCAGCGCATCCTGCAGGTGTCGGCCGGGCTGACCTACACGTGGACCGCGTCGGCGACCGCCGGATCAAAGGTGAGCAACCTGGCGCTGAACGGGACGCCGATCGACCCGGCCGCGAACTACGTGGTCACGACGAACGACTTCCTGGCCAACGGCGGCGACGGATTCAGCAACCTCACGCTCGGCACCGGGCGGGTCACCGCTCCCGGTTTCGACGTGGACGCGCTGGTCGCGCACCTGGCGACCGGCCCGATCGCACCCGGTCCGGCGAACCGGATCACCACGACGCCGTGATGTCCCAACACTCGGGCGGTTTTCTTGCGGGACCGTCCGGGACGGGGGCATACTCGGCAACGTGATCCAGCGGGCGCGATTTTTTTACTACGGCACCGGAAGTCCGGCAGCCGTGGGTCGCGCCTGAGCACAGACCTACATCAAGCCCCGGGCTTCACCGCCCGGGGCTTGATGCTGCCCGGGCCGGGTCGACCGGGGCGTGAGCACCCGAGGAGCAAGTCATGACCGCCGAGACCGTGGACCAGAAGACCGGAGCGGGCGCCGAGCCGGCCGCCGCGGCGATCCGCGCCAAGCGTGAGCGCATCGACGAGATCGATCAAGCGATCATCGATCTCTGGCTGGAACGCGCGAGCCTCTCCCAGGAGGTCGGCAAGACCCGGATGGCCAGCGGCGGCACCCGTCTCGTGCTGGCCCGCGAGCGGGAGATCGTGGAGCGTTTCCGCAACGCCCTGGGGCCGGACGGCACGCAGGTCGCGCTGCTGCTCCTGCGTTCGGGCCGCGGCCCCCTGTAGCGCTCGGCTGAGAGAAGGAGGGCGCAAGCTCTCCCGCAGGCCGCGCGGCGTGAAGCTCGAAGCGGCGGCCCGGAAGATCCGGGCCGCCGCTATTCGTTATCGGTCAGCGACCGTGGACCACGTCGCGGATCTCGGCGAAGTGGCACGCGCTCGGGTGCGGCGACCGGTCGCGGATCTGCAGCATCGGATCCTGCTGGGCGCAGACGTCCTGCGCCTTCCAGCACCGGGTCCGGAAGCGGCAGCCCGACGGCGGATTGGCCGGCGACGGCACGTCACCCTCGAGCACGATCTGGTCGCGCTGACCGCGCAGGCGCGGGTCCGGAACCGGCACGGCCGAGAGCAGAGCCTGCGTGTACGGGTGGGTCGGCTGCTCGTAGATCTCCCGGTCGTACCCGTGCTCCACGATCCGGCCGAGGTACATCACGGCCACCCGGTCGGAGATGTGCCTGACCACCGACAGGTCGTGGGCGATGAAGATGTACGACAGGCCGAACTCGTCCTGGAGCCGCTCCAGCAGGTTGATGACCTGCGCCTGGATCGACACGTCGAGCGCGGACACCGGCTCGTCACACACGATGATCTCGGGCTTCAGGGCGAGCGCGCGGGCGATGCCGATGCGCTGGCGCTGGCCGCCGGAGAACTGGTGCGGGTACCGGTTGATGTGATCCGGGTTCAGGCCGACCGTGTCGAGCAGGTCCTGCACCGCACGCTGCCGGCCCTTCTTCGGGACGACCTCGGGGTGGATCTCGAACGGCTCCCCGATGATGTCGCCGACCGTCATGCGCGGGTTCAGCGACGTGTACGGGTCCTGCAGCACCATCTGGATGTTGCGGCGGGCCCTGCGCAGGTCGCCGCCCTTGAGGCGGACCATGTCCTGACCGCGGACCATGATCGAGCCCGAGGTCGGCTTCTCCAGGCCGACCAGCAGCTTCGCCAGCGTGGACTTGCCACAACCGGACTCGCCCACCACACCCAGCGTCTCGCCGCGGCGCAGCTGGATGTCGACACCGTCGACCGCGCGGACCGCGCCGACCTTGGTCTTGAAGACGATGCCCTGGGTGATCGGGAAGTGCTTGACGAGACCCTTGGTCTCGAGGACGACGTCACTCACCGAGGACCTCCCGGAAGAAGTGGCAGCGGGCGGTCCGGTGCGGCGCCACGGCGTAGGCCGGCGGCGGCGGGTCCGAACGGCAGGGGTCCTTCGCGAACCGGCACCGGGGGTTGAACGCGCAACCCTTCGGGACGTCGGTCAGCGCCGGCGGCAGGCCGCGGATGACGTTGAGCTCCTGGCCCTTCATGTCGAGCCGGGGAATCGACTCGAGCAGCGCCCGGGTGTACGGGTGCGCCGGCCGCGCGTAGATGTCGTAGACGGCCGCCTCTTCGACGACCTTTCCCGCGTACATCACCGAGATCCGGTCGGCCACGTCCGCGACCACGCCCATGTCGTGCGTGATCAGGATCAGGCCCATGTTGCGCTCCTGCTGGAGCTCCGCGAGCAGGCCCATGATCTGCGCCTGGACGGTCACGTCGAGAGCCGTGGTGGGCTCGTCGGCGATCAGCACCTCGGGGTCGAGCGCGAGCGCCATGGCGATCATGACGCGCTGGCGCATACCGCCGGAGAACTGGTGCGGGTAGTCGTTGATCCGGGCCTTCGCAGCCGGGATCTTGACCTGGTCGAGCAGCTCGATGGCCCGCTTCTTGGAGTCGGCACGGGACATGCCGCGGTGCATCCGGAAGAGCTCGCTCAGCTGGAAACCGACGTTGTAGACCGGGTTCAGCGCGGAGAGCGCGTCCTGGAAGATCATCGCGATCCGGTTGGCCCGCACCTTGCGGCGCTGCTCCTCCGGACGGGTCAGCAGGTCGACACCGCGGTAGCGGATCTCGCCCTTGGTGATGAATCCGGGAGGGCTCTCCAGGATGCCCATGATCGCTTGAGCGGTCACCGACTTGCCACAGCCGGACTCGCCCAGGATCGCCAGGGTCTCGCCCGGGGAGAGCCAGAAGTTCGCACCGTTGACGGCCTTTGCCACGCCGTACTGGGTGCGGAACTCGACGTGCAGGTCGGTCACCTCGAGGAGAGGTGCGCGCGGATCGATGCCGGGTACGACATCCATGTGCGCCTTGATTTCAGTCACAGGGTCACCGCAACTTCGGGTCGAAGGCGTCGCGGATCGCGTCGCCCAGCATGATGAAGGCCAGCACGGTGGCGGCGAGGAAGATCGACGGCCAGACCAGGGGCTCGGTCGCGACCCGGGCGTACGGCGACGCCTCGGAGATCGAGATACCCCAGCTGATCGCGTCGTTCTTCAGGCCGACGCCGAGGAACGACAGGGTCGCCTCGCTGGCGATGTTCGTGCCCAGCAGGATCGTGAGCACGACGATGAAGGACGCGATGGAGTTCGGCAGGATGTGCCGCAGCATGAGGCGTCCCGGGCCCGCGCCGAGCATCCGGCCGGCCGCGACGTAGTCCTGGTTCTTCGACGAGATGACCGCGGACCGCATCACGCGCGCTGCCGACGTCCAGGTCAGCAGGCCCAGTGTCAGCGTCACCGCCAGCACACCGTCCGACTGCGGGGTGACCAGCCGGTTCGACAGCACGATCGCGCCGAGCAGGAACGGGATGCCGAGCATGATGTCGATGCCGCGGGACAGGACCGCGTCGGTGGCGCCGCCGAAGTAACCGGCCGCCAGACCGAAGAGCAGGCCGATGACGCCGGCCAGCAGGGTCGACAGGATGCCCACGATGATCGAGTTGCGAGCGCCGTAGACGGTCTTCGCGAAGACGTCGCAGCCCTGGAAGTCGTACCCGAAGTAGGCCTGGCCGCTCGCGCCCTTGTGCTGGTTCGCCAGCGTGCAGGCACGCGGGTCGGCCGAGGTGAAGAGCGTCGGCCACGCCGCCATCAGCAGGATGACGATCACCAGGACGATCGAGACCCAGAAGATCTTGTTCTTCCGCAGGTCGATCCAGGCGTCCCCGGCCAGGCTGCGGGGCTTGTCCGACTTGCCGCGGCCGGGAGGTGCCTCCGCCCCCGGCAGTGTCGAAGGCGCCTCGACAGAGGTGATGGCGTTGGGGTCACTCATAGCGGATCCTGGGGTCGAGGGCGGCGTACAGCAGGTCGACGAGAAGGTTCACGACCAAGAAGATGATCACCAGCACGCTGACGAAGCCGACCACGAGCGGGCCGTCCTCGGTCGTGATCGCGCGGGCGATGTTGAAGCCGACGCCGGGGATGTTGAAGATCTTCTCGGTCACGATCGCGCCGGACATCAGGCCGCCCAGGTCGACGCCGATCAGCGTCACGACCGGGATGAGCGAGTTGCGCAGCACGTGGACCCAGATGACACGGCGGCGCGTCAGGCCCTTGGCCCGCGCGGTGCGCACGTAGTCGGCTCGCAGGTTCTCGACGACCGAGGTACGGGTGACCCGCAGCTCGGTGGCGATCACGAGACTGCCCAGCACCAGGGCCGGCAGCAGTAGCTCGTAGAAACCGGCGTCCCGGGTGGCGGTCGGCGGGAACCAGCCCAGCTTGATACCGAAGACGAGCTGCGCCAGCGGCGCGAGCACGACGATCGGCATGGCCAGCACCACCAGCGTCGCGACCAGGGTGACGTTGTCGAAGAGGCCGCCCCGCTTGATGGCGGAGTAGACGCCCGCCGTGACCGCGATCGTGGCGGCGATGACGATGGCGATGATCGACAGCTTCAGGGTCACCGGCCACGCGTTGGCGAGCATGTCCGAGATCTTCTGACCGGTCAGCGACGTACCGAGGTCGCCGGTCAGGAGCCCCTTCATGTAGTACCAGTACTGCGTGAGGAAGCTCTCGTTCAGGTGATAACGCTCCGTCAGCGCGATGCGCTGACTCTCAGTGATGGGCCGTTCGCCCGCCAAGGCCTGGAGGGGGTCGTCCTGGTTGGCGAACGTCAGCGCGAAAACTACAAAAGTGGCCCCGAAGAATGTCAGGACCATCTGCAGTAAGCGCCGCACGATGTAGCGGAACATACGGGTTTAGCCTCTTCCGCGGAAGAGCGCCGGCCTCGTGAGCACGGCGACGAGGAGGGTGGGTTAACACAGCGGTGGCGCCACGGTTTCACATGATCCGTGACGCCACCACCGTACGAGCGGTTAAATCAGCTGACTACTTCGATCTCGTACAGGTTCACCTTCTGGAAGAGGTCAACGTTGACGTTCGAGACCTTCTCCGAGTAGCCGAACACGTTCTGACCGTTGCGCAGCGGAATCACCGGCATGTCCTTGGCGAGGATATCCTCAGCCTCCTGCCACTTCGCGATGGCCTCCTCCGGAGTGGCGGCCGAGCGACCGGCGGCGACCAGGTCGTCGAAGGCGGTGTTGCTGTACCCGTAGTAGTTGGAGGAACCGTCGGTGCTGTACAGCGGGCCGAGGTAGTTCTCCATCAGCGGGTAGTCCATCAGCCAGCCGAGGCGGATGAGGCCGACCGGCTCCTTCTTCTCGACCTTGGTCAGCAGGTCGGCGAACTTCGGCTCACCGACACCGGTGCAGTTGACGCCGAGCGAGGCCTTGATCTGGTTGCACGTCGCGTCGACCCACGCCTTGTGGGGGCCGTCGGCGTTGTACGTGATCTTCAGCTCGGACGGGCCCTTGGCAGCGGTGTAGAGCTCCTTGGCCTTGGCCGGGTCGTACTTGCAGTTGTCACCACAGGTGTTCTCGCGGTAACCCGCGACCACCGGGGAGACGAACGAGGTCGCCGGGGTCTGCGAACCGAGGAAGACCTGGTCGGTGATCTCCTGGCGGTTGATCGCCATGGAGATGGCCTGCCGGACGCGGACGTCCGAGAACTCCTTCTGGAACGTCGGGAAACCGACGAACTGGAAGGCGGAGTTCGGGCTCTTCTGGAACCGGTCGCCCAGGTCGGCCGAAGCAGACGCGAGGCTCTCGATCGGGATCTGGGTCTGGACGTCCAGGTTGCCCGCGACGAGGTCGGCGTACTGCGCGGCGTCGTCCTGGTAGATCTTCCAGGTGATGCCGTCGACCTTCGGGACCTGGCCCTTGAAGTCAGCGACCTTCTCGACCGTGATCGACGAGTCGTGCTGCCACGTGCCCTTCATCTTGAAGGGGCCGTTACCGACGATCGCGTCCTCGAAACCCTCGGCGATGACGCCGTCGGACGAGAAGGCGGCCTTCGGCAGCGGGTAGAACACGGTGTAGCCGAGCAGCGACTCGAAGCTGGCGAACGGCGCCGACAGCGTGATCTCGATCGTGCTGTCGTCGACCGCCTTCAGACCAGTGAGCTTCTTGGCCTTGGGCTCGGGGGCCGTCTTCGGGCCCTCCTCGCCGTCCGGGTCCTCGCTCTGCAGGTCGGCGAAGCCGGCGATGGTCGAGAAGAAGTAGGAACCGCCCTGGCCGTTCGGACCGTAGGCGCCGTAGTTCCAGGCGTCGACGTAGTTCTGTGCGATGACCGGCTCGCCGTTGTGGAAGGTGAAGCCGGGCTTCAGCTTCACGGTCCAGACCTTGTTGGTCTTGTCCGGCGTGATCGACTCGGCAGCGACCGGAGTCGGGTTGTTCTGCGCGTCGAAGTCGACCAGCGGGTAGAACAGCGAGTTGAGAACCTCGGCACCGTTCGACTCCGTGGTGTTCGACGGAATCAGGTGCTGCGGCTCGGCGATACCGATAACCACAGTATTGGAAGTGGCGGACGACTCGTCCGAGTCGCCGCTACCGCAACCGGCGGCCAACAAGGCGATGGCGGTCGCTCCGACCGCCATCTTCCATGGGCTTTTCCCAAGCATGGGAGTGCCTCCTTCAGGGGCGCTCACGAGGGGTTGTGTGAGTAGCTGCCACTGTGACACAGGGGCACGGAAACCAATGAGCGCCGTTATCAAGCCGATATTAGCCGTTTACGTCCGTACGCAGACCCAAAGATCGTTCTTTCGCCGGATTCGACCGGCCTGACCTGCGCGGACGCCCCCGCGTGTCCCCTCAGCCACCCAGCGCAGCCAAACGGCCCATCTTTGCCGCCGGTCGGTGGATCTAGACCAGGCGCCGGTCAGCGGCCCACCGTGACAGCTCGTAGCGGTTGCTCATCTGCAGTTTCCTCAGCACGTTCGAGACGTGCGTCTCCACTGTTTTGATCGAGATGAACAGTTCCTTGGCGATCTCCTTGTACGCGTAGCCGCGCGCCAGAAGCCGGAGCACCTCACGCTCCCGGTTGGTCAGCTGGTCCAGCTCGGGGTCGGCCACCGGCACGTCCGGCCGGGAGGCGAAGGCGTCCAGCACGAAGCCGGCCAGCCGTGGGCTGAACACCGCGTCACCGTCGGCGACCCGGCGGACCGCCGCGGCCAGCTCGTCCGGCGAGATCGTCTTCGTCACATAACCCCGGGCGCCGGCCCGGATCAGGCCGATCACGTCCTCGGCGGCGTCCGAGACGGACAGCGCCAGGAACTTGACCTGCGGATGCGTGCGGCGGATCGACTCCAGCACCGCCCGGCCGCCGCCGTCCGGCATGTGCACGTCGAGCAGCACCACGTCGGGACGGATCGCGCCGATCCGGCTGATCGCCTCGGCGACGCTGCTCGCCTCGCCGACCACCTCGACGTGCGCGCCCAGCTCGGCGCGGACCCCGGCGCGGAACATCGCGTGGTCGTCGACGAGGAAGACGGTCAGCCTGCGTGCGGCCTCGGACGGCTCCACCATTGGTTCGGTCATCGTGCATGCTCCTTACCCGTGGTCACGCTCTCCCTCGAGACGGGAAGCATCAGCCGCACCTCCGTCCCGTCGCCGGGCGCACTGCGGATCTCGGCACGCCCGCCGTGGCGCTGCATGCGCCCGATGATCGAACCACGGACGCCGTGCCGTGTCTCCGCCACGCCGTCGAGCTCGAAGCCCGCGCCGCGGTCACGGACGAAGACGCTCAACTCGTCCTCCTCGACCTCGGCGTAGAGCGAGACCGTCTGCACCCCGGCGTGCCGGGCCGCGTTCACCAACGCCTCGCGGGCCGCCGCCACCAGCGCGGCCACCCGATCGTCGCACTGAGTGTCGCCG
The DNA here is from genome assembly GCF_004001265.1 of Actinoplanes sp. OR16. Lineage (GTDB taxonomy): Bacteria > Actinomycetota > Actinomycetes > Mycobacteriales > Micromonosporaceae > Actinoplanes. Next base: position 3,000,225 of record NZ_AP019371.1, on the reverse strand, counting down.
ACCACCACGGTCTCCACGGTGATCGCGTAGGTGTCCTCGACCTCGGCCGCGGCCTGCTCGAGCGCGGCCGCGAACCGCTCGGTCGGCGAGGCGGTCGGTTTGTAGAGCCAGTTGCGCAGGCTGCGCTCCTGGCCGCGGGCCAGCCGCTGCACCTCCTTGATGTCCGTCGAGTTGCGCTGGATCAGCGCGAGCGTGTGCAGCACCTGGTCGTGGATCATGGCGGCCAGCTCGGCGCGCTCCTGCTCGCGGATCCGGCCCTCACGCTCGGCGCGCAGCTGGCCGAAGGTGCGCCAGAGCAGCGGCGCGACCACCACGCCGACGCCGGCCAGGCCGACGAAGGCGAAGATCACGCCGTTGAACACCGCGGAGATCGAGTTGTCCGGCGCGTAGACCGCGACCACGCCGATGAGGCCGATCGCGACGAGGATGCCGCCGCCGATGAAGCGGAGGATGAAGGAGCGCCGATCATTCTCGGACACGATCGCGGCGAGCCAGGGCGTCGAAGCGATGTTGTAGTCGGCGCTCGCCTCGCGCCGGCTCGGGTCGGACTGGTGCCAGATCACGCCGGTGCCGACCGCGATCACCGCGATCATCCAGCCGGCCGTGGTCGCCACCTGATCGTCGAAGACCAGCGCCTGGAGCAGGACCACCCCGAGGCCGATCGCGGCGAACGGGGCGAGAGCGGAGAGGTCACGGCGGGCCGGCTCCTCGTCGCCGCGGGCCTCCTGCGGGAGCACCGCCCAGTAGGCGGCGTAGAGAAGCAGCCCCAGCGCGTTGAAACCGAGCAGGACCACGAGCGCGATGCGCACCGCCAGCACCGGCAGGCCGAGGTGGCGCGCCAGCCCGGCAGCGACACCAGCGACGATGCGGTGATCGCGCGGCCGGTACAACCGGCGCGGCTGAGGAACAGCGGTGGTGATGATCGCACTTCTCCCTTCCGTGCCCTTCGATCGTCACACGTCCCGCGGTCCCAGGCCACGGGTAAGCACCCTGGGAAACCGGGCCCCAGGATCTCAGGGTGGCCTCAGGGTCGGCTCCGGAAGCGCGTCGGGTGACCGGGCGCGCACGATCGAAGCATGAACGACGAAGCTGCCTCCTCGCCGGGCGCCGGTCCTCAGGGCGCCGCGGCATCGTCCGCCCCCGAGTCCGGCACCACCCCGCCGCCCGGCGCGGACAGCGCCTACGGGCCCAACGTGCCGCCCTGGCTCGCCAACGCCGGCGCCGCCTTCGCCCGCCAGCAGCTGGTCCGGCCGCGCAACGGGCGCTACGTCGCCGGTGTCTGCGGCGCCCTGGCCCGGGCGACGAACACCGACCCGGTGCTCTGGCGGGTGCTGCTCGGCGTGCTCGGCATCCTCGGCGGCACCGGCGTGCTGCTCTACCTGATCGGCTGGCTGATCATCCCGTCCGAGGGTGACACCGCGTCGCCGGTCGAGTCGCTGCTCGGCAAGGGCCAGTCCGGGATGACGCCGCTCTCCGTGGTGCTGCTCGGCAGCGGCGCGCTGCTGACCTTCGCGTTCATCGTCAACTCCGGCGCCCGGGCCAGCATGCTGGCCGCCGCCGTGGTGGTCGGCGCCTTCCTGCTGATCAAGCGGGGTGGCGTGGCCGGCCGGGAGGGCTACCCGGCGGCTCCCGCGAGCCCGCCGCCTCCTCCGCCGCCCGGCCCCGCCGACGACCCGACGCTCGCGTTCACGACGGCTCCCGGCGACTCCATGTCCGGCGCAACCACGTCCGGCGCAACCACGTCCGCGGCCGGCACGTCAGCGGCCACCGCGGAGAGCACGACGACCACGACGCCGTCCACCGGCCACCCGACGGTGGAGCAGCCCGCCGCCGATCCGGTGACCCCGCCGCTCCCGCCGCGCTACGAGCCGCCGCTGTTCAGCCCGCCCGCCGAGGGATACCGGCCGCCGTTCGCACCGCACGGGCCCTTCGCGAGTTCGTCCCCGCCGGCGCCGCCCGTCCCGCCCAAGCCTCCGAAACCGCCGAAGCCGCCGAAGGAGCGCTCGGTCCTCGGACGCCTGACGTTCTTCGCGGTGGTCGTGGTGATGGGCCTGCTGGCCGTGCTCGACATGGCCGGGGTGAACGTGGTGGTCTCGGCGTACTTCGCGGCGGCCCTCGCGACCATCGCGATCGGCCTGATCGCCGGCGCCTGGTTCGGCCGGGCCCGCGGGCTCATCGCCCTCGCTCTGATCGCCACGATGGGTCTGTTCGTCTCGACCGGCACCGAGCGCTGGGGCGGTGAGTTCCGGGACAGCGTCTACCGCCCGGCCAGCCTGGCCGAGCTCGCCGATCAGTACGACTTCACGTTCGGCAACGTCACGCTCGATCTGAGCGAGGTCGACTTCGCCGGCGCCGACCAGCTCACCACCGTGAACATGAAGTTCGGACAACTACGGGTGCTGCTGCCGCCGGCGGTGGACACCACCGTCGACGTCACCGGCGGCGGGATCCGGACCGTGCTGTTCGGCACTGAGAACTCGCCCTCCGACTCGGAGCGGCAGACCGTGACAGACCTGGGCAGCGACGGCGCCGGCGGCGGCAACCTCCGCCTCGACCTGCGCCTCGACACCGGAAACCTGGAGGTGGCCCGATGAAGCCGCACCGCATGGACGGCGTTTCCCTGACCTTCGGCATGATCTTCCTGGGCATCGCCGTCTGGTGGGCGATCTCCCGGGTGATCACGGTCCACCTGCCCGCCGTGGGCTGGATCGTCGCCGCCGCACTGATCTTCTTCGGGGTGATCGGCCTGTTCGGCGCGATCCGCTCGAACCGCCGCGAGGAGCAGCGGGCGCCGGTCCCGGCCGAGGCCCGCATCGCGACCCCGGGCGATCTGCCCCCGGAGATGCACGCCTCGATCGTGCAGGAGCTGCTCGACGATCCGGCCACCCGGCTTGTCAAGGAAGAGCAGCAGCACAAGGAGGAGCACAAGGACTGACGGAAGTGCCAGAGCCCCGCCCGCCAGGAAACATCCAGCGGGCGGGGCAATATGCTCGTTCAATGACCCCGTATCCCGCCGTGTCCACCACGCCCGTAACCGGCGTGGGTGCCCGGGCCGCCCGTGTCCTGACCGCCGAGTTCGCCCGGCAGAACGCGGCCACGTCCGCCCTGCTCATCGGCGCCGACCACGCCTCCACCGTGGTGGCCGCAGCCGTCGAGGCGCTGCTGCCCGGTGACACCCTGACCCTCGTTCCCGGTGAGCACAGCAGCACCGATCTGCTGCGCGGCCACATCACCGGACTGGGTAGCTGGGTCGCCGAACGGGTGAGGATCGTCGAGTCGCTCGACGAGGCACAGCCCGCCGACGTCGTCATCATCGCCGAACCCGTCACCGGCACCGCCGAGGAGACCCGCGCTCTGCTCGACCGGCTCGGCAAGTACCTCACCGACGGTGGCGTGCTCTCGGTCGCCACTCCGGCCGTCCCGGGCCGGACCGGAGGCGCCGCCGCGGAACTGTTCCGCCAGGGCGCCCTCTTCGGTGTCGGCTCCGACCTGGTCGTCCGCAACCAGCCGCCGCTCCGGGTGCACAAGTTCCGCTTCTCGCCGGCTGACGTGGCGACCGCTGCGACGCTGGCCCCCACCTACAAGACGTCGAGTGTCCCGGTCACCCGGACCATGCACATCGACTCGAACGGTGTCGCCGCCGCCGGCATCGCCCTCGGCCTCGCCGTGCTCGCCCGCCGGGCCCGCCCGAAGTCGAAGCTCTGGCTGCTGCCGGCGCTCGCTGCCGCCCCGGTCGCCGCGTTCTTCCGGGACCCGGAGCGGGACGGCCCGACCGACCCGTCCGCCATCGTCGCCTCCGCCGACGGCAAGGTGCTCTCCGTCGAGCGGATGCACGACGAGCGCTTCGGGCCGGGCGAGTTCCTGCGGATCGCGGTCTTCCTGTCCGTCTTCGACGTGCACGTGAACCGCTCGCCGGTCGCCGGCCGGGTCGCCGACTACTTCGTCGAGGAGGGTGGCTACGCGAACGCGATGACCGCCGCGGCGGAGCACAACGTCGCTGCGTACACGGTTCTCGACACCGACCACGGCACAGTCGCGGTGGTGCAGCGGACCGGCCTGATCGCCCGCCGGATCGTGCAGCGGGCGCCGGTGGGCACCCTGCTGGCGCGCGGCGAGCGTTACGGGCTGATCCGTTTCGGCTCGCGGACCGACATCTACCTGCCCGCGGACAAGGCGGAGGCCCTGGTCACCGTCAACGAGCGCGTCGTCGGCGGCTCGACGGTGGTCGCCCGCTGGAAGTGATCCGGACATGAAAAAGGGCCGCGCGAGCGGCCCTTTTTCATGAGAAGAACTAGATCCGCTTGGCGCGCATCCACATCACCGGACCGCTGGCGAGGTAGGTGGCGACGATCAGCACGAACGCCATCTGCGGCTGGATCAGCGCGCCGACGATCGGGAGCAGCAGCAGCCACGGCGGCAGCTTGATGATCCGGGCAAGCTTCGCGTACGGGAAACTCGAGACCATCGCGAACGCGAGCAGCGTCACACCACCGAGCAGCACCATGCCGGGCAGGTCGTCGAGTCCGATCAGCACGGTGAGCGCCAGCACCGCGGCGGCCATCGTGGTGGGCACGCCGCTGAAGAACCGGCCGTCCTTCGGCGAGACGTTGAAGCGGGCCAGGCGGATCGCGGCGCAACCGGCCACGAAGGCGCAGGCGATCGCGGCGGCGGCCGGCGGGACCGAGTCGGCCAGCGACGCGTAGACGACGACCGGAGCGGCCAGGCCGAACGAGCACATGTCGGCCAGCGAGTCCATCTGGGCGCCGAACGGGCTGGAAACGCCCAGCTTGCGGGCGAGGGCGCCGTCGAGGCCGTCGAAGGCCACGCAGGCGACGAGGCAGGCGGCGGCGATGCGGACCTCGCCGTCCATGGCCAGGAAGATGGCCAGCAGGCCGAGCCCGAGGCTGGCCAGGGTGCACGCGTTGACCAGCGCGAAGCTGGCCTTGCGGGAGATGGTGTGCTCACCGGGGAGCAGCGAGATCGGGTCGTCCTCGACCTCGACCTCGGGCTGTGCCACGGTCACCGGCACCGCGGGAACAGCGGCGAGAGCCGGGGTGTAGAGCACCTCGGCCCGGGTCGCGGTCGCAGCGCGACCCGTCTCGGCGGAGCGGCGGCCCACCCGAACCAACAGGGCTTGCCGCGCGAGAGTCCCGCCGCGGCGCAGCCGGCCTGCCCAACGACGCCCGGCGGGACGGGGACTATCCGTCGATCGACGCCGGCGCCAAGGGGTACTCGGCACGTGCTTCCTCCATGGAGTTCGGTGGTTCCGCCGGAAACCGGCGAAATGCGGGTTACACCTTCGCACACCCCAGACGGCCTTGGCGAGAGGCGCATGATCCTTAAGAACAACACCGGCGTCCAAGAGTTTCATCCACTCTCGGCCTTCCGTACCCCCGATTTTAGCTCTTCCGGGCGAGTGCCTCCCGGGACAGCTCGGTGAGAGCCAGCCCGGACAGCTCACCGGGCGTGAACCAGGCGGCCTCCGACGTCGATCCGCCGGCCGCCTCGGTGACCGCCGCGACCGTCGGTTCGTCCACTCTCACCTCGTAGAACACTCTGATCACGTGCCAGTCGAGCGGAACGCCCTCGGGACCGAGCGCAGCCGGGTCATAGCGGTGAGAAACGCCCAGAAGGGAGACAACCCGGCCGCGTTGCGAGGTCTCCTCGACGAGTTCCCTGGCGAGCGCCTGCTCCGGCGTCTCACCGAAGTCGGTGCCGCCGCCGGGCAGGTGCCACAGTCCCCCACCCGGGTAGCCCTCGGCGATCCGGGTGAGCAGGATCCGGCCGTCCGGGTCGGTCGCCAGTCCATAGGCGCCGAAACGCTGGACCGGGCCAGGGGGCCTTTTGAAATCAACTTCCGGGCGGGGTACGGGGGAAGCCTCGACGCCGGTACCGAGCACTTCCGCGGTGAACGGCAGCACCGGCACCTCCCCGGGCGGCACCCATGCCGCCAGGTCACTGGTCCCGTCCGACTCCGGCCGCAGGTCGCCGCCGGTCACCTCGACGTCGTAGAGGATCCGGTCGGTGTGCTCCACCGAGTCATCCGGCAGCAGTGTCAGGTCGGCGGTGGCAGCGCGCACCCGCAGGATGCGCACCGCCAGGCCGGTCTCCTCGGCGAACTCCCGGACGATCGTGTCGTCCGGGTGCTCGCCGTGATCGATGCCGCCGCCGGGCAGCGACCAGACGCCGGGGAAAGCCGCGAGATCCGAACCGCGGGTGAGCAGTACCCGGCCGCCGGTGTCGCGGCAGACGCCGTACGCCGCCGCCCTTCTCCGAAGAATCACAAGATCAGATTAGTCGCGCCGCTCTCAGCGCGTCCGCCGTGACTTCGGTGATCTGCTCGGCGGCCAGCTCGGCCACCTCCTTGAGCGGCATCCAGCGCGCCTCGTCGGTGGAGCCGCCGACGTCGTGGATGGTCACCTCGGTCGGGTGGTCGACGACGACGCGGTAGAACGCGCGGACGCCGTGCCAGTCGATCGGATAACCCTCCGGGCCGAGCGAGGCGGCGTCGCGGTGGCTGGCCACGCCGAGCAGCGCGGTGATCCGGCCCTCCTGACCCGTCTCCTCGACCAGCTCACGGAGCAGCGCCGGGCCGGGCTGCTCGCCGTAGTCGGTGCCGCCGCCGGGCAGGTGCCAGCAGCCGGCGCCCGGATAGCCGGGCGAGATCCGGGTGAGCAGGAGGTTCTCGTACGGGTCGGTGGCGATCGCATAGGCCGCGAAGCGCTGCGCCCGGTGCAGCCCGTCCGGTCCCTCGTAGGCATAGAAGGACGGGAAGGTCGGCGGGACGTCGGGCCGCAGGTCACCGGAGGCGGCCGGGAGCCCGAGCGCGTCCGCGGCGAACGGCCGGAGCTTGAGCTGCGAGGCCTCTTCCAGGGTGTGCCATCGGGCCAGGTCGGTGGAGTGGCCGACCCGATCGATCAGGTTGCCACCACGCACCGACACCGAATAGATCAGGCGGTCGGTGTGGATGGTGACGCCTCGGTGCGGCATGGAGCGCATGTCGGCGAGGACGTCGTGCAACCCGGTCACGGCGACGGAGAGCCCGGTCTCCGCCGCGGTCTCGCGGACGACGGTGTGGTTGGGATCTTCGCCGTGGTCGACGGCGCCGCCGGGCAGCGACCAGACTCCGGGAGTGCCGGATTTGGCCGAGGCCCGGACCAGGAGGACGCGGCCCTCGTCGTCGCGAGCGACGGCGTAGGCGGCGATCCTGCGGAGCGGTTCCAGTGCGGGGGTCACGGGCGGCATTCTGCCCGGAATATGTTACCTCTCAAGAACTTTTGTCAGGTTCCTGACAGTGGGATAGCAGTGAGTAATCGCAGCTCAGGGCGATTTTACCCGCCCTGAGCTATTGATCCACTACTGAGAGTCACTCCCACTCGATGGTGCCCGGCGGCTTGCTCGTGACGTCCAGAACCACCCTGTTGACCTCGCGGACCTCGTTGGTGATCCGGTTGGAGATCTTGGCGATCACGTCGTACGGCAGGCGCGACCAGTCGGCGGTCATCGCGTCCTCGCTGGAGACCGGGCGCAGCACGACGGGGTGCCCGTACGTCCGGCCGTCACCCTGGACGCCCACGCTGCGCACGTCGGCGAGCAGCACCACGGGGAACTGCCAGACGTCGCGGTCGAGCCCGGCGGCGGTCAGCTCCTCGCGGGCGATCAGGTCGGCCTGGCGCAGGATGTCGAGCCGGTCCCGGTCCACCGCGCCGATGATCCGGATCGCCAGGCCGGGGCCCGGGAACGGGTGACGCTGCACCATCGCCTCGGGCAGGCCCAGCTCGGCGCCGAGCGCCCGGACCTCGTCCTTGAACAGCGTGCGCAGCGGCTCGATCAGCGCGAACTGCAGGTCGTCGGGGAGACCGCCGACGTTGTGGTGGGACTTGATGTTCGCGGTGCCGGTGCCTCCACCGGACTCCACGACGTCCGGGTACAGCGTGCCCTGGACCAGGAACTCGATGTGCCGCTCGGCGTCCAGCTCGCGGGCGGCGGCTTCGAACGTACGAATGAACTCGCGTCCGATGATCTTGCGCTTCTGCTCCGGGTCGGTGACGCCGGCCAGATGCCCGAGGAACTGGTCCTCGGCGTCGACGACGACGAGCCGGATGCCGGTCGCGGCGACGTAGTCCTTCTCCACCTGCTCGCGCTCACCCGAGCGCAGCAGGCCGTGGTCGACGAAGACGCAGGTGAGCTGGTCGCCGATGGCCTTGTGCACGAGGGCCGCGGCGACCGCCGAGTCGACGCCACCGGAGAGACCGCAGATGACCTGCTTGTCGCCGACCTGCGCGCGGATCGCGGCGACCTGGTCGTCGATGATGTTGTCGGGGGTCCAGGTCGGCTCGATGCCGGCGATGTCGTAGAGGAACCGCTTGAGCATCTCCTGGCCCTGCTCGGTGTGCGCCACCTCGGGGTGGAACTGCACGCCGGCACGCTTCGCGGTGAGGTCCTCGAAGGCGGCGACCGGGGCGCCCGGGGTCGACGCGGTGACCGCGAAGCCCTGCGGGGCCACCGCGACGCTGTCGCCGTGGCTCATCCAGACCGGCAGGTCGGCCGGGAGGTCGCGGAGGAGGGTGCCGCCCTGGGCGGCGAGGAGGGTCCGGCCGTACTCCCGGGAGCCGGTGTGCGCCACCGTGCCGCCGAGGGCCTGGGCCATCGCCTGGAAGCCGTAGCAGATGCCGAACACCGGCACGTCGCTCTCGAACAGCCCGGCGTCGAGCACCGGAGCGCCCGGCTCGTAGACGCTGGACGGGCCGCCGGACAGGATGATCGCGGCGGGGTTCTTCGCCAGCATCTCGGCCACCGGCATCGAGTGCGGGACGATCTCCGAGTAGACACGGGCCTCACGGACCCGGCGGGCGATCAGCTGGGCGTACTGGGCGCCGAAGTCGACGACGAGAACGGGACGCGGTGTACTCACCCGGCGAGTTTACCGGCGGCACGCCGGGGCCCCGTCAACCGGTGGGGCCCCAGCGCACTGCGATCAGCGACGGTAGTAGGTACGCGTCGCCAGCTTCTTCACGTTGCCCGCCTTGTCGTACGCGCGGACGACGACCTTCATGGTCTTCTTCTGCTTCGACACCTTGAAGGACAGGCTGTAGGCCGCCTTCGTGTCGGTCGCCACGACCTTGCCGTTGACCAGCAGCTGGACCTTGGCGACCTTGTACTTGTCGGTCGCCTTGACCTTGACGGTCACCGTGCCGGACACCTTGGCCTTGTTCTTCGGGGCCTTGGTGATCGTCACCTTGGGCGGCGTGTTGTCGGCGACCACCGAGGTGGCCGGCGACCAGCCGACGTTGCCGGCCTTGTCGGTGATCCGCAGCTGGACCTTGAGGGCGCCGTTCTTGCCCGCGGTGTTCAGCTTCGGCGCGAACGGGGAGACGTAGTCCCAGCTGTGCCACTTGCCGTTCACGTACAGGTCGACGTTGCGGATGCCCGAACCGCCGGAGTTGTCCTTCAGCCCGGGAGCGCCGATCACGCGGGAGCCACGCACCAGCGTGTTCTTCGCGATCCCGATCCCGGACGTCGGCTTCACCGTGTCAGCGGTCGTGAACGCGACCGCCTTCTGCGCGTTGACCAGGCCACGCTCGACCCAGCCACCGATCGGGGTGGTCGTGTTGCGGATGGCGCGCTGCACGCTCCAGCCGCTCCACGACGGGTGCTTCGACTGCACCAGCGCGGCCACGCCGGAGACCAGCGGCGCGGAGAACGACGTGCCCTGCACCTCGTACTCGTTGTAGTACCAGTCCCAGCAGTTCGCCGTGTTGCCGTCCCAGCAGTACGCGCCGTTGTTGCGCATACCGGCGGTGATGGCCGGCGCCGCGACGTCGACCCAGCTCGCGCCGTAGCTCGAGAAGCTGACGCGCTCCTTGCCGCCGGTCCGGGTGTTGGTGCCGCCCACGGCGAGCACGTCGCCGTACGCCGCCGGGTACATCCGCTGGTTGGTGCCCTCGTTACCGGCCGCCGCCACCACGAGCGCGCCACGCCCGTTGGCGTAGGCGACCGCGTTCTGCAGGGTGGTCGAGGTGTCCGAGCCGCCGAGCGACAGGTTGATGATCTTCGCGCCCTGCTTGGCCGCGTAGATGATGCCCGCAGCGACGTTCGCGTAGCTGCCGCTGCCCTCGTAGTCCAGCACCTTCACCGGGAGGATCTGGCACTGCTGGCAGACACCGGCCAGGCCGGCGCCGTTGTTCGTCTTCGAGGCGATCAGCGACGCCACCACGGTGCCGTGCGGGAACCCGCCGTCGTCGGACGCGTTGCTGTCCTTGTTGACGAAGTCGTAGCCCTTGAGCACCTTGCCGGACAGGTCACCGACCGGCGACACACCGGTGTCCACGACCGCGACCTTGATCGCGTTGCCGGACGTGGCAGCCCACGCGGCCGGCACGTTGATCTGGCCGAGCTCGGGCTGGTGCCCGCCGGTGTAGACCGGGTCGTTCGGCGCGACGACGAACGACTTCGCCGTCGGGTCGACCTCGACGTACGCGACGTCGGGGTCGTTGCGCAGCGCCGCGATCACCGACGACTTCTGCGAGGCCGGCACGTCGAGCGACTTCGCCTGCACCTCGGCCAGCGCGGAGTCCAGCGCGCTGCCACCCGAGAGCTTCTTGATACCGAAGCCGGACAGTGTGGACAGTGACGAACCGGGGTCGACACCTGCTTTGAGACCCACCACGAGCCGGACCGGCTTGGTGTCCCAGGCCTGCGCCGGACCGGCGAAGCCCGCGACACCGAGACCGGCGACCAGACCCGTGGTGACGATGCCGGCAAGAAGACGCCGGCTGGAAGAATTCATACTGCGAGACCTCCCCGTCGCGACCGCCGGGAGGTCGGCGAATCGCCGGGCCAGCGTACTGGTGATCATCGAAAAGGCAATACCGGTTTCATTGAACGAGATATGTACGGGCATTGAGCACTACAACGATGTCCTTTACTGTTCCGCTATGCGGAACAGCAAGATCACTTGGGCGGTGGTCGCCGGCGCGGTCGTGGCGTTACTCGCCGGCGTGGGCGTCGCCATCGCCATGAATCGGAGTTCGAACACCTCGGCCGCGACGCCGACGAGCTCCGCGGCCGCCTCGCAGGCGGCCGGCCCGTCGGTCGCGCCCTCGCCGTCCGTCTCCCCCGGCGCCGACATCGAAGGGCCGCTCGACCTGGTCCTCATCGGCGTCGACACCCGGGTCAGCGTGCCCGGCTGGGAACCGCACGCCGACACGGTGATGCTGCTGCACGTCGACGCCGGGCTCAAGTCCGCGTACCTGTATTCCCTCCCCCGCGACCTCCGCGTCGAAATGCCCGCCTACAAGAAGGCGGGCTTCTCCGGCGGGCGCTACAAGCTCACCGAGGCGATGAGCCGCGGCTCGCGGATTCCCGGCGAGAAGACCAAGAAGAGCGTCGAGCAGGGGTACGAACTACTGACCCGCAGCCTGAGTGACTACACCGGCATCAAGAAGTTCCAGGCCGGCGCGATCCTCAACTTCGGCGGCCTGGAGCGGCTGGTCGACCAGCTCGGCGGCATCGACATGACGATCGACCAGCGGACCAAGTCGCGGCACCGTCAGCCGGACGGCTCGGCGCGGCCCCTGGCGCCCGGCGGCGGTGACCACACCGGACCGCAGATGATCTACCAGACCGGCGAGCGGCACCTGGTCGGCTGGCAGGCGATCGACTACGCCCGGCAGCGCTACGGCCTGCCGAACGGCGACTACGACCGGCAGCGGCACCAGCGCCAGATGGTCAGCGCGATCCTCACCAAGGCGTTCTCCCAGGGCCTGGACGACCCGGCGAAGCTCGGCGGCGTGATCAAGGCGCTCGGCGAGTCCCTCGTCTACGTGGGCGGGCGTACGCCTTTCGAGTACGCCTACGCGCTGCGCGACCTGAAGCCGGCCGGCATCACCCTGGTCGACCTGCCCGGCGCGGGCGTCATGAGCGGCGGCAGATACCTCGGTGAGCAGCTGAAGTCCGAGGGAAGCGGCTTCCTCAAGGCGCTCGTGAAGAACAAGGCCGAGGACTACCTCGCCGACCATCCCAAGCTGGTCAACAAGCTGTAGAACGTAACCTCGACTGCATGACGCGACGGGTTATCGGCACGCTGGCCCTCCTCACCGTGATGGCCGGTTGTTCGACGGGCTCGGAACCGGATGATCCGGCGCCGAGCCCGTCGCCTGCGGCCTCCTTCTCACCCGGCGCGGCCGGGGCCGGCGACCCGTACTTCCCGGCGTACGGCAACGGCGGTTACGACGTGGCCGGCTACGACCTGGCGCTGAAGTACGACCCGAAGGCCGGGACGCTGGACGGCACCGCGACGATCGCCGCGACCGCCACCCAGGACCTCTCCCGGTTCAACCTGGACCTGGCGCACCTGAAGGCCCGCGAGATCACCGTGGACGGCACGGTCGCCACCAGCACGGCAGCGGGCAACGAGCTGACCGTCACGCCCGCCGCCGGCATCGTCGCGGGCACCCGGTTCACCACCGTGATCCAGTACGGCGGAACCCCCGGTCAGCTGGAGAACAAGGTCCTCGGCAACGGCGGGTGGATGCGTACCGCCGACGGTGGCATCGCGCTCGGCCAGCCGGAGTCGGCGAGCACCTGGTTCCCGGTCAACGACCACCCGTCCGACAAGGCCACCCTGAAACTGGCGATGACCGTCCCGGACGGCGTCGAGGTGCTCAGCAACGGCGTGCCCGGTGAGCGGACCACCGCGGACGGCTGGACCACCTGGAACTGGTCGGAGAACTCCCCGATGGCGAGTTACCTGGCCACCGTCGTGATCGGCCAGTACCGGATCACCACGGCCGAGCACAACGGACTGCCGATGATCACGGCGATCCCGGCGTCGTACTCCGCGACCGGCCCGGAAGCGAAGTCGCTGGCCCGCACCGGCGAGATCACCGACTTCCTGGCGACGCGGTTCGGCCCGTACCCGTTCGACGCCAACGGTGGTGTGGTCGTCGACGAGGAGAAGATCCGGTACGCGCTGGAGACCCAGTCCCGGCCGGTCTACGGCAACACGTTCTTCACGAATGGCGAGAATCCGGGCGTGGTCGCGCACGAACTGGCCCACCAGTGGTTCGGTGACAGCGTCGCCCTGACCCGCTGGCAGGACATCTGGCTGAACGAGGGCTTCGCCACCTACGCCGAGTGGCTCTGGTCCGAGCACTCCGGCGAGGCGACGGCGGCCGAACTGTTCGAGACGACCTACAACACCTTCAACTGGTCCGAGATCCCCGGCGACCCGACCCCGAATCGCCTGTTCGGCTCCGCCGTCTACCAACGAGGCGGCATGACAGTCCACGCACTGCGCGAAACCATCGGCGACGCCGCATTCGACAAGCTCGTGAAGTCCTGGACCGCCGACCACAAGAACGGCAACGTGACCACAGCCCAGTTCATAGAGGCAGCCGAGCAGAGCTCAGGCAAGAACTTGAAGTCTTTCTTCGACGCCTGGCTCTATGGCGTCAAGAAACCCCCAGCCCCGTAGCCACGCGACCCGCGCAAAACGCCTGCTGGCGAGGAGGCACCTGGTTTTTCGACGCCCGCGGGGTTTGCGGGTGGCGGAAAACCAGCTGCCTCCTCGCCAGCTTGAAAGGCGTTTTGCCTGCTGAGCGAAGCGAAGCCAGCCAGCTCAGCGCTGTGGACGCCCTACTTGTCCAGGACGAGTGCGACCTTCTGGAACTCCTTGACGTCCCGGTAGCCGCATTTGGCCATCGCCCGGCGCAGACCGCCGAACAGGTTGAGCTGGCCGTCGGGCCGATCGGCCGGACCGTAGAGGACCTCTTCGAGCGTCCCGTCCGGGTCGCCGGCGATGCAGAAACCGCCGCGCGGCAGGGCCGGGTGGCTGGCAGCCGAGTGCCACCAGGCGCCACCGGCGGGCGCGCCCTCGGCGAGCGACAGCGGCTCCCCGAGCATGACCGCGTCCGCGCCGCACCCGATCGCCTTGGCGATGTCACCCGAGGTGGACAGGCCACCGTCGGCGATCAGGTGCACGTAACGGCCACCGGTCTCGTCCAGGTAGTCCCGGCGGGCGGCTGCCGCGTCGGCGATGGCGGTGGCCATCGGCACCCGGATACCGAGGACGGTGTCGGTGGTGGACCACTCGTCGGCGCCGACACCGACGATCACGCCGGCCGCGCCGGTACGCATCAGGTGCAGGGCGGTCTTGTAGTCGGTGCAGCCACCGACGATCACCGGCAGGTCGAGGTCGGCGATGAACTCCTTGAGGTTCAGCGGCTCGTCCGTCGTGGACACGTGCTCCGCCGAGACCAGGGTGCCCTGGATGACCAGCAGGTCGACGCCCGCGTCGAGCACCACCGGCGCCAGCGCGAGGGTGTGCTGCGGGGAGACCCGGACGGCGGTGGTCACGCCGGAGGCCCGGATCTGCCGGACCCGCTCGGTGATCAGCTCCGGCTTGATCGGCTCGGCGTAGACCTCCTGCAGACGCTTGGTGGCGTCCGAGTCCTCGCCGAGCGAAGCCAGCTCTTCGAGGATCTTGGTGGGGTCTTCGTACCGGGTCCAGAGGCCCTCGGCGTTGAGCACGCCCAGGCCACCGAGGCGGCCCAGGGCGATCACCGACTCGGGGCTCTGGGTGGCGTCCGACGGGTGCGCGACGCAGGGGATCTTGAAGGGGTACGCGTCGAGCTTCCACTCGGTCGACACATCGTCCACGTCGCGGGTGCGACGGCTCGGAACGATCGCGATGTCGTCCAGGTGGTAGCCGCGCTGCGCGGTCTTACCTAGGCCGATCTCCACAACGTCACGCATGATCAGGCGCCCTTAAGTCTTTAGCGGGAGTGGTAGTTAGGAGCCTCGACCGTCATCTGGATGTCGTGCGGGTGGCTCTCCTTGAGCCCGGCCGCAGTGATCCGGATGAGCTGTCCGCGCTCCTGCAGGTCGGGGATGGTCTCCGCGCCCACGTAGCCCATGGCAGCGCGCAGCCCGCCGATGAGCTGGTGCGCCACCCTGGACAGAGGACCACGATAGGGCACCTGACCCTCGACGCCCTCCGGGACCAGCTTGTCCTCGTTCACATCCTGCTGGAAGTAACGGTCCTTCGAGTAAGACTTGGCCTGACCGCGGGACTGCATCGCACCGAGCGACCCCATGCCGCGGTACGACTTGAACTGCTTGCCGTTCATGAAGATCAGCTCGCCGGGGCTTTCCTCGGAGCCCGCCAGCAGGCTGCCCAGCATGACGGTGCTCGCGCCGGCCACGATCGCCTTGGCGATGTCGCCGCTGTACTGGATGCCACCGTCACCGATCACCGGCACACCGGCGGGAGCACACGCGCGGTTCGCCTCCATGATCGCGGTGATCTGCGGCACGCCGACACCGGCGACGATCCGGGTCGTGCAGATGGCGCCCGGGCCGACGCCCACCTTCACGGCGTCGGCGCCCGCCTCGACCAGGGCCTTCGCCCCGGCGTAGGTCGCCACGTTGCCGCCGACGATGTCGATGGCGACGTCCTTCTTCAGGCGGGCCACCATCTCCAGCACGGCCCGCTGGTGGCCGTGCGCGGTGTCGACGATGACCACGTCGACGCCGGCGTCGACCAGGGCACGCGCCCGCTTGTAAGAGTCGTCGCCCACCCCGACGGCCGCCGCCACCCGGAGCCGGCCCTGCGGGTCCTTCGCGGCGTTCGGGTACTGCTCGGACTTGGTGAAGTCCTTCACGGTGATCAGGCCGCGCAGGTGACCGGCCTCGTCGACCAGCGGCAGCTTCTCCACCTTGTGCTTGGCGAGCAGCTCCAGCGCCTCGTCCTTGCTCACGCCGACCCGCGCGGTGATCAGCGGCGCCTTCGTCATGACGTCGCGCACCTTGGCGTCGAAGTCGCTGACGAACCGCATGTCACGGTTGGTGACGATGCCGACCAGCACGCCGTTGCCGTCCACGACCGGGGCGCCGGAGATGCGGTAGCGGGCGCAGAGCGCGTCGACCTGCCGCAGGGTGTCGTCCGGGCTGCAGGTGACCGGGTTCGTGATCATGCCGGACTCGGAGCGCTTCACCAGGTCGACCTGGGCCGCCTGGTCCTCCACCGAGAGATTGCGGTGCAGAACGCCGATGCCGCCCTGGCGGGCCATGGCGATCGCCATGCGCGCCTCGGTCACGGTGTCCATGCCGGCGGAGAGCAGCGGAATGGAGAGTTCGACGTTGCGCGTCAGACGCGTCACGGTGTTGACCCGGCTGGGAACGACGTCCGACTCACCGGGCTGCAGCAGCACGTCGTCGAAGGTCAGGCCGAGCGGAACAGTGCGGGCGCTGTCAGTTTCCACAAATCATCCCTAGAGAAGAGGCGGAGTCCATCATCCTACCCACCCTGGCCGGGGCACCCGGGCGGCGGACAGAACGTGCGGGCCAGCACACCGCGGCCGGAGGTGAGTACGGTATGGGGGTGCAAGAAGAGCCGATCGACCCGTTCAACGGCGATCCCGCCGACCCGGCCGCCGGACTCGACGACCTCAACGAGGACGCCGAGTCCGACCCGCTGACCGAGGACGAACGGCAGGACGTCCTGGAGGACCTCTCCGACCTGGAGATCTATCAGGCACTGCTGAGTCCGACGGGCATCCGCGGGCTGGTCATCGAGTGCGAGGACTGCCACGAGCCGCACTATTTCGACTGGGATCTGCTCCGAGGAAACCTTCGGCACCTGCTGGACAGCGGACGACCGAGGGTGCACGAGCCCGCGTACGACCCGGACCCCGACCACTACGTCACGTGGGAGTACGCACGGGGTTACGCCGACGGGGTGCACGACACCCTGACCGAAGGGTCGGAAGAAGACCAGAGCTGAGGAAAAGGGGCTGCCCGGCGGGCAGCCCCTTTCTCGTTCTCAGGCCACCAGGCCTGCTCGGAAACCGGCGGCGACCGCATGGGCTCGGTCGCGGGCGCCCAGTTTCCGGAAGAGGCGCCTCGCGTGCGTCTTCACGGTGTCCTCCGAGACGAAGAGCTCCCGGCCGATCTCGGCGTTGCTCTTGCCGTCCGCCATCCCGCGCAGGACCTGGAGCTCCCGCTCGGTCAGGGTGAGCCGGCGGCCCGCCGGAGCGGCCTCGCCCATCCCCACCCCGGCTTCGTTGCCGGGCCAGGCCACCATCGGCCGGCCGGTGGCCGGGTCGATCGGGGCGTCGCCGCGCTGTGCCGGGACCATCGGCGCGTTCGGCCCGAGCATGGCCGGCACTGCCGCCGCGTTCGGGATTCCCATGCCGGGCGCGTACTGGCCCCGGGCCGCCGGGGAGTTGTTGTTGCGGACCCCGCCGGCCACCGTGGCCGGCTGGGCGTTCGCGCCGTTGATCGGCATGCCCTGCGGGCGCACCGGCAACAGCAGCAGGAGCAGCGCCTTGGCGACGACGCTGACCAGGTCGTGCTCGACGCCACGGATGACGCCACGAGCGCCGGCGGCGACCGCCGCCGCGGCGACCCGGGGGTCTTCCGCGCCGAAGAGCACCACTTGAGCCTGTGGGGCGCGTGCGAGCACGCGCCGGGTGAACCCGACACTGTCGGGCCGGGTTACGGCGGTGTCAGCCAGGACCACTTCGGCCGGCCGTTCCGCCAGTCGGATCATGGCCTCGGTCTCGCTGACCGCGGTCCGGACGACACCGGTCATGCCGAGCCGGGCCGCGGTGGACGCGACGGTCTGGGCCGCCAGCGGGGTTCGGACGCACACGAGGACGGTACGCACAGTGATCCTCCTTCTCTCTCAGAGGAGATCACGCGAGGGCCGCAGCATTACGCGCTTTAGATGGAAAAAATGGGAAAGATGGGTATGAGTTGCCACCGCTTTGCCATACCGCTCGCGAAGACATCGACATGTCGCGTGTGAGCCGGCGATCGCCGGGGTACACCCGACCGCACAGGCCTGGGCACAGGCCCTCATGACGAACGCTCCGCGGTGCCGCGCGGGAGGAGGGTGTTGATGTCGAACGTTCGCAGACTGCCCGGCCCCATCGCCGACCTGTGGGACTGGCAAAGACTCGGACTCTGCCGAGGCCGGGACAGTGCACAGTTCTTCCACCCCGACGGCGAGCGCGGGTCGTCCCGCAATCGCCGCGAGGCCAAGGCAAAGTCGATGTGTGGCGCGTGCCCGGTCCGGGCCGAGTGCGCCGCACACGCTCTGGCGGTTCGCGAGCCGTACGGAGTTTGGGGAGGTTTCAGCGAATCGGAGCGGCTGCGGCTGCTCGCGGTCGGCTGGGAGGACCTGGCGGATCGTCACGGACGAGTCGACCTTGCCCGGCTCGAGGCGCGCCTCGGCCGGCCCCACAAGACGGCGGTACCCGCGCAACGGCAGGCACCGGCGGCCTGACGCCGCCCGGCGCGCGGCGACACCAAACGGCTTGCGGCGCGGTCCTCGGCCGAGGACCGTGCCGGGTGGTTCAGCGGTTCTCCAACCGCATTGGTGGACATGCAAGCCACCGTATGAGCGACTTGCGTTTTCGAGTCGGACGGAGAGTGCGGCTTCCGGCTACTCGACAGTGACCTCGACCTGGTGCCACCCGGTGGCCCCGTCCGGGGCCGGCGGCGCGGCGTTCGCTATTTGTGTCACCCCGTCGGAATCGGTCGCTCGCACTCTCAGGGAATGACGACCCGCTGTCGCCTGCCAGGGGTGGCTCCACTGCCGCCAGGTGTCGGCCGACACCGCCGGCGCGAGCGAGGCCTCTTCCCAGGGACCGTCGTCGACCTGTACTTCGACCTTCGCGATGCCGCGGTGCTGTGCCCAGGCCACTCCGGCGATCGTGATCGGTCCGGCTCGGCGTGACGAGCCGCCGCGCGGGGTGTCGATCCGGGACTGGGTCTTGATGGGTGCCTGCGCCGACCAGCCCCGGGGCACCCAGTAAGCGTCGAAGTCGGCGAACCTGGTCAGCTCGATCTCGGTGATCCACTTGCAGGCCGAGACGTAGCCGTAGAGGCCGGGGACGACCATCCGGACCGGGAATCCGTGCGCGACCGGAAGCGGCTCGCCGTTCATCCCGATCGCCAGCAGCGCGTCGCGGCCGTCCCGCAGCGCCGCCGTCGGGGTGCCGCACGTCCAGCCGTCGACCGACCTCTGCACCGCCTGATCGGCTTCGGGCAGCGGGTCCGCCTCGTCGATCAGCGCCTTGATCGGGGTGCCGAGCCACAGCGCGTTGCCGATCAGATCGTCGCCGACCTCGTTGGAGACGCACGCGAGGGTCAGGTACCGCTCGACCATCGGACGCCGCAGAAGCTCGGCCCAGGTGATCTCGATGGGATTCCGCACCATGCCGTGGATGCGCAAAGTCCACGTGGCCGGGTCCACCTGCGGCGTGACGATGGCGGTATCGATGCGGTAGAAATCCCGGTTGGGAGTGACATAGGGGACGGCTCCCGGTGCCTGCACCCCGCTCGGCAGCGGCGGCGCGCTCTCCACGGCGACCGGCAGCGCGACCTGCTGCCTCGCGACGTCCACCGCGCGGCGCGAGCTCAGCATCCGGCCGGCCACACCGGCGCCTGCGGCGACCGCGGCCACGATCCCCAGATCTCGCAGGAATCGGCGGCGGCTCTCTTTCTCGTACGGAGCGATCACCTCACCCGCCGGCTCGGCCCGTCCCGGGGTTCGAGCCTCCGAACCGTCCCGCTGATAACCGGCCCGAAGTCCCCACAGCACGGCTGCCGCGACGGCCGCGCCGATCAGCGACGGCAGCGCCCCGGCCGGCCCGACGCCCTCGCGACTCACCGCCGCGGCAGCGCCCGCGAGCCCGAACAACCCGATCCCGGCGACGGCCATGACCCAGCGGCCGCGGCCGGCGAGCAGGCCCACCCCGTACGAGTAGAGGCCCAGAAGAATCGCGGTGCCGATCACCAAAGCGGTCTTGTCGTGCACCCCGAAGACCGCGATGCCGAAGTCCTTGACGGACGCCGGCACGTGATCGACCACCACACCGCCGACGGCGACCAGAGGACTCGACGCCGCACCGGTGAACACGGCGATCAACTCGGCGACACCGATCGCGGCGCCCGCGGCGACGACACCGGCCAGCCCGGCCCGGACAGAAGCTCTCACCCGACCGATACTCCCCCGCTCGCCTCGGAAATCGCTGAACCTCTCAGCGACGCAACCGGCGGATGGCCCAGACGACGCCCCAGCCGGCGAGCGCCGCGAACGCCAGGAAGGTAACCCCGATGGTGACCTCCACTGCCCGGTCCACGTCGTCGGCGAACGCGGCCACCACGAAGGCCAGGCCGAAGAAGCCCAAGAAGATCATTATCGGCGAGAGCAGCACCAGCACGATCACCGGCCAGGTCTTGCCGCCGGCGGCCGGCTCGGCGGCCTGCGCCGGGCGTGGCTGCGGGATCCGCTGCGGATCACGGCTCGGCATGCTGGCGCGCAGCTCCGGCCGTACGCGGGCATCGAGAGCCGGAACCACGGCGTGCCCGTTCGGGTAGAGAGTGGGCTCGAAGTGCACCTGGATGCCGTCGTTCCCGACGAACCGGCGGGCGCCGTCCGGCCAGGCCAGCAGCACCGCGCACTCGTCGTAGAAGACGGTCGCGGCCGAGCCGTCGCCGAGCAGGCTCACCCCGCGGTCGCCGGCCACGAAGGACAGATCCGGATCGTCCATCGAGGCGTACCGGTTGCCCTCGGCCACCTTCTCGGAGTCGTTCGGGGCGGGGGTGTAGCCGGCCCAGTCCGCGCCGGTACGGCCCGGCGTCATCAGCAGCCCGTCGGCGAACGCGGCAGCACCGACCGCGGCGACCTGCTCCCGGGTGACCGCCCGCACCTCGGCGATCAGCTCCGCGGCGGCCTGCACCGGACGACCGGCGAGCAGGTTGAACGCCTGCCCGGGCAGCCGTGTCCCGTTCTCCTCGGCCCGCTCCAGCTCCTCGACCCGCTGGTTCACCACGGCGATCACGTCGGCCTCGTCGACCAGGCCGAGCCGCAGCGAGGCGAGCACGTCGACGAAACCGCCGAGCACCGCACCCTGCTTCTCCGGCAGCGCGTCGGCGAACGCGGTGATCACGGCCCGGCCGCCGGACCGCGGCTCGTACGCGGCCTGCACCGTGTAGGACAGCCCGCTCTCCTGCCGCAGCGACCGGAACAGCGACCGTTCCAGAACACCGGAGAAGACACCGGCGCTGGTCGACCGCTCGACGACGGCGTCCCAGGCGACCACGTTGGACGGTCCCGGGAAGTACGCCGGCCGCACCGGCAGGGCCGACGACGGCTCCGGGGCCGGTCGCCGCTCGCCGTGCGGCAGAGTGAGTTCGAGCCCGGCCGGGACCGCCGGACCGGCGATCCAGAGCGCGGCGTTCTCCACCGTGAAGTACCGGGCCACCCAGGCGCGCAGGTCGTCCGGAGTGATGCCGGAGAGACCCCACTCCGGGTAGGTCGCGACGCCGTAGTCCCGGGCGCCGTGCCGCCACAGCGGAAGCGCCTCGGTCGGACCCTCGCCGCGAGTGTTCTCCTCGGTGCGCAGGATCTCCTTCTCGGTGGGCAGCCGGTGCATCGGCAGATCGTTCAGCGCGGTGCACACCCCGTTGAGGAACGCCACGATGTCGGCCTCGGCGCCCTGCATGTGGAAGAACGTGTACTCGGTGCCGGTCGCGCCGTTGTAGTGGTAGTCGGCCACCCCGAACGCGTGCAGCGCGAGATGCTCGATCAGGTGGGTGATGCCGCGCTTGGCGAGCGGCTCGTCCGCGAACCCCACCCGGAAGACCAGCCCGGCGTGCATCGGCCCGGTGGTCGGGGCGAGCACGGCGGGTATGCCGCCCACCTCGGTCTGCGTGATCATCGCGCTCCTCCCAGCGCCCAGGCGCGCGCCTGCCGGATCTTGGGCAGCGCCGCCTCCTCCGAATGGGCCCACGGCTCCACCGTGGCGAGGTTGCCGAGCAGGCCGAACATCCGCGCCGCGTTGGGCTGGTCGCCGAGCACGCTGAACAGGGCCGCGTAGGCGTTCACCGCGCGCACCCAGCCGTACTCCCGGTTGAACCTCGGGTGCAGCACGCTGTGGTGGGCGACCTGCTGGAGGTCGGACCGCAGCTGCTGGTCCTGCAGCAGGCGGGCGCGTTCGGCGTCGTCGTCGGCGGCGCCGTAGCGGGAGAAGAACGCCTCGGCCATCAGCACGCCGTGCGGGCTGCCGGGCAGCGCGGCGAGCGAGGCGTCCCGGGCGAACGAGTGCAGTTCCTCCCAGCTGCCGAACCACTTCGGCTCCAGCGAGTAGCAGAGCTCCATCTGGCCGGGCAGGTGGTGCGGCACCGCCGCGTTGAGCCGGTCGTACCGCCGGCGGATCTCGGCGATGCCGAGCGACAGACCGCGTGCCGTCAGCAGCCGGCTGGTCCAGACGGCCGGATCGCCGGGGTTGTACGCGGCAGCGTCGATCAGCACCAGCTCCGCCTTCCGCAGGTGCTCACGGAAGCCCGCCCACTGCTCCTCCGAGACGTCCTTCGCCCAGGCCGCCGACCGGATCTCCCAGCCCAGGTAGGTGAGGTGGAAGCCGAGCAGCGCGGCCGCGGCGCCGTCCCGCGGGTCGCCGCGCAGCACGTACCGCAGGAAGTCCTCGAGGTCCTTCTCGTCACCGCAGGTCCGGATCAGTGCGGTCCGATCGGCGGGGGTCACCGAGTCGAGCACGGCCCGGGCGCCGGCCCAGTCCCGGCGCGCCAGCGCGGCACGCAGCGCGGTGATGCCCGGGTACGCGGCGGCCGGGTCGAACACCACGTCGGAGGGTTGAGACATGGCGCGCAGCATAGAGGCCGATCAGCGCGCGCGCGACGGTGATCTCAGCCTCAGTCGGCCATCAGTCAGACCGAAGCCATCCGCGCGGCGGCCGCGGGATGCCGGCCGGGTCGCGCGGCGGCATCGTGACCCGCAGACCGGCCGGCGTCCGGCCGTCGATCTCGGCCACGATGGCGGCGCCGTCGCGGTAGAGCGCCGGTTCGACCGGCACCGCGATCGCGTCGTCGCCGATCAGCCGCCGTCCGCCGTCCGGCCATGCCAGCACGGCGGCGCAGGCGTCGTAGCGGACCGTCCGGATCGCGTCGCCGTCGAGCAGGCTCACCCCGTCCTCGCCGTGCACCAGGCGCCGGGAGCGATTGCGGCGGGCCCGGTGGGTGCGGCCGGAGACCGCCGAGGCGGAGGCGCCGGGCGCCGCGGTCCACCCGTCCGGGCCGGTCGTCGTCCCGGCCGGGGCCATCAGCAGGCCCGCGCCGTACGCGGCGGCCGACACCTCGGCGACGTCCTCGCGGGTGATCGCCCGGACCTCGGCGATCGCCTCCTCGACGCCGCGCACGCCGCGGCCGGCCAGCACGTTGAACGCCTGACCCGGCAACCGGCGGCCACGGCCCTCGGCCTCGGCCAGCGCGTCGCAGGTCAGCCCCACCACAGTGGACACATCCGACGCGTCGATCCGGCCGTCGCGCATCGAGGCCAGCACCCCGGTCAGGCCGTCGATCGCACCGGCGCCGGCCGTCGGCACCACCGCGGTGATCCGGGCGGTCCGCGACGCGCGCGGCTCGTACTCGGTCCGCACCTCGCATCCGAGATCCCGGCTGAGCTGCCGTTCCAGCACGTTCGCGAAGACGGCGGCGCGGGCCTCCCGGCGCACGACGGTGTCCCAGGCCAGTTCCTCGCTGTGCACGGCGAGACGGGGCATCGCGAACCAGGACGGGGTGACCGGGAGAGCGGAGGACGGCGCCGGCGCGGGCTGGCGCACTCCCTCCGGCAGGTCAAGGCGCAGGCCGGGCGGCACCTCGTCGCCGGCCACCCAGAGCGCGGCGTTCTCCCTGGTGAAGTACGCGGCGATCCAGGCGCGCAGGTCCTCGTCGGCGAGACCGGTCAGGCCGCGCTCGCTGAAACTCGGCATGCCGTAGTCACGGGCGCCGTGCCGCCACATCGATCGCGGCTCGGGGGTCCGGCCGGCGCTCTCCGACCGGAGCACGTCCTTCTCGGCGGCGATACGGCCGGCCGGCAGGTCGCGCAGCGCGGAACAGACGCCGTTCAGGAAGGCGGCGATGCGCGCGGCGGATCCTCGTACATGGAAATAGGTGTGCTCGATCCCGGTGGTGCTGTTGACGTGCGCACCGCCATCGCCCAGCCCGTGCACAACGAGGTGTTCGATGAGGTGGGTGACGCCTCGCCGGACCAGCGGCTCGTCCGCGACACCGACCCGGAAGACCAGGCCGGCGTGCATTTCTCCGGTGACCGGCGCCAGCACCGCGGGCACGCCGTCCACCTCGAGCTGCTTGATCATCCCGCGCCTCGACGGGAGGCACGAGGCAAACGACGCGGGGGCATGGCGGGCAGCATAGATCTTCCGCGATGACCCCCGTAGGCCGGGCTCAGGACAGCAGCGGGTCGTCCAGCAGCCGCTCGAAGGCGAGCTCGGCCGCGCCGATCAGAGCCGCGTCGGTGCCGAGTTCGGGCGTGCGCAGCCGGACGTGTTCCCGGCAGGCGGGCAGGCCGACCGCGTTGAGCCGGCTGCGGATCTGCGCGGCGGCGCCCAGGTAGACGTCCCGCAGCGTGCCCCCGAAGATCACGACTTCCGGGTTGAAGATGTTGACCAGGTTGCCGAGGCCGAAGCCCAGCCAGTCGCCGACCTGCCGCAACGCGTGCTGCGCCTGGCTGTCCCCGCGCATCGCGGCGTCCACGACGGCGAGCACCGCGTCCCGGCCGCTGCGGTCGGACCGGCCGGCGAGCCGGAGCAAGGCGTGCTCGCCGATCTCGGTCTCCCAGCAGCCGCGCGAGCCGCAGGAACACGGCCGCCCGTACGGGTTGACCACCATGTGGCCGACCTCGCCGCTGTATCCGCCGTGGCCGGTGACCCGGTGCCCGCCGGCCACGATGCCCGCGCCGACGCCCACGTCCCCGTAGAGGTAGATCACGTTGTCGCAGCCCACAGCCGCGCCCCTGGCGTGCTCGGCGAGCGCGCAGACGTCCGCGTGGTTGCCGATGGTGAACTTGCCGTCCTCGCCGAGTTCGGCACGCAGCGCCGCGCCGACCGGTTCCTCGACCCAGCCGATCGTCGGGGCGAGGCGGACCATCCCGTCCTCGCGGCGCACCATGCCGGCGACCGCGAGGCCGCTGCCCACGCACCGGGCGTCGTCCGGCACGCTCGCACGCATCTGCCTGATGAACCGGGCCAGCGGCTGCACCGCGTCGTCGGCGCTCATCCCGGGTGGCCGCTCGGTCTCGTACTGCTCCAGGATGCGGCCGCCGAGACCGACGCGCGCGGCACGCAGGCGGTCCACCTCGATGCTGAGCGCGTACGCGTACACGCGCCCGGACTCGGGCCGGACGACCAGTGACGGTCGTCCGGCCCGGCCGGTCTCGCGTGGCGCCGCCTCGCTGACCAGACCCGCGCTGATCAGCTCGGCGGTCAGGGCCCCGATGGTGCTGCGGTTGAGGCCGAGCCGGCTCGTCAACTCCGCCCGGGATGTCGCGCCGTGCACATGCACGTAGCGCAGCAGGGTCCCGAGGTTGTGCCGGCGTACCTCCTCCTGGGTGGGGCCGGCTCGCATCAGCTTCCCGTTGCGGAGGCTCTGCGCCGGGCCAGGGCGTCGACGCTCGCCGCCGCCAGGAGCACCAGGCCGGTGAAGATGTACTTCTGACCGGAGCTGAAGCCCATCAGACCCATGCCGTTGTCGATGACCGCGATCACCGCGCCACCGATCACCGCGTTGATCACCTTGCCCTTGCCGCCGAAGAGGCTGGTGCCGCCGATGACCGCGGCGCCGACCGAGTAGAGCAGGATGTTGCTGCCACCGGTGTTGGGGTCGACCGAGCTCGCCCGGCTCACCACCAGGATGCCGCCGATCGCCGCCATGAAGGAGCAGATCACGAAGACCGAGATGCGGATCCGGTCGACGGTGATACCGGCCCGACGGGCCGCCTCGGCGTTGCCACCGACCGCGTAGACGTGCCGGCCGTACGTGGTGCGGCCGAGCACGAAGCCCCAGAAGATCATGAAGACCGCGATGATCGGTACGACGATCGGCACGCCCTTGAGCGAGTTGATCGCCGGGTTGATCGCGCGCTCCTGGGTGAGGACCGCGGTCGCCGGGACCAGCAGCAGCGCCAGCCCGGCGATGCGCAGCAGGACGATGCCCAGCGGGTCGGTGACCAGCTTGCGGGCCCTCCGGCTGCGGTAGCGGTTGAGCTGGACCCCCGCGTAGGCCACCACCGCGAAGATCGTGAGACCCCAGCTCCAGGCGACCGACAGGTTGTCGTTGTTCAGCGAGCGGACGAACTCGTCGGTGATCGAGATGTTCTGACCACCCTTGAGCATGGTCAGCAGCACGCCTTGGAAGGCCAGGAACGCGGCGAGGGTGACGACGAACGACGGGATGCCGAGCTTCGCCACGAGCAGGCCGATCACCAGCCCGATCACGATGCCGGTGAGCATCGCGGCCGGGATCGCCACGAACCAGGGCTTGCCCTCATTCGTGAGCAGGATGGCCATGACCGCGCCGCAGACGCCGCTGGCGAAGCCGGCCGAGAGATCGATCTCGCCGAGCAGCAGCACGAACACCAGGCCCATGGCGATGAAGACCACCTGGGCGCCCTGGGTGAACAGGTTCGCGAAGTTGAGCGCGCTGAGGAACGTGTCGCTGCGGGCCACGCCGAAGATCAGCGCGAGGACGAGCAGGCCGAGGACCGCCGGAAGGCTGCCGAGATCGCCGCCGCGGACTCGCGCCCAGTAGTCGCGGATGTGGCTCGCGACCGTGGGCTTGACGGCCTGGATCCCGCCGGCCGTGGTGGTCGTGGTCGTGGTCACTGGGCTTCTCCCGGCGTGATGTCGATGAACTCCGAGGGCTTCTCGGGCGGAAGGCCGAGGTTGCCGCTGCGCCCGCCGGTGATCAGCTCGACGACCTGGGAGTGGGTCACGTCGGAGGCCTTCACCTGGGCCGCCATCCGGCCGAGGTAGAGCGCCGCGATCCGGTCCGAGACCGCGAACACGTCGTTCATGTTGTGCGAGATCAGCACGACGCCGAGACCGTTGTCGGCGAGCCGGCGGACCAGCTCGAGCACCTGCGCGGTCTGCGCCACGCCGAGGGCGGCGGTCGGCTCGTCGAGGATGACGACCCGGCTGTTCCAGAGCACGGCCTTGGCGATCGCCACGGTCTGGCGCTGGCCGCCGGAGAGGCTGGAGACCAGCTGGCGCAGCGACTTGACGGTCCGCACCGACAGGCTGCGGAGGGTCTCGCCGGCCATCTCCTCCATGGTCGCCTCGTCGAGGACGATGCCGGACTTCTTCTCCCTGCCGAGGAACATGTTCTGGACGATGTCCAGGTTGTCGCAGAGGGCGAGGTCCTGGTACACGACCTCGATGCCGAGCGCGGAGGCGTCGCGCGGCGAGTGGATCGCCACCTCCTTGCCGTCGTAGGTGACCGTGCCCGCGTCGATCGTGTAGATGCCGCTGATGCACTTCACCAGCGTGGACTTACCGGCGCCGTTGTCGCCGACCAGGGCGGTGACCTCGCCCGGATAGACGTTCAGGCCGACGTCGTGCAGGACCTGGACAGGACCGAAACTCTTGTCGATCCCGCGCAGCTCCAGAAGGGGTGTCGCGGCCACTGATGGTTCTCCTTCGTTCGGTGACCGGTTGCGTCGCGGCTCCGCCACCTCATCGTGGCTCCGCCGACCGCGGGTTTGTCGAGAACCGACTCCGGCGCCGCCCACGGTGTCCGTGAGCGGCGCCGAACTCAGGTGACTACCGAGGCGTCAGCTGATGCCCGCGTCGGTGCAGGCCTTGGCGAAGTCCGCGGTGCAGAGCTCCTCCTTGGTGACGAAGCCGTCCGCCACGACGTCCTTGACGTTCGCCTTGGTGATCGACTGCGGCTTCAGCAGCACCGACTTGACGTCCTTCTTGGACTCCGGGTCGGTCACGGTGCCGGTCGCCGAGGTCGGGGCCTCGCCCTTGGCCAGCGCGATCGCCAGCTCGGAAGCGGCGTCCGCCTCCTGCTTGATGGCCTTGTAGACCGTCATGCACTGGTCGCCGACGAGGATGTTCTGAAGACCCTGAACGGTGGCGTCCTGGCCGGTGACCGGGACCTGGCCGTTCAGCTTGTTCTTCTTCAGCACCTGGATGGCCGCGTTGCCGAGGCCGTCGTTGGCGGCGAGGACACCCTTGATGTCCTTGTTCGTGGTCAGCATCTGCTCGAAGAGCGTGCCGCCCTGAACGTTGTCCCAGTCCGGAACGTCCTGGTCCGGACCCTTGACGTACTCGTTCGCGTCGAACTTGGGCTTCAGGATCGAGTCGTAGCCCTCCTTGAAGAGGGTGGCGTTGTTGTCGGTCGGCGAACCGTTCAGGTACGCGACGACCGGCTTGGTCACCTTCTTCTCGGTCAGGCAGTCGATCAGACCCTGGCCCTGGAGCTTGCCGACCTCGACGTTGTCGAACGACACGTAGTAGTCGGCGCCACCGTTCAGGGTGAGGCGGTCGTAGTCGATCGTCGCGATGCCCGACGACTTCGCCTTGTCCAGCACGGCCTTGCCGGTGCCGGAGTCCAGGTTGACGATCATCAGAACCTTGACGCCGCTGGCGATCATGCCGTCCGCGATCGTCTGGAACTGGGTCTTGTCACCCTGGGCGTTCTGGATGTCAGCCTCCACACCGGCCGCCTTGAAGGCTTCGGTGAGGTACTTCAGGTCAGCGGTCGCCCAGCGAGCGGAGCTCTTGGTGTCGGGCAGGATCACGCCGACCTTGCCGGCCTTGGAGCCGCTGTCGCCGCTGCCGCCGGGGGCGGCGGTGTCGCCGCTGTCGCTGCCGCACGCGGCCATGCTTCCGGTGGCCAGCAGGCCGACCGCGGCAAGGGCGAACAGTCCCTTACGCATCCCTTATGTCCTTTCGGGGGGTAAATCCGGGGCCTTGGTTCGGATTTGTCAGGGTTTGCGGCCGTTGAGGGGACGCTCGCCCTGTGACGCCGATGGATGAGGAACCGGTTTGTTGTGCCCGGCAACGTATTCCGACGGTGGCCGAGAACACAAGCCGCAACGGAGATCTATCTCGTAACGAGGGATAACAATCCGGCAACACGAGTCGGTTACCAGCGGGTACCTCGGCGCCCATAAAACCCTCCGGAAGACACACGGAGATAACGCTGAGTGAGATATGTGTTCCGAGTTTGCGGATACCGGGGGAAGGGACGTATCCGCCCGGAAGCTAAGATGCCGCCGCTCAGCCCCGGATCGGCGCCACTGTCGCGCTGGTCAGGCGGATCAGGTCGGCCGGCGCGAGGGAGACCTGGAGGCCACGGCGGCCCGCCGAGACGTACATCAGGTCGAGACCCGGCGCGGTGTCGTCGATCACGGTCGGCAGCCGGCGGCGCTGACCGAGCGGGCTGATGCCACCGCGGACGTAACCACTGCTCCGCTCGGCGGCAGCCCGATCGGCGAGGGTCGCGCGCTTGCCGCCGGCCGCCTGGGCGAGCGCCTTGAGGTCGAGATCACCGGTCACCGGCACCACGCCGACCACGAGCTTGCCGTCGACCTCGGCGATCAGCGTCTTGAACAGCCGGGCGGGCTCGACCCCGAGGAACTCGGCGACCAGGGCGCCGTAGTTCGGAGCGTCCGGGGACACCTCGTACGGATGCAGGGTGTGTGCGATCCGCTCGGCAGTCAGCAGGACGGTGGCCGGCGTCCCGGCCGCTTTCTTCGCCATGAGGGCAAGTTACTGGGTGCCGGCTTCCTGGGTGATCAGCACCACCGGCGCGCCCGCCACCCGGGTCAGCACCAGCCCGGCGCCGTTCGGCCCGGCCAGGCGGAGATCCTTGCGCAATTGATCCGGTACGAGGGCGGAGCCGCGCTTGCGGATCTCCAGTCGGCCGACGCCCCGCTCGCGGAGCAGGGCGCGGAGCCGCTTCAGTGAGAACGGCAGCACGTCCGTGACAGCGAGACGCCGTGCGTACGGGGTGTCCACCGGCTCGTCGGTGTAGACGTAGGCGATCTCCGGGTCGCCCAGCCGGCCGCCGACCCCGGCGGCGAACTCGGCCACCAGGTGCGAGCGGACCACGGCCGGATCCGGGTCGTAGAGATATCCGCCGACCGCCCCGACCGGCGCGACCTCCACGCCCGAGCCGGTCAGTTCGGCGTGCTCGCGCCCGAGCAGCGTGGCCCGGCGCGGCGCCGACGCCAGCGGCCCGCACCAGAACGCCGCCTCGACCAGATCGCCGCCGACGCTCACCCACTCCCCCTCGGCGCCCGGCGGCAGCAGCGCGTGGTCGATGCCGGGTGCGAGCTTCAGCACGGTCCGCGGCACCCGCTCGGGCAGGGCCGCCACGAAGTCCCACGGCGGCGAGTACGACTTCGGGTCGAACACCCGGCCGCGGCCGGCCTGGCGCCGGGCCGGGTCGGCGAAGACCGCGTCGAATCGTTCCACCTCGACGGTGGTGGCGTCCGCGCACGTCACGGTGACCAGATCGGCCAGACCGAGGGCTTCGGCGTTGGCGGCGGCGACCGCGGCGGTCAGCGGGTCGGCGTCGACCGCGTGCACCCGGATGCCGCGGCGGGCCGCCGCGAACGCGTCGGTGCCCAGGCCGCAGCCGAGGTCGGCGATCGAGGTGACGCCGGCCTCGGCGAGACGCCCGGCCCGGCGCGCCGCGACCTCGGCCCGGGTCGCCTGTTCCAGGCCGGGCCTGGTGAAGAACATCCGGGCGGCGTCCGGCCCGAATTTCATCGCCGCGCGCCCGCGCAAACTAGCCTGGGTCAAGGCGGCGGCGGCGAGCTCCGCGCCGATGCCCCGGGCACGCACGGCCGAGGCCGCGGCGAGTGGTTCGGCGCCATCGACCTCGGCCGCCACGGCCAGGGCTTCGGCTCCGGCAGGGGTTCGCAAGCGGGAGAGCAGCTCAGGGGTCACACAGGCATTCTCCCTGGCGTGACAGGCTGGCACTCTGGTTGACGGAGTGCTAGTTCCGGAATAGTCTCCGGTTAGCACTCTCAACATGAGGGTGCCAGCTGCGCGGCCCGTCCGTGCGGTCAGGCACCAGGCGGACCGGCACCCGCGACGACGGCCCCGCCCGGTGGCATGAGGCATCTGACCGGCCTGTTTCATGGCCGGCGAAACCTGTACCCAGGAGGGTATGCCCGTGACTACCGCGACAAAGGTTGCGATCAAGCCGCTCGAGGACCGCATCGTGGTCCAGGCGAACGAGGCTGAGACCACGACCGCTTCCGGCATCGTGATCCCCGACACCGCCAAGGAGAAGCCCCAGGAGGGCACCGTCCTGGCTGTCGGCCCCGGCCGGATCGACGACAAGG
The DNA here is from genome assembly GCF_004001265.1 of Actinoplanes sp. OR16. Taxonomy (GTDB): domain Bacteria; phylum Actinomycetota; class Actinomycetes; order Mycobacteriales; family Micromonosporaceae; genus Actinoplanes. The sequence continues at coordinate 2,969,033 of NZ_AP019371.1, read as the reverse complement.
GGAACCGGGTTCCGCTCGACGTCAAGGTCGGCGACGTGGTCCTCTACTCGAAGTACGGCGGCACCGAGGTCAAGTACGCCGGCGAGGAGTACCTGGTGCTCTCCGCCCGCGACGTCCTCGCGGTCATCGAGAAGTAAGACCTAACTGATTGCGCCTGCGCCCTGTTCCGATAGCTCGGGGCAGGGCGCTGGTGCGTGAAGGGACCATAAATGGCGAAGATTCTCAGTTTCTCTGACGACGCCCGGCACCTGCTGGAGCACGGGGTCAACACCCTCGCCGACACGGTCAAGGTCACCCTCGGGCCGCGCGGTCGCAACGTCGTCCTGGACAAGAAGTTCGGTGCTCCCACGATCACCAACGATGGTGTGACCATCGCCAAGGAGATCGAGCTCACCGACCCGTACGAGAACCTTGGCGCGCAGCTCGTCAAGGAGGTGGCGACGAAGACCAACGACGTCGCCGGCGACGGGACCACCACCGCGACCGTGCTCGCGCAGGCGCTGGTCCGTGAGGGCCTGCGCAACGTGACCGCGGGCGCCAACCCGATCGGCCTCAAGCGCGGCATGGACAAGGCCTCGGAGGCCGTGTCCAAGGCGCTGCTGGCCAAGGCCGTCGAGGTCGCCGACCACAAGGCGATCGCGAACGTGGCCACCATCTCGGCCCAGGACGCCACCATCGGCGAGCTGATCGCCGAGGCGATGGACCGGGTCGGCCGCGACGGTGTCATCACCGTCGAGGAGGGCTCGGCCATGCTGACCGAGCTCGACATCACCGAGGGTCTGCAGTTCGACAAGGGCTTCATCTCGCCGAACTTCGTGACCGACGCGGAGTCGCAGGAGGTCGTCCTCGAGGACGCCTACATCCTGCTGACCACGCAGAAGATCTCCAGCATCGAGGAGCTGCTCCCGCTGCTGGAGAAGGTGCTGCAGGCCGGCAAGCCGCTGCTCATCGTCGCCGAGGACGTCGAGGGCCAGGCCCTCTCCACCCTCGTGGTGAACGCGCTCCGCAAGACCATCAAGGTCGCCGCGGTGAAGGCGCCGGGCTTCGGTGACCGCCGCAAGGCGATCCTGCAGGACCTCGCGATCGCGACCGGTGGCGAGCTGATCGCCCCCGAGCTCGGTTACAAGCTCGACCAGGTCGGCATCGAGTCGCTGGGCAGCGCCCGGCGGATCGTCGTCGACAAGGAGAACACCACGATCGTCGACGGCGGCGGCAACAGCTCCGACGTCGCCGACCGGGTCGCCCAGATCCGCAAGGAGATCGAGGCGTCCGACTCCGACTGGGACAAGGAGAAGCTCCAGGAGCGTCTCGCGAAGCTCGGCGGCGGTATCGCGGTGATCAAGGTCGGCGCGGCCACCGAGGTCGAGATGAAGGAGCGCAAGCACCGCATCGAGGACGCCATCGCGGCGACCAAGGCTGCGGTCGAGGAGGGCACCGTCCCCGGTGGCGGCGCCGCGCTCGCGCAGGTCGCCAAGGAGCTCGACGGCGGCCTCGGCCTGACCGGCGAGGAGGCGATCGGCGTCGCGATCGTCCGCAAGGCGCTGGTGGAGCCGCTGCGCTGGATCGCGCAGAACGCCGGCCACGACGGCTACGTCGTGGTGGGCAAGGTCGGCGAGCTGGGCTGGGGCCACGGCCTCAACGCGGCGACGGACGAGTACGTCGACCTGGCCGCGGCCGGCATCATCGACCCGGTGAAGGTGACCCGCAACGCGGTCTCCAACGCCGTCTCGATCGCCGGTCTGCTGCTGACCACCGAGAGCCTCGTGGTCGAGAAGCCGGCCGAGGCCGCTCCGGCCGCTGCCGGCGGTCACGGTCACAGCCACGGTGGCCACGGCCACCAGCACGGCCCGGGTTTCTGAGCCGTCAGCTGACATGGAAGGGCGCGCCGGTGGCGCGCCCTTCCTGCTTTTCGCCCTGCCAGGATCTCCAGAGGGCCGCGTAGGCGCCGTCGGCAGCGAGCAGCTCCTCGTGCGAGCCCAGCTCGGTGATCAGGCCGTCCTCCACGACCGCGACCCGGTCGGCGTCGTGTGACGAGAAGAGCCGGTGCGCGATCGCCACGACGGTCCGTCCGCGGACCACGGCGGCGAGGCTGCGTTCCAGGTCACGGGCCGCTCTCGGATCGAGCAGCGCGGTCGCCTCGTCCAGCACGAGAGTGTGCGGATCGGCCAGGATCAGCCTGGCCAGGGCCACCTGCTGCGCCTGCGCCGGCGAGAGCACCAGACCGCCGGAACCGACCACCGTCGCGAGTCCGTCCGGCAGGGCGTCGGCCCATTCCAGCGCGTGTACGGCGGCCAGCGCCGCTCGTACCTCCCCCTCCGGAGCGCCGGGGCGCACCAGCGACACGTTCTCCCGGAGCGTCCCCATGAAGATGTGATGCTCCTGGGTGACCAGCGCGACCTCGGCTCGCAGCCGTTCGAGAGGCAGCGCCGAGAGCGGCACCCCGCCCACCGTGACACTGCCCTCGGTCGGCTGGTGCACGCCGGCGAGCAGGCGGCCCAGCGTCGATTTGCCGGCACCGGAGACACCCACCACGGCGAGCCGCTCCCCCGGTTCCAGGACGAGGTCGATCCCGTGCAGCACCTCCCGGTCCGCCCGGTACGCGAACCGCACCCCGCGCAGCTCGATCCGGCCACCCGACGGCTCCGTAGCGGTCGCCGGGGGTGGCTCCCCTGCCGTGACGCCGAGCAGCCGGGCCAGTGAGGCGGCGCCGACCTCCAGCTCGTCGAGCCAGCCGGACAGCCGGTCGAGCGGGTCCACCAGCTGCTGCACGTAGATCACAGCGGCGGTCAGCTGCCCGAGTGTCACCGCATCGTGCAGGTAGAGCCAGCCACCCGCGAAGAGGGTGATCAGGACCGGCAGGACGTAGCTCGACTCGATCAGCGGCCACCAGACGGTCCGCAGCAGGAGCGTGTACCGCTCTGCCTTGAAGGTCCGTTCCAGATCCGCGTCGGTACGGACGATCCGCTGCCGCCCGCGCCGCAGCCCCTCCACTGTCCGGGCGCCCTCAACGGTCTCCGTGATCCCCTCGGTGACCTGCGAGTACGCCGCGTTCTCCTCCAGGTACCCGGCCGGCGCCCGGCGCAGGTACCAGCGGGTGCCGGCGATCAGGATCGGCATCCCGATCAGCAGTGGGACGGCGAAGAGCGGGCTGACCATGACCAGCGCGGCCACCACGAGGACCAGCGTGATAACCGCGATCATCGTCTCCGGTACGGCGAACCGCACACACTTGGAGAGCGCGTCCACATCCCGGGTCGCCCGGGTCAGCAGGTCACCGCTGCCGGCTGCCTCCACCGTGGCGAGCGGCAGCGTCACGACCCGCGCGATGAACTCCTCGCGCAGCCGGGCCAGGACCCGCTCGCCGAGCCGCGCCGACGCCACGTGCGCGAACCGGGTCAGGACCGTCTGCAGCAGCACGAACCCGGCCAGCGTGGCGATCAGCCGGTTCAGGTCGGCCATCGGCTCGTGGCCCTCGATCGCCTCGACCAGGTCGCCGAGCAGCCGTGGCCCGGCGAGCGCGGCCAGGGCGGCCGCCACGTTCAGGCCGACCGCCGCCCGGAACATGCCGGGGTAGCGGCGGAGCAGGTCGCGGGCGTAGCGGCGGGCCTGCACGCGGCTCGCCACCGGCAGCGGGCGGGTCACGGCTGCTCCTCGCGCTGCACCATCCGGGCGTACCGGGGCGTGCTGCGGAGCAGCAGATGGTGCGGGCCGGCCGCGACGAGCCGTCCCTTCTCCAGGTAACAGACGTGGTCGGCCCGGCTCAGCAGCAGCGGGCTGGACGTGCAGATCACCGTGGTGCGCCCGGCCCGCGCCGCCCGCAGCCGGTCCGCGATCAGCGCCTCGGTGTGCGCGTCGACGGCGTTCGTCGGCTCGACCAGGATCAGGATGTCCGGGTCGGCGACCAGCGCCCGGGCCAGGCGGAGTCGCTGCTGCTGTCCGCCGGAGAAGGAGCGGCCGCGTTCGGCGACCACGGTGTTCACGCCCTCGGGCAGCGCGTCCACGATCCCGGTCGCGTCGGCCACCTCCAGCGCCTCCGGCAGGGTGCCGCTGCCGTACGGGTCCAGGTCGGACACCAGGGTTCCGGCGAAGAGACGGCCGTCGTTGTCGATCACCAGGATCCGCTCGCGCACCTCGGCCACCGACGCGCTGTCCAGGGGCACATCACCCAGCAGGGCGCCGTCCGCGTACCGGCCGAGGCGATCGGCGATCTCCGCCGCGTCGGCGGGCACGTCGGCGACGACGGCGGTCAACCGGCCGGCCGGTGCGTGCACTCCGGAGTCCGGGTCCACCAGATCGCCGCCGGTCAGCGGCACCGGCTCCTCCGGATCGGTCAGGTCACTGTCCACTTCGAGCATCCCGACCACCCGGCGGCTGGACACGTGCCCTCGGGTGATCTTGTCGACCGCATCGGTGAGCTGCCGCAACGGCGCCACCAGGAAGGCGGCGTACGCGTAGAACGACACCAGCTGACCTACGGTGATCCGGCCGACCCAGGCGAACCGCGCCCCCAGCCAGGTCAGCAGCACCAGGAAGACGCCGGGCAGCAACACCTGTGCCGCTTCGAGCAGCGCCTCCACCTGCGCCGTGCGTACGCCCGCGAACCGGAGCCGCTGCGACGCGGCGCGATAGCGCGCCGCCATGATCGGCTCACCGCCCACGCCGCGCAGCACCCGCAGACCGGAGACCAGATCGGCCGCCTGCCCGGTCAGCTCGCCCTGCCGGCGCCGGTACGCCCGCTGCCGCCGGTGCAGCGGGCCGATCAGCACCCCGACGACCACCATCATGATCGGTACGCCGACCAGCACGATCATGCCGAGCGGCACCGAGATCCGCAGCAGCAGGACCGTGATGATCGCGACCGCGACGAACGAGCCGATGCCCCGGGAGACGATGTCGACGGCGCCGCCGATGTGGCTGATGTCCGAGGTGCCGATCGCCACGACATCGCCGGTGTCCAGGCGGCGCGGCAGCGTCGCACCGAGCCGGTTGGCCTGCCGGACGACCACCTGCACCGTGCGGAACGCGGCGGCCAGGTAGTTCGCCACCGCGAACCGGTGCCGCATGATGCCGGTGAACACCTGGACCGTGCCGACGCCGAGCAGCAGCAGGGTCCAGCCGGCGAGGCCGCGGAAGTCGTCGTCGACGGCCGCGTCCACGGCCCGGCCGACCATCGCGGGCGCCAGCGACTGGCACCCCATCCAGATGATCGCGAAGACGGCCGCGATGGTGACCGTCAGGCGGGAACGCCGGACCAACCAGAACAGATATCGGGCAGCGGACCGGGAGTCGGGCAGGCCGGGAACCGGCTCGGGCAATCTTCGCATCAGAGCCCGACGGTAAGGCCGGGCTGCGACTACTGCGACCGCTCAGCGATCGACGGGCGTGAAATCCCAGACGTGCGGAGCGCGTGCTACCAGCTTTTCCGGCGGGGTCGGCATGCTCTCCGGAGTGTTACGCCATTTGGTGATGACGACGATGCGTTGATCGGTGGACGAATAGACGTCACTCGACACATGTTGTGGCAGCACCTCCAGCGAGGGCACCGCCGTGTCACAGACCCAGCTCAGCAGCTCATCGAAGCCGCTGCGCGAGGCCCGTACCTCCCACATCCGCGCGATCATGCCCGTTCCTACCCCGCCACACTGACCTCGGTCAAACTCATCGCCGAGTCGGCGGGCAGGTCCAGGCGACTGGGAGCGATCCCGGCCGCGACCAGGTGCGAGCCGAGGGCCGCGACCATCGCGCCGTTGTCGGTGCAGAGTCCGGGTCGTGGCACCCGCACGGCGATCCCGTGCTTCGCGGCACGCTCCTCGGCCAGCACCCGCAGCCGCGAGTTCGCCGCCACGCCACCACCGATCACGAGCGTCTTCACCCCGTTGGTCAGGCACGCGTCGATCGCCTTCGCGGTCAGCACGTCGCAGACCGCCTCCTGGAAGCTCGCCGACACGTCAGCGACCGGAACCGGCTCACCGGCCCGCTCCTTCGCCTCCACCCAGCGGGCCACTGCCGTCTTGAGACCCGAGAAGGAGAAGTCGAAACGGTGCTCCGCCTGGTCCTTCGGCGCGGTCAGGCCACGCGGGAACGCGATCTTGCGGCTGTCCCCGGCGAGAGCCGTCCGGTCGATGATCGGGCCACCCGGGAAGCCGAGGCCGAGCAGCCGGGCGACCTTGTCGAACGCCTCGCCGGCGGCATCGTCGATCGTCGCGCCGAGCGGCGTCACGCCGGCCGTCAGGTCGTCGACCAGCAGCAGCGAGGAATGCCCGCCGGAGACCAGCATCGCGATCGCCGGCTCGGGCAGCGGGCCGTGCTCCAGGGTGTCCACCGCCACGTGCGCGGCCAGGTGGTTGACGCCGTAGATCGGCTTCTCGGCGGCCAGCGCGTAGCCCTTCGCGGCCGCCACGCCGACCAGCAGCGCGCCGGCCAGGCCGGGGCCGCTGGTCACCGCGATCGCGTCGACGTCCGCGAGGGTCACGCCGGCCTCGTCGAGCGCCCGCTGCATGGTCGGCACCAGCGCTTCCAGGTGGGCGCGGCTGGCCACCTCGGGCACCACGCCACCGAACCGCGCGTGCTGATCCACACTGGACGCCAGCGCGTCGGCGAGCAGGGTGTGCCCGCGCACGATGCCGACACCGGTCTCGTCGCAGGAGGTCTCGATCCCGAGGACCAGGGGTTCGTCACGCATCGCGCATCATCACCAGGGCGTCAGTGTTGCTGGGTTGGTAGTAGCCGCGCCGGATCCCGACCGGCTCGAAGTCGTAGCTCGCGTAGAGCCGCTGCGCCGGCGCGTTGTCGACCGCCACCTCGAGCAGCGTCTTGCGCACCCCGCGGGCCGCCGCCTCGGTCAGCAGCGCCTCCAGCAACTGCCGCCCGACGCCGCGCCGCTGGGCGTCCCGCCGCACCGCGATGTTCTGCACCCAGGACTCCTCGGCGTCCACGACGGACAGACCCGCGTAGCCGAGCACCGTCTCGCCCTCGGTCGCCACCAGGTAGTAGTGCCCCTGGGCCAGCTCGTTCCAGAACATCGCCGCCGACCACTTCTCGACGCCGAAGAGATCCTCCTCGACCGGCAGCACCTGACCGATGTGCCACCAGCGGAACCGCTCGATCAGCATCAGGTCAGCACCGGCTTGCGCGTGCCCGGCTCCACGGCGTCGGGCCGCCGCAGATAGAGAGGGGTGAGGACCTCGGTCTTCTCCTGGGCACGGATCCGGTCGGCTGCCAACGCCACGAGGGCGGCGCCGGGCGGATAGAGGAGATGTTCCTCCACCGGTACGCCGAAGACGTCCCCGTACTTCAACGCGCCCTCACCGGCGGCCCGGGTCGCACCGTCCACCACGACGTCGGCGGGCTTCGCCACATCGGGTCCGCTGATCCGCTCGCCGTCCTGGTACGTCGCGAAATACACCTCGCGCCGCCGCGCGTCCGTCGCCACCAGCACCCGGCCCGGACCGGCGGCCCGGCCCAGACCGTCGAGCGAGCACACGCCGTACGTCGGGATGCCGAGCGCCTGGCCCATACTCGCCGCGGTGGCCAGACCGACCCGCAGGCCGGTGAACGGGCCCGGCCCCAGACCCGCCACGATCGCCGCCAGGTCACGCGGGCGGTAACCGGCCTCGGCCAGCACCGCGGCGATCTCGGGGGCGAGTTTCTCCCCGTGCGCGCGGGGGTCGACGGTCCGGCTCTCGGCGACGCCGAACAGACCGTCGGCGGTCACCTCGACGAGCGCCGCCGTGGAGGCGGGTGTGGCGGTGTCCAGAGCGAGAACGAGCACACCTGACCTTACCCGGCGTTACTCCGCGGCCTTCGGGTCCCAGTCGATGAGCGGGCGGCCGCCGTCGGCCAGTGCCTTGTTCGCCGCGCTGAACGGGCGGCTGCCGAGGAAGCCCACCCGGTTGAGCGGGCTCGGGTGACCGGCCTCGATCACGGCGTGGACCGGGTTGGTGACCAGCGCCGCCTTCTTCTTCGCGTAGCTGCCCCAGAGCAGGAAGACGACCCGCTCGTCACGCTCGTTCAGCGCCTTGATCGTGGCGTCGGTGAACGCCTCCCAGCCCTTGTTGCCGTGCGATCCGGCCTTGCCGGCCCGGACCGTCAGCACCGCGTTGAGCAGCAGCACACCCTGTTTCGCCCAGCCGGTCAGGTCGCCGCTCGCCGGCTTCGGGATGTTCACGTCCTCGGCGAGCTCCTTGAAGACGTTCCCCAGCGACGGAGGCTTGCGGACCCCCTCGCGGACACTGAAGCTCAGCCCGTGCGCCTGACCCGGACCGTGGTAGGGGTCCTGGCCCAGGATCAGCACCCGGGTCTGCTCCGGCAGCGTCAGACGGTAGGCGGCGAACAGGTCCTCGATCGGCGGGTAGACGGTCTCGTTCGCGTATTCGGCGGCGACGAACTCGCCCAGCCTCGCGGTCGCGTCGGCGTCCAGGAAGGGCGTCAGCTCGGCACGCCACTCGGCCGGCAGCAGTGCGGTCAGGTTCACAGGCTCTCCAGTCGGTGTGCCCAGTCGCCGCCGTGCGGGACCAGGTCGATCACTCGGGTGTCGTCGTCCAGCCGGTCGATGCGGACCTGCAGGTATTCGTCGTTGAGCTGTTCCACCAGGCCGGCGCCCCACTCGACGACGGTCACCGCGTCGTCGGCCGAGGCGTCCAGATCCAGGTCGTCGATCTCGGCACGGGGGTCGGGGCGCTCCCCCAGCCGGTAGGCGTCGGCGTGCACCAGCGGCAGCGGGCCGCGATGCACCCGGGCGATCACGAAGGTCGGCGAGGTGATCGCGCCCTGCACGCCGAGCCCGGCGCCGATGCCCTGCACCAGCGCGGTCTTGCCGGCGCCGAGCGGGCCGGTCAGCAGCAGCAGGTCACCGGCCCGAAGGAGGCCGGCCAGGCGGCGGCCGAACTCCTTCGTGTCCTCGACTGTCGCAAGCTTCATCTTCACGAGATCTTCTTCAGGAAGGGGATGAGGGCTTCGTTGACCTGGTCGGCTTTCTCCAGCATCACCACGTGCCCGCTGTTCTCGATCTTCAGCAGCTCGGCCTGTGGCAGGTGCTTGAGGATCTCCTCGGAGTGGGTGACCGGAGTGAGGTAGTCACGGTCGCCGACCACCACCAGCACCGGCACCCCGCGCAGCGCCGACAGCGCCGGGAAGCGGTTGTGGGTGTAGAGCGTGTGCAGGTATTTCGTCAGCGTCTCCACCGACGTCTTCGAATTCATGCTCTCCACGAAGGTGACCAGGGTGGCGCTCGGCTTCGCCTCGCCGAAGCCGTAACGCCGGGTCAGCAGCCAGGCCAGGTCGGAGGAGGCGACCCGGGCGCGGTCGATGGTGCCGCCGCCGAGTTTCGCCGCCCGGTCCCAGAGCGGGAAGAACGGCGCGCTGGCCCGGGCCACCAGATTGGTCACGCCGAGCTGGGTCTTGTCGAAGAGGCCGGCCGAGGTGGAGATCAGGACGACGCCGGTGACCCGATTGCCGAACCAGTCCGGGAACTGCTCGGCGAACGCCATGATCGTCATGCCGCCCATCGAGTGGCCGACCAGGATGATGTGACCGTCCGGGACGGTCTCCTCCAGCACCGCGGCGAGCGAGCGGCCCAGCGCGGCGATGTCGTAGGTGCCCGACTGCAGCTTGCCGGACCGGCCGTGACCGGGCTGGTCGTAGAAGACCAGCCGCTGCTCGCCACGCTCGGCCAGCTCCTTGCGCTGGAAGTAGAACGTGCCCATGTCGAGCGCGAACCCGTGCACGAACACGATGGTCGGCTTGTCGGTGGGCTCGTCCGGCTCGACGATCTCGACGTGCAGGTCGGTGCCGTCGGCGGCGGTGACGGTGAGCTCCCGGTCGAACGGCTGGTCACCGAAGGGCTCGTCGATGTGAGGGTCGCCGGGCGCTTTCACCGAGCGCCGCACCAGCGCCCGCTCCACAGCGAACGCGGTGGCCAGACCGGCCGCCGCCACACCGACAGCGGCCCCGAATATGCCGGCGGTCTTCGCAGCCCGCTTCACGCCCGAACCTCCCCGTCACGCTCGCCCCGCCCGCCGCTCCCGGCCCTGCCGCCGCTCCCTGCCTGGCCGCCGCTCCCGAGCTGGCCGTCGGGGCTGGTCTCGCCGTCGTAGAAACGGGGCACGCGGCTGCTGCCGAACCTGGTCACGATCTCGTAGTTGATCGTGCCGGTGGCGGCGGCCCAGTCGTCGGCGGTGGGCTCGCCGGAATCGCCGGGGCCGAAGAGGATGGCCACGTCACCAGCGGTCACCGGCTCGTCGCCGACGTCGACGACCACCTGGTCCATGCAGACGCGGCCGGCGATCGGGGCGGTCGTGCCGCCGATCCGGATCGGTCCCGTGTTCGACGCGTGGCGCGGCACACCGTCGCCGTAGCCCAGCGGCACCACGGCAAGGGTGGTCTCCGCCGAGGTCGTGTAGGTCAGGCCATAGGAGACGCCCTGCCCGGCGGGCACCCGCTTGGCGAGCGTGACCCGTGCCCGGGCGGTCATGGCCGGGCGCAGCCCGAACGTCTCGCCGGCGATCGGCGACAGACCGTAGGCCGCGATGCCGACCCGGACCAGATCGAAGTGCGCGTCGGGGCGGCTCAGGGTGGCCGCCGAGTTGGCGATGTGCCGGTAGCGCGGGCTGATCCCGAACCGGCCGGCCAGCTCCAGGCCCTCGTGGAAGGCCGCCAGCTGCCGATCCACCGACTCGTGACCCGGAACGTCGGCGCAGGCGAAGTGGCTCCACACCCCGACGATCTCCAGGTCGCCGCCGGCCTCCGCCTTCGCCCCGGCCTCGAACAGCGCCGGCCAGTCGGCCTGCGGCGAGCCACCGCGGGCCAGACCGGTGTCGAGCTTGAGGTGCACCCGGGCGACCCGGCCGGCCTGCCGCGCGGCGGCGACCAGCTCATCGATCAGCTCGGGTGTGGCCGCGCTCAGGTCGACGCCTGCCTCGACGCCGGTCGCCAGCGGCAGGCCCGGGCTCAGCAGCCAGGCCAGGACCGGCGCCTCGATGCCGGACCGGCGCAGCGTGAGCGCCTCGTCGAGGGTCGCGACACCGAGCCAGGTCGCCCCACCGGCGAGCGCCGCCCGCCCGGCCTGGACCATGCCGTGCCCATAACCATCCGCCTTGACGGCGACCAGCACCTCGGCCGGGGTGCGGGCGCGCAGCGCCGCGACGTTGTCCCGGATAGCGTCCAGATCGACGCGGACTTCGGCCTGCCACATACCTCTAACCCTACTGACGGCCTATGACAGTTCCGGTCACCCCAGCAGGTCGAGCAGCACCGGGCGGAGCGAGGCGGCGATGTCCGGCGCGGTCACCGGTCCGTCCAGTGCCGCGTGCCGGCCGGCCAGCCCGTGCACGTACGCGGCGGCCACCGCGGCCTTGACCGCCGGCAGGCCGGCCGCCAGCAGCGATCCGAGCAGCCCGGCCAGCACGTCGCCGCTGCCGGCCGTGGCGAGCGACGGGTCGCCGGTCGGGTTCGCCCAGATCTCGCCGGCCGGGGTTGCCACGATCGTCCGGTCGCCCTTGAGTAGCACGACCGCGTTGGTCCAGGCGGCCAGACGAGCGGCGGCGCCCGCGCGGTCGGCACCCGGCGCCTCACCGGCCAGCCTCTTGAACTCGCCGTCGTGCGGGGTCAGCACGACCGGGGCGTCCCGGCGCAGGTCCTCCGAGAACTCACCGCCGACCAGCAAGGTGATCGCGTCGGCGTCGAGCAGCACCGGCAGCGAGGTCGCGAGGACGCTGCGCAGCTCGGTCCGGGCCACGTCGCCGGTTCCCAGCCCGGAGCCACAGACCCAGGCCTGTACGCGACCGGCCTGCGCGACCCGGGGCGACACCACGACGGACGGGTGCGCGCGGACCACGTCGGGGTGTGCGCTGCCGGCGTACCGCACCATGCCGGTCGGCCCGGCCAGCGCGCCGGCGCTGCCGAGCAGGGCGGCGCCCGGGTACGCGGCCGATCCGGTCGCCAGGCCGACCACGCCGCGGGTGTACTTGTCCGAGGCCGGACCCGGCACCGGCCACCACGCGGCGATGTCGGACGCCTCGGCGACCCGGACCGCCGGGCCGATGACCAGCGACGGTCCGAGGCCGATGTCGACGAGCTCGATCGCGCCGCACTTGACAGCGGCCGGGCCGATCAGGTGGGCCGGCTTGAAGCAGCCGAACGTCACCGTCACATCGGCGTCGACCGCCTCGCCCGCGACATCGCCGGTGTCCACGGTGACGCCGGACGGTACGTCGACGGCCACGATCACGGGGCGGTCACCCGTACGACCTCGCAGTGATCCGAGCCTGCGCACGACGGAGGCCGCAGGCGGACGCAGGCCGCCGCTGCCGCCGATACCGACGATGCCGTCGAGCACGAGATCGGCGCGGGACGGCAGCTCGGACGTGGTGAATCCGCCGGCTGCCCGCAGCGCCGCGAGACCGGCCAGATGAACCCGTTCCGGGGTGAGCAGCAGCGCCCGGACCTGAGCACCGCGGCGAGCCAGCGCGGCGCCGGCGTAGAGCGCGTCACCGCCGTTGTCACCGCTGCCGATGAGGAGCACGACGCGAGCGCCGTAGACACCACCGGTCTCCTGGAGGATCAGCGCGCAACGGCGGGCCAGACCGGCCGCGGCACGTTGCATCAGCGTGCCCTCGGGAAGAGTCGCCATCAGCGACTTCTCGGCCGCCCGAACGTCAGCTACCCGCCATGCCTGCCGCACGCTTCTCCCCTTGTTGCTCTTATTTGTCGCCGTTCTCGGCGACCACCATCGCCGAGGCGATCCCGCCGTCATGGGACAGCGAGAGGTGCCATCGATGGATGCCACGCTCGGCGGCCGCGGCGGCGACCGTACCGGAGACGGTCAACCACGGCCGCCCGTCCGGATCTGTGACGATCTCGCAGTCGTGCCAGCGCAGCCCGGCCGGCGCGCCGAGGGCCTTCGCCACCGCCTCCTTCGCCGCGAACCGGGCGGCGAGCGACTCGGCCGACCGCGGGTTACCGGATCCGGTCAGCCGCTCCGGCTCGGTGAACAGGCGATCGGAGAGCAGCGGTGTCCGCTCCAGCGCACGGGCGAAGCGGTCCACCAGGACGACGTCGATGCCGACAGACACGATCACACCGGTCACCCTAGCCGTGTCGCGAGCGGGGGCGGGTTCTAGCCGGGCCGACGGTGGGACGACAAGGCCTGTGGACGGACCCCGGCGCCGTCGTCCACAGGGCGGCCCGGCCGGGGCGGGAACGCGGCTACCTTCGGGGCGGTCCTGAACCGCCACGCCCTGATCCGCCAATCCCTGATCCGCCACTCCCTGGGAGGCAGTCCGATGAATCCTGATGTTCCGTCCGTCCGGGCCGACACCGACGATCTCCATCGGCAGGCCGCCGCCACCGACGCCACCGCTGATCGGGTGCTGGACGCGGCCCGTTCCGCGCCCGAACCGGATCAGGTTCCGCGCTGGGCCGCCACCACCGCGGCACTCCTGGCCGCGGAGTCGGCCCGGCAGCAGCTCACCCAGGTCGGCCGGGACGTCGCCGAGACCGCGCTGCGGATCCGGGTGTCAGCGGCCGCCTATCAGGAGGCGGACGCGCGTGCCGCCGCCCGGTTCCGGCTCTACTCGTGAACGCCGCCGTCTACGCCCGCCTCCGGATGACCGATCCCGGGCGGTGGCGGGCGGCAGCCCTGGCCTGGCGACGCTGGGCCGCGACGGCGGGCGCGCTCGGCGCCGAGTTCGGTCCGCTCGCCGATCGGCTCCGCGCCGGCTGGTCGGGTCCGGCCGGCACGGCAGCCGCGGCGGTCATCGCCGGGTTCCGCCGCCGGATCGCTCTGTTCCGGCTGCTCTGCTGGCGTGCCGATCAGGTGCTCAGCGAGTTCGCGGCGGCGCTCGACCGGGCGCTTCGGCTGCTCGGCCGGGCGCGAGGCCGTGCCGAGGGCGCCGGCTTGGTGATCGATGATTCGGGTACGGTCCGCGGCCACTCTGAAGAACTCCCGTCGGTCGTGGCCGATCTGTCGGCGGCCCTGGAGATCGCGTCCCGTGCCGACGCCGAGGCGGCGAGTCGTCTCGGCGTCCTGACCGGCTCCTTCCTCAGCGACATCTCCGATCTGCCGGGCGGGAACCGGCCTGCCTGCGGTGACGGGCCCAGCGCGGTCCGGCAGTGGTGGGACGGGCTCGGTCACGCCGAACGCAACCTTCTGCTCGCCACCGAACCGGGGTGGCTCGCGCACACCGGCGGCATTCCGGTCGCCGACCGCGACCTGGCGAACCGGCTGCTCCTCGACGACCAGCGATCCGACCTCGACCGGCGGATCGCTCAAGGGGACGGTGCGGCGCGACGGCTGCGGAACGGACTGGACGCCGTGAGTGCGCGGATCGAGGATGACACGGGGCTTCGGCCGTACCTGATGAGTCTTGATGTCTCCGGAGACGGCCGGATCGCCATCGCCCTCGGCGACCCGGACCGCTCCCGGCACGTGCTCACCCATGTCCCCGGCATGACGAGCGACCTGGAGTCGTTCGGCGGGGAGCTGACCAGGGCCGGGCGGGTGGCGGACCGGGCGGCCGAGCTGAATCCGGCCGAGGCGGCGAGCGCGGTGCTGTGGCTCGGCTACGACGCGCCGGACTTCGTGCACGAGGCCTGGTCGGACCGGCAGGCGAGGGAGGGCGGCGAGGGGCTGCGGCGATTCCAGGAGGAGTTGCGGGCCACCCACGACCAGACGCCGGCGCATCTGACCGTTCTCGGTCACAGCTACGGCTCGGTGGTGGTCGGGGCCGCGGCGGCCCGCCCGCTGGACGCCGACGACGTCGTCTTCGTCGGCTCACCGGGCGTGGGGGTCGGGTCGGCCGCCGAGCTGACCGTTCCGGCCGACCGGGTCTGGTCGACGACGTCGAAGAGCGACGTGATCCAGTACGCCGCCGTCGGACCGCGGAGCCTGCTCCATGATCTGCCGGTGGCCGGGATCCCGGTGGCCGGGCCGGTGCTCGCCTTCGGGCGGCCGGAACGGGATCTGTGGTTCGGGCCCAATCCGAGCGATCCGGCGTTCGGCGGCCGGGTCTTCACGAGTCAGCCGGACGCCGGCCACCTCGGGTACTGGGACCCCGGCCGGCCCGCACTGGACGAGCTGGCCAGGATCATGACGGGCCGGAGCCCGATCACCCGGCCGTGACGGATCACGGCCGGGACCGGTCAGGGCGGGGTCACTCGACCGTGACGGACTTCGCCAGGTTGCGCGGCTGGTCGACGTCGTGGCCACGGGCCGCGGCGATCTCGCAGGCGAGGATCTGCAGCGGGACCGTGGTCATCAGCGGGGCGAGCAGCGTCGGCGTCTGCGGCACCTCGATCAGGTGGTCGGCGTAGGCGCGGACGCCCTCGTCGCCCTGCTCGGCGATCACGATGGTGCGGGCGCCGCGGGCACGCACCTCCTGGATGTTGGAGACGACCTTGTCGCGCATGACGCCGCGGCCGGCCGGGGAGGGGACCACGCAGACGACCGGGGTGCCCTCGTCGATCAGCGAGATCGGGCCGTGCTTCAGCTCGCCGGCCGCGAAGCCCTCGGCGTGCATGTACGCCAGCTCCTTCAGCTTGAGCGCGCCCTCCAGCGCCACCGGGAAGCCCACATGCCGGCCGATGAACAGGATCGTCGACGCGGTCCGCAGGTCACGGGCCAGCTCGCGGACGTCCTCCATCCCGTCCAGCAGGGTGCGCAGGCT
The DNA here is from genome assembly GCF_004001265.1 of Actinoplanes sp. OR16. Lineage (GTDB taxonomy): Bacteria > Actinomycetota > Actinomycetes > Mycobacteriales > Micromonosporaceae > Actinoplanes. Next base: position 2,953,371 of record NZ_AP019371.1, on the reverse strand, counting down.
GTCCGGGGTGGCCTGGAGCTTCTCGACGACGGCGGCGACCTCGTCGGCGTACATCACGCCGCGGACCTGGGCCAGGTGCAGGCCGATCAGGTAGCAGGCGACCAGCTGGGTGAGGAACGCCTTCGTCGACGCGACAGCGATCTCCGGGCCGCCGTGGGTGTAGAGCACGGCGTCCGACTCGCGCGGGATGGTGGAGCCGTTCGTGTTGCAGATCGCCAGGACGCGGGCCTTCTGCTCCTTGGCGTGCCGGAGCGCCATCAGCGTGTCCATCGTCTCGCCGGACTGGCTGATCACGATCACCAGGGTGGAGCGGTCCAGGATCGGGTCGCGGTATCGGAACTCGCTCGCCAGCTCCACCTCGCAGGGGATCCGAACCCAGTGCTCGATGGCGTACTTGGCGACCATGCCGGCGTGGTACGACGTGCCGCAGGCCACGATGAAGACCTTGTCGACGTCGCGCAGGTCCTGGTCGGTGAGGCGGACCTCGTCCAGGATGATCTCGCCACGGTCGCTCAGGCGGCCGAGCAGCGTGTCCGCGATCGCCTGCGGCTGCTCGGCGATCTCCTTGAGCATGAAGTACTCGTAGCCGCCCTTCTCGGCGGCGGACAGGTCCCAGTCGACGTGGTACTCCTGGCCGGTGGCCGCGGCGCCGTCGAAGTCGGTGATCTCGATGCCGTCCGGGGTGATCAGCACGACCTGGTCCTGGCCCAGCTCGATCGCCTCGCGGGTGTGCTCGATGAACGCGGAGACGTCGCTGGCCAGGAAGTTCTCCCCGTTGCCGCGGCCGACCACGAGCGGCGAGTTGCGCCGGGCGGCCACGACCGCGTCGGGCACCTCGACGTCGACGGCGAGCAGCGTGAACGCGCCCTCCAGCCGCCGGACCGTGCGGCGCATGCCCTCGGCCAGCAGGGCCGGGCCCTCGAAGCCACCGGCCGCGCGCAGGCCACGGATCTCCGCGGCGAGCAGGTGGGCGGCGCACTCGGTGTCGGTGTCGCTGCGGAACTCGATGCCGTCCGCCTCGAGCTCGGCGCGGAGGCGGGCGAAGTTCTCGATGATGCCGTTGTGGATGACGGCGACCCGGCCGTCGGCGGAGAGGTGCGGGTGGGCGTTGCGGTCGGTCGGACCGCCGTGGGTGGCCCAGCGGGTGTGGCCGATGCCGGTGTTGCCCGCCGCGATGCCGTCGCCGGTGCGCTCGGCGAGCGCCTTCTCCAGGTTGGCCAGTTTGCCGGCCTTCTTCTCGGTCCGGACCACGTCGCCGTCGATGACGGCTACACCGGCGGAGTCATATCCCCGGTACTCCAGGCGGCGGAGTCCATCGAGAACGATGCTCAACGCCGGTCGGCTGCCTACGTAACCCACGATCCCACACATGGCGGGCAGCCTAGCCGACTTTCGCTCAAACGTCATGCTCGGGAATGCCACTTTCGAGCACGCATGGTGATCGGAACTCTGTGTGCGGGTGGGTGACACCGCCCGTGCGCGCCTGGCGTACCGTCGGCTACGGCAGCGCCTCACCGGGAGGGAACAGATGACCGATCCGAGTGATCCGAGCGAGCCGCGCCAGCCGCCCCGGCCACCGCAGTTCACCCCGGGCCAGGCCGCTCCGCCGCCACCACCCGACCCGACAGCGCCCTACGCGCCGGGTCCGGATCCGACGTCACCGTTCCCGCCGGTCGCCTACGAGCCGGTCAACTACGCGCCGCCCGGTTACGCCCCCGAGCCGGGATATGCGCCGGACTACAGCCAGGGCGGCTATCCACAGCAGCCTCCGCCGTACCCCGGAGCTCCGGCCTACGCCCCTCCACCACCCCGGCGGAGCAAGGCGCCGCTGATCGCGCTGATCGTGGCGATCTCCCTGCTGCTCTGCGGTGGCGTGGTCACCTCCGGCGTGCTGATCGTGCGCAGCGTCACCGACAAGGCGAAAGAGGTCGTCGAGCCGATCGCCAATCCGACCTTTCCGGAGCCGGAACTGCCGGGATTGCCTACCGACCTGCCGACGTTCCCGACCGATCTGCCCGGGCTGCCGGGCGCCGATCAGAACAAGGAGATCTCGGTGACCTACGAGGTCACCGGCGACGGTCCCGCCGAGGTCCTCTACACCGAACAGCTGGGCACCGCGCCGAAGATGGTGAGCGGCGTGAAGCTCCCGTGGAAGATCACCACCACGATGAAGGGCGTCGCGCTCGTCTCGGTCTCCGCGCAGCGCACCGACGGCAGCTCCGGCGACATCACCTGCCGGGCCACCGTCGACGGCAAGGAGGTCGCGAAGCAGACCGGCTCCGGGCCGTACGCGACGACGACGTGCAACCAGCTGGTGTTCGACTGATGAGCACAGGGGACCCGCTGGTCGCACGGATGCGGCCGTTCGGCACCACGATCTTCTCCGAGATGTCCGCCCTCGCGGCCCGCACCGGCGCGGTCAATCTCGGTCAGGGCTTCCCGGACACCGACGGACCGCCGGAGATGCTCGCGGCGGCCGCCGAGGCCCTCGCGAACGGCGCCAATCAATACCCGCCGCTCCCCGGCATCCCGGCGCTGCGGCAGGCGATCAGCGCGCACGAGCAGCGCTTCTGGAATCTCGCCACGGATCCGGACACCGAGGTCGCGGTGACGGCCGGCGCCACCGAGGCGATCGCGGCCACCATCCTGGCCCTCTGCGAGCCGGGCGACGAGGTGGTCTGTTTCGAGCCCTACTACGACAGCTACGCCGCCTCGATCACGCTGGCCGGAGCGGTCCGGCGGCCGGTCACCCTGCGCCCCGGACCATCAGGACGATATGAGTTCGACGAGCAGGAGCTGAGAGCGGCTTTCGGTACGCGGACCCGTCTCGTTCTCCTGAACTCCCCGCACAACCCGACCGGCAAAGTATTCACGCGTGAAGAGCTGGACCTGATCGCCGAGCTCTGCCAGGAGCACGACACCTACGCCGTCACCGACGAGGTCTACGAGCATCTCGTCTTCGGCAGCGAGCACGTGCCCCTGGCGAGCCTGCCTGGAATGCGCGAACGCACACTGCGGATCTCGTCGGCCGGCAAGACGTTCTCCTGCACCGGCTGGAAGGTCGGCTGGGCCACCGGACCGGCCGCGCTGGTCTCCGCGGTGCTGCGGGTCAAGCAGTTCCTGACGTTCGTGAACGCCGGGCCGCTGCAGCCGGCCGTCGCGGTGGCACTGGGGCTGCCGGACGCGTACTTCACCGCGTTCGCGGCGGATCTGCGCGAGCGCCGGGACCGCCTGGTCGCCGGCCTCACCGAAGCGGGCCTGGCCGTCCTGCCCTCGGAGGGCACCTACTTCGTGACCGCCGACATCCGCCCGCTGGCAGCCACCGACGGGATCGAGTTCTGCCGTGCGATGCCGGAGCGGTACGGCGTCGTCGCCGTGCCCACCCAGGTCTTCTACGACCACCAGGAGGCCGGCCGCCACCTGATCAGATTCGCCTTCTGCAAGCGCCTCGAAGTGATCGACGAGGCGGTGCGGCGGCTGAAAGGGCCCTCCTAGAAGAGCCCTTCTGCGAACGTCAGGCCGGGCTGGCGGCCCGGACCTCGTCGGCGATCCGCTCGGCCACGCTGCGCGCCTTCTCCTCGGTGGCGGCCTCGACCATCACCCGGACCAGCGGCTCGGTGCCGGACGGGCGCAGCAGCACCCGGCCGGTCTCACCCAGGTCGGCCTCGGCGAGCGCGACCGCGGCCTGCACCGTCGGCGCTGCCGCTCCGGCGTCCCGGTCACCGACCCGCACGTTGATCAGCACCTGCGGCAGCTTGTGCACCACTGCCGCCAGGTCGGCGAGCGACTTGCCGGTCGCCGCGATCTGCGCCATCAGGTGCAGGCCGGTCAGCACGCCGTCGCCGGTGGTGGCGAACGCCGGCATGACGATGTGCCCGCTCTGCTCGCCGCCGAGCGCGAGGCCGCCGTTCTGCAGCTCCTCCAGCACGTAGCGGTCGCCGACCTTGGTCTCCAGCAGCCGGATGCCGGACTGCTTCATCGCGATCCGCAGACCGAGGTTGCTCATCACCGTGGCGACCAGGGTGTCGTCGGTGAGCGTGCCGGCGTCGCGCATGGCCAGCGCCAGGATCGCCATGATCTGGTCGCCGTCGACGACCTCGCCGGTCGCGGTGACCGCGAGGCAGCGGTCGGCGTCGCCGTCGTGGGCCAGGCCCAGGTCGGCGCCCTCGCGGAGGACCGCGTCGCGGACCTTGTCGAGGTGCGTCGAGCCACACTCCTCGTTGATGTTGAGACCGTCCGGCTCGGCGTGGATCGCGATGACCTCGGCGCCCGCCTCCCGGTAGGCGATCGGGGCGACCTCGCTGGCCGCGCCGTTCGCGCAGTCCACCACGACCTTGATCCCGGCCAGCGGCTGCGAGATCGAGGCGATCAGATGCTTGATGTAGTGCTCGGCGCCGTCCAGCAGGTCGTGCACCCGCCCGATGCCGGCGCCGGTGGGCCGCCCGACCAGGCCGTGCCCGTCCGCGACGGCCTCCTCGATGCGCGCCTCGAGCTCGTCCGGCAGCTTCGTGCCGCCGGCGGCGAAGAGCTTGATGCCGTTGTCCGGCATCGGGTTGTGCGACGCCGAGAGCATCACTCCGAGATCGGCGTTCGTCTCCGCCACCAGGTACGCGACAGCGGGCGTGGGCAGGACGCCGACCCGGACGACGGTCGCGCCCGCGCTGGTCAGGCCGGCCACGACGGCCGCTTCCAGCATCTCGCCGCTGGCCCGGGGGTCACGCCCCACTATCGCCACCGGCTGGTGGCTGCCATCGGTCTCGACCAGAACCCGAGCGGCCGCCACGGCGACCGAGAGGGCAAGTTCGGGGGTGAGCAGATCGCCGTTCGCGAGACCGCGAACGCCGTCGGTGCCGAAGAGACGCCCCATGGCGGCTTCCTTTCGCCGGTGACACGTGAAGACAGCCTGCCCTAGGGCACGACGTTCTCCGATTACCGGAACGGCTGGTTGGGGAGGGTGTGGAGAAAAGCAGCGACGGCCGAGCACGCCCCTGAGAATCAGGGGTGCACTCGACCGTCGGTCAGAAGCGGCGCAAAAATCAGCGCTTCGAGTACTGCGGAGCCTTACGGGCCTTCTTGAGACCGTACTTCTTGCTCTCCTTGACCCGGGCGTCACGGGTCAGGAAGCCGGCCTTCTTCAGCGCGGGCCGGTCGTCCGGCTCGTTCGCGATGAGGGCGCGGGCGATGGCGAGACGCAGCGCACCGGCCTGGCCGGTGATGCCGCCGCCACGCAGGTTCGCGATGACGTCGAACTGCTCGGCACGCTCGGTGGTGACGAGCGGCTCACGGATGAGCTGCTGGTTCACCTTGCTCGGGAAGTAGTTCTCGAGCTCACGGCCGTTGCAGGTGATCTTGCCGGTGCCGGGCACGAGGCGCACCCGGACGATGGCCTCCTTGCGGCGGCCGACGGTCTGGAGCGGACGGTCACCGGGGCGCGGGGCGCGAACCGGGGCCGGCGCCGGCGTCTCGACGACGACGACCGTCTCAGCGGGCTCCTCGACCGTCTCGACCGTCTCGACGGTCTCGGGCTCGGTGATGTCGGTCATGCTGCTGCCTTCTCCCGCGCTCACTGCGCGATCTGCTTGATCTCGAACGGCTGCGGCTGCTGGGCGGCGTGCGGGTGCTCGGCGCCCGGGTACACCTTCAGCTTCTTGATGATCTGCCGCGCCAGCTTGTTGTGCGGGAGCATGCCCTTGACGGCCAGCTCGATCGCCTTCTCGGGGCGCTTGGTGAGCAGCTCCTCGTAGCCGACCTGCTTCAGACCACCCGGGTAACCCGAGTGACGGTAGGCGACCTTGGTCTGCCGCTTGTTGCCGGTCAGGGCGACCTTGCCGGCGTTGATGATGACCACGAAGTCGCCGGTGTCGACGTGCGGGGCGAACGTGGGCTTGTGCTTGCCACGCAGGAGGTTCGCGGTGTGAGTGGCCAGGCGGCCCAGAACGACGTCAGAAGCGTCGATAATGTGCCACTGACGCTCGATCTCACCCGGCTTCGGGCTGTACGTACGCACAGAATTACCTTGTCTCGTCGTCGGTCTGGGGGAGCGCGCTGGTCACATCGAATCTCGAGCTGTCCAAGACTCCGATGTCGTCCAAGCGACCCCGCAGAGGGACCACTCGCAACAGTCGCACAACAGCAGGCGATATTACCCGGATGTGCGGCGGGTGGTCAAAACAGGCAGTGATCAGGGCACCTATGTCAAGGCACGGGTGAACCGGCGAGCATCCTGGTTGCAGACACTCAGCCCTGGCGGAACCCCAAACGTGGAAAGCATACTCCGCGCTGCCGACACGCCGGAGGCGGGTACGCCGATCCAGTCTAGCTTGACTTAGCAGGCTTGAAACAAATGGGACGCTCTGCCGAAATTCGGCACCGGCACGCTTCCGGTCATGGCCGACGGTGGTGTTCACCCAGAGACGCGGGACGGGATTGGCCGATACCGCTTCCTCGGGCGCACCATGGAAGAACCATCGCCAGGGTTGAGGACGGACCTGGCGATGTCCGCCGGGCCGGTTCGCCGGTTCGGCGAAGAGGAGTCGCGGCGTGCCCCGGACGGAGGCACGGCGAAGAACGCAGGCGTGACATGGGAGCGGGTCGACGCTGAGGACGGCGGGCTTCGAGCGTGCCCTTCGGTGGACCGTTCGGCCACGCCGCGACTTCTCACCTCCGAGCTGGACTTTCGCTCGCCCGGGCCGGACTTTCGCTCGCCCGGACCGGGCTTTCGCTCGCCAGGGCTGGGCCTTGGCTCGCCGGAGCCGGGCCTTCGCGAGCCGGAGCCGGGCCTTCGCGAGCCGGAGCCGGGCCTTCTTCTCTACCCGGGTCGCCGATGACGGACCGGAACCCGGGCCCGCGGCGGCCGGTGCTGACCGCGGCTGCGCTGGCGGAACCGGCGGCGGCACTCTCCGGATACACGATCGGGGTGACCGCCGACGGCCGCAAGGACGAGCTCGCCGGTCTCCTCGAAGCCCGTGGCGCCCGCGTCGTGCTCGCCCCGGCCCTGCGGATCGTGCCGATCGCCGACGACGCCGAGCTGCGCGCCGCCACCCGGGCCTGCCTCGACGAGCGGCCCGACATCGTCCTGGTCAGCACCGGGATCGGCATGCGCGGCTGGATGGAGGCGGCGGAGGGCTGGGGTCTGGGTGACCCGCTTCGCACGGTGCTGTCCCGGGCGTACCTGGTGGCCCGCGGCCCGAAGGCACGCGCCGCGGTTCGCACGGCCGGGCTGCATGATCAGTGGACACCCGAGGGCGAGGGGTACGAAGAAGTCCTCGACCATCTGACCGCGCGCGGCCTGTCCGGTCTCACGGTGGCGCTGCAGCTGCACGGCGAGAGCCAGCCGGAGTACACCGAGGCACTCCAGCGCGCCGGCGCCCGGGTGATCGAGGTGCCGGTCTACCGCTGGGCGCCGCCGATCGACCCGGCGCCACTGCACCGGCTCGTCGATCTGATCATCGGGAAGCTGGTGGACGCCGTCACGTTCACCTCGGCCGCGGCGGTGCAGGCGGTGCTCCGGGCCGCTGGTACGGGCACCGACACCCTGCTCGACTCGCTCCGCGGCGACGTGCTGGCCGCCTGCGTCGGACCGGTCACCGCGGCCCCGCTGCGCCGCCAGGGCATCCCGGTGGTCACGCCGGGGCGGGCGCGGCTCAGCTCCCTCGTCCGGACGATCGTGGATGAGCTGCCGAAACGTGCGGTCAGCCTGGAAGTAGCCGGGCATTCGCTGACCCTTCGCGGTCACGCGGCGATCGTGGACGGCGAGTTGCGGCCCCTCGCGCCGGCCCCGATGGCGGTGCTTCGCGAGCTGGCCACCTCACCCGGACGGGTGCTCTCCCGGGCCGCGCTGCTGCAGGCACTCCCCCGCGGCGCCGACGAGCACGCCGTCGAGATGGCGGTGGCCCGGCTGCGAGCCGGATTGGCGGTGCCGGGAGTGGTGCAGACCGTGGTGAAGCGGGGCTACCGGATACCGGTCTGAGCGGGACTGAGAGGAAGAGGGGCGCAACCGCTCACGCAGGTCGCGCGGCGCTCGCTCGCGGTCTGGACGCGCAGCGGCCAGCGAGCATCGCCGCGCCCTCGGCGTGAGCAGCGGCCCGTACCCACCACCCCGCTGCGACATGGCTTTCCGCGACGCTCTCTCGCCCACGGCGATCCCAGTGACCGTCCGCCCGACGATCCGCTTTAAAGATCTTGGATGATTTTGCTGTAGATGACCAGGTCGAGGCGGTTGCCGTGGACGTAGCCGGCGCTGCGCGCGACGCCTTCGCGGGTGAAGCCGGACTTGATCGCCACGCGGTTGGAAGCGATGTTGCCGGGTGCGATCCGGAGCTCGACCCGCTCGAAACCGGCGTCGCCCAGCGCCCACCGGGACAGCGCGACGGTCGCCTCGGTCATCACGCCGCGGCCGCGGAACTCGGGCATCGCCCAGTAACCCATTTCGGTCACCCGGGCTACCCAGTCGGTCCGCTTCAGATCGATCACGCCGGCGAACGCGCCGTCCACCTCGATGGCGCGCACCACACCGTGGCCGATCGCGTGCAGCCCGGGCGCCAGACGATTCACGAAGGCCCGGGCGTGCTCGATCGTGTAGGGCCTCGGCAGCGGAAGCCACTGCTGGGTGACCGGATCGCAGGCGCCGGCCACCACATCAGGGGCGTCGGACTCGCGCAGCGGACGAAGGACCAGCCGATCGGTCCGCAGCACGACGTCGGGAAATCTAGCCGACCGTGGCGGGGTGGCCTTCGTGCTCGGCCACAAGGGTCGCCATCGCATGCTCGACCACCCCGATCAGAACGGCCTTGACGGACTCTCGATGCCGCGCGTCACACATGAGCAGCGGCACCCGCTTCGGAATGGCCAGCGCTTCACGGACCTCCTCCGGCTCGTACCGAGGCGCGTTGTCGAAGCAGTTCACCGCGACCAGGTACGGCAGGTGCCGATTCTCGAAGTAGTCGAGCGGCGCGAACGCGTCGGTGAGCCGGCGAGTATCCACGAGCACCGCCGCACCGACCGCTCCACGGATCAACTCGTCCCACATGAACCAGAAACGGGTCTGGCCCGGAGTTCCGAACAGGTAGAGGATCAGATCCTCCGCCATCGTGATCCGGCCGAAGTCCATCGCCACCGTGGTCGAGCCCTTGCCGGGCACCTTCGACGCGTCGTCGATGCCCTCGCCGGCCGTGGTCATCACGGCCTCCGTGGTCAGCGGCTCGATCTCGGAGACGGCACCGACCAGCGTCGTCTTGCCCACACCGAATCCACCGGCGACCACGATCTTCGCGGAGGTGATCTCCGTGGGACGAGCTCCGGCCCCCTCAGAGCTTGCGTAGTCCACCCAACACCCTTCCCAGAAGATCCATCCGCTCCGCGAAACCCGTTCGCGGAGCGGCACTGTGCAGCGTAAGAAGCCCGTCGGCGACCATGTCGGCCACGAGCACCCGGGTCACCCCCAGCGGTAACCGGGTCAGCGCCGCGAGTTCCGCGAGCGACTGTGCTTTCGGCTCGCACAGCACGGCGAGTCGGTACTTGTCATGTCCGGCGAACCGCGCTTCCTGAACGGCCGCCACGCTTGCCACCAGGACCGCTTCGATCGGGATGTCCCGGATCGGCTCGGTTCGGCCGCGGGTGACCGCGTACGGCCGCACCAGGTTGCCCCGGGGATCGTGCGGCTCTGTCATGTCGCGGTCACCTCGTCACTGAGAAAGTCAATAACTGACGGCCTCGCGCGGCGCCGGCGACAATGCCGCGCCCACACGCTCCACCAGCAGGGCCATCTCGTAGCCGACCTGGCCGACGTCGCAGCTGCGCGCCGCCAGGACCGCCATCGAGGAACCGTCGCTGATGGACATCAGGAAAAGATAACCGCTATCCATTTCGATGATGGTCTGTTGCACCTTTCCCGCGTTGAACATCCGCGAGGCGCCGTCGGTGAGGCTGACGACGCCCGACGTGATCGCGGCGAGCTGGTCGGCGCGGTCCGCCGGCAGGTCACGCGACGACGCGAGCAGCAGCCCGTCCGCCGAGACCGCGACGACGTGCGCGACGCCCGCGATGCTGTCCACGAAGTTGCTGAGCAGCCAGCCCATGTCCTGCATGGTGGGGGGCCTGGTCACTGATCGTTCTCCTTAGGAACTGACGCGGCGGAATCGGCAACGCCGTCCGTCCGCCCTCGCTGCACTCCACGGTGGTACGAGGACAACAGCCCTCGAACCTCATCCGGATTGCGACGATGTTGGGTCCGCGGGGTGGTCTGCACCCCGCCGGGGACCAGTTGTGCCTGCGGCACCCGCTTGGGAAGGCCCGAACGGGTGGTGCCGGCGTCCTGCGGCACCGCGGCGGCCATGGCTCGCTGCCAGCCGTCGTCGGCGGTGGTACGCCACCTGTCGTCGGGCGCCTGCCGCGGCTTGGGGACCGTGGAGGCGGCGGCCGGGCTCAGCGGTGGCGCACTCACAGGCGGGACGCTCACAGGCTGAGCACTCACAGGCGGGGCACTCACGACCGGAGGCGCGCTCGTCATCGGGGGCGCGCTCGTCATCGGCGGCGCGCTCGTCATCGGCGGCACCGAGACCGGGGCCGGCGCATAACCGGCCGTCGGCATCCCGAGATGGGCCTGCTCCTCAGCGAGCCGGTCGAACCAGTTGGTCTGCATCTCCAGCTGAATCCGGTCCGGCTGCTCGGCAGGGGCCGGTTGCGGCAGCGAAGGCGGCGCGGCCTGGGCGAACGGTGAGAACGGCTCCGAGGGGGCGGCCGGCTGCGGGGTCCGGGCCGGCAACCTCGGCCGGTCCGGTGTCGGCGCGAGGTCCAGGTCGGACACCGGCCCGCCGAGCGAGACCGCCTGCCGGAACAGCGGCTCGGCCGGCATCGGCGCCGAGCGGACCGGCGGCCGGACCTCGGTGCGGGGCGGCAGACCGGGAGCGGTACGCGGGACGCCGTCCAGGGCGTGCGGCGGCGGACCCGGCCTGGTCCAGCTGGCGGCCCTGTTCGGCGGCGTCGCGGGCATGCCGGGCAGCACCACCACGTCGGCCGGCAGGGTGATCTCGGCGATCGTGCCGCCCTCGCTGCCGGGGCGTACGTCGACGACGATCCCGTGCCGGGCCGCGAGCCGGCCGATCACCGCGAAACCCATCAGGCGGAACGAGCCCACGTCCACCTCGGACGGCTCGTGCAGCCGGCGGTTGATCTGGTCCATCTGGTCGGCGGAGATGCCGAGACCGCGGTCCTCGACGAAGACCACGGCGTGATCGCCGACCCGGCTGCCGTGTGCCATGACGACCGTCGACGGCGGGGAGAACCGGGTGGCGTTGTCCAGGAGTTCGGCGATCAGGCGTACGACATCGTTGACCGCGGCCGCGGTGACCAGGACGTCGGTGTCGATCGAACCGAACTCGACCCGGTGGTACAGCTCCACTTCGGACTGCGCGGCCCGGATCGCGTCGATCAGCAGCGCGTCCTCACGGCGCGGCGCTCCCACCTCGGCGCCGGCCAGGACCAGCAGGTTCTCGTCGTTGCGGCGCATCCGGGTGGCGAGGTGGTCGAGTTCGAAGAGGCGGGCCAGCCGCTTCGGGTCCTCCTCCATCCGTTCGATTTGGTCGAGTTCGCCGATCATCCGGTCGACGAGCGTCTGGCTGCGCCGGGCCAGGCTCAGGAACATGGTGGAGACGCTGGTCCGGAGCGCGGCCTGCTCGGCGGCCACCCGGATGGCCTCCCGGTGGACCATGTTGAAGGCCTCGGCGACCTGCCCGAACTCGTCGTCCTCGGTGACCCGGATCGGGTCCCGGGTCTGTGCGACGATCCGGTCGACGCCGCCCTCGCCCAGATTCTCCACATCCTGCAAACGAGTCACTGCCTCGGGAAGATCCCGGTTGGCCACCGCGAGTGCGCCCTCCCGGAGGCGGCGCACCGAGAGATGCATCGAGCGGCCCAGGTAGATCGCGACCGCGACCGCGAGGATCAGCACGATCAGGACCAGGACGAACTCGATCGTGGCGCGCTGGGTGCTGTCCGAGCTGCTTTCCTCGGCGGCGGCCACGACCTGCTCGCCGAGCTGGGCGTCGGCCGCGCGCAGCAGCTGGGTGACGGTGCCGAAGGCGTCGACCAGGTCGTTCGGCGCGGTGCCGGCGAGCGTCGCGGGCTGGGTGGCGAGGGCATCGGCCCGGGTCACGGCGTCGTCCGAGGTGACCGCTTCGACCAGGGCGATCTGTGGTGCGGTCGCGACCGACCGGAGGTCGGTCAGCGCGTCCTGGCGGGTGGCTCGGGTCGCGATGATCGCTTGCTGCCGTGCGGCGTTCAATCCCCCGGATGTACGGGCGGCGAACGTCACCGCGGCCTGCTGGGCCGCTGCCGCCTCGATCCTGTCGAAGGCCGCCAGCGTCCGCAGTCCGTCGGCCACCGGACCGGGGTCGGCGGCGCGGCTCACCGCGTTGTCGAAACCGGTCATGCCGGTGAGCACGTCGCCGTACTGCTGGGCGACCTCGGGCACCTGTCCGGCACGTTCGCTGACGGCGCTGCGGATACCCGGCAGTTTGCCGAGGACGACGTCGGCGGCGGTGAGGCGGTCGGCGGCCACCGCGGGGATCCCGTCGATCTCGGCGCGGACGGCCCGGACGGCCTGCGTCTGCGCGTCCACCGCCTTGATCGCCTCGCGGTATCCGGTGTCGGCGGCGCCCGGGACGGCCAGGTAGGCGAGCGCGGCCATCCGCTCGTCGTGCACCAGCCCGGTCAGCCGGGACAGGTTCGTGCCGAGCGTCGTGAGGTCGGCGACCCGCCCGGTGTCGCTCGCGCGCTCACCGACCTCGGTGAGACGCACGGTCGCGAGGACCAGCACCGCGGTGAGCGGAATGAAGATCAGGGCAGCCAGCTTGGCGCGCATGCGCGCGTCCCGCAGCCACGGAAGGCCACCGCGTCGTGCAGCCTGGGCCGAGGATCCCGTGCTCACGACATCTCCTTCGTGGTCGTCCCCGCTCGACTCCGGCAGGACCGCCGGCGCACCAGGGGCCGCGGTCCGGCCCCGTCCGGTGCCCGCAGCAAAGCCCGCGCCGAATTCGGCACGGCGGCGATTTCACCAGAACGGCCGACCTTTTGGGAAGGGTGGAACCTCCCGGAAAATCCTCGGCTGTCCGGTGGAAAATCGCGCGTGCGGGCGTACTGAGGCATTGCCGTCCTGTTTGACGTGCGCGAATGCCTCACCCGCGACCTTCCGTGAATTCACCGTCACTGTTCCAGCCACTGGGATTTCCGTCCCGTGACCTCGCGAGGGTCTCACGTTCGCAAGGATCGACACGACGCGACGGACACGTTGTCCGGCGCGCCATAGTGTCCACTGCGGACAGCACGTGTGGCAACCAACCCGTACGTCGTCCCGCGATCACCGTCGGTGACGGCACACATAGTGACACAGATCGATGCTGATGATCCAGACTTTAGGGTGTCTTAATAAGCGGGCCCCGGACTGGCGCGTCACCCGGAACATTCCGTAACGTGCGCGGCATGGCAATTCGGAGCTGGGTGAAGCTACTGGCCACGACGACCGGCGCGGCAGCGGTGGTCGGCGCAGGTCAGCTCGGCCTCGCCTACGGGCTCGGCATGGTGCGCCTCGACCGGGATCTCGACGTCACTGCGAGTGACCTATGGACATCCCAACTGGCTTGGGTCGCCTGGTTCGCGATGACAGCGGCAGCGATCGGCGCCATCATCGGCACCGGCTTCCGCCCCCGATGGCTCCCCCACCCCATCGGTACGGGCGGAGCACTCGGCGTAGGCCTCGCCGCCGGACTCGGCGCCCTCGTGGTGCTCCCGCTGACCATGCAGCCGGCCCGATCCGCGCAGGTTGCCGGCGTCAACCCGGTCTTCGTGATCGGTGTGTGCGCGGGCCTCGGCGCCGCCGTCGGCATCTTCGCCGCCTGGGCCGCCGCCGCGAAGGCGGTCGCCCGCTGGAGCCTCGCCACCCTGACCGTCCTGGCCTGGATCGTCGCGCTGATCTCGATCGCGCCGTCGCTGCTGCCCGGCCGCACCCCCGGCGACGTCCGCCTCGGCGTGCTCGGCGGCAGCCTCATCCCGGCCTCACTCACCGACCTCACCGAGTTCCTCACCATGCCGGTGCTCGCGGTCTTCTCCGGCCTGATCCTCGGCTGGGTCGCCCGCGGCCGGCGCCTCTCGACCGCCGCCGTCGCCCTCACCGGCCTGGCCGGCCCGGCCCTGCTGACCGCGGCCTATCTGATCGCCGGCCCGGGATCGGATACCGGTTTCGCTCTCAGCCCCTACTGGGCCGCCATGATCGCCAGTGGCGCCGGCGTGCTCGGCTCGGTCCTCGCCGTCATCGTGCGAGGAGCCCCGGCCTCCGCCTCTGCCCCTGCTTCCGCCGCCGGGAGCGACACCCCCTCCAGGAGTGACACCCCCGCCAGGAGCGACGCCTTCGCCGGACCAGGAGCCGACGCGTCGCCGCTTCCCCGCCGCGACGCCGTCCCCGCCGGACCGGCCATCGCCGCCGTCGCGGCCGCCGCCGCCCAGCGCCCGGACCACCAGCTGCGCCCCTCGGACACCGGCGTGATCCCGGCCCAGGACCGCCCGCACCCCCTCGCCGACCTGGCCAACCAGGCGCCGGCCAACATGCCGAACTCGCCCTTCACCTCCGGGACCGGCTCGCCGTTCGGCCAGACGCCGCAGACCGGCGCACCGCAGGCGGCCGCCCACCAGGCAACTCCCCAGCAGGCCGCTCATCCGCAGGCCGCTCATCCGCAGTTCGCCTCGCAGCCGACCGCCGCGAACCCGACCATCGCGCCCTACCCGCCCGCCGGCCCTCCGCAGCAGCCCGGCCGCTTCTCCCCCGGTCAGCAGCAGGAACCGGCCCCTCGCTTCTCCGGTCAGCAGGAGGCCGCGTCCGGCCAGCGCCGTGGCTGGCGCTCCCGGCGGTCCGCACCGGAGAACCCACCGGCGTCCCCAGCCGCCTCGTTCGACGGTTTCGCCACCGGCACTCCGGCACCCCGGACCGGCATCGACACCGCCGAGCACCCGGGCGTCGCCGCGCGCCCGCCGGTAGTCGAGCCGACCTCGATCAGCGGCCCGCCGCCGCAGCGCGGTGGCCGCCAGGAGTCCGAGTACGTCGATTGGGTGAACGGCCTCGGCGGCGCGTGAAGCGTCCGCGAACACCGATGAAATGATCGGACCGGGAGGTACCGCAATCCCGGCTCAGTAGTGACGATTGTCGATGTCCGGGTCTTTTCCCCACGGCATCGGAGTCCGATCATGATCACTGACCGGCAAGCCCGCCCGCTGTCCCGATTCGGCCGTTTCCTCGCCGGCCTGGCCCTGGTCGTCGGCCTCGCCGGCACCGCCCTGACCGCCCCAGCGGTGGTTGCGCCGACGAGCACCGACGCGGCCCAGGCGGCCGTCTACAACAGCTGCACCATCAGCCGCTGCTCGGCCGCGCGTACCGCCTTCACCGGCTGGCAGTCCCTCGGCTGGCCGACGTCCGCGGGCTGGTACGCCTGGCCGTACGGCAACTACAACTACACGGGCGGCACGTTCTACAACCGCGAGGGCCAGCTACCCTCGGCCACCTACAGCGAATACGACGTCTACTCCCGCGCCCGGGGCGCTTCCCGGGACGCCTACCGCATCGTCGTGAACCGCAGTACCCGGGTCGCCTACTTCACGCCGGACCACTACGTGACGTTCTACAAGCTTTAAACCATTCCTGTGTACGCGCGGCGGCCGTCCCCGGGATGGCCGCCGCTCCGCGTCTGACCGTTTTTCCCAGCCCTCCGCTACCCATTAGCACCCCCCACCCGCTAAGGCGAAGAAATCCCCGAAAAAGGTCTCCCGAACGCTTAGCCCGGCAGCCCCCCCGACCGAACTTGCCTGACGTCAGCGAGCAACCGCTCGGGGCGAAAGAGCAAACCCGGCGCAAGCCGGGGACGCAAAGCCACGGGGCCTACTGGGCCGGCTGGGCTACCGACCTTGGGGAGAAACCTATATGCGCAACATGATGCAGCTTCTGGGTGGCGTGGCGGTTGCGGGCGTCGTCGCGGCGGGCAGCACGGCCTTCACCGCCGGTGGCCTGACCGGTCCGGGTACCACCACCTTCGTCGGCGGCAAGATCACCAACACGGTGACCGGCGCGACCCTGAGCTCCATCAAGGCGACGACGGCCAACCAGACGGACGCGGCGACCCGGATCAGCGCCTTCGAGCTGACCTTCGACTCCGCCACCCCGGTCGGCTCGGTCGTGACCCTCACCACTGACGGCGCGGCCGGCGGCACCACGCTCCCCACCGGCTACTACTGCCAGACCGTCCAGGTCACCACCTATAAGTCGCTGTGCACGGCGGGCACGAACCTCGCCACCCCCACCGGCTACTACACCGCGGTCGGCACCCTGACCATCGACGTCACCCCGGCGTAACAACCGGCTCGATCGGTCAGATCCGGTCGAGGCAAGCCGAACAGAACACCAGGCCCGCACTCCACCAAGACAGGCCTGGAACGGAACGCCGGACTCCGTGTCACCTCGACGTCTAGCCATGGCCGCCATCCTCGTGATGGCGGCCATCGGCGCTTGGGCCGTCACCACCGGCCGGATTTCTTACGTCGTCACCTACGGCGTCAGCATGAACCCCGTCTACTACGCCGGCGATCTTGTGATCGTCGGCAAAGCCGATTCCTACGAAGTGGGGCAGATCGCCGCATATTATGGTGCCGGTGGGCGCACCAAGGTGCTGCACCGCATCATCGGCGGGGACGCACAGACCGGCTGGGTCTTCAAAGGAGACAACAACCAATCCGTCGACCGGGACACGCCGACCAGCGATGAGGTGCTGGGCCGAGCCATCCTTCACGTCCCCACGGTGGGTACCTGGCTGCAACCCCTGCTCAGCCCGACCGGCATCGGAACGCTGGCTTTCCTCTTCGTCGGCGGCGGCACAGCCCACAAGATCCGAAATCGCCGGGACATACCTCGAGGCCGCCAGAAGAAGAGGGTGAAGCACATGTCGGGCCAAGGCGGCTCCTGGGCTGTCGCGGCGGTCGTTGTCAAGGCCGTCACCCGCCTCCACCCAGGGTTCCGGGTGCTCACCGCTGTGGCAGCGCTGGCAGCCGTCGCCGGGGTGCTGCTCGGTGTGCTCGGCTGGATGAGGCCGGTACAGGAGGCGGTGGCGGCGAACGCCGGCTCCGGAGAGTCGATCACCTTCAGCTACTCGGCGAAGGTGCCCCGGACCGCCGCCTACGACGGCACCCGTGTCTATTCACCGGAACCCATCTACCGCAATGTCGTCGACCTGGTCGACCTGCAGATGACCTACCGCGGCGATCCCGGCCGGATCGGGGTGAGCGCCCGGCTCTCGACCTCCAGCGGGTGGCACACGACCATGCGGCTCTCGCAGCCAAGCCCGTTCACCGCCAAGCTCTACAACGCCTACGTCCAACTGGATCTGGACGCCTTCGACGAGCGCGCGAAAGCAGCGACCGAGGCGATCGGGGCCGAGGTCGGCGCGCTGACGGCCACCATCATCGCCCTCGTGCAGCACGACGACGGAACGACCTTCGAAGCCCAGCTGCCGCTGTCGGTCAGCGCGCTCGGGATGAACCTGGCCGGTGGCGCGGAAAGTCTGGTCGTCAACAAGTCGAGCGGCGCTGGCGCCACCGTCGTGAAAGACCGGCAGATCGGCGCCTTCGGTTACGACCTGCTCACCGCGGCGCAGGCCCGCAAGCATGCGTTGTTCCTGCTCCTGCTGGCCGTGGCCGGATCCGTGATCGTGGCGGTCGCCGCGTTGCGCAGCGTCCCCCTCAACAACCGGGCCAACATCGAGCGCCGGTACCCGCACCTACTGGTTCCGGTCGAACCGATGCCCAGTCCGCCGGGAAAACCGGTGGTCGTGGTGGACAGCTTTCCGGCGCTGGTGAAGCTCGCCGAGAAGTACGGCCAGATGATTCTGACCTGGACCCGGCCGGACGGCGCCGACGACTTCGTCGTCCGGGATGACGGCGTGACCTACCGGTACCGGATCGTTCCGGCCGGGACTCCACAGACACCGCCGGCGCCTGAGCCGGCTCCGGTTCGGAGGCCACCCGCCCGGAGAGCCGCCGCATCCAAGATCGCACCGGCTCAGCCTGCGCAGGCCCAGGCCGCCGCCACTCCGGCGGTCCGGATCGCTGCCACGGAGCCGGAGCCCGTACCGAGCGCGCCCGCAGACACCACGCAGGAGATCGCCGCGGCGGTCGAGCAGCCGCGGGAGACCGCGGTCCAGGAAGCGCCGAAAGAAGAACCCAGGAAGCGCGCCCGCCGCCCCCGCAAGAAAGCCGAAGAAGCCGCGAAAGCCGAAGAAGTCCAAGATCCCGAGGACGCCGGGAAGCCTCCCCTGCAACGCCCGATCCGCCTCAAGCCGGAAGCCGAGCGCAAGGCCATGGAGACCCTGGCCGAACTCAACCAGTCGGTGGGCGCCCCGGAACCCGAGACGCCCCACGAACCGATCTACGACTTCCTGCCGAAGCACCAGAAGGATCAGGCGGACGGCGCCACCGGCAGATAGACCCGGCCACCCGCGTCGACGAACTCCGAGGACTTGGCTTTCATGCCGGCCGCCCGCAGCTCGTGGCTGATCTTCATGGAGCAGAATTTCGGGCCGCACATGGAGCAGAAGTGGGCGGTCTTCGCGGGCGCCGCCGGCAGCGTCTCGTCGTGGTAGGCGCGGGCCGTCTCCGGGTCGAGGGCCAGCTCGAACTGGTCCTCCCAGCGGAAGTCGAACCGGGCCCGGGACAGCGCGTCGTCCCATTCCTGCGCGCCGGGGTGGCCTTTCGCCAGGTCAGCCGCGTGCGCTGCGATCTTGTAGGCGATCATCCCGGCCTTCACGTCCTCCTTGTTGGGCAGGCCGAGGTGTTCTTTCGGGGTGACGTAGCAGAGCATCGCCGTGCCGAACATGCCGATCATCGCGGCGCCGATGGCCGACGTGATGTGGTCGTAGGCCGGCGCGATGTCGGTGGCCAGCGGACCGAGGGTGTAGAAAGGCGCGCCCGAGCACAGCTCCTGCTGGAGGTCCACATTTTCCTTGATCTTGTGCATGGGTACGTGGCCAGGACCTTCGACCATGACCTGTACGTCGTACTCCCACGCGATGTGCGTCAACTCGCCGAGGGTCCGCAGCTCGGCGAACTGCGCCTCGTCGTTGGCGTCAGCGATCGATCCCGGCCGGAGTCCGTCGCCGAGCGAGAACGTGATGTCGTACTCCCGGAAGATCTCGCAGAGTTCCCGGAAGTGGGTGTAGAGGAAGTTCTCCCGGTGCTCGGCGAGACACCAGGCCGCCATGATCGACCCACCGCGCGAGACGATGCCGGTCACGCGTTCGGCAGCGAGCGGCACATATGCCAGGAGCACCCCGGCGTGGATCGTCATGTAATCCACGCCTTGTTCAGCCTGCTCGATGACGGTCTCCCGGAACAGCTCCCAGGTCAGCTTCAGCGGATCGCCGTTGACCTTCTCCAAGGCCTGATAGATCGGGACGGTTCCGATCGGTACGGGCGAGTTCCGTACGATCGCCTCCCGCGTCTCATGGATCCGCGGCCCTGTCGAAAGGTCCATCACGGTGTCGGCGCCCCACCGCGTCGCCCAGGTCAGCTTCTCCACCTCCTCGGCGACCGACGAGGTCACGGCCGAGGTGCCGATGTTCGCGTTGACCTTCACGAGGAACCGCGACCCGATGATCATGGGCTCGGACTCGGGGTGGTTGCGGTTCGCCGGCAGCACCGCGCGCCCGGCGGCGATCTCCTCGCGCACCACCTCGGCGGTGACGCCTTCGCGTTTCGCCACGAACTCCATCTCGGGCGTGACGATTCCGGCCCGCCCCGCCGCGAGCTGCGTCTTCCCCGTCCACCAGGGCCGGCGCATCGGCGGCAGCCCGACGAGCGGATCACTGCCCGGGCCGGAGGTGTCGTAGAGCCGCACCGGCGGCTCGTCGTTCGAGAGCACCACTTCGGTGAACGGAACACCGTCCACATAGACCTTACGACGCATGGCCATACCTCCCCAAATGTGGATCAAACAGGCGGCACGAGGCAGTTAGCGGCCCAGCGCCGAACCCAAGAGGACCTAGACGGCCCAGCCGAAGTGATCGAGCGGCCCGGGTCCCGCCCCGAGTCGCCAGGTGCTGCCGCCGCGCAGGCCGCGACGCACGTACTCCTTCGCCGCCGCGACCGCCTCCGGCACCGGATCGCCGGCCGCCAGCCGCACCGCGATCGCCGACGAGAAGGTGCAGCCGGATCCGTGGTTGTTCCGGGTGTCCACCGGCTCGCCACGCAGCAGCGTCGTCTCACCGTCGTGCCGCAGCACATCGACGGCCAGCTCACTTCCGGTCACCACAACAGCGCGTGGTCCAAGATCCGCAAGCTCGGCCGACGCCGAGGCCATCTCCTCGGCCGTCTCGATCACCCTGCCGAGGAGGGCGCCGGCTTCGTGTCGATTGGGGGTCACGACCTTGGCGTACGGCAGAAGCACCGCGACGACCGCTGCCTCACCGAGCCGGCTGCCCGCGGTCGCTACCAGCACCGGGTCGATCACCAGGTTCGGAAGGTCACCGGCCCGCGCCGCGATCACCTTCGCGACCGCCGGATCCGAGATCATGCCCACCTTCACGGCCGCCACCGGCAGATCCGAGAGCACCGCGTCGAGCTGAGCCGCGACGACGTCCGCCGGAACACCGTGGATGGCGGTGACGCCGAGCGTGTTCTGCGCCGTGATAGCCGTGATCACCGACGTGCCGAACGCCCCGAGCGCCGCGAACGTCTTCAAATCAGCCTGAATCCCAGCACCACCACCGGAATCCGACCCAGCGATCGTCAGCACCACCGGCGGCGTCACCGGGCCTCCTCGAGATCCCGGGCGGCGGCCTGGCGTTTTGCGGCGGCGAAGGCGCCTGCCAGTTCGCTTGCGACGCGGCGTGGGTTGGCGGCTCGCATGACGGCTCCGAGGACGGCTATGCCCTCGGCGCCCGCTTCGGCACAGGCGGCAGCCCGGGCGGCCGAGTCGACGCCGCCGAGGCCGAGCCACGGCATCGGACCGGCCATCGCGCCGGCGGCCGCCGGGCCGAGAGCCGGGCCGTAGCCGGGCTTCGTCGCGGTGAGATGGATCGGCGACAGGGTCACGTAATCCACATCGGACAGCGGTTCGGTCCCGTGCCAGGAGCGGCCGACCAGCGGGACCCCGGCCGGCATCGGATCGGCCGCCGACAGGTGGACCGCTGCTCCGCCGAGCGGGTCCGGCCCCGCGACGATCAATCGGTCGGCGGGCATGATCCGGCGGAGTCGGTCGGCGAGAGCGGAGCGGTCGGCGTACGAGAGATCTCTTTCTCGAAGGATGACCCACTCGGCGCCGCCGCGGATCGCCGCCGCGACCACTTCCTCCAGCGGCCCGGCGGCGGACCGCCGATCGGTGAGTACGACGAGCCCGCCCGGCGTCACCATTGCGCGATGCCGTCGTCTTGAGTGGACGCGAGGGCGTGGAACCGGCGTGGGATGCGACCGGCCGCGCGGGCGAGACGACCGGCGGCCACCGCGTGCCGCATCGCCGAGGCCATCGCCGCCGGATCGTCGGCCCGGGTGATGGCGCTCGCGACCAGCACCGCGTCGCAGCCGAGTTCCATGGCGCGAGCCGCGTCCGAGGCGGTGCCGATGCCGGCGTCCAGGACCACCGGCACGTCGACGCTCTGCCGGATCAGCTCGATGTGGTGCGGATTGGAGATCCCCAGACCGGAACCGATCGGTGAGCCGGCCGGCATCACCGCGGCACAACCCGCGTCGGCGAGGCGGCGGGCCAGGATCGGGTCGTCGGTCGTGTACGGCAGGACCGTGAACCCGTCCGCGACCAGCTTCTCGGCGGCGATCAGCAACTCCACGCCGTCCGGCAGCAGAGTCCGCTCGTCGCCGATCACCTCGAGCTTGATCAGATCGGTTTCGAACGCCTCGCGCGCCATCTGCGCCGTCTTCACCGCGTCACCGGCCGTGTAGCAGCCCGCGGTGTTCGGCAGCACCCGCACACCCAGGCGGTCGAGCATCGGCAGCAGGCCCGGCCCGGCCGCGTCGACCCGGCGCAGCGCCACCGTGACGAGCGTCGTCTCGGACGCCTCGATCGCCTCCTCGAGAGCGGCCAGGCTCTGCGCGCCGCCGGTGCCGAGGATCAGTCCGTTCTCCGGCAGGAACGACACGTCAGCCTCCCTGCGCCGCGGTGAGCACCTCGACCCGGTCGCCGTCGGTCAGGTCGACGTCGGACCACGTCGAGCGCGGCACCACGGTTCCGTTGACCGCGACCGCCACCCCACGCTGGGCGGCGATGAGCTCGGCCACCAGGGTCGCGACCGTGCAGGCTCCGGACCGGCTCTGGTCCCGGCCGTTGATCGTCAGGCGCATCCGAACCTCCCAGGCGAGAACGCTTCCAGCAGCGGATCCGCGGACCCGGTCAGCACCAGGCCGGCCACGAGCCGCGCGGTGATCGGGGCGAGCAGCACCCCGTTGCGGTGATGACCGGCGGCGACGATGACCCGGTCGTCGAGGGCGCCGATGATCGGCGCGTTGTCCGGAGTGCCGGGGCGGTGCCCGACGGTCCACTCGGTGATCTCGTGCTCGGCGAGGCCGGGCACCAGGTCGAGGGCGGCTCGCAGCAGGTCGTGGACGCCCCCGGCGGTGATCGCCCGGTCGGAACGTTCCTCCTGGGTCGCGCCGACCACGATCTCGCCGTCGGCACGGGGCACGAGGTAGACGTGCCGGCCGTCGGCGGCGCCGTCGATGACGTGTTTCAGCAGGCCGGGTTCACCGCGCAGGCGCAGCACCTGGCCTTTCACCGGCCGGATGGGCAGACCGGTGAGGGCCGCGGTGCCGCAGCCGGCCGCGACCACGACTCGTCCCTCTATTCCGGATAAATCGGATACGTGGCGGTGGACGATCCGGCCCGCCAGCTCTCGCCGGAGCGCCGCCACCACCTTGCGGGGATCAACCTGGCGCTCGGTCGCGGCGAAGGCGCCGGCCCTGACCCTCGGCGACAATGCCGGTTCCAGGTCACGAGCCTGCGAACCGGTCAGCACCGTGAGCTTCTGATGCGCCCACTCACGCCTGGCCTCGGCGAGGTCGTCAGCGGTCAGGGCCACACTCAGTGTGCCCGCGTCGTCGTAACCGACATTCCCCAGCCTTTCGGCATAGGTCGGCCAGAGTTCGTTCGACGCCTCCAGCAGCGGCTCCAGATACGGGAACTCGAACGCCGACTCCCCACCGGGCGCCAGCATCCCGGCCGCCACGTGCCAGGCGCCGTCGGTCCCCTCGGGCGACGGGTCGTAGACGGTGACGTCGACGCCATGGAGCAGCAGCTCACGGCCGATGGCGAGGCCGATGATCCCGCCGCCGACGACAGCCACCCTCATGCGAGCGCCTCGAGGAACTCGGCGACAGCGCGCTTCGGATCCGCGACGAACGCGCCGACCGCGGCTACACCGTGCGACGGCAGGACCGGCACCCGGTCGGCGGTGATGCCGCCGATCGCCAGCACCGGAATCCCCGGGACCGCGTCGACGACGGCGGCCACACCGGCCGGCCCGATCGGTGGTGGCAGCCCGTCCTTCGTGGACGTGGCGAACGCCGGGCCGGTGCCGAGATAGCTCGCTCCCGCGGCGACGGCGGCCCGGGCGGCGGTGGGATTCCGGCAGGTCGCGCCGATCACGGCCTCCGGGCCGAGCACTCGCCGGGCCGCATCCACCGGCAGGTCGTCCTCACCGAGGTGGACGCCGTCCGCGCCGGCCGCCAGCGCCACCCCGACCCGGTCGTTGACCAGGCACATCGTGCCGGCAGGGCGGAGGATCTCCAGTGCCGCGACGGTCAGCGCGAACGCGATCGCGTCGGTCGACTTGACTCTGATCTGGACGGCCACCTCGTCGAACCCGGCGACACCGCGGACGACGTCGAGCGAGTCGGTGATGACGTGGAGCCTGGGAAACGAAGAAGAACCGTGCATGAAGCACTCCTCCCTGCGCCGGCATGACCCGGATCAGGTTCGACGGTCGGGGGCCGCATCAGCCCCCCTCTCAGCCCGGTGCCCGGACTCCCGTGGGGTTGTGTCTTAGTCGGACCCTAACCCGACTGTGAGATCGAAATCTAGCGGACGTCCCAGACCGGTTCGGGAACCTCGACGACCTCGCCGTCACTCCTGAACAGCACGAAACGATCAAAGGAACGACTGAACCAGCGATCGTGGGTGACGGCTATCACCGTGCCGTCGAACGCCTTCAGGCCCTCCTCCAGCGCTTCCGCCGAGGCCAGGTCGAGGTTGTCGGTCGGCTCGTCGAGCAGCAGCAGGGTCGCGCCGGACAACTCCAGGAGCAGCACCAGGAACCGCGCCTGCTGACCTCCGGAGAGCGTGCCGAACCGCTGGTCGCCCTGGGCCGCCAGCTCGTAGCGGTTCAGCGCCTTCATAGCACCGGCCCGGTCCACGCCGGACCGATGCTCGTCGCCGCGCCAGAGGATCTCGACGAGCGTCTTCTGCATCAGCTCGGGACGGTCGTGGGTCTGCGAGAAGTGACCGGGCCGCACCCGGGCGCCGAGGCGGACCTTGCCGTCGTGCATCACGTGGGTGAGCGGCGCGCCGTCGACCGGCTTGTGCTCCAGGTCGGGTTCGGATCCGCCGGCCGCCAGCAGGCGCAGGAAGTGCGACTTGCCGGTGCCGTTCGCGCCGAGGACGGCGACCCGGTCGCCGTACCAGATCTCCAGGTCGAACGGGAACGTCAGGTTCTCCAGTTCGAGCTGCTCGCACATGACCGAGCGCTTGCCGGTACGGCCACCGCGCAGGTTCATCCGGACCGCCTGATCCTTCGGCGGCAGCGGCGGCGGTCCCGCCTCCTCGAACTTGCGGAGCCGGGTCTGCGCCGCCTGATAACGGGAGGCAAGCCCGTCGTTGAAGGCCGCCTTGTTCTTCAGCGTGAAGACCAGCTCGCGGAGTTTCTCGTGCTCCTCGTCCCAGCGGCGGCGCAGCTCCTCCATCCGCTCGTGCCGGTCGCCGCGAGCCTCGTGCCAGGAAGCGAAACCGGCCGGATGCGTCCACGCTCCGCCGCCCTCGACCGCCACCACCCGGTCCGCGGTCTGCGCCAGCAACTCCCGGTCGTGCGAGACGTAGAGCACCGACTTCGACGACTCGCGCATCCGCTGTTCCAGCCAGCGTTTCGCCGGGACGTCGAGGAAGTTGTCCGGCTCGTCCAGCAGGAGCACCTCGTCGTTGCCACGGAACAGCAGGTCGAGGGCGAACCGCTTCTGCTCGCCACCGGACAGGGTGCGGACGATCCGGTCCTTCGCCTCCTCCCACGGCTTGCCGAGGATCGAGACGGTCACCGTGTCGAACAGGACCTCCGCCTCGTACCCGCCGACCTCGCCCCAGTGGGCCAGAGCGTTCGCGTACGAGATCTGGCTCTTCTCGGTGTCGTCGAGGGCCGCCGCCGCCTTGCGGACTCGCTCGCCCGCCGCGCCGAGCGCCGGCGCCACCAGGGACAGGGCGAGATCCTCAAGGGTGCGGTCGTCGCCGATCATCCCGATGAACTGGCGCATCACGCCGAGGCCGCCGGACCGCGCGATCGTGCCGGACTGGGTCGGGATGTCCCCCGCGACCATGCGCATCAGCGTCGTCTTGCCGGCCCCGTTCGGACCGACGAGTGCCACCTTCGCACCCTCGCCAACCCGGAACGACACGTCGGAGAAGAGCTCCCGCCCATCGGGGAGCACGAATCCGGCACCGGCGACATCCACGTAACCCATGGCGGCATCCTCCCTGGCCGGTACGGCTCAGTCAGCCGATTTTCCGGTGACCTTCAAGACCCGGAACCCGCGCTGGCTGGCGATACGCTCCACCTGCCAGCCGAGCCCGATGAGCCAGGTGTGCAGCGAATCACCGCCCAGGTTCCGGTTGATCACCAGCCAGGCGACGCCGTCCGGGGCGAGCCGGGGCAGCCAGCGTTCCATCAGGGCGTGCAGCTCCGCCTTGCCGACGTGGGTCGGCGGGTTGCTCCAGATCTGATCGAACGTCACGTCGTCCGGAACCTCCTCCGGGCTCGCCACCGTGACCCGCTTGCCCTTGGCGTTCTCCGCCGTCAGCTCACGCGCGCGGGAGTTCACGTCCACCGCGTAGACCGTCGCCGCCGGCGCCTCGGTCGCGAGCACACAGGCGATCGGGCCGTACCCGCAGCCGAGGTCGAGCATCGTGCCCTCGAAGGTGACGGTCGGCAGGCCGGCCTTGCGCAGCAGCACGGCGGTGCCGGGGTCCAGCCGCCCGGCCGAGAAGACACCGGACGCGACGGCGAGCCGGTAGTCCTTGCCGGCGACGCTGAACTCGATCTCGCCCCGCTTCAGCGGCGCGTCCGGCTCGGCGGAGAAGTAATGGTCGGAACTCACCCGGCCAGTCTCCCGCCACCGAACGAACGGCGGGACGCCGGGGGGCGGACAGACTGTGCGTTAATAGATCAGCATGCCCGCCTAGCTTGGGGCCCATGCGGTACGCCACCCCGACGCGCTCCGCCCACGCCCTGGTCGTGAGACCGTTCCCGGGTCCGGCCGGGCAGCATCGCACCCCACGACCTCGCAGGCAACGGCACCTCAGGCGCGAGCCCTACCAGGCCGCCCGGCTTCTCACCCATGCCCTCGCCGCGCTCATCGTGCTCGGCATCGTCGTCATGCTGACCGTGCTCATCGTCGCCGACGACGGCACTCCACCGGCCACCACGCCACGTGCCGCATCCGGCACGCCACTGACCGCAACGGAGGTCTTCCCCGATCAGGCGACCCTCTTCCGGGTGGGCGAGACGCGGGTCGAGGCCGATTGCCCGGTCGCGGTCACCGGTGGCCTGCGGTCAGTGCTTCAGGGGTACGCCTGCTCGCAGGCGATCCGCGCCTCCCTCACCGTGCCCTACGCCGACTACCGGGTGACCGCCGGTGTCCTCACCCTCCCGGACGTGGAGAGCGCCACAGCGGTCGGCGAGCGTGTCCGCGAGCTGGTGGAGACCGGCGACGGTGGTTTCGCGGTCCTGAGCGGCGCCACGGCGGCCCCCGGCACCCCGATCGCCTGGCGTACCCACGACCGTTACCTGCTCTACTGCGTGATCCTGAGCCCCACCGGCGAGCTCGTACCCACCGACGACCCGGCGGTGACCCGGATGATGACCGAAGTCCTGGACACCCACCTGACCGCGGCCCTCACCGGCCGCTGACCTCAGGCGCGCAGGCGTCGGGTCGCGTCGGCTCGGGCCGCGTAGTCGGCCTCGTCGGCGTAGCCCACCGCCACCAGCGTCAGCCCGTGTGCCGCCGCCACCGTCACCTCGCTGGACCGCTCGCGCAGGGTGAGCAGCCGGGCCGGCCACTCCGGCTCGCGGCGGCCGTCGCCGACGAAGAGCATGGCGCCCACCAGGCTACGGACCATCGCCTGGCAGAAGGCGTCCGCCTGGACGGTCGCCACCAGCGTGCGGTCCGGGTCGCGGCGCCAGTCGAGGCGGCCGATCGCGCGGATCGTGGTGGCGTGTTCCTTGCGCTTGCAGAAGGCGGCGAAGTCGTGCTCGCCGAGCAGGCCGGCCGCGGCGGCGTTCAGGCGGTCCAGGTCGAGCGGGCGCATCCAGCCGAGGGTGTCGTAGCGGCGCAGCGGCTCCGGGCCCCACGGGTCGTCGGTGACGCGGTACTCGTAGCGGCGGAACGTCGCCGAGAAACGGGCGTCGAAGGTGTCCGGGACCGGGACGACGGCACGAACCCGGGCGTCCGGCGGCATCAGGGCTCCGAGCCGGCGCACCAGCGAACCGGAGAGGCGCTCCCAGTCGTCGGCCGGGAGGTCGATGTGACAGACCTGGCCGGTCGCGTGCACCCCCGCGTCGGTACGCCCGGCAACCGTGAGCCCGAGAGGAGTGTCCGGTCCGACGAGCCGGCCCAGGGCCTCGGTGAGGACGCCGGCCACCGTGCGCCGGCGGGGCTGCACGGCCCATCCGGAGAAGTCGGCGCCGTCGTAGGAAACGTCCAGGCGTAGCCGGACCTGATCACTCATGAGCTCTCGTTCACCCGTACCGAAGAGAAAGCGAAAGGCCCGGCACCCAGAATGGGCACCGGGCCTTTCAACGTGGAACTCAGGCCTTGGTGTCGTCGCCCTCGGCCTGGTTGCCGGGGCCCTCGGCGCCCTTGTCGCCGGAAGCGTTGACCGGAGCCTCAGCGTCCTGGTCAGCCTCCTCGGCGGCCGGGGCGGCCTTCGGGGCCTCGGCCTCGGGCGCGAGCGCCTCGACCTTGTCCTGCTGCGCGGCGGCCTTGCGGGCCGACTTCGACGGCGCGGTGGTGGCCGCGACCTGCAGCTCCTCGACCAGCTCGATGACGGCCATCGGAGCGGCGTCGCCCTTGCGGGGACCGGTCTTGGTGATCCGGGTGTAGCCACCGGGACGGTTGGTGTACCGCGGAGCGATCTGCTCGAACAGGGCGTACACGACGTCCTTGTCCTTCACGACGGTCAGAACCCGGCGACGGGCGTGCAGGTCGCCGCGCTTGGCCTTCGTGATGAGCTGCTCGGCCAGCGGACGCAGCCGCTTGGCCTTCGTCTCGGTGGTCTTGATCTTCCCGTGCCGGAAGAGCTCGGTGGCCAGGTTGGCCAGGATGAGCTTCTCGTGTGCCGGGCTGCCGCCGAGGCGGGCACCCTTGGTGGGCGTGGGCATTTCCGATGCTCCTTGGTTATGGCGCGGCAGCCAGGATTACAGCTGCTCGGTCTCGCGGTAGTCGTCGGTGTCGTAATCCACGTCGCCGAACGAGTCCACGACGTGCGCCGGGTCGAAGGACGGCGCGCTGTCCTTCAGCCCCAGGCCCATTCCGGCGAGCTTCATCTTGACCTCGTCGATCGACTTCTGGCCGAAGTTCCGGATGTCCAGAAGGTCAGCCTCCGTACGCCCTATCAACTCGCCCACGCTATTGATGCCCTCGCGCTTGAGGCAGTTGTACGACCGGACGGTGAGGTCCAGCTCCTCGATCGGCAGAGCCAGATCGGCGGCCAGCTGAGCATCCTGCGGCGACGGGCCGATGTCGATACCCTCGGCGGTCTCGTCCAGCTCCCGGCACAGGCCGAACAGCTCGACGAGGGTCGAGCCGGCCGAGGCCAGCGCGGTCCGCGGCGAGATCGACGCCTTCGACTCGACGTCGATGATCAGACGGTCGAAGTCGGTGCGCTGCTCGACACGGGTCGCCTCGACGCGGTAGGTCACCTTGAGAACCGGCGAGTAGATCGAGTCGACCGGGATGCGGCCGATCTCAGCGCCGGCGCTCTTGTTCTGCGCCGCCGTGACGTAGCCACGGCCCCGCTCGACGGTGAGCTCCATGTCGAGCCGGCCCTTGCTGTTGAGCGTGGCCAGCTTCAGGTCGGGGTTGTGCACGGAGACACCAGCCGGGGGCTGGATGTCGCCGGCGGTCACGTCACCGGGGCCCTGCTTGCGCAGGTACATGCTGACCGGCTCGTCGTGCTCGGAGCTGACGGTCAGTTCCTTGACGTTCATGACCAGCTCGACCACGTCCTCCTTGACACCGGGGATCGTGGTGAACTCGTGCAGCACGCCGTCGATCTTGATGCTGGTGACCGCCGCGCCCGGGATGGACGACAGCAGGGTCCGGCGAAGCGAGTTACCGAGGGTGTAGCCGAAGCCCGGCTCCAGAGGCTCGATGGTGAACCGGGAGCGGGTCTCGCTGAGCGACTCCTCCGAGAGGGTCGGCCGCTGGCTGATGAGCACGCTGTTCTTCTTTCTGTCAGGCCACCCACTATTTGATGGCCATCGGATAGCCCGGCGCCTCGAGAGACGCCGGGCATCTGTGTTACTTGGAGTAAAGCTCCACGATCAGCTGCTCCTGGACCTGCGTGTCGATGACAGCGCGGGCCGGGATCGAGTGGATCAGGATCTTCATCTCGGCCGGGATCGGCTCGAGCCACGCCGGAACGGGGCGGGAGCCGGCCTGGGCCTGCGCCACGACGAACGGGGTCATTTCCTTCGACTTCTCACGCACGGTGACGATGTCGTGTTCCTTGACCCGGTACGACGGGATGTCGACCTTGGAACCGTTCACCAGGAAGTGACCGTGCTTGACCAGCTGCCGACCGGCGTCACGGGACGGCGCGTAGCCGGCCCGGTAGACGACGTTGTCGAGACGCGTCTCGAGGATCTGCAGGAGGACCTCACCGGTCTTGCCCGGCTTCTTGACGGCTTCCTCG
Organism: Actinoplanes sp. OR16; assembly: GCF_004001265.1. Lineage (GTDB taxonomy): Bacteria > Actinomycetota > Actinomycetes > Mycobacteriales > Micromonosporaceae > Actinoplanes. Next base: position 2,923,166 of record NZ_AP019371.1, on the reverse strand, counting down.
TAGTAGCCACGGAACTGCTTCTCGAGGACGCCGTACGCGCGACGGGCCTTCTGCTTCTCACGGTGCTGAAGCAGGTATTCCGTCTCCTTGGTCCGACCGCGGCCGTGCTGGCCGGGCGGGAAGGGACGCGACTCGAACGGGCACTTCGGCCCATCGCACTTGCTGCCCTTGAGGAACAGCTTCATCTTTTCGCGGCGGCAGCGCTTGCAGTCCGCACCGGTGTAACGAGCCATCAGTCAGTTCCCCCTAGACCCGACGACGCTTCGGCGGACGGCAACCGTTGTGCGGCTGCGGCGTGACGTCGGAGATCTGCCCGACCTCGAGGCCGGCGGCCTGCAGCGAACGGATCGCGGTCTCCCGGCCGGAACCGGGACCCTTGACGAAGACGTCGACCTTGCGCATGCCGTGCTCCATGGCACGACGCGCGGCGGCCTCGGCGGCCAGCTGCGCGGCGAAGGGGGTCGACTTGCGGGAGCCCTTGAAGCCCACCTGGCCGGAAGAGGCCCAGGAGATCACAGCACCGGTCGGGTCGGTGATCGACACGATGGTGTTGTTGAAGGTGCTCTTGATGTGCGCCTGCCCGTGGGCGACGTTCTTGCGTTCCTTGCGCCGGACCTTCTTGACTGCGGCCCCTGCGCGTGCCTTCGGTGGCATAAGTCAGTGCGCTCCTATTACTTCCGACCGGGCTTCTTCTTACCGGCGACCGTGCGCTTCGGACCCTTGCGGGTACGAGCGTTGGTCCGGGTCCGCTGACCCCGCACGGGCAGGCCCTTGCGGTGGCGGATGCCGGCGTAGCAACCGATCTCAACCTTGCGGCGGATGTCCGCGGCGACCTCGCGGCGAAGGTCACCCTCAACCTTGAAGTTGGCCTCGATGTAGTCGCGGAGCTGGACCAGCTCCTCGTCCGTGAGGTCCTTGGCGCGCTTGTTCAGGTCAATCGCGGTAGCAGTCAGTGCCTCGACGGCACGGGTGCGACCGATGCCGAAGATGTAAGTAAGCGCGATCTCCATCCGCTTCTCGCGGGGGAGATCAACGCCGACGAGACGAGCCATAAGTGGGCTTGCTCCTCAGAGTTCTCTCGGAGGTCTGTGCCCGTCCGATCCCGCCTGCCCAGGCGGGCCCCGGCCTCCGACCGGGGGTGTAGCCGCTCATGCGAATGCTTCGCGGCTGGACGAGCTTGTTCGGTGGTGCGGATCCTGCGACGAGGCTGAAATCAGCCCTGACGCTGCTTGTGGCGCGGGTCGGTGCTGCAGATGACCATGACCCGGCCGTGCCGCCGGATGACCCGGCAGTTGTTGCAGATCCGCTTGACGCTCGGCTTGACCTTCACGGTTTGCCTTAACTCTCAGTCAGACGGGATAGAAAACCCCGCGACCCGCTGCTTACTTGTAGCGGTAGACGATGCGCCCACGGGTCAGGTCGTACGGCGAGAGTTCGACGACGACCCTGTCCTCGGGAAGAATGCGGATGTAGTGCTGCCGCATCTTGCCGGAGATGTGTGCCAGGACCTTGTGACCATTGGCGAGCTCCACGCGGAACATTGCGTTCGGCAGGGGCTCGATCACTCGGCCTTCGATCTCGATGGCTCCGTCTTTCTTAGGCATGTCCTCCGCTACCTGACATCGGGTTCTGGGGCAGGCTTTGCAACGTCGTTTCCGGGCCTTTTCACGGGCCCGGACCAGCCGCGGCTCCCCCGTCCTCGAAGCGCTGAGGACATGGGAGAGTCGACGCTGCGCGCCAGCAAGCCAGTCTACGCGCCCGTTACAGGGACGACAAACCGAGGGTTCCGCAACCCGGGGTCGGGCGTGTCTGTACCGGACATGTACGACTTTATCGCCTCAGGAACGGCCGTTGTCCCGTTCTTCGCGTCGTTTGTCACCACGACCGAGACGGGCCAGGATCGCGAAGGCCACCGGGATCAGAACCCAGACCGGCCAGAAGTAGTAGGCCTCACCGGAAGCGAGGCTGGTGATGCCCCAGATGATCGTGCAGAGGAGGAAGAGGCTGATCGCCGGCTTGACGCCGTTCCTGCCGTGCTCGGCCGTCCCCGGCGCCACCGGATGGGCCGCCTGGGCGGGCTGGATCTGCGACTTCTGCACCGGGATGGTGCCCGGAAGATCGATCAAGAGCGGGTCGAGATCCCCGTACGTACGGGCGCCATAGGCTTTCTGGATGCGCTCGTCGTATTCACCGAGGTCCAGCCGGCCTTCGTCGAGCGCCGCCTTCAGCTGATCCGCGACCTTCTGCCGATCGGCGTCGCCCGCCCGCATCTCATCGCGCCCCATGAACCCCAGCATGCCAGCCGGGGTCCACCCGGACCACCGTCAGAAACGGGCTACGGCTGGCGGGCGGTCACGAGCTCGCCCAGGCGGGCCCGGCCACCGTCGACGGCCGTCGTCACCCAGACGCCGTCGTCCAGCAGGGCCATCGTGTGCTCGACGTGCGCGGCGCGGGACCCGTCCCGGGTCACCACGGTCCAGCCGTCGTCCAGCTCCACGGTGCGCGGCGAACCCATGGTGATCATCGGCTCGATGGCGAGGGCCATGCCCGGGATCACCTTGACGCCCCGGCCCGGCTTGCCGTGGTTGAGCACGTGCGGATCCTGGTGCATCTCGGTGCCGATGCCGTGGCCGCCGTAACCGTCGACGATCCCGTACCGCCCGGCCTTACGGATCACCTTCTCGATGTTGAACGAGATATCGGTGAGCCGGCCCCGGCCGTTCGCGACACCCCGGGCCGCCGCGGCGATCCCGGCCCACATCGCGTCCTCCGCGACCTCGGCCATCCGCAGCAGCGCCGGATCGGTCTCGCCGACGCCGACCGTGATCGCCGAGTCGCCGTGCCAGCCCTCCAGGATGGCGCCGCAGTCGAGCGAGATCAGGTCGCCCTCGCGCAGGACCTGCTCGGCGCTCGGGATGCCGTGCACCACCTGCTCGTTGACCGAGGCGCAGATCGAGGCGGGGAAGCCGTGGTAGCCCTTGAACGACGGGATCGCCCCGGCGTCACGGATCACCTTCTCGGCGATCGCGTCCAGATCGGCGGTCGAGACACCCGGCGCCACCGCGTCACGCATGGCGTCGAGAGCGGCCGCCACGACCAGGCCGGCGGCGCGCATCAGTTCGATCTGCTCCAGCGACTTCAGCTGGATGCTCTGTTCGTTACGCGCCATCTCAGCCGCCGTAGGAACGCAGAGCGTCGATCGCGCGCACGGTGACGTCCTCCACCGGGCCCGTCGCGTCGATGCCCACGAGCTTGCCCTGTGCTCCGTAGAAGTCCACCAGGGGCGCGGTCTTGTCCGCGTACTCCACGAGGCGGTTCGCGATGGTCTCGGCCTTGTCGTCGTCGCGCTGGAACAGCTCGCTGCCGCAGCGGTCGCAGATGTTGTCCTTGCTCGTCGGGTCGAACTCGACGTGCCAGATCTTCCCGCAACCACGGCAGGTCCGCCGGCCCGAGAGCCGGCGGATGACCTCGTCGTCGTCGACCACGAGCTCCATCACGATGTCCAGCGCGGTGCCCAGGTCGGCGAGGAGCTTGTCCAGCGCCTGAGCCTGCGGCACCGTCCGCGGGAAACCGTCCAGCAGGAAGCCGTCGGACGCGTCCGGCTCGGCGAGCCGGTCGCGCACCATGTTGATGGTCACCTCGTCCGGCACCAGCTGCCCGGCGTCCATGTATCGCTTGGCCTCGACGCCGAGCGGCGTCCCCTGCGACACGTTGGCCCGGAAGATGTCCCCGGTAGAGATCTTCGGTACGGCGAGATGGGCGGCGATGAACTCAGCCTGGGTCCCCTTGCCGGCCCCCGGAGGGCCCACCAGTACCAGCCGCACCTACATCGCCTCGCTTCGGGAAGGAAGAACCACGCCCACCGGCGACGCCAGAGCCCCCCGGCCCCGCGTCCCCACTACCGGAGGAACCCTTCGTAGTTCCGCTGCATGAGCTGGCTCTCGATCTGCTTGACCGTCTCCAGACCCACACCCACCATGATCAGCACCGCGGTACCACCGAACGGGAAGTTCTGGTACTGCTGCTGGTTCAGCCAGATGAAGAAGAAGTTCGGCAGAACCGAGATCATGGCCAGGTAGAGCGCGCCCGGCAGCGTGATACGGCTGAGGATGAAGTCCAGGTAGTCGGCGGTCGGCTTGCCCGGGCGGATACCCGGAACGAAACCACCGTACTTCTTCATGTTCTCCGCGACCTCAGTCGGGTTGAACGTGATCGACACGTAGAAGTACGTGAAGAAGATGATCAGCAGGAAGTAGAGGCCGATGTAGATCGGGCTGGTCGGATCCGCCAGGTTGTTCTGGATCCAGATCTGGTAGCCCTTGAGGTTGTTCTGGTCGAAGAACTGCAGGTACAGCTGCGGCAGGTAGAGCAGCGAGGACCCGAAGATGACCGGAACGACACCAGCCTGGTTGACCTTGAGCGGGATGTAGGTGGAGGTGCCGCCGTACATCCGCCGGCCGATCATGCGCTTGGCGTACTGCACCGGGATCCGGCGCTGTGCCTGCTCGATGAAGACCACGAGCGCGATGATGACCAGGACCAGGCCGATCACCAGCAGGAACTTGCCGGTGCCGCTGGAGGTCTTGATCGTCCAGCCCTCACCGGGGAGGCGGGCGGCGATCGAGGTGAAGATCAGGACGGACATGCCGTTGCCGACGCCGCGGTCGGTGATGAGCTCGCCCAGCCACATGACCACGCCGGTGCCGGCGGTCATCGTCATCACCAGGACGGTCAGCGTCAGCCACATCGGGATGCCGGTGTCCTCGGGGATGATCTGGTACGCCGGGTTGTCCTGGTCGCAGACGTTGCCGAAGAGCTGGCCGGTACGGGCCAGGGCCACGAACGCCGACGCCTGCAGGACCGCGAGGCCCAGCGTCAGGTAGCGGGTGTACTGCGTGATCTTCGCCTGGCCGGTCTGACCCTCCTTGCGGAGCTGCTCGAGTCGCGGGATCACGACCGTGAGCAGCTGCAGGATGATCGACGCCGTGATGTAGGGCATGATGCCCAGCGCGAAGACCGACAGCTGCAGCAGCGCGCCGCCGGAGAAGAGGTTGAGCAGGTTCAGCACGCCGTTGCCGGATGCCTCGGTGAGGGCCAGACAGGCCTTCACGTTGGCGTAGGACACACCGGGGCTGGGCAATGTGGCACCGAGACGGTAGATCGCGATAATCGCTACCGTAAAGAGTAGCTTCTTCCGCAGGTCAGGCGTCCGAAGCGCGCTCGAGAAGGCGGACAACAACTGATCCTCCTGCGTGGTCGCCACACTCTGGGTTGCGTTATCCCGGAAGTTCGGGCACACATCATTGGGCAGCCGTAGAGGCCGCCAGCGGAGCACTGTATCAGCAACGCCGAGAACTCAACCACCGGCGTCGCACTCTCCGATGCCCCAGTACAACACAACTGTCCGGGTTCATGGTCGAAGCGGGCGTGCTCCACCTTGGCCGGTCACCCGTTCCCAGCCGGTTTCACACTACTCCAGCGGAAGCCGCTCAGAACGTCCCTGAGCGCACCAGATGTTACGGCTGTGTTCCGTTCGCTCCCCGCCGTAGCCGACGGCTCACAGGACGGTTCAGAGCCCTTCAACGCGAAAGAGGCCGCGGCGCCGGACGAATCCGATGCCACGGCCTCTCGCCGTACTAACTACTACAGCTCGGTGACGGAACCACCGGCGGCAGCGATCTTCTCCTTGGCCGACTCGCTGAACGCGTGCGCCGAGATGGTCAGCGACACGTTGCCCAGCTCGCCCGAGCCCAGAACCTTGACCTGGTGGCCCTTGCGGACCGCGCCGGCCTCGACGAGCTCGGCCGGGCCGACCTCGCCGCCGTTCGGGAACAGCTCGGCGAGGCGGTCCAGGTTCACGACCTGGAACACGACCTTGTTGCGCGGCTTGTTCCGGAGGCCCTTCATCTTCGGCAGGCGCATGTGGATAGGCATCTGCCCACCCTCAAACGAAGCCGGAGTGTTCTTGCGGGCTCCGGTGCCCTTGGTACCGCGACCGGCGGTCTTGCCCTTGGAGCCCTCACCGCGACCCACACGGGTCTTCGCGGTCTTGGCACCGGGCGCCGGACGCAGGTGGTGAACCTTGATCGCCATTACTCGACCTCCTCAACACTCACGAGGTGGTTCACCGCGAAGATCATGCCCCGAATCTCGGGGCGGTCCTCCTTGACCACCACGTCGTTGATCCGCTTGAGGCCGAGCGACCGCAGGGAGTCCCGCTGGTTCTGCTTACGGCCGATACCGGACCGGACCTGGGTGACCTTCAAGCGTGCCATCAGCGCACCGCCGCTTCCGCACGCGCCGCCAGCATCGCAGCCGGCGCCACGTCCTCGACCGGGAGACCACGGCGAGCCGCGACCATCTCCGGCGACTCGAGGCCCTTCAGAGCAGCCACGGTCGCGTGCACGATGTTGATCGGGTTCGAAGAGCCGAGGCTCTTCGAGAGGATGTCGTGAATGCCGGCGCACTCCAGAACGGCACGCACCGGGCCACCGGCGATAACACCGGTACCAGCGGAAGCCGGCTTGAGCAGGACGACACCCGCGGCGGCCTCGCCGGTGATCGGGTGCGGGATGGTCGCACCGATCCGCGGGACCTTGAAGAAGTGCTTCTTGGCCTCCTCGACGCCCTTGGCGATCGCCGCGGGCACCTCCTTGGCCTTTCCGTAGCCGATACCGACGGTGCCGTCACCGTCTCCGACGATCACCAGGGCGGTGAAGCTGAAGCGACGACCACCCTTGACGACCTTCGCGACACGGTTGATCGCGACGACCCGCTCGAGGTGCGGGGTCTTCTCGACGGGCGCGTTTCCGCGGCCGCCTTCGCGACGGTTGTCCCGGCGGTTGCCACCCTCGGTGTTACCGCCGGACCCGCCGCCTCGGCGCTGCTGACCAGGCATTGGTCAATTCCTCCTAGAACTCGAGTCCGGCTTCGCGGGCGGCGTCCGCAAGCGCGGCGATCCGGCCCGCGTACTTGTTGCCACCGCGGTCGAAGACGACCTTGGAAATGCCCGCGGCCTTGGCCCGCTCGCCCAGGAGCGCGCCGACCTTGCCGGCCAGGTCGCTCTTGGCGCCCTCGCCACCACGGATCGAGCTGTCGAGCGTGGACGCCGAGACCAGCGTGTGGCCCTTGAGGTCGTCGATGATCTGCGCGGTGATGTGCCGCGTGGACCGGGTGACGACCAGACGGGGACGCTCGGCAGTGCCGCGAACGTTCTTGCGGACCCGGAAGTGCCGACGCGCCTTGCCAACGGCACGCGCGGCGGAGACCCCGCCGCCGTTGCGGCGCTTGAGCAGCGTGGCGGTCACTTCTTACCTGCCTTTCCAGCCTTGCGGCGGATGACCTCGCCCTGGTACTTGACGCCCTTGCCCTTGTAGGGCTCCGGCGGGCGGATCTTGCGGATGTTCGCGGCGACCTCGCCCACCAGCTGCTTGTCGATGCCGGTGACGGTGAACTGCGTCGGCTTCTCCACGGAGAAGCTGATGCCCGCCGGCGGCACGACGTTCACCGGGTGCGAGAAACCGAGAGCGAACTCCAGGTCCTTGCCCTTGGCGGTGACGCGGTAACCGGTGCCGTTGATCTCGAGGACCTTCTTGTAGCCCTCGGTGACACCGACGATCATGTTGGCGACGAGGGTACGCGAGAGGCCGTGGAGCTCCTTGGCCTTGCGCTCGTCGTTGGGGCGGTTGACGTGCAGCTCTCCGCCGTCCTGCGAGACCGTGATGGGCTCGGCGACGGTGTGCGACAGCTCGCCCTTGGGGCCCTTGACCTTCACGGTCTGGCCCGAGATGGTGACGTCGACTCCGGCCGGGACCGGGATCGACTTACGTCCGATTCGCGACATATCAAAGTCTCCAGTTACCAGACGAAGGCGAGGACTTCCCCGCCAACGCTCCGCTTGCGGGCCTGCTTGTCGGTCAGCAGTCCCTGGGACGTCGAAATGATCGCGACACCGAGACCACCGAGCACGCGGGGAAGCTCGTCGGACTTGGCGTAAACCCGCAGGCCGGGCTTCGAGACGCGCTTGATGCCGGCGAGGCTGCGCTCACGGTTCTGGCCGTACTTGAGCTCAACGACCAGACGCTTGCCGACCGCGCCCTCCTCGGGCTCCTCAGACGTCCACGAGGCGATGTAACCCTCAGCCTTGAGGACCTCGGCGATGTTCGCCTTGATCTTCGAGTAGGGCATCGTCACCTTGTCGTGGTACGCCTGGTTGGCGTTACGCAGACGCGTGAGCATGTCTGCGATCGGGTCCGTCATCGTCATGGGTATTCGTCAACCTTTCTCGCCGGGGTTCCCGCGGGCGGGCCTACGGCGAAGCGGTGTTGCACAAACCCAGCCACTACTCCGCTGACGAGCGGCGGGCGGGGCGGTTGGATGGGTTACCAGCTGGCCTTGGACACGCCGGGCAGTTCACCACGGTGGGCCATGTCCCGCACGCAGACCCGGCAGAGGCCGAACTTGCGGTACACCGAGTGCGGGCGACCGCACTTCTGGCAGCGGGTGTAGGCACGCACAGCGAACTTGGGCTTCGCGGCAGCCTTCAGGATCAGGGCCTTCTTCGCCATGCTCAGTTCTCCTTGAACGGGAAGCCCAGGAGCTTGAGAAGCGCCCGGCCCTCGTCGTCGGTCTTCGCGGTGGTGACCACCGTGATGTCCATGCCCCGCGGACGATCGATCCGGTCCTGGTCGATCTCGTGGAACACCGACTGCTCGGTCAGACCGAAGGTGTAGTTGCCGTGGCCGTCGAGCTTCCGACCGTCGAGGCCGCGGAAGTCACGGATACGCGGCAGCGAAATCGAGAGCAGCCGGTCCAGGAACTCCCACATCCGGTCGCCGCGAAGGGTGACCTTCGCGCCGATCGGCATGCCCTCGCGCAGCTTGAACTGCGCGATCGACTTGGTCGCCCGGCGAACCAGCGGCTTCTGACCGGTGATCGTGGTCAGATCCCGCACCGCGCCGTCGATCAGCTTGGCGTCACGAGCGGCCTCGCCGACACCCATGTTCACGACGACCTTGACCAGGCCGGGGATCTGCATGGGGTTGCCGTACTTGAACTGCTCGTTGATGGCCGGCACGACCTCAGACCGGTACTTGGTCTTGAGGCGCGGCAGCGTCTTGGTCTCGGTGGCGGCAGTCATCAGAGTTCCTTACCGGTCGTACGCGCGATGCGGACCTTGGTGCCGTTCTCGTCGATCCGGTAACCGATCCGGGTCGGCTTGCCCTGGTCGTCCAGCACCTGCACGTTCGAGATGTGGATGGGGGCTTCCTGAGTGACGATGCCACCGGTCTTCGAGCCCCGCTGGTTGGTGCGGATGCGCTCGTGCTTCTTGATCCGGTTGACGCCCTCGACCAGGACCTTGTCCTGCCGCGGGAAGGCCGCGATGACCTTGCCCTTGGCACCCTTGTCCTTGCCGGCGATGACGACGACCGTGTCGCCCTTCTTGATCTTCACGGTCAGAGCACCTCCGGCGCCAGGCTGATGATCTTCATGAACCGCTTGTCGCGCAGCTCGCGCCCGACCGGGCCGAAGATGCGGGTGCCGCGGGGGTCCCCGCCGTCCTTGATGATGACGGCGGCGTTCTCGTCGAAGCGGATGTACGAGCCGTCGGGACGGCGCTTCTCCTTGGCGGTGCGAACGATGACCGCCTTGACGACGTCACCCTTCTTCACACCGGCGCCCGGGATGGCGTCCTTGACCGTGGCCACGATGACGTCGCCGATGCTCGCGTAACGGCGACCGGAGCCGCCGAGTACGCGGATGCACAGGATTTCCCGGGCACCCGTGTTGTCGGCGACGCGCAGTCGCGACTCCTGCTGGATCACGTCTGTCTCCTATGTCTGCCAGTTCTCCGGGACGTATGCCCGAAGCTTGGCGGAACCATGGTCCGCTGGGCCGGCCGGAGCCGGCCCAGCGCACTCACTTGGCCTTTTCGAGGATCTCCACGATCCGCCAGCGCTTGGTGGCGGACAGCGGGCGGGTCTCCATCATCAGAACCCGGTCGCCGATGCCGGCCGCGTTCTGCTCGTCGTGCACCTTCAGCTTGCGGGTACGGCGGATGACCTTGCCGTACAGCGCGTGCTTGACCCGGTCCTCGACCTCGACCACGACGGTCTTGTCCATCTTGTCGCTGACCACGAGACCCTCACGCACCTTGCGCTGAGCGCGCGGTGCAGCTGTGCTCTCACTCATGCTGTCACCTCATCCGGCGCAACCGAGAGCCCCAGCTCACGCTCACGCATGATCGTGTAGATCTTCGCGATGTCCTTGCGGACGACCTGCAGCCGACGGTGATTGTCGAGCTGCCCGGTCGCGCGCTGCACACGAAGGTTGAACAGCTCCGCCTTGGCCTCCCGCAGCCGCGAAACCAGCTCCTCTTCGGAGAGTTCGCGGAGCTCGGCTGCCTTAACGCCCGCTGCCATCAGCTTTCACCCACTTCGCGTGTCACGATGCGGCACTTCATCGGGAGCTTGTGGATCGCGCGGCGCATCGCCTCACGCGCGATCGTCTCGTTCGGGAACGACATCTCGAAGAGGATGCGACCCGGCTTGACGTTCGCCACCCACCACTCGGGAGAACCCTTACCGGAACCCATGCGGGTTTCGGCCGGCTTCTTGGTCAGTGCCTGGTCCGGGAAGATCGAGATCCAGACCTTGCCGCCACGCTTGATGTGACGGGTCATCGCGATACGCGCCGACTCGATCTGCCGGTTGGTCACGTACGCGGGCTCCAGCGCCTGGATACCGAACTCACCGAAGACGACCCGGTTGCCGCCCTTGGACGCGCCACTGCGGTCCGGGTGGTGCGGCTTGCGGAAGCCCTTCGGGGGCTTACGCGGCATCAGCATGTGTCAGCCCTCCTGCTGCGTCTCGGCCACGGCCGGAGCCGCGGCAACAGCCGCATCGTTCGCGTTGTCACCGTCGGAGACGCGCGACTGGGCAGCAGCCCGGCCCGCCTCCGTGCCGCCCGCGGTCGTGCCGGACGAGCCGGAACGGCCACGACGCGGACGCTCGGGACGGTCGGCGCGGTCACGACGCGGACGCGCCGGCGCCTCGGTGACGACCTCGCGACCCGGAACGGCGTCGCCCTTGTAGATCCAGACCTTCACGCCGATCCGGCCGAACGTGGTACGGGCCTCGAAGAAGCCGTACTCGATGTTGGCGCGGAGCGTGTGCAGCGGAACGCGACCCTCACGGTAGAACTCCGTGCGGCTCATCTCCGCGCCGCCGAGACGGCCGGAGACCTGCACCCGGATGCCCTTGCAGATCGGGTTCTTCATGGCCGACTGCATGGCCTTGCGCATCGCCCGGCGGAAGCTGACCCGGCTGGACAGCTGCTCGGCGACGCCCTGCGCCACGAGCTGAGCGTCCGACTCGGGGTTCTTCACCTCGAGGATGTTCAGCTGGACCTGCTTGCCGGTGAGCTTCTCGAGCTCGCCGCGGATCCGGTCGGCCTCCGCACCCTTACGGCCGATGACGATGCCCGGCCGGGCGGTGTGGATGTCGACACGCACCCGGTCGCGGGTCCGCTCGATGTCCACCTTGGAGATGCCGGCGCGCTCGAGGCCCTTGGACATCATGCGGCGGATCTTGACGTCCTCGCCGATGTAGTCCTTGTAGAGCTTGTCCGCGAACCAGCGGCTCTTCCAGTCGGTGGAGATGCCGAGGCGGAACCCGGTGGGGTGAACCTTCTGACCCATTACTCGGCACCCTCCGTGCTCTGGGACTCGGCCTTCGGCGCCGCCTTCTTGGCAGCGGCCTTCTTCGCCGGGCGGGCCGCCTGGACCGCCTCGACCGCGATGGTGATGTGACACGTGCGCTTACGGATCCGGTACGCCCGGCCCTGCGCCCGCGGGCGGAAACGCTTGAGAGTGGGACCCTCGTCGACGAACGCCTCGCTCACGAGGAGTGCGTCGGGATCGAGCCGCTCGTTGTTCTCGGCGTTCGCGATGGCGCTGGCGAGCACCTTGTAAACCTGCTCGCTCGCGGCCTGCGGCGCGAATTGCAGGACCGTCAGGGCCTCCTTCGCGGGCAGACCGCGGACGAGGTTGACGACACGGCGTGCCTTGCTCGGCGAAATGCGGACGTGCTTCGCAACTGCGCGAGAGCCCGGAAGCGCCGGAGCGTCGTTCTTCGTTGGCATCGCTGTAACCCCTTTCTTATCCGTGGACTGACTAGCGACGACGGCTCTTGCGGTCGTCCTTCTCGTGACCCTTGAACGTCCGGGTCAGAGCGAACTCGCCGAGCTTGTGACCGACCATGGCCTCGGTGACGAACACCGGGACGTGCTTGCGCCCGTCGTGCACGGCGATCGTGTGCCCGAGCATGTCGGGGATGATCGTCGAGCGCCGCGACCAGGTCTTGATGACGTTCTTCGAGTTCTTCTCGTTCTGGACTTCCACCTTCTTGAGGAGGTGGTCGTCGACGAACGGGCCCTTCTTCAGGCTGCGAGGCATCTTCTACTCCCGTTACCCGCGCTTGCGGGTGGCGTAGCGGCGGCGAACGATCAGCTTGTCGCTCGGCTGGCCCTTGCGACGGGTACGGCCCTCAGGCTTACCCGCCGGGTTCACCGGGTGGCGACCACCCGAGGTCTTACCCTCACCACCACCGTGCGGGTGGTCGACGGGGTTCATGGCGACACCACGGACGGTCGGGCGCTTGCCCTTCCACCGCATACGACCAGCCTTGCCCCAGTTGATGTTCGACTGGTCGGCGTTACCGATCTCGCCGACGGTGGCGCGGCAGCGCACGTCGACGCGACGGATTTCGCCGGAGGGCATACGCAGCGTGGCGTACACACCCTCGCGACCGAGCAGCTGGATGCCGACGCCGGCCGAGCGGGCCAGCTTGGCGCCACCGCCGGGACGAAGCTCCACGTTGTGGACCGTCGTACCGACCGGGATGTTGCGCAGGGGCAGGTTGTTGCCGGGCTTGATGTCGGCGCCGACGCCGGACTCGACCCGGTCACCCTGCTTGAGGTCCTTCGGCGCCACGATGTAGCGCTTCTCGCCGTCCGCGTAGTGGAGCAGCGCGATGCGAGCGGTGCGGTTGGGGTCGTACTCGATGTGAGCGACCTTGGCCGGCACGCCGTCCTTGTCGTTCCGCTTGAAGTCGATCAGCCGGTACTGGCGCTTGTGGCCACCGCCCTGGTGCCGGGTGGTGATCCGGCCGTGGACGTTGCGGCCGCCCTTCTTGGGCAGCGGAACCAGCAGAGACTTCTCCGGCGTCGACCGGGTGATCTCAGCGAAGTCGGCGACGCTCGAGCCGCGACGGCCCGGCGTGGTCGGCTTGTACTTACGGATAGCCATGATTCATGAACCCCTTAGCTGACCGGGCCGCCGAAGGCCTCGATACGGTCCCCGTCAGCCAGCTTCACCATCGCGCGCTTGGTGGCCTTGCGCTGGCCCCATCCGGTGCGGGTGCGCTTGCGCTTGCCCTCGCGGTTCGCGGTGTTCACGGACAGCACGCGGACGTTGAAGATCTGCTGGACAGCGATCTTGATCTGGGTCTTGTTCGCGTCCGGGTGGACGAGGAACGTGTACCAGTTCTGGTCGAGAACGCTGTAGCTCTTCTCGGAGACCACCGGGGCGACGATGATGTCGCGCGGGTCGGCGATCGTGCTCACTTGTCGCCCTCCTCGGACGTCGAGGCGGAACCGCCCAGGAACTCGTCGAGCGCGACCTTCGTGAAGACAACCTCGTCCGCGACCAGCACGTCGTAGGTGTTCAGCTGGCCGGCCTCGATGAGGTGCACGGTCGGCTCGTTACGCAGCGAGACCCAGTTCAGCTCGTCCTGGCTGTCCAGGACGACGAGAACCTTGGTCGTCTGGGCGACCTTGCGCAGCGTCGTGATCGCGGCCTTGGTCGACGGCTTCTCGCCGGTGACGAAGGACTCGACGACGAACACGCGGCCGTCCCGGGCCCGGTCCGAGAGGGCGCCACGGAGCGCGGCGGCCTTCATCTTCTTGGGGGTCCGCTGGCTGTAGTCGCGCGGCACGGGGCCGTGCACGACGCCACCACCGGTGAACTGCGGCGCGCGGATCGAGCCCTGACGGGCGCGACCGGTGCCCTTCTGCTTGTACGGCTTCTTGCCGCCGCCGGCGACCTCGCCGCGGGTCTTCGCCTTCGCCGTGCCCTGGCGGGCCGCGGCGAGCTGCGCCACGACGACCTGGTGCATCAGCGGGATGTTCGCCTGAACGTCGAAGACGTTGCCCGGCAGCTCGACCGAGCCGGCCTTGTTGCCCTCAGCGTTGATCACGTCAACCGAGCTCACTTGGCACCGCCCTTCTTAGCCGCGGTACGAACCAGGATCAGCGCGCCCTTGGGGCCGGGCACCGCGCCCTTGACCAGGATCAGGTTGCGCTCGGTGTCGACCGCCTGGATGGTCAGGTTCTGCACGGTGAAGCGACGGCCACCCATACGGCCCGCCATCCGGACGCCCTTGAAGACGCGGCCGGGGGTGGCGCAGGCGCCGATCGAGCCGGGCGAGCGGTGCTTGCGCTCGACACCGTGGCTGGCGCGAAGACCGTGGAAGCCGTGCCGCTTCATGACACCGGCGTAGCCCTTACCCCTGGTCTTGCCGGTCACGTCGATGGCCGCGCCCGCAGCGAAGGCGTCGACGGTGACTTCCTGGCCGAGCTCGTATTCGCCGGCGTCGTTGGTGCGCAGCTCCACGAGGTGGCGCCGCGGCGACACACTCGCCTTGGCGAAGTGGCCGGCCTCAGGCTTGTTGACCTTACGCGGGTCGATCGAGCCGTACGCCAGCTGGACAGCGGAGTAGCCGTCCTTCTCATCGGTGCGGACCTGGGTCACGACGCACGGGCCGGCCTGAACCACGGTCACCGGGACGACCTTGTTGTTGTCCCAGACCTGGGTCATGCCGAGCTTGGCGCCCAGGATCCCCTTAACTTGCCTGTCCATTAGTCGCGATCCCTACAGCTTGATCTCGATGTCGACGCCAGCCGGCAGGTCGAGGCGCATGAGCGAGTCGACCGTCTTCGGAGTCGGGTCGATGATGTCGATCAGACGCTTGTGCGTGCGCATCTCGAAGTGCTCGCGCGAGTCCTTGTACTTGTGCGGCGAACGGATCACGCAGAAACGGTTGATCTCCGTGGGCAGCGGCACCGGGCCCGCGACCTGCGCCCCGGTACGCGTCACCGTCTCGACGATCTTCCGCGCCGAGGAGTCGACGACCTCGTGGTCATAGGCCTTGAGCCGGATGCGGATCTTCTGTCCCGCCATGGTGGCTTCTGTTTCCTTCTCTCGATGCCGCTACGTGCGAAAGCGGGTGGCCTCCGCATGCCCGCAGGACCGTTGATCCTGCGTTGTCCGACCCCCGCGGTCGGGCGTGTCGCGCCTTGCTTCAGAATGCTGGGCACTCTGATTCCGCCTCAGTCACCTGAAGCGGATCGATCACGGGGATCTAAGGGTGACGGGCGGCAAACAAACCACACCCGGACACCCGGCGAGGGTGGGTGCCTGACATGCAGCCACCCACCCCGCGCGGACGCAACCTGACTAGTATGCCGGATTCTCGCCGACAATGCTAATCGGGGTCACCGATGAGGGTCGTTCACGGCTCATCGCCGTGAACAGACCGTCAATTAAACGTTGATCTTCGTGACCGTGCCGGCGCCGACGGTGCGGCCACCCTCACGGATCGCGAACTTCAGGCCCTGCTCCATGGCGATCGGCTGGATCAGCTTCACGGACATGGAGGTGGAGTCGCCCGGCATGACCATCTCGGTGCCCTCGGGCAGCGTGACGACGCCGGTGACGTCCGTGGTACGGAAGTAGAACTGCGGGCGGTAGTTCTGGAAGAACGGCGTGTGACGGCCGCCCTCCTCCTTCGAGAGGATGTAGACCTGGCCCTCGAACTCCGTGTGAGGAGTAGAGGTGCCCGGCTTCACAACGACCATGCCGCGCTCGACGTCCTCGCGCTTGATGCCGCGGAGCAGCAGACCGACGTTCTCACCCGCGCGGGCCTCGTCGAGCAGCTTGCGGAACATCTCGATGCCGGTGCAAACGGTCTTGGTCGACTTCTCGCGGATACCGACGATCTCGACCTCCTCGTTCGGCTTGAGGATGCCGCGCTCGGCGCGACCGGTCACCACGGTGCCACGACCGGTGATCGTGAAGACGTCCTCGATCGGCATGAGGAACGGCTTCTCGGTCTCACGCTCGGGCTGCGGGATCGCGGTGTCGACCGCGTTCATCAGCTCGAGGAGCTTGCCGGTCCACTCCGGGTCGCCCTCGAGGGCCTTGAGCGCCGACACGCGAACGACCGGCAGGTCGTCGCCCGGGAACTCGTAGGTGCTGAGCAGCTCGCGAACCTCGAGCTCGACGAGCTCCAGGAGCTCCTCGTCCTCGACCATGTCGCTCTTGTTCAGGGCGACGACGATGTACGGAACGCCGACCTGGCGGGCCAGGAGCACGTGCTCCTTGGTCTGCGGCATCGGGCCGTCGGTCGCGGCGACCACCAGGATCGCGCCGTCCATCTGCGCGGCACCGGTGATCATGTTCTTGATGTAGTCGGCGTGGCCGGGGCAGTCCACGTGCGCGTAGTGACGCGACGCGGTCTGGTACTCGACGTGCGCGATCGAGATCGTGATGCCGCGGGCCTTCTCCTCCGGCGCCTTGTCGATCTCGTCGAACGGCGTGTAGGGGTTGAGGTCCGGGTACTCGTCGTGCAGGACCTTCGTGATGGCCGCAGTCAGCGTCGTCTTACCGTGGTCGATGTGACCAATGGTGCCGATGTTGACGTGCGGCTTAGTCCGCTCGAACTTCGCCTTCGCCACTGGTGTCCTCCTGTGGACTGATCATTACTTTTCGCCCGGCACGCCGATAAGGCGCTCAGGACTCTGTCGACTGCTCGTGCACGTGCGGTCCTCGACGGACCGCACGTGCCTCATCGCGTCAGGCGCCGGTGGCCTTAGCGATGATCTCCTTCGCCACGTTCTGCGGAACCTCGGCGTAGGAGTCGAACTGCATGCTGTAGCTGGCCCGGCCGGCGGTCTTCGACCGAAGGTCTCCGACGTAGCCGAACATCTCCGAGAGCGGCACCAGAGCCTTGACGACGCGAGCGCCGTGACGCTCCTCCATCGACTGGATCATGCCACGACGGGAGTTGAGGTCGCCGATGACGTCACCCATGTTGTCCTCAGGGGTGGTGACCTCGACGGACATCATCGGCTCCAGCAGCGCGGGATCGGCCTTGCGGGCCACTTCCTTCATCGCCATGGAGCCGGCGATCTTGAAGGCCATCTCGGACGAGTCGACCTCGTGGTACTGACCGTCGACCAGCGTGAACTTCACGCCGACCAGCGGGTAACCGGCGAGAACGCCGTACTGCAGGGAGTCCTGCGCGCCCGCGTCCACCGAGGGGATGAACTCCTTGGGGATGCGACCACCGGTCACCGCGTTCACGAACTCGTACGTGGGGCCGTCAGCCTCGAGCGACAGCGGCTCGACGTTGACGACGACCTTCGCGTACTGGCCGGAGCCACCGGTCTGCTTCTTGTGGACGTACGTGTACTTCTCCACGGTGCCGCGGATCGTCTCGCGGTACGCCACCTGCGGCTTGCCGATGTTGGCCTCGACGTTGAACTCGCGGCGCATGCGGTCCACCAGGATGTCCAGGTGGAGCTCGCCCATGCCGGCGATGATCGTCTGGCCGGTCTCCTCGTCGTTGAAGACCCGGAAGGTCGGGTCCTCCTCGGCGAGACGCTGGATCGCGGTGCCCAGCTTCTCCTGGTCCGACTTGGTCTTCGGCTCGATGGCGACCTGGATGACCGGCTCCGGGAAGGTCATCGACTCCAGGATGACCGGGTTCGCCGGGTCGCTGAGCGTGTCACCGGTGGTGGTCTGCTTGAGACCCTGGACGGCGATGATGTCGCCGGCCTGCGCGGTGGCGCGCTCCTCACGCTTGTTCGCGTGCATCTGGTAGATCTTGCCGATCCGCTCCTTGCGGTCCTTGGTGGAGTTGACCACCTGGGAACCGGACTCGAGCGTGCCCGAGTAGACGCGGACGTAGGTCAGCTTGCCGAGGTGCTTGTCGGTCTGGATCTTGAAGGCCAGCGCCGAGAAGGGCTCGCTGTTCGACGGCTTGCGCAGCAGCGGCGTCTCGCCGTCGGTCGCGGTGCCCTCGATCGCCGGGATGTCCAGCGGCGACGGGAGGAAGTCGACGACCGCGTCGAGCATGGGCTGAACGCCCTTGTTCTTGAAGGCCGAGCCACAGAGGACCGGGTTGGCCTTGCTGGCGATCGTGGCGCGCCGGATGGCGGCCTTGATCTCGTCGACCGACACCTCTTCGCCCTCGAGGTACTTCTCCATCACCGCGTCGTCGACGTCGGCGAGGGTCTCGATGAGCTTCTCGCGCCACTCGGCCGCCTGCTCGGCGAGATCCGCGGGGATCTCCTCGATGGCGTAGTCCTCACCCTTCTGGGTCTCACCACGCCAGGTGAGGGCACGCATCTCGATCAGGTCGACGACGCCGATGTGGTCACCCTCGAGCCCGATCGGGATCTGGAGGACCAGCGGGGTGGCGTTCAGCCGGTCGATCATCATCTGCACGCAGCGGAAGAAGTCGGCACCGGTCCGGTCGAGCTTGTTGACGAAGCACATCCGGGGGACGTTGTACTTGTCCGCCTGGCGCCAGACGTTCTCAGTCTGCGGCTCCACGCCGGCGACGCCGTCGTAGACCGCAACCGCGCCGTCGAGCACACGCAGCGACCGCTCGACCTCGACCGTGAAGTCGACGTGGCCGGGCGTGTCGATGATCTGGATCGTGTGACCCTTCCACTCGCACTTGGTGGCGGCGGAGGTGATGGTGATACCGCGTTCCTGCTCCTGCTCCATCCAGTCCATGACGGCAGCGCCCTCGTGGACTTCACCGATCTTGTACGTGATGCCGGTGTAGAACAGGATGCGCTCAGTCGTCGTGGTCTTACCAGCGTCGATGTGCGCCATGATGCCGATGTTGCGAACATTGGCGAGCGCGTCTGCGGCGGCCACTTCCATCCCTACTTTTCTTCGTCGTCGTCTCGTGGACCGGTACGACTGCCGATGGCCCGGCGAATGCCGGGCCTCAGCAGGGTCTTACCAGCGGTAGTGCGCGAAGGCCTTGTTGGACTCCGCCATCTTGTGAGTGTCCTCGCGCCGCTTGACAGCAGCACCGAGGCCGTTGCTGGCGTCGAGCAGCTCGTTCTGGAGACGCTCGATCATGGTCTTCTCGCGGCGGGCCTTCGAGTACTGGACCAGCCAGCGGAGACCGAGGGTGGTCTGACGCGGGGTGCGGACCTCGACCGGAACCTGGTAGGTCGCGCCACCGACACGGCGGCTGCGGACCTCGAGGGTCGGCTTGACGTTGTCCATGGCGCGCTTGAGGATGACCACCGGGTCGGTGCCACCGCTCTTGTCACGAGCACCCTCGAGAGCGCCGTAGACGATGCGCTCGGCGAGCTGACGCTTGCCGCCGATCAGGATCTTGTTGACCAGCTGCGTTACCAGCGGGGAGTTGTACACCGGGTCTGCGACCACAGGGTGGCGCGGAGCGGGTCCCTTACGCGGCATGTCAGCTCTTCTCCTTCTTCGCGCCGTAACGGCTGCGGGCCTGCTTGCGGTTGCGGACACCCTGGGTGTCCAGCGAACCACGAACGATCTTGTAGCGGACGCCCGGAAGGTCCTTAACTCGACCGCCACGCACAAGCACGATGGAGTGCTCCTGGAGGTTGTGGCCGACGCCCGGGATGTACGCCGTCACCTCGATCTGGCTGCTCAGCTTCACACGAGCGACCTTGCGCAGCGCAGAGTTCGGCTTCTTGGGGGTAGTGGTGTACACGCGCGTGCACACGCCGCGCCGCTGAGGGCTTCCCTTCAGCGCCGGCGTCTTCGTCTTGCTCGTCTTCGCCTGGCGGCCCTTGCGGACCAGCTGCTGGATCGTGGGCACCGGGTTTCTCCGCTCCCTTCGGCCGCTTCCTGTTTTTACGGCCGCACCGAGTATTTCTGCCTCTGTGTGCCGGCCGCCCAGGAGGGTGGTCCGACACCCGCGGTCGGGCGTGTCGTCCGGCTCACGGTCCCGCCACGCGTGGAGCCCACGCGTACCGGGTTTTGTTCTTTGTCGAGCGGATGTCCGCTCGTCGTGCCGCAATACCCGTCGTACGTTCCGATTCGGGTGCACGCACGAGTTGCCCGGGCGAGCCCGGGCACGAAGGAGAAGATTACCCACCCTAGGCACTCAGGTCAAAATCAGACCAGGTTCCCACGATGGACATCTCCGTATACCAGTGTACCGGGTGGCCTGACGCGGCATCGCCGCGGTGCCGGATCCGGGGCCGCACCGCCTCGGGCGAAGGCTTTCGCGTGGCCGGAGGGTGGCCTCTCAGGACATCTGCAACACCAGTCCCAGCAACAGACCGACCAGTCCTATTCCCGCGCCGGCCGCGCCACAGCAGATCCCGGCGATGGCGACCCCGCGGCCGGTGAACCGCACCCGCCCGGTCTGCCCGGAGCGCCGGATCTGCCGCTGGGCGGTCAAGCCGGCGGCCAGCGCTCCCCCACCTGCGAGAACGCTCAGCAGCGTGAAGGCGCCGCCGACCCAGACGCCCCAGCCGTCGCTCGCCCCGACCGCGTTGAAGCAGAGTGCCAGCACCGAGACCAGGATCGAGCCGATGCCGGCGACGAGCGAGCCGATCGCCAGCCCGGACGTGATAGGCACGACACGCATCTGCGCGAGGCCGAAACCGGTGCCGCCCAGAGCGTCGACCCGTTCCAGTTCCCATCCCGCCGAGGGCGGCGCGACCGGAGGCGGGCCGTAGTAGGGCTGCGGGGGCGGGCCGTAGAAGGACTGCGGCGGCTGGGTCATGACAAGAGCATGTCACCCGTACGAGCCGAGCCGCATCCCACGTCAATCCGTTCCCGGCGCGAAGTCCTGTCCCCCGGGCACCGCGGCGAGGTGGAGCAGGCCGGCGATGGCGGCCACCACCAGGGTGCCGAGCGCCAGCACGAGACCGCCCCAGGCGAGCCTGCGGCCGCGCCTGATCCACAGGGTGCCGGTCAGGTAGCCACCCGCGGCGTACGCCTCACGGTGCGCCTGACGGGCCAGGAGCAGCGCCAGGGTGGCCGGGATGACGCCACCGACGAACACTCCGGTCAGCAGGCCGATCAGCCCCAGCGCGAAGACCGCACGCGACTTCGTGGAGGGCACCGGCTCCGGATCCATCGGATGGCGGGTGGGCACCGTGGGAAGGGTGGTCACCACACCATCTTAGAAAGCGGTCTCCTTTCTGAGATGGTGTGCCGCCCTTCAGTTTTCCGCTGCGGGAAGGCGCAGAAAGGCCGATGGGGCGGCCGCGCCAAGCGCGACCGCCCCATCGAGAGAAACCCTTAGCGGTACGACCCGAAGTCGAAGTCGTCCAGCGGCACAGCCTGGCCACTGGCCGGCCCGAAGCCGTAGTCGGTCTCGGGGTACCCGGTCATCGAGTACACCTTGGCCTTGGCCTCCTCGGTCGGCTCGACCCGGATGTTCCGGTACTTGCTGATACCGGTACCGGCCGGGATGAGCTTACCGATGATGACGTTCTCCTTGAGGCCCACCAGCGAGTCGCTGCGCGAGTTGATCGCAGCGTCGGTGAGCACCCGGGTGGTCTCCTGGAAGGAGGCCGCGGAGAGCCACGAGTCGGTGGCCAGCGAGGCCTTGGTGATACCCATCAGCACCGGACGGCCGGCGGCGGGCTCGCCACCCTCGCCGACGATCCGGCGGTTCTCCGACTCGAACAGCGCACGGTCGACCAGGATGCCGGGGAGGAACTCCGCGGCGCCCGAGTCGATGACCGTCACCCGCTTGAGCATCTGGCGGATGATGATCTCGATGTGCTTGTCGTGGATGAGCACACCCTGCGAGCGGTAGACCTCCTGGACCTCACTGGTCAGGTGGACCTGGACCGCGCGCGGGCCCATGATGCGCAGCAGCTCGTGCGGGTCGATGGTGCCCTCGGTGAGCTTCTCGCCGACGCCGACGTGGCCGCCGTCCGGGATGCGCAGCTTGACGCGCTTGGAGATCTTGTCGTACACGATCTCCTCGCTGCCGTCGTCCGGCACCACGATGATCTTGCGCGAGCGCTCGCCGTCCTCGATGCGGACGCGACCCGGGGTGTCGGCGATGGGCGCCTTGCCCTTGGGGACGCGAGCCTCGAAGATCTCCTGGACACGCGGCAGACCCTGGGTGATGTCCTCACCCGCGACACCACCGGTGTGGAAGGTACGCATCGTCAGCTGCGTGCCGGGCTCACCGATGGACTGAGCCGCGATGATGCCGACGGCCTCGCCGATGTCGACCGCCTTGCCGGTCGGCAGCGAACGGCCGTAGCAGGCCGCGCAGACGCCGAGCTTCGACTCACAGGTCAGGACGCTGCGCACCCGGACCGTCTCGACGCCGGCCGCGACGAGCGCGTCCACCATGATCGAGTTGAGGTCGTCGCCGCGCGACACCACACGGTTGCCGTTGGCGTCGTCGATGTCGTCGGCCAGCGTGCGGGCGTGGACACCGGTCTCCGCGTGCGTGTGCACGACCAGGGTGCCGTCCGGCTCCCGCTCGCTCACCTGCATCGGGATCGCGCGCTCGGTGCCGCAGTCCTCCTCGCGGATGATGACGTCCTGCGACACGTCCACCAGACGACGGGTCAGGTAACCCGAGTCGGCGGTACGCAGCGCGGTGTCGGCAAGACCCTTGCGAGCACCGTGGGTGGAGATGAAGTACTCCAGGACGGTCAGACCCTCGCGGTACGACGAGGTGATCGGCCGCGGGATGATCTCACCCTTGGGGTTGGCCACCAGACCACGGATCGCGGCGATCTGCCGGAGCTGGAGCAGGTTACCGCGAGCGCCGGAGTTGATCATCACCCAGAGCGGGTTCTCCTGCGGCAGCGCGGTCTCCATCTCCTTGGAGATCTCGTTGGTCGCCTTGGTCCAGATCTCGATGAGCTCGCCGCGACGCTCCTCGGCGGTCATCAGACCACGCTGGTACTGCTTGTCGATGCGGTCGGCCTCGACCTGGTAGCGGGCCAGGATCTCCGGCTTGCGCGGAGGACCGATGACGTCGCCCATGCCGATCGTCACACCGGACCAGGTGGCCCAGTGGAAGCCGGCCTCCTTGAGCGCGTCCAGGGTCGCCGCGAGGACGACCTTCGGGAAGCGCTCGGCGAGGTCGTTGACGATCGCCGACAGCTGACCCTTGCGGATCTCGTAGTTGACGTACCGGTACCCGACCGGCAGCGTCTCGTTGAAGATCACGCGGCCCAGGGTGGTCTCGACCAGGACGGGTTCGCCCTCGGTCCAGTCCTCCGGAGCCTCCCACTTCTCGCCCTTGGCGCCGTTGTCGACACCGATGACGTCGCGGAGACGCAGCTTGATCGGCGCCTGCAGGTGCAGCTCGCCGTTGTCGTACGCCATCCGGGCCTCGGCGTCCGAGCTGAACACCCGGCCCTCGCCCTTGGCGCCCGCCGTGAGGTGGGTCAGGTGGTACAGACCGATGACCATGTCCTGGGTGGGCATGGTGACCGGCTTGCCGTCGGCCGGCTTGAGGATGTTGTTCGACGACAGCATCAGGATCCGCGCCTCGGCCTGGGCCTCGGCGGACAGCGGCACGTGGACCGCCATCTGGTCACCGTCGAAGTCGGCGTTGAACGCCGTACACACGAGCGGGTGGATCTGGATGGCCTTGCCCTCGACCAGCTGCGGCTCGAAGGCCTGGATGCCGAGGCGGTGCAGGGTCGGAGCACGGTTCAGCAGCACGGGGTGCTCGCTGATGACCTCCTCCAGCACGTCCCACACGACCGGGCGCTGACGCTCGACCATCCGCTTGGCCGACTTGATGTTCTGCGCGTGGTTCAGGTCGACCAGGCGCTTCATCACGAACGGCTTGAACAGCTCCAGCGCCATCTGCTTCGGCAGGCCGCACTGGTGCAGCTTGAGCCGGGGGCCGACGACGATGACGGAACGGCCGGAGTAGTCCACGCGCTTGCCGAGCAGGTTCTGACGGAACCGGCCCTGCTTGCCCTTGAGCATGTCGGAGAGCGACTTGAGCGGGCGGTTACCCGGACCGGTGACCGGCCGGCCACGGCGGCCGTTGTCGAACAGCGCGTCGACGGCCTCCTGCAGCATCCGCTTCTCGTTGTTGACGATGATCTCGGGCGCGCCGAGGTCGATCAGTCGCTTGAGGCGGTTGTTGCGGTTGATGACGCGGCGGTACAGGTCGTTCAGGTCGGACGTGGCGAAGCGGCCACCGTCGAGCTGCACCATCGGGCGCAGGTCCGGCGGGATGACCGGGACGCAGTCCAGCACCATGCCGAGCGGCGAGTTGCGGGTGTTCAGGAACGCCGCCACGACCTTGAGCCGCTTGAGCGCCCGGATCTTCCGCTGGCCCTTACCGGTGCGGATGATCTCCCGGAGGTTCTCCGCCTCGGCGTCCAGGTCCATGTTCTCGAGCAGGGCCTTGATGGCCTCCGCGCCCATGCCGCCGGTGAAGTACTCACCGAAGCGGTCCCGGAGCTCGCGGTAGAGCAGCTCGTCGGTGACCAGCTGCTTGGAGTCGAGCTTGCGGAAGGTGTCCAGCACCTCGTCGAGCCGGTCGATCTCGCGCTGCGCCTTGTCGCGGATCTGGCGCATCTCGCGCTCGCCGGCTTCCTTGACCTTGCGGCGCACGTCGGCCTTGGCGCCCTCGGCCTCGAGCTCGGCGAGGTCCTGCTCCAGCTTGGCGGCCCGCTTCTCGATCTCGGAGTCGCGGCCGTTCTCGGACTGGCGCTTCTCGGCGAAGATCTCGTTCTCGATCGTGGACATGTCGCGGTGACGCGCCTCGGCGTCAACGCTCGTCACGACGTACGAAGCGAAGTAAATGATCTTCTCGAGGTCCTTGGGGGCGAGGTCCAGCAGGTAGCCCAGCCGGCTCGGAACGCCCTTGAAGTACCAGATGTGGGTCACCGACGCGGCCAGCTCGATGTGACCCATGCGCTCACGGCGGACCTTGGACCGAGTCACCTCGACGCCGCAGCGCTCACAGATGATGCCCTTGAACCGGACCCGCTTGTACTTGCCGCAGTAGCACTCCCAGTCCCGCTGCGGACCGAAGATCTTCTCGCAGAAGAGTCCGTCCTTCTCGGGCTTGAGGGTGCGGTAGTTGATCGTCTCGGGCTTCTTGACCTCGCCGTGCGACCACTGCCGGATGTCGTCAGCGGTAGCAAGGCCGATGCGCAACTCGTCGAAGAAGTTGACGTCGAGCACTTGGACTATCCCTCGTGTTTCGTTGCTCGGGTGAATTCCAGGCCGGCGGGAGGGTCCCCGGAGCTCTCACTCCGGGGACCTTCGACCGTCAGATCTCTTCGACGCTGCTGACGCCCTCGTTCGGGCGCCGGGACAGGTCGATGCCGAGTTCTTCCGCGGCCCGGAAGACCTCGTCGTCGGTCTCGCGCATCTCGAGGGCCACACCGTCGCTGGACAGCACCTCAACGTTCAGGCACAGCGACTGGAGCTCCTTGAGAAGCACCTTGAACGACTCCGGGATTCCCGGCTCCGGGATGTTCTCGCCCTTGACGATGGCCTCGTAGACCTTCACTCGGCCCAGGACGTCGTCGGACTTGATGGTCAGCAGCTCCTGCAGCGCGTAAGCCGCACCGTAGGCCTGCATCGCCCAGCACTCCATCTCGCCGAACCGCTGGCCACCGAACTGCGCCTTACCACCGAGCGGCTGCTGCGTGATCATCGAGTACGGACCGGTCGACCGTGCGTGGATCTTGTCGTCGACCAGGTGGTTGAGCTTGAGGATGTAGACGTAGCCGACCGAGATCGGGTCCGGCAGCGGCTCACCCGAGCGGCCGTCGAACAGCTGCGCCTTGCCGTCACCGTTCACCAGGCGCTTGCCGTCCCGGTTCACCAGCGTCGACTCGAGCAGACCCTTGATCTCCTCCTCCTGGGCGCCGTCGAAGACCGGGGTCGCGACGTTGCTGTCAGCAGGGGACTCGTGGGCCTCGATGGCGCGGAGCTGACGCTTCCAGTCCTCGTCCTCGCCCTCGATCTGCCAGCCGGTCTTGGCGATCCACCCGAGGTGGGTCTCCAGGACCTGGCCGATGTTCATACGCGAGGGCACACCCAGCGGGTTGAGCACGATGTCGACCGGGGTGCCGTCCTCGAGGAACGGCATGTCCTCGACCGGCAGGATCTTGGAGATGACGCCCTTGTTGCCGTGACGACCGGCGAGCTTGTCACCGTCCTGGATCTTGCGCTTCTGGGCGACGTAGACCCGGACCAGCTCGTTCACACCCGGGGGCAGCTCGTCGCCGTCCTCGCGAGAGAACGTGCGGACGCCGATGACCGTGCCGGTCTCACCGTGCGGCACCTTCAGCGAGGTGTCCCGGACCTCCCGGGCCTTCTCACCGAAGATCGCGCGGAGCAGCCGCTCCTCGGGGGTCAGCTCGGTCTCGCCCTTCGGCGTGACCTTGCCGACCAGGATGTCGCCGGGGACGACCTCGGCGCCGATCCGGATGATGCCGCGCTCGTCCAGGTCGGCGAGCATCTCCTCGCTGACGTTGGGGATGTCGCGAGTGATCTCCTCCGGACCCAGCTTGGTGTCACGGGCGTCGACCTCGTGCTCCTCGATGTGGATCGAGGTGAGCACGTCCTGCTGCACGAGGCGCTGCGACAGGATGATCGCGTCCTCGTAGTTGTGGCCTTCCCAGCACATGAACGCGACCAGCAGGTTGCGTCCGAGGGCCATCTCGCCCTCGTCGGTGCAGGGACCGTCGGCGATGACCTGGCCGGCCTCGACCCGGTCACCCTCGAAGACGACCGGCTTCTGGTTGACGCAGGAGCCGGCGTTCGAGCGGCGGAACTTGTGCAGCAGGTAGGTCCGGCGGTGGCCGTCGTCCTGGTGCACCGTCACGTAGTCGGCGCACAGGTCCTCGACCACGCCGCCGACCTCGGCGACGACCACGTCACCGGCGTCGACCGCGGCGCGGTACTCCATGCCGGTGCCGACCAGCGGCGACTCCGCCTTGACCAGCGGCACGGCCTGACGCTGCATGTTCGCGCCCATGAGGGCACGGTTGGCGTCGTCGTGCTCGAGGAAGGGGATCATCGCGGTCGCGACCGAGGTCATCTGCCGCGGCGACACGTCCATGTAGTCGACCTCGGTGCCGGGCACGTAGTCGACCTCACCGCCCTTACGGCGGACCAGGACGCGGTCCTCGGCGAACGTGTTGTCACTGGACAGCACGGCGTTCGCCTGGGCCTTGATGAACCGGTCTTCCTCGTCGGCCGTGAGGTAGTGCACCTCGTCGGTGACGATGCCGTTCTCGACCTTCCGGTACGGCGTCTCGATGAAGCCGAACGGGTTGACCCGCGCGAACGTCGAGAGAGCGCCGATCAGGCCGATGTTCGGGCCTTCCGGGGTCTCGATCGGGCACATCCGGCCGTAGTGGGACGGGTGCACGTCACGGACCTCGAAGCCGGCCCGCTCACGGGACAGACCACCCGGGCCGAGCGCCGACAGACGGCGACGGTGGGTCAGACCCGCGAGCGGGTTGGTCTGGTCCATGAACTGCGACAGCTGCGACGTGCCGAAGAACTCCTTGATCGCCGCCACGACGGGACGGATGTTGATCAGAGTCTGCGGCGTGATCGCCTCGACGTCCTGGGTCGTCATGCGCTCACGGACGACGCGCTCCATCCGGGACAGGCCGACGCGGACCTGGTTCTGGATGAGCTCGCCGACCGTCCGCAGACGGCGGTTGCCGAAGTGGTCGATGTCGTCCGCCTCGTAGCCTTCCTCACCGGCGTGCAGCCGGCAGAGGTAGTCCACGGTCTTGACGATGTCTTCCTCGGAAAGCGTGCCCCGGACGATCGGGACGTCGATCTCGAGCTTCTTGTTGAACTTGTACCGGCCGACCTTGGCAACGTCGTACCTCTTCGGGTTGAAGAAGAGGTTGTCGAGCAGGGTCTGCGCGTTCTCCCGGGTGGGGGGCTCGCCCGGACGCAGCTTGCGGTAGATGTCTAGCAGGGCCTCGTCCTGCCCGGCGATGTGGTCCTTCTCCAGCGTCGTCATGAGCAGCTCGGACCAGCCGAACCGCTCACGGATCTGGTCGGCGGACCATCCGATCGCCTTCAGCAGGACGGTGACGGCCTGCCGGCGCTTGCGGTCGATGCGGACACCGACGGTGTCGCGCTTGTCGATGTCGAACTCCAGCCAGGCACCCCGGCTCGGGATGACCTTGACGCTGGTGAGGTCGCGGTCGGAGGTCTTGTCCGGCTCCTTGGTGAAGTACACGCCCGGCGAACGGACGAGCTGACTCACCACGACCCGCTCGGTGCCGTTGATGACGAACGTCCCCTTGGGGGTCATCATCGGGAAGTCACCCATGAACACGGTCTGGCTCTTGATCTCGCCAGTGGTGTTGTTGGTGAACTCCGCGGTCACGAACAGCGGGGCACAGTAGGTCAGGTCCTTCTCCTTGCACTCCTCGATCGAGGCCTTGACCTCGTCGAATCGCGGAGCCGAGAAGGACAGCGACATGGTGCCGGAGAAGTCCTCAATGGGACTGATCTCTTCGAGGATCTCTGCGAGGCCCGAGTGGGCGTGCGGGTCGTCCGTCGTCCGGGCCTGCCAAGCCTCGTTGCCGACCAGCCAGTCGAAGGAGTCCGTCTGGAGGGCGAGGAGGTTGGGGACCTCTAGCTGCTCGGTGATCCGGCCGAAAGAGACCCGGCGGGGTGCGTAAGCGCTCGACGTACGGCTGGTCTTCGCAGGGCGGGAAGCTGCCAAGATGCGTCCTTCCGAGGACCGGTGCTGCGGTGCGGCTGAAAATCTGCTGCGGCTGAGTTGCTGGTGCAACTGGTCTGCGTGCACTCCAATGAGCCCCCGGGAAATTATCCACATGGATATCCCGACAGGCATCAAGACAGAAGGCAGCGCAAACTAGCAGTGTAGCCGCTCGGCTAACCGCTGTCCAGCCCACACCTGAGGTGGCCCACGGAACGTGTCCCCACCTGCGGTGGGGCCGCTCAGAAACGCGGCAACTCTCCCTCGGGTGCCGGTCTGCGAGCATCCGGACAACACCGGTTACCCACAGCGCGACTGTCGCAAGCGCGGAAACTTGCTGATGTCAGCGTGCCTGTCAGGGGACACACAGTCAAGGGCTGTGCCGCGGGTCGGACCGCCGCGGTAATCCGCCAGGCGCACCATTGGGACCTTAACGCATGAAAAACGAGCTTTGACAAGATTTGTCGCCCACTCGCGTGAGCTGCCCAAACCGCTGGAGATACACCGATGGCGGAGACCCGGAACGGATCTCCGCCATCGACGAACAACGCTGAGGAGCGTTAGATCACTTGAGGGTGACCTTGGCGCCTTCGCCCTCGAGCTTGGCCTTGGCGGCCTCGGCCTTCTCCTTGTTGACACCCTCGAGGATCGCCTTGGGGGCGGACTCGACGGCGTCCTTGGCCTCCTTGAGGCCCAGGCCGGTCAGCTCACGCACGACCTTGATGACCTGGATCTTCTTGCCGCCGTCGCCCTCGAGGACGACGTCGAAGGAGTCCTGCTCGACAGCAGCCTCGGCAGCAGCGCCCGGGGCGGCAACGCCGGCGACCGCAACCGGGGCGGCGGCCTTGACGTCGAAGACGTCCTCGAACTGCTTCACGAACTCGGAGAGCTCGATGAGGGTCATTTCCTTGAACGCGTCGAGCAGCTCGTCGTTGCTGAGCTTCGCCATGTCTGGCAACCTTTCCTAAGTTCTTGCTTGACGTTTACAGGTCCGAGCGAAGCCGTCAGGCCTCGGCCGAACCGTCCTTCTCACGCTCAGCCCGAAGGGCGTCCACGGTCCGCACCGCCTGCGAGAGCGGGGCCTGGAACGTGGCAGCGGCCTTGCTGAGGCCGGCCTTGAGGGCACCGGCCAGCTTGGCCAGCAGAACCTCACGGGACTCGAGGTCAGCGAGCTTGTTGACCTCGTCCGCCGAGAGAGCCTTGCCCTCGAAGACACCGCCCTTGATGACGAGAACGGGGTGGGCCTTGGCGAAGGCACGAAGGCCCTTGGCCGCCTCGACCACATCGCCCTTGACGAAGGCGAGCGCGGTAGGACCGGTGAACAGAGCGTCGAGGCCCTCGATACCCGCGTCGGTGGCCGCACGCTTCGCGAGAGTGTTCTTCGCGACCGCGTACTTGGCCTCGGTGCCCAGCGTGCGACGGAGCTCGGTGAGCTCCTTCACGGTGAGGCCGCGGTATTCGGTCAACACGGTGGCCGTCGAGTCACGGAAGAAATCCGTGAGCTCGGCGACGGCCGATGCCTTGTCGGCCCGGACAGGCTTGTCCGCCATGTCCCTCCTCTCCTAGTGCTCAGCCACTGGCAAAAAGAGGGTCCGGACAAGCAAAACGCCCCGGCGCAGGGCACGGGGCGGAGTCAGGCACACGCGAACGCGGCCGGAAATCACAACCTGTCCCTGCGCAGGTCGCCCGCTCGTGCGGGACCTTCGGCCGCGGCGTCCGTCGTGGTGACGGTCACTGCGGCGACCAGCGGTCTATGGGTGTTACTTCGATGAGCCAGCGTACGCGGGACCGCCCTGGAAACCAAATCGACGCCGTCACGCCCGTCCGCGACGCAGCCGGCCGTAGACGGCGAGCGTGACGGCACACCACAGCAGGGTCCATCCGACCAGCTTCGCCACGGTGACGGCGGGCGGGGCGGGACCGTCGCTGAGGGCTCGCGCCGTCGCCATCACCGGCGGGACCAGCCACGGCACGATCGAGTCGCGCAGCCCCAGCACGATCGCCAGCACCGAGCCGGTCACCAGGACCGCCACGCCGGGAAGGACCCGCCGGGTCACGGCACGGGCGGCCAGCGCGCCGAGGGCCAGGGCGCCGAGCAGCGACAGGAGGTGAGCGAGGACACCGAGGAGGATGCCGGTGGCCAGTGGCGCCTCGTCCGCGCCGGCGGGTCCCCGGATACCGCCGAACGGCCACGGCGCCAGCATTGCGAGCAGGCACACCCCGGCCCCGAGCAGCGCGGCGGCGGACAGGCCCGCTGCCGCCTCCCGGGCCGGGCCGACAGCCAGCCGGGCCAGCCTGCGCTGCACGTCCGGTTCGGTGTCCAGGACCAGCTTGGTGATCCAGGCGAGGATCGGGAAGAGGGCCACGGCGGAGTACCCGTAGGCGGCCGCCGCCGGGGAGGCGCCGCCGCCGTAGAGGACGGAGAGGGCCACCAGCACGGCTACCAGTGGCGGGAGGGCGCGGCCACTGCGGGCGAAGCCGGCCACGCGCATCCTGGTCAGGGCTGTCATCTCTCCTCCTGGACCCGGTCGGCACGGGGCTTCTCCCGTACGGCCAAGACGCGGTGACCGGAGGCACGCAGCCGGTCCACCGCCGCGGCCGCCTCATGGCGCCGGACCGCCACCTCGACGATCATCTCGTCCTCATCCGGGGACTCGGCGGGCGCAGGCGACCCCGTGAGATGCAGTTCGCCCGCCGTCACGGTCCAGTGCACGGCGCCCGGCAGGTTCGCGATCTCACCACGGTGATCGCTCACCAGGACCACTCCCCCGGCCTCGGTCACCTCGGTGACGATCTCCGGGATCAGGGTGCGGGAGGCGGCGTCCAGGCCCTCCCACGGCTCGTCCAGGACCAGCAGACCCGGCGGGGTGAGCAGCGCCTGGGCGAGACCCACCTTCTGCGCGGTGCCCTTGGAGAGGTCGGCGAGCGGAGTTCCCGCATGCGCGGCGAGACCCAGGCGCTCGATCCAGGGGTCGGCGGCAGCGGGTGGCAGGCCCCGCACCGAGGCCATCGCGCGCAGGTATCCGGCGGCCGTGAACGGCTGTGCGGCCGGGAAACGCTCCGGAACCCAGCCGACCACTGCCGGACGGTCCCGGATCGCGCCGCGCACCGGGCGCAGGACGCCGGCGGCCAGCTGGAGCAGGGTGGACTTGCCGGCGCCGTTCGCGCCCAGCACCACGACCGTCTGACCCGGCTCGGCCGTGGCCCCGGCGTCGCGCAGGGCCCACGGTGCGCTCCGGGCGTACCGGAACCAGATCCCCTCGAAACGCATGGCCGGTAGCCTCCCACGACGAAGCCCCCGGGGTTGTCCCCCGGGGGCTTCGACTCAGTGCTGTGGAACGGGCGGATCAGGCCTCGGTGCTGCTCGGGTTGAGGTTCTTCTGCGCGTTCGGGTCGACCTGGACGCCCGGGCCCATCGTGGTGGCGACGGTGACCTTCTTGAGGTACTTGCCCTTGGCGGCGGACGGCTTGGCCCGGAGGATCTCCTCGAGCACCGCGGCGTAGTTGTCGACCAGCTGCTCGGCCGAGAACGACGACTTACCGATGATCAGGTGCAGGTTGGAGTGCTTGTCCACCCGGAAGGTGATCTTGCCGCCCTTGATCTCGTTGACGGCCTTGGTGACGTCCATGGTCACGGTGCCGGTCTTCGGGTTCGGCATGAGGCCACGCGGGCCGAGGATCCGGGCGATACGGCCGATCTTGGCCATCTGGTCCGGCGTCGCGATCGCGGCGTCGAAGTCCAGCCAGCCACCCTGGATCCGGGCGACGAGCTCGTCGGTGCCGACCTCGTCGGCGCCGGCCGCGACGGCCTCCTCGGCCTTCGCGCCCTGGGCGAACACGATGACGCGGGCGGTCTTGCCGGTGCCGTGCGGCAGGTTGACGGTGCCGCGGACCATCTGGTCGGCCTTACGCGGGTCGACGCCGAGACGCATCGCGACCTCGACGGTCGCGTCGAACTTGACCGGGTTCGACTCCTTGGCGAGCTTCACGGCCTCGAAGGGCTCGTAGAGCTTGTTGGCGTCGATCGACTCGGCGGCCTTGCGGTAGGCCTTGCTGCGCTGTGCCATTTCACTTACTCCTGTGGTTGATGGCGGGACCGCTTCCTTCGCGGTCCCTCCCACTGAAATCGCCGTTGTGCGGCGATCAGATCTTGGTGACCTGGTTGAAGTTCAGCTCGACCGGAGTCTCCCGGCCGAAGATCGAAACCAGGACCTTGAGCTTCTGCTGGTCGGCGTTGATCTCACTGATCGAGGCCGGCAGCGAAGCGAACGCGCCGTCGGTGACGGTGACCGAGTCGCCGACCTCGAAGTCGAGGACCTTGACTTCGACCTTCGCCTTCTTCTCCTCGGCAGCGACGGCCGGGGCCAGCCACTTCAGCACCTCGTCGAGCGAGAGCGGGGCCGGGCGGTCGACCCGGTCGGTGGCGCCGACGAACCCGGTCACGCCCGGCGTGTTGCGCACGCAGGAGTAGGACTCGGGGGTCAGGTCCATCCGGACCAGGATGTAACCGGGGAAGACCTTGGCCTGCACCTGGTTGCGCTTGCCGTTCTTGACCTCGACCTCTTCGCGGGTCGGGACCTCGACCTGGAAGATGAAGTCCTCCATGTCGAGGCTCGTGATCCGGGTCTCGAGGTTGGTCTTGACCTTGTTCTCGTAGCCGGCGTAGGAGTGCACCACGTACCAGTCGCCGGGCGCGTAGCGCAGCTTCTGCCGCAGCTCCTTGACGGGGTCGTAGTCCTCGTCCACTTCGGGCGCCTGGTCGGCGACCGGTTCGTCGGCCGCCTCCACCGACTCGTCGGTGACCAGCGACGACTGCTCGTCAGCAAACTGCGCGGTCTCGTCGTCGTACTCAGGCACGCTCGCTCACTTCTCCAGATCAGGTCTCTTCGGTTCGGGTCTCCGGGGCCGGCCGGTCAGCCGGGGCCGCTTCGGCTGGTCAGCCGAGGGCCCAGAGGATGCCCTTCCCGAAGACGTAGTCCAAGCCTGACACGATCGCGGTCACGACCACCACGAAGACGATCACGACGCTCGTGTAGGTCAGCAGTTCCTTGCGCGTCGGCCAGATGACCTTGCGGAGCTCGCTGACGACCTCGCGGAAGAAGCTCCCGACGCGGCCGAGAGGCCCGCCACGACGCTTCTTGGCCTTCGGGCTGTCCGAGTCGGCCGAACGCTCGGCCAGCGCGGTCCCACCGCTGCCGGTCGCAGTGTCGGCGGCGTCGTCCGGCACATCGTCACCGGCGGCGGCGTCGGCGCGGAGCTCGTCGTCGCCCGGGACGTCGTCACCGGGCCGGTCCTTCTCGGCCACTTCGCCCTACTTCCGTCGTCGGTGGGTCTTGATGGTCCCGTCAGAGCTCGACCAGACGCGGAAGTTGTGCGAACCGCGCACCGGGCGGGCACGTCGAGGAGGATTGCGCAGGGGTGACAGGACTTGAACCTGCAGCCTGCGGTTTTGGAGACCGCTGCTCTGCCAATTGAGCTACACCCCTTCGCGGGACCTGCGTCGCTGACGACTCAGAGCCCCACGGCGCACCAGTGTACGGGTACGCCCGCTGTTATCCCAACCCGGGCTACCGCTTCCTGATGAGCGCCTGTGCCAAGGACAGTACCTTGTCGCCGTTGCAGGTCGCGGTCAGGCTCAACCGGACGTGTCCATCCTCGGTGATCTCCTTGACCGTGCCGCTCACCACGACCTCGGTTCCCTCGTCGGTGTCGGGCACCGGAACCGGGCGGGCGAACCGCACGCTGAACTCGACCACAGCGTCGGGAGCGCCGGCCCACGCCGTCACCGCGCGGCCGACCAGAGCCATGGTGAACATGCCGTGCGCGATGACGCCGGGCAGGCCCACACCGGTCGCCTGGCGCTCGCTCCAGTGGATCGGGTTGAAGTCGCCCGAGGCGCCCGCGTAGCGCACCAGATCGGCCCGGGTGACCCGGAAGGTCTGCGGCTCCAGAACGTCGCTCATTTGGCCTCCTCGCCGCGCTGAACCAGCTTCGACCAGACCGTGACGACCGGCTCGCCGGCTTCGGTGCGCACCTCGGTCCGGGTGGTGATGAACTCGTGGCCGCCGCGGCTGGTGATGTCCTCCACCGCGTTCACACAGACGAGCGCGTCGCCGGCGACCACCGGGCGGGAGTAGGCGAACCTCTGGTCGCCGTGCACCACGCGGGTGTAGTCGAGCCCGAGCGCCGGGTCGGAGATGATCTGCCGGCTCGAAGCCATCGTGAAGACCACCGGGAACGTGGGCGGGGCCACCACGTCGGTGTAGCCGAGGGCTCGAGCCGCCTCGGGGTCGTGGTATTCCGCGTCGGTGGCGCCGATCGCCCGGGCGAACTCGCGGATCTTCTCCCGGCCCACCAGATAGGGCTCGGAGGCCGGCCAGCTGCGGCCGATGAAGGACTGGTCCAGGGACATGCCCCACAAACTACTCTGCGCCGCCCGGATGACTCCGGACGGCGCAGGGTGCGTCTTTTAAGACGAAGATCAGCGGGTCTCGCGGTGCAGGGTGTGCTTCCCGTCGCGCGGGCAGAACTTCTTCAGCTCAATCCGGTCCGGGTCGTTACGCCGGTTCTTCTTGGTGATGTAGTTCCGGTCCTTGCACTCCGTACACGCCAGGGTGATCTTCGGACGGACGTCGGTCGCCTTGGCCACGGCGGGGTGCCTTCCTGCTAACGGGGTTCTAACTGTCGACGAACCAGCCTAGACGCTTGGGCCGCCGAACTGCAAAGTGGGCCCCGGGACGGGGAACCACCAGGGATTTTACCAAGTAGCGGTGGCCGGACTTGAACCGGCGACACAGCGATTATGAGCCGCTTGCTCTGCCATCTGAGCTACACCGCCGAGCCAGGCTCATAAGTTCATCGCCTGCGGGGCGGGAACGAACCCGGAAGAGCCCCCTTACGGAATCGAACCGTAGACCTTCTCCTTACCATGGAGACGCTCTGCCGACTGAGCTAAGGGGGCTTGCTGCTTCGCGATCTCTCGCTCGCTGCAGAAGTAAGACTACACGGCCTTGCATCGGGGGTGAAATCGGTATCCCCATAACGGGATCGCCCCAGGTCAGATCACTGCGCGGAGCCTGCGGACCTCGCCGGTGGGAGTGGACTCCGGCTCGGTCTGGGCCGCCAGCCAGGCCTCCAGCCGCTCGAACGGCAGCGGCCGGCTGAAGAGGTATCCCTGGCCCAGCTCACAGCCCATCTCCTCGAGCAGATCGAGGGTGAGCTCGCTCTCCACACCCTCGGCGACCACGGTGAGGCCGAACTCGCGGGACAGGCCGACCACCGCCCGGACGATCGCGAGATCGCCGGAATCGGTCGCCATGCCCTGCACGAAGCTGTCGTCGATCTTCACCTCGTGGACCGGCCACTGGCGCAGGTAGGCCAGCGAGGAGGCGCCCGTGCCGAAGTCGTCGACGCTGAGCCGCACGCCGAGGTCCCGGAGGCGGTAGAGGGTGGGCAGCACCCGCTCGATGTCGTTGAGCATCCCCGGCTCGGAGATCTCGAAGGTCACCAGACCCGGATCCACCCGGTACGTCGCCAGCATCTCCTCGACCACATCGGGGAAGCGGGAGTCGAGCAGGGTCCGCGCCGACAGGTTCACCGCGATCGAGAGCGGCCGGTCCGCGTCCGCCCAGTCCCGGCAGCGCCGCAGGCCGGCGCTGAGCACCACCTCGGTCAGCCGGGCCAGCTGGCCGGTGTGCTCGGCCACCGCCACGAAGTCCTCCGGGGCGACCTCGCCGTGCGCCGGGTGCGCCCAGCGGGCCAGGCACTCCACGCCGACCACGTGCCGGTCGGCCAGGGTCACCATGGGCTGGAAGTAGACCTCCAGCTGACCGTTGTCGAGCGCGCGCCGCAGGTCGGCGGCGATGCCGAGCCGGCGGACCGCGCGGGACTCCAGCGCCGGATGGAAGGGCTGCACGCCGTACGGCAGGGCCTTCGCCGCGTTCGCTGCCAGCTCGGCCCGCTGGAGAAGCGTCTCCGGGTCGCTGCCGTGGTCGGGGTAGACCGCCACGCCGACCGCGGTGTCCACGTCCAGGGTGAGCGAGCCGACCGCGAGCGGGCCACGCAGCCGTTCCCTCATCTGGGTGGCGAGCGCGATGGTCGCCTCCAGGCTCTCCGCCCGCAGCGTCACCACGAACTCGTCGCCGCCGATCCGGCCGACCAGGGCGCCCGAGTCGGCGATGCCGCGCAGCCGGGCCGCCACCTCGGAGAGCAGCTTGTCACCGGCGGCGTGCCCCATCGACTCGTTGACGTTGCGCTGCCCGTCGACGTCGAAGAGGACCACCGCGACGACCTCGTGCTCGGCGTGCACCCGGACCGACTCCGCCAGGGCGTCCACGATCCGGCGCCGGTTGGGCATCCCGGTCAGCCGATCGTGGTACGCGTCGTGGCGCAGCCGGTCGACCAGCCGCGAGTTCTCCACGGCGGCCGCGGTGTGCGCCGCGATCGTCTCCAGCACCTGCATGTCGCTGTCCTGGAAGCTGCGGCTCTCACCCAGACGGTTGACCACCTCGAGCGTGCCGATCATGGCCGAGCCGGATCGGAGCGGCACCACCAGCACGTCTTTCATTCCGGCCTCGCGCAGCGCGCCGCGGAGATGCTCGGTGTCCCGGAACTGGGAACCGACCCCGACGACCCGGCGCTCCTCGATCGCGAAGTCGCGGACCGCGGCCGGAACCGGTGAGACGTCGAGCAGTCCCTTGTTGTCCACCTGAGCGCTGAGCAGCACCTCCGGGTAGCGGTCCTGGGGTGCGAG
Organism: Actinoplanes sp. OR16; assembly: GCF_004001265.1. Taxonomy (GTDB): domain Bacteria; phylum Actinomycetota; class Actinomycetes; order Mycobacteriales; family Micromonosporaceae; genus Actinoplanes. The sequence goes on along the minus strand of NZ_AP019371.1, from coordinate 2,885,618 downwards.
CCAGAGGGTCGCGTACTCCGAGCGCATCAGCGCGCGGACCCGGCCGAGCAGGACGTCGGGCAGGGCGTTGTCCGTACCCTCCTTGCGCACCGCCTGAGTCAGCTCGTAGACGTCGGCGAGCGTGCGGTGCTGCCGGAACACGCCGGCGAACGAGCGGAGCAGCAGGGTCAGCGCCACGGCCAGGACCGCGAGCAGGAGCGCGGACCACTTGGTCTCCTCGAGCGCGATCAGGAAGAGCAGGCCGACCGCCGCGTTGACCCCGGCGATCACCACGTTCGGCACGCTGGCCCGGAGCACGTCGGGGCCGGCCCGGCCGCCCTGCACCAGGCTCATCACGCCGGCCAGGCAGGCGAGCTGCACCAGCACGCTGACCGCGACGGCCAGGCCGAGGATCCCCCAGGTGCTCAGGCCGGCCTCGGTCATCCGCGGGAACGCGCCGATCACCAGGAGCGCGGCGCAGATGCTCGCCGCCTGCTTCGCCACGTTGAACCAGGCCTTGACCGGCGCGATGGCCGTCCGCATCTGGATGCACAGCATGCCGAGGGCGACGACGCCGACCATCAGCACGGGCGAGACGTAGTAGAGCCCCAGGACCAGCGGCACCTCGGTCACTGTCACCGCGAAGGCGCTGCGCCGGATCACGACGTTGAACGAGGCGAGCTGACTGACCAGGTAGAACGCGAAGATGATCAGGCCGGCGAGCCAGTCCTCGTACCAGTCGGGGGACTCGATCCAGAACGCCAGGGTGCAGGCCACCGCGAACAGCGCCAGCGGGCCGGTGATGAGCCAGGCGTAGTCAGCGGAACGCTGCCGGGATCGCGAACGGCCGGCCATGGCGCTCCTCTGATAGGTGGCGCGGAAAGGTGACTGGGAGCTCAGTCCCAGTTGAAGTCCAGGGTGCTGTAGATGACGGCCGCGGACTCCTCGGCAGCCGCTGGACCAGCGGCAAGACCACCTAGAACAGACGCCAGCACAAGAACCAAACCGGCAATGCGGCTCAGTTTGCTTGCAGACATGTGCGGCTCCTGATGGTGCGGGTATTCCGGGTCGGTGTCCTGATGTTGCCACACCACTTGTGCGACAGGCAGCGTCGATCGGCGGGTCGAACCGACACATCCCGAAACAATGGCCGAACGGTTGAGTCGATCTCGCGACTCGGGGTCCAAGAATTGGGGGCTTTGCGCCGGATTTACCGACAGAAGTGAGGGCAATTCGCCTCCACTCGTCAAGGTTGCTTGACGTCAAGGCAGCCTGACGCGAGCATCTTCCTGTGACGACACCGGAAGAACTCGAATCCCGGCACACGCTGGTGACCGCGACGTCTCGGTACAACGATCTCCGGATGCGTGAGGCGCTCGCCGCCATGGACCCGGAAGGCTCCCCCGGCCTCACCCGGGACGAGGCCCTGGAGATGCTCGCGCTGAGCGAGGTGGTGATCCGCAAGGCCGGGTACGGGCGACAGCCGATGATCCGGACAGCACGCGGCGCCGGCGCCTCCTGGGCCCAGATCGGCGCCGCCGTCGGCAGCAGCAAACAGGCGGCCTGGGAGGCGCATCAGCGCTGGCTCGACAGCCAGGCCTGACTTCTCCTTACTTACTACTGCTGTCAGCGGCTCGACAGGCCCAGCCGGACACCGAAACCGAGCAGGGCCACACCGGTTCCGGCGTCGACGCCACGCCGCACCGCCCGCCGGGCCAGGAATCCACGCGCGCTCTGCGCCGCCAGAATGATCACCGTGAACCAGAGCAGGCCCTCGAGGTCGTGCACCAGCGCCAGCAGCAGGCCCATGCCGAGCGGCGACGCCCCGTCCGGCAGGAACTGCGGGATCACCGCGATGTAGAAGGCGCCGACCTTCGGATTCAGCAGGTTCGTCAGGAAGCCGCGCCCGAACGTGCTCCACAGCGTGGGCGTCCGAGTCGTCACCTCGGGCTCGTCACCGGCACGGTCCCGCCGCAGCGCCCCACGGATCATTTTCAGACCCAAGAAGATCATGTACGCCGCACCGGCCACCCGCAGGACCGTGTAAGCCAGCGAGGAGGCCGCCAGCAGCGCGGCGGCGCCGACCGCGGCCGCCGCACCCCAAGCCAATGCGCCGGCGCCGATCCCGAACGCCGTCGCGAACGCGGGACCCCGGCCCATCGTGATCGCGGCCCGCAGCACCAGGGCGGTGTCCAGCCCCGGTGTGATGGTGAGCAACGCGCCGAGTAGTGCGAACGAGAGCACAGCGTCCATGACGTCCATGCCGGCCATCCTGCTCGGCGTGACGCCCCGATTGCCGGTGGGTTCCCAGGTGGTGGGCTTTCCCTCGTACCGATGAATCGGCTCTCAATGATCGCTCGTCCGGCGCTCTCGGACGACCGTGCCGGAGGCCTCACCCGGAAGGCGGGCCCCCACCACGAAGACGACGAGCGCCGCGCCGAACAGGACGTGGTAGCCGCCGGCGTCCCGATCGCTGCGGAACGAGCAGCCGATCAGCGGTAGTTCGTGAACTGCAGCGCGACCCCGAAGTCCTCCTGCTTGAGCAGGGCGATCACGGCCTGCAGATCGTCGCGCTTCTTGCCGGTCACCCGCAGCTGGTCGCCCTGGATCTGCGGCTGCACGCCCTTCGGGCCCTCGTCCCGGATCTTCTTGCTGATCGCCTTCGCCTTGTCCGACTCGATCCCCTCCACGACCTTCAAGTCGATCTTGTAGGTCTTGCCGGACTGGCGGGGCTCGCCGGCGTCCAGCGACTTCAGGGAGATGTTCCGCTTCACCAGCTTCTCCTTGAAGACGTCGAGCGCGGCCGTGGCCCGCTCCTCGGTCTCCGACGTGATGGTGAACGCCTCCCCCGACTTCGCGACGACGGTGCCCGTGCCGCGGAAGTCGAAGCGGGTGGCGAGCTCCTTCTCCGCCTGGTTGAAAGCGTTGTCGACCTCCTGCCGGTCGACCTTGCTGACGATGTCGAACGACGGGCTGGCTGCCATGATCAGACTCCTTGTTGTGCGGGGTGGTTGGGCCCCTGGACATGCCGACCGTACCCGGTTGCGGGGGCGGTCTGCGGTACGGCTATTCTGATGTCCGCTGCTGCGGGAGACCGCGGTGGTTCCCAGGCGGGTTGCCCGAGCGGCCAATGGGAGCGGACTGTAAATCCGTCGCGAAAGCTACAGAGGTTCGAATCCTCTACCCGCCACCACTGGGAAATGGAAGCCCCTCACCTGCGGAAACGCGGAGGAGGGGCTTCTTTCGTTTGATCCAGCCGGGTCCGGCCCTCTACCGGCGGTCGGGGCGGACCGCGGGCAGGTCGATCATGTCCCGATGGCGTTCACGCGATCCCGAGTTGGACCGGCAGCGCCGAAGCCGAGACCGAAATCGGAGACCGCTCGGCAGGTTCAGGGCGAACTCACCGTGGGATTCCTGCTCCGACCGACCGAGCGGCTGCAACCGCCTCGGCCGTCCACCGGCGCGTGGTTGTCGGACCCGACTAGGTCGCGGCGCTGCTTGGCTGTGTGAAATCGCTCGGTGATCTCGCGTTGAACCACGGAAACCCGGACGGCTCATTGCGCGGCGAGTGAGGGCTTAGGCGGGTTCCATCGTCAGGGGCTCGGCTGCGTGGCGGTCGGCCCGGGACATCGAACCGTGCGGCAGCGCCGCCACGGCGGCCGCGAGCAGGACGACGGAACCGGCGAAGACGAAGGCCCACGGCAGGCCGCCGGGCTGGTCGACGATCAGGCCGGCCAGGGCGCCGCCGGCAGCGCTGCCCGAGACGGAGACGGTGACCATCCAGGTGTAGGCCTCGTTCAGCATGCCGGCCGGGGCGAGGCGGCCGACCAGGCTGTTCTCGACGGTCAGGGCCGGGGCGATGGTGGCGCCGCCGATGATCAGGGCGGCGGCCAGCCAGGAGGGGCTGGGCATGAGGGCCAGGATCGTGAAGCTCGTGCCGACGGCGGCGAGCAGCCAGGCGAACTGCCTGGTCAGGGCCATGGCGGGGCGGCGGGTGCCGAACCAGATGCCGCCGATGGCGCTGCCGACACCCCAGATGCCGAGCAGGACGCCGCCGAGGCCTTCGCCGCCGCCGTGCTGGGACGCGTACGCGGGGACGATCACGCCGGCCGCGCCGAACGCGATGCCGAGGGCGGTGACGCAGATCAGCAGGTGGGGGAAGCCGACGGCGCGGAGCGGGCCGAGGCCTCTGCCGGCGTGGTCGGCGTTGTGGGAGGCGTGCAGCCGCATGACCGGGAGGCGGGAGATCCACAGGGTGCCGACGAGGGTGGCGACGGCGGCGCTGGCGAGGGCTGCCGCAGGTTCGCCGGTGACCACCATGAACGCGGCGACGAGCATCGGGCCGAGGACGAAGACGAGTTCGAAGAGGGAGGTCTCGGCGGCCATCGCGGCGCTGCGCAGTGACGTGGACGCGGTCATGTCGGTCCAGGCGCGGCGGATCGCCGCGGTCAGGGGCGGGTACGTCGCCCCCGCCACCGCCGAGGCCGTGAAGATCCACGCGAGGGCGTCCTCACCGCCACGGCTCGCGAGGATCAGCGCGCCGAGGGCGAGCGGATGCAGCACCGCCGTGGCGAGCAGGATCGGTGCCGCCCCGATCCGGTCGGCGAGCCGCCCCGCGACCGGGCTGAGGGCCGCGCCGGCGAGGGCGTAGACGCCACCGGCTAGACCGGCCGCCGCGTACCGCCCGGTGGCCTGTTCGACCAGGAGCAGCAGGGCGAGCGGGGTCATCCCGATACCGAGGCGGGCCAGGATGCCCACCACCAGGAGCACTCGGCCACCCGGCAGTCGCCACACGCCAAGGTACTGACGCAACGCGGTCACGGGCAGGCCTCCGGGATCAGGATCGGTAACGACTGAAAAGCGTTCCGAGCCTAACGCCGGAGGCCCCGTTAACAGAATTGAAATACGTCACCTGCGGGTCAGCGACGCCTGCTGGTGAAGCCGCTGGATGCGTTCCTCCATCGGCGGGTGGGTGGAGAAGAGCGCCGACAGGCCACCGCCCCGGAACGGGTTGGCGATCATCAGGTGCGCGCTGCTCGCGAGCTGCCCGTCGGCCGGGAGCGGCATCCTCTGCGTACCGTGATGAATCTTCTCGAGGGCGCTGGCGAGAGCGAGCGGGTCACGGGTGAGCGTGGCGCCGGACGCGTCCGCCTGGAACTCCCGGTTGCGGCTGATCGCCAGCTGGATGATCGACGCGGCCAGCGGGCCGAGGATCACCATGAGCAGCAGGCCGGCCGGGTTGGGGCTGTCCTCGTCGTCGGAGCTCATGAACGGCAGGAAGAACGCCAGCTGCGCGAGCATCGTGATGATGCCGGCCAGACCGGCGGCGACGCTGGAGATCAGGATGTCGCGGTTGTAGACGTGTGACAGCTCGTGGCCGATCACGCCGCGCAGCTCACGCAGGGTCAGCAGCCGGGTGATGCCGACGGTGACCGCCACCGCCGCGTGCTCCGGGTTGCGCCCGGTCGCGAACGCGTTGGGCTGCATCGACGGCGAGACGTAGAGCCGGGGCATCGGCTGTCCCGCCTCGCCCGCCAGTTCGCGGACCATCTGGTAGAGCTCGGGGAACTCCGCCTCGCTGACCGGCCGGGCGCCCATCGAGCGCAGCGCGAGCTTGTCCGAGTAGAAGTAGCTGAAGGCGTTCATGGCCAGCGAGACGATCACGGCGAGCACCAGGCCGCCGCTACCACCCAGCCAGTAGCCCACGGCGAGGATCAGGCCGGTGAGCAGACCCAGCAGAGCAGCTGTCTTGAGGCCGTTGTGATGGCTGGACAACATCCACTCCTTATGACTGCGGGTTTGTGACCCGCACTTCACTGAACGTCGATCACCTGCTGTCTCATCCCGAGCACGCTGTGAGTTCGCTGTAGCTTCGAAGGATGCGCACGAACAGGGTTCCGCTCTCCGTCCTCGATCTCGCCACGGTCCGGGAGGGGTTCGGCAGCGCCGACGCGCTCCGCGGCACCATCGAGATCGCCAAGACAGCGGACGAGCTGGGGTACTCGCGATTCTGGGTCGCCGAGCACCACAACATGCCGGCGGTCGCGTCCACCACGCCACCGGTCCTGATCGGCGCCGTCGCCGCGAACACGTCAAGGATCCGGGTCGGCTCCGGCGGCGTGATGCTGCCGAACCACATGCCGTTCGTGGTCGCCGAGCAGTTCGCCCTGCTGGAGGCCCTCTACCCGGACCGCATCGACCTGGGCATCGGCCGGGCCCCGGGCACCGACCAGGCGACGGCTCAGGCGCTGCGCGGGGTCTCGCCCTATCTGACCGTGGAGCAGTTCCCTGATCACTTGCAGACCGTGATGGCGCTGCTCGGCGACGAGCGCGCGTCCGTTCCGGGTCGCCTCTCCGCCACGCCGGCGGCTGAGTCGTACCCGGAGATCTGGGTCTTGGGATCCTCCACCTATGGCGCCCAATTGGCCGGTGCGCTCGGGCTGCCGTTCTGTTACGCCTACCACTTCGCGATGAGCTCCGATGTGGACGGCGCCGCCCGGCTGTACCGGGACGGTTTCCAGCCGTCGCCGCGATACCCGGAACCGCACCTCATGGTGAGCGCCTCGGTGCTGGCCGCGGAGACCACCGAGGAGGCGCAGCACCTCGCCGGTCCCAGCCGGATCATGGCGCTGAGCCTGCGGACCGGGCGGCTCGGCCCGATCGTCTCACCGGAGACCGCCGCCGCGAAGGAACTCTCCGACCTCGACCGGGCCGTGCTCGACTCGCTGCCCGGCACGCAGTACGCCGGAACCGCCGAGGAGGTCGTCGCCGGTCTCGAGGAACTCGTCGAGCGGACCGGGGCGGACGAGCTGATCCTGGCCGGTGCGGTGTTCGACCCGGCGACCCGGCAGGACAGCCTGGGCCGGATCGCGAAGGCCTGGGGGCTCTAGGCTCGGGGCATGGGGACTGTTCTCACCGTCAATGTCGGCAAGTCCGAGCACAATCCGGCGAAGGGTGTCGGGATCACCGGCATCGGCAAACGCCCGGTCGACGGCCCGATCGAGGTGCGGCCGCCCGGCCCGAAGACCACCGGGCTGCACAGCGGCGTGATCGGCGACTTCATCGGCGACACGAAGCATCACGGCGGCGACGACCAAGCGGTTTATGCGTACGCCCGGGAAGACTACGAATGGTGGGAAGCCGAACTGGGCCGCGAGCTGCCGAACGGCCTCTTCGGCGAGAACCTGACCACCGAAGGCCTGGACCTGCTCGGCGCGGTGATCGGCGAGCAGTGGCACTTCCCGTCCGGAGTGGTGCTCCAGCCGACGTTCGGCCGCATCCCGTGCTCGACGTTCCAGCATCGGATGGGCGAGCAGCGCTGGATCAAACGGTTCGCCCTCGCCAACCGGACCGGGGCGTACCTGCGCATCCTCAATCCCGGCGAGATCAGCGCCGGCGACCGGGTGGAGGTGGTCGATCGCCCCGGCCACGGGCTGACCGTGGCCGAGGCGTTCGACATCTACATGCACGACCCGGATCGGCTGTCCCGCCTCCTGGTCGCTGACTCCCTGCCCCCGTCGATGCGCAGGGAGATCTCGGAGCGCTTGTCGCGCTAATCACACCGCCAGATGATCGGTACGACGGGACGCTCCGCGGCGATGCCGCTCATGTTCGAGCCGGCGACCACCCGGGCGTCCTCGCTGATGAATGTGACGCCGAACGAGTCGTCCTCGTACTTCTCCAGTTTCGGCAGGCGAAGGATCTGGTCGCCGACGTAGACGACCGGGGCGTCCTGGATGAATCCGCCGCCCCGGCGCTGCACGGCCGGCACCTGCACGACGTACCGGTCGTCGTTCAGTTTCTGCCAGGTCCGGCTGCCGGGTTCGTACCGGTGGAGCGCTGACACGGCGGCCCCGAATCCGGCGCTGCCCCGCACGCTCGACGCCACCTCGGCGTAGACCCATCCGAAGTGGATCGCGATCGCCCGGACCTCGGCCTCCTTGCCCGGGGCGGCCTTCGGCGGTGCGATCCTCTCGATCGAGCCGTCCGCGTGCCAGAGGTAGAGCGCACTCGCCGCCCTGCTTCCGAGCGCGGTGAGGATGGTGCCGTCCTCGGTGATGTCGAAGGCCTGCCCCTCGGTCATCCCGTCGGGCAGGACCATCAGCTCGGGTTCGGCGTCCCACGACGACCACCGTTGCGGCACCGAACCGCTCCTGGCGCCCTCGGTGTCGCCGGCCACCACCCCCGCGTCGTTGATCGCTACCGGGTTGCCGGTTCCCTTCATCCGGGTGATCTCGCCGTCGTGGAGCGCGTACGGCTCGGTGTTCCCGGCGACCGTCGACCCCACCGCGATCCCGGAGGCGTTGATGTCCTCCATCGCGACCTTCGGGCTCTTCTGCGGTACGGCGGCGACCAGTTTCCCGTTCCGCCAGACCAGGACGTCGTGGTCGCCGCCGTCGACCGGCTCGCTGGTGCCGACCAGATAGGTGCCACTCGGGTCCCCCGCGTTCACCGACGCCGACTTCGCGTCACCCATCGGCAGCATCGACGGCGTGCACGCGGTCGGCAGGGCCGGGTCGGCCGGCAGCGCGGGCGGCGTCTGCGGGGCCGGTGGGCGCAGCACCAGCACGCCACCGGTGATCGCCACAGCCACGCCGGCGACGGCCGCCGCGCTGGACCAGGCCCGGACCCGGCGAACCCGCAGGCCGTCCTTCATCGCCTTGGCGACGTCGATCTTGCTGGGCCCGTCCGGCGCCCCGGTGTCGAGTGGCCGCAGCAGCAGATTTCCGTAGTCATCGTCGTTCATGACGTGCTCCGCTCTTCATCGGGGCGGGTTCACCGAGGATCCGGCGCAGTGCGGTGAGGCCGTGCGAGGTCTGGCTCTTCACCGTCCCCTCGGAGCAGCCGAGGATTTGGGCCACCTCCGCCACCGGCCGATCACAGAGGAACCGCAGCACCAGAACCGCCTGCTGCTTCGCGGGCACCTGCGACAACGCGGCGCGCAACACGGTCCGTTCCTCGAGATCCGGCCGCCCGGCCCCTTCCTCCCGCTCCGGCGCCGCCGCGAACAACCCGACCCGCCACCAGCCGCGCCGCTTCTCGTCCAGGAACGACCGGACGATCATCGTGTGCACGTAGGCGTCCACGTTCTCGGCACTCGAAACCCGTGGCCACCGCGCGTACAACTTGGTGATGGTCTCCTGAACCAGGTCGTCCGCCTGATCCCGGTTCCCGCTGAGCAGATAGGCGAGCCGTCTCAGCGCGGGAAGGCGCCCGTTGACGTACGCCAGATAATCCTCATCCATCCCGCTCCCCGTTCCTGCCGTCACTTAGATAGACGCCAGTGCGCAGGACCCGGTTGTATGCGATTTCCTCGTACGTCGTCAGTCGCGCAGTTGCCGGTGCAACTGACCCGCGACACCGACGACGACGGTGAACCGGAAAACCTGAATCTCCTCGACGGCGAAACTCCCGGTGACGACGGGCGGTGGCGCATAGCCGTACACCTCGTCGTCGTTCAGGCTCAGCCCCCGCCGGTGGAACGCGGCCGTCGCCAGCACGCCCTGAAGGTACTGGTCCTGCCCGTCCTGAGTCCCCAACTCGGCAACCAGCTCGTCGCGGCCGGCCCAGCCGGGCACGAGCTCCCCGCCGAACGTGTCGAGGAACCACCAGCCGCCCGCCGAATCCTCCAGGAAGACATTCCCGAACAGCGACGCGAACCGAGGCGTCTTCCCCCGCAGGTCCAACCAGGACCACGACTCCAGCGCGGCCGCGAACTGCTCGTCACTGAACTGTTTGGTGAGTTCCACCCCCCGATCCGACCACGCCCCACCACCCCGGTCCAGCCCGATGCCCGCCACCACGGCTGCTCCACACCACGCCCTCTACAGGGCGTCGAACAACAACTGTGGTGCGAAGCCCAGGATCACCACGATCAGGGCGGCCACCGACAACGTCAGCGCGACCGGGCGGGGCACCGGCACGCGCGGGTGGACGGCCTCGTCAACGAGGACCGGGTCGGCTACGGAGATGCCGACTCGGGCAGGGAGTGAGTAGAGGCTTGCCGCCACCCGGACGTAATAGGCGAGGGCGATCACGGCGTTGAGGACGACCACGCCGGCCAGCCAGGTCCAGTCCGCGTCCACCAGGGCGTCTACCACCGAGAGTTTCGCGAACAGGCCTGCCAGACCGGGTGGGAGACCGGCGAGGCCGGCCAGGGCGAGTACGAGCGCGGCGCCCAGCCAGGGGTGGCGGCGGCCCGCTCCCCGGTAGTCGGCCACGGCACCGCCGTCCTGGCCGGGGGCTCGCAGCGCCACCACCACGCCGAAGGCGATCAGTTCGAGGATGACGAAGAAGACGGCGTACGCCAGAGCCGCCACCACGCCGGGTTCGCCCAGAGCGAGGGCGGCGAGGATGTAGCCGGCCTGGGCGACCGACGACCAGGCGAGCAGGCGCACCATGCGGGACTGCCGGAGCGCCACCAGGTTGCCGATGGTCATCGTGAGGATGGCGAGGACGGCGACGACCCCGCGGGTGTCGAGGCGGGACACCACGGCGGCCAGGGCGATCACGCCGCCGAGTTTCGACGCGGTGGACAGGTAGGCGGCGATCGGCACCGGAGCGCCGTCGTACGTGGCGGGCGCCCACGCGTGCAGGGGCACCGCCGCCACTTTGAAGGCCAGGCCGATCACGAGCAGGGCCGCGCCTACGCCGGCCAGGGGGGCGAACGGGGCGGGAGCGGTGGTGAGGAGCGCCAGATGTACGCCGCCCGTCGCCGCGTAGTTGAGTGCGACGCCGAGCAGCGCCACCGCCGTGGAGACGACACTGATCAGGAAGAACGTCACCGAGGCGGCGGCGCCGTCGGTGGTGACCCGTTCGGAGGGGGCGAAACGGCGCAGTCCGACGAGCACGTAGAGCGGCAGCGTCAGCGTCTCCAGCCCGACGATCAGGGTGATCAGGTCGCCGGCGTAGGCGACCGTCACGCCACCGGTCATCGAGCAGGCCAGCAGGAAGCAGAATTCGCCGGCCGGGGCGATGCCGAGGCGGAGGGCGGGCAGGGAGAACGCCAGGACGCCGGCGGTCAGTCCGGCGAAGAGGACCGCCGTGGTGGTCGCCGCGCCCGACGGCACCCAGGAGCAGCCGCCGCTCGCGCAGAAGGTGGGCTCGGCGCCGGCTGCCACGATCGCGCCCGCCGCGGTGGCGAGCGTTCCGAGAAGGGTCACGCCCGTGACGGCGCCCCGGCGCCCGGTGAAGAGGTCGGCGAGGAGCGCCAGGATCGCCGTCGCCGCCGCCGCATAGAGCGGGAGGAGGGCGAGGTGTCCGACGGGCTGGCTACCCACGAGCGGCCTCCAGACCGAGGATCGCTGCGATCGGGACGTCGGTGCCGGCGAGGACCAGGGCCGGCGCCACCCCCACAGCCAGGGTGAGCAGGACCAGCGGCGCCCACGACGCCCACTCCCCCGGGCTGATCGACGAGCGGGCCGTCCGTACCGCGGGGGTCGCCGGGCCGTGGGTGACCCTGCGCAGGAGGCGGAGGAAGTAGGCGGCCGTCAGCGCGCCACCGCAGGCGGCCAGCACGCCGCAGAGGATCCAGAACCAACCGCCCGCTTGTACGGCGGCGACCACCGCGAACGCCTCCCCCCAGAAACCGGCGAGTCCCGGCAGCCCGAGCGAGGCGATGGCCGCGAAGCCGAGGAGGCCGGCCAGCCGGGGTGACTGTTCACGCAGGCCGCTGAGCTGCTCCAGCGAGCCGGTGCCGGTGCGCTCCTTGACCGTGCCGACCAGGAAGAACAGCAGGCCGGTGATGAGGCCGTGTGCGATGTTGCCGATCAGCGCGGCCTGGATGCCGGTGACCGTCAGCGTCGCGATGCCGAGCAGCACGAAACCCATGTGGCCGACGCTCGAGTACGCGATCAGTCGTTTCAGCTCGCGTTGCCGCAGGCAGATCAGGGAACCGGCGAGGATCGCGACGACGGCCAGCGCGCCGAGGACCGGTGAGGCCCAGGCGGCGCCGTCCGGGGTGACGCCGAGACCGATCCGGATCAGGCCGTACGTGCCCATCTTCAGCAGCACCCCGGCGAGCATCACCGAGCCGACGGTCGGTGCCTCGGTGTGCGCGTCGGGCAGCCAGGTGTGCAGCGGCCAGAGCGGCGCCTTGATCGCGAAGGCGACGGCGAAGAGGGCGAAGACGAAGCACTGCACATTACGGCTCAAGGGCGAGACAGCGGAGAGATACGAGAGATCTCCCGTGCCCGCCTGCGAGACGACCGTCACCACGGCTAACAGCAACAGCACCGATCCGAGCAGCGTGTAGAGCACGAACTTGCGCGCGGCGGCCCTCCGTGAGGGTCCGCCCCAGCCGGCGATGATCGCGTACATCGGCAGCAGGACGACCTCGAAGAAGACGAAGAACAGGATCAGGTCCAGCGCCAGGAACGTGCCGAGGACACCGACCTCCAGGACCAGCAGCAGGGCGGCCAGGGCACGCGCACCGGTCTTGATCGTGTAGAGGCAGCAGAGCAGTGTGAGCAGCCCGGTCAGCACGACCAGCGGATACGAGATCGCGTCGACGCCGAGGTGGAAGTCCACACCGAGGGCCGGGACCCACGGCACGTCGAGATTCAGCCACGGGATCACGCCGGGCGGCTCGTTCCCGTAGGTGGCCCAGAGGCGATCACCGGAGAAGGCGATCGGCGTCACCGTCAGCACGAACGTCGCGGCGGCGAAGACCGACGCGACGATGCGGGCCTGCCGGTCCCGGCCCGCCGGCATGAGCGCGACCGCCGCGGCGCCGAGAGCCGGTACGGCGAGCATCAGCGCGAGCAGGAACGACCAGGAATCGGTGGACACGGTCATGCCGGCACTCCCAGCCACGCGACGATGCCGAGCACCAGGGCGCCCAGCAGGACCAGGACCGCGGCGACCGGCAGCACCGCGACCCGGTGTGCTTCGGCCAGCTCACCGCCGAGGCGGCGGGTGCCGGCGCCGGCGCCCTCGACCGCGGCGTCCACGACTCGTTCGTCGGCGGCGGTGACGTATCGGGCGAGGGCCCGCACCGGCACGACCACGAACCGGTGCTGGACGGCGTCGAGGTGGAACCCGGCGGCGAAGAGCGGCCGGGCCGGGCCGAGCGCGAGGGCCGGGTCGACGCCGGGGACCGCCCACCAGATCCACCAGGCGGCGCCGGCGCCCGCGGCGAGCAGCAGCATCGGCAGGGCGACCGCCACGCCGAGGTGCGGATCCTCGAGTTCGAGTGAGGTGCGGAAGCCGGGGGCGTACGCGGCGAGTCCGAGGAGCGCGGCCGGTACCAGCAGGATCAGCAGCGGGCCGCGCATCAGCCACGGCGGGTCGTGCGGCACGGCCGGGGCCCGGTAGCGCGCGTCGTCGAAACCGATCTCCCAGTCCGGGCCGTCCGGACCGTAGGCCCGGGATACGCCGAAGAAGGCCCTGAGCAGCAGGCGCGTGGCGTACCAGGCGGTGATCCCGACCGCGAGGAGCGCGGCCAGCCAGACCACCCACCCGGCCCAGGCCGGGATCGGTTCGCCGCCCTCGGTCGCGTGGGCGGCAGCGGTCAGCACCGTCTCCTTCGACCAGAAGCCGGCCAGCGGCGGCACCCCGGCCAGGGCGGCCAGGCCGATCACGAACGACCAGAACGTCACCGGCATGGACGACCGCAGACCACCCATCCGGGACAGGTAGTTCGTGCCGACCGCGTGGATGACCGCGCCGGCCGCGAGGAAGAGCAGCGCCTTGAAGGCCGCGTGGGTGAGCAGGTGGAACAGCGCGGCGGCGGGCGAGCCGACGGCGAGGGCCGCGGTCATGTAGCCGATCTGCGAGACGGTCGACCAGGCCAGCACGCGTTTCAGGTCGTCCTGTGCGGTGGCCGCGAGCGCGCCGAGCAGGATCGTGATCGCGGCCATCACACCGAGCGTCGCGAGCGCGGCGGGCGACTGCTCGAAGAGCGGGTAGAGCCGGAAGACCACGTAGACGCCGGCCGCGACCATCGTGGCGGCGTGGATCAGCGCTGAGATCGGGGTCGGACCGGCCATCGCGTCCGGCAGCCAGGTGTGCAGCGGGAACTGCGCGCTCTTGCCGGCGACGCCCGCCAGGATCAGCAGCAGCGCGACGGTCAGCGTCGTGGCGTCGTACGGCGTGTGGAGCACCTGGTCGAGGTGGGTGCTGCCGGCCTGCGTGATCAGCACGGCGATGCCGAGCAGGAAGCCGACGTCACCCACCCGGGTGACCAGGAACGCCTTCACCGCCGCGGCGGGCGCTTCCGGCAGCCGCCGGTCGTGACCGATCAGCAGGTAGGAGCAGGCGCCCATCACCTCCCAGCCGACCAGCAGCACGATCAGGTCGTTCGACGTCACCACCAGCAGCATCGCGCCGGTGAAGAGGCTGACCTGGGCGGCGTAGGGCGCGTACCGCGGATCGTCGTGCAGGTAGGTGACCGAGTAGATCTGCACGAGCAGCGCCACCAGGCTCACCGCCATCGCGACGTAGACCACGGCCGGGTTGATCGCGACGCCGAAACCGACCGCGAAGTCGCCGAAGTGGGCGATCTCCAGGCCGGTCTCGAAGGGTTCACGGTCGTGGAACAGCAGCCTGATCGCGAGGATCAGAGCCAGCGCGGCCCCGGTGACGCCGATTCCGGCCGCGAGCCTCCGGCGTGGTCCGGTGCCGTCGCCCGGCGGCAGCAGGAGACCGAGCAGGCCGGCGAGCAGGGGTACGAGCGGAAGCAGCGGCCCGGCGACGTCGACGCTCACCCGGCCACCCGTTCCTCGTCGGCGTCCAACCGCACCTCATCGGTGATCACGGCGCGGCGCATCCGGTAGAACTGCAGGATGATCGCGAGCCCGACACCCACCTCGGCGGCGGCCAGCACGATCACGAAGAGCGCGAAGACGCCGCCGGTTCCGGGGTCGGCCGCGCCGGGGCGGGACCACGACTCGATCGTGACGCCCTGCAGGGCCGATCGCAGCGAGACGTCGGCGGTCACCAGGATCAGGTTCACCGCGTTGAGCATCAGCTCGACGGCCATCAGGACCAGGATCGCGTTCCGCCGGCGCAGCACGCCGTAGACGCCCAGCCCGAAGAGGAGAGCGCCCACCACGTACGGGATGACGACGTGCATCAGGCGTCCTCCTCCTTTCTGGCGCCCAGGTCCGGACGGGACAGGATGATCGCTCCCACCAGCGCGGAGAGCAGCAGGATCGAGAGCACCTCGAACGGCAGCACCCAGGCGCCGAAGATCCGCTCACCGACCCGCTCGGCGGTCTCCGGGGGCGGGGCCGGGTAGCGCACCCAGTGGAACGCGTCGACGAAGAGGGTGGCCAGGCCCAGGCCGGCGCCACCGCCGATCAGGGCGGCCGGGGCCGCGGGCCGATCAAGATCGGTCGACGGGCCGATCGGCGCGCGGGTCAGCATCACCGCGAAGAGCAGCAGCACCACGACCGCGCCCACGTAGACCAGCACCTGCACCCAGGCGACCAGCTCGGCGCCGAGGACCAGGTAGAGGCCGGCGATCGCACCGAGGCTGACCACCAGGTAGAGGCCGGCGCGGACCACGTGCCCGCTGGTGACGACGAGAGCCCCGGAACCGACGGCGAGCGCGCCGAGCGCCAGCAGCAGGACGTCAGCGACGGTCACTGCCGGTCCTCCTCAGGGCCGGTGGCGGGCGGGACGGTTCCCGGCGTCGCCGCCGGGGGCGTTTCCGATGCGGTCGTGGCGGGCTTCGCCCGTACGACGGAAGGTCTTGCGGTCTTGGCGGCAGTCGCCGCACCCGGACCTGCCGCCTTGCGCGCCGCCGTGGCCTCCTCCTTGCTCGGCTCGCCGAGCACGTCGTGAGCCGGCGGCGGAGGCACCGTGCGCATCCATTCGCCCAGCCGGTCCTTGTCGTGCAGCAGGGAGAGGACGTCGGTCTCGGCGTATTCGAACTCGGGCGTCCAGTGCAGCGCGTCGAACGGGCAGACCTCGATGCAGATGCCGCAGTACATGCAGAGCGCGAAGTCGATGTCGAACCGGTCCAGCACGTTGCGCTGACGCGCCCGCGCGGCCCCCGGT
Organism: Actinoplanes sp. OR16; assembly: GCF_004001265.1. GTDB lineage: Bacteria > Actinomycetota > Actinomycetes > Mycobacteriales > Micromonosporaceae > Actinoplanes. The sequence goes on along the minus strand of NZ_AP019371.1, from coordinate 2,869,637 downwards.
ACGACGACCTCCTCCTTGTGCGAGTCGATGTAGATGCACCAGTCCGGGCACTCCCGGGCACAGAGCATGCAGACCGTGCAGTTCTCCTCGGACAGTGCGATCACACCGCGCGAACGGGGCGGGAGATCGGGCTCGACATCCGGGTACTGCTGGGTGGTGGACCGCTTGGTCATCGTCTTGAAGGTGACCGCGAGCCCGTCGAGCAGCCCCTTGCCGGGAACGTCGCGGTCGCCGTTATCAGTCACAAGGGCATATCCTGCCCGGTCCGGGCGGGTGACGCGACCTCGGGCTCGCCGGTTTCGGGAGTAACCTCGGCGGTGTGGGGAGTCGACCCTCGTCCTGGAGGCTCACATGACCGCAGCGATCGAGTCGTCGCACGCTCGTGGCTGGACCGTCGAGGATCTCGAAAATCTGCCCGACGACGGCGTTCGCCGCGAGTTGCTCGATGGAGTGCTCCTCGTGTCACCCTCACCCACCGACATCCACCAGATCATCGCCATGCGCCTCGGGGTGGCTCTCGAGGAGAGCTGCCCGGACCATCTCCAGGTCACTCAGGGCGTGGAGATCCGGCTCAGCTCGACCCGGGCCTTCATCCCGGACGTGCAGGTGGCGACGGACGAGGCGGCCCGGCGCCGCGGGCGGTTCTACACGCCGGACGAGATCGTGCTCGCCGTCGAGATCGTGTCGCCGAGCTCGCTCGCCATGGACCGCGTGACCAAACCGGCGCTCTACGCCTCCGCGGGGATCCCCCACTACTGGCGGATCGAGACGGCCGGTGGCATCGTCGTGCACGCGCACCGACTGGACTCGGATTCCGGCGTCTACCGGCCGGTCGAGATCTTCGACGCCCGGATCCGCACCCTGGAGCCGTGGCCGATCGACATCCCGATCAAGCGGCTGACGCCCCGCCACCTGGCCTCAGGTGAGGGCCTTCACGGCGACGGTCAGGACTAGCTGGGCCAGGGCGGTCGGGACCAGGATCAGCCAGCAGAGGCGCTGCAGCTGGTCCTCGCGCAGGCGCGGGTAACTCACTCGCAGCCAGATGATCACGAAGGACAGGGCGAAGATCTTCAGCAGGGTCCAGAGCCAGCCCAGCTGGTCGGAGAACGGGCCGTGCCAGCCGCCGAGGAACAACACGGTGGTCAGGGCCGCGATGACGACGATCCCGACGTACTCGGCGAGCAAGAAGAACGCGAAGCGCAGTCCGGTGTACTCGGTCATGTAGCCGAAGACCAGCTCGGAGTCGGCGATCGGCATGTCGAACGGCGGGCGGCGGATCTCGGCGAGACCGGCCACGAAGAAGACCAGCGCGGCCGGGGCCTGCCAGATCAGCCACCACGGGCGCCACGCCTCGACGATGCCGGGCAGGCTCAGCGTGCCGGCCGCCATCGCGACGCTCGCCGCCGCCAGGACCAGCGGGAGCTCGTAACCGAGCAGCTGGGCCGCGCCCCGGACGCCGCCGAGCAGGCTGTACTTGTTCGCCGAGCTCCACGCCGACATCAGCACGGCCAGCACGCCGATCCCCAGGACCGCCAGGACCAGGAACAACCCGATGTCCAAGCTCTGGGCGACCAGGCCGCCGGGTCCGAGCGGGATGGTCAAGAGCACCACGAGGTACGGGAAGAGCGCCACGATCGGGGCGAGCCGGAAGACGGCACGGTCCGCGTCCCTCGGGGTGACGTCCTCCTTCTGCACGAATTTGACGCCGTCCGCGACGAGCTGGGCCCAGCCGTGGAAGGCGCCCGCGTACATCGGGCCGACCCGGCCCTGCATGTGCGCCATCACCTTGTGCTCGGCCTGGCCGACGACGAGCGGCAGGACCAGGAACGCGGCCATCACGGCGACGACCCGGATCAGGAGGTCGAGCCAGAGCGGCATCAGCTCTCCTCCCGCGGCGGGCGAGCCGGTCGGGCCGGTCGTTCGGGGCGGGCCGGTCGTTCGGGGCGGGCCGGTCGTTCGGGCGGCGGCACCTTGCCCTTCATCGGGCCCCACTCGTTCGGGTCGGGGACGCCGGGCGGGCGCATCGGGGCGCGTTTCGCGGCGCCGGCCTCCGACTCGCCCGGCTCCTTCGCGCCCGGCCACGGCTTCGCGACCCGGGACGCCAGCACGAACTCCTTGCGCAGCGGATGCCCCTCGAACTCCGGCGGCAGCAGCAGCGGACGCAGGTCCGGGTGGCGGGCGAACGCGATGCCGAACATCTCGTGCGTCTCCCGCTCGTGCCAGTCCGCGCCGGGGTAGAGGTCCACCAGCGACTCGATCTCCGGCGCGTCCCGCGGGACCCGGGAACGCAGCAGCATGCCGTGCTTGCGCCGCACCGACCAGAGGTGGGCGACCAGGGTGAAGCCGTCGTCGAGCTCGTCCACGGCGGAGAGCCAGTCGAAGAAATCGCAGCCGACCGCACCCGGGTCGCGGGCCAGCTCGGCGGCGAACCACCAGCGGCCGGGTGGCACGTCGATCACCGCGCGGGCGTGCCCGGGGCCGCCGCCGGAGATCCCGGCCGTGGCGTTGAGCGGAAGCTGGTCGGTCGCCAGCAGGCTGACCATGCGGTCCCCGACCTCTTCTGGCGTCATGCCGACATCCTATGGTCCTCACGACCTCTGCAACGTTCCGCGTGGTCCGGGCGTGTAGTCCCCGTGACCGCCATAGCCGATACCGATACGGAGAAGCCGATCACCGCGCCTTCGTTCGACGAGATCTATGCCGCGCACTATGCGGACCTCGCCGTGCAGCTGTATGCGTACTTCGGCGACCGGCAGGAGGCGCAGGACGTCGCGCAGGAGGCGTTCTGCCGCGCGCTCGCCCGCTGGAAGCACATCGCCGGGTACGACGACCCGGTCGCGTGGGTCCGCCGCGTCGCCTGGAACCTGGCGGTCAGCCGGTGGCGCCGGGCCCGGACCGCGCTGAACTTCCTGAACCGGCAACGGCCGGCCGAGCCGCAGACCGCCGGCCCGGGACCGGAACGGGTCGCCCTGCTGGCCGCGCTCGGCACGCTGCCGCCCGCCCAGCGCCGGGCGATCGTGCTGCGCTACCTGGCCGACCTGCCGGTGGCCGAGATCGCCGCGCGGGAACGGGTCGCCGAGGGGACGGTGCGGTCCTGGTTGTCTCGGGGCCGGGCGGCTCTCGCCGCGGAACTCTCTCTCGCCGAGGACATGAACGGAGGTGCGCTGTGACCGATCAACTGCAAGAGCTTCTCGCGGACCTGCGGGAGTCGGCGGTACGGGAGATCCGGCCACCGGGCGCCGCCGCGGCACGGCGGACCGTACGCCGGCGCCGGACCACCGGGGTCGTCGCCGTGGCGTGCGCGCTGACCGCGGCGCTCCTCGGCGGGTTCACCCTGGTCAAGAAGCCGACGGCGGCGCCGGCGCTGCCCGCTGCCACCCCCGCCGTCCCGTCCGCGTCCTCACCGGTTCTGGGGCTCAACCCGGCGCAGCGGCTGGCGGCGGTCGCCTTCCGGGAGATCCACGACGACCGGCCGGCGTTCGAGCAGACCGGGCCGGTCCGGGAGGGCGGAATCGAGCAGCGGATGTACCTGCCGAAGCTCGCCCTCACCGCGGCCTGCGCCGGCGAGGGCCGATTCACCCTGGTGGTGACCGCCGACGTGGCGGGCGACCTGCACGACCGGCACCAGGACAAGGAGCTGGCGCGGATCAAGGTCCGGTGCTCCGACGATCCGGCGCCGGTCACCCGCGAGCTCGACGCGTTCCTGCTGCCGGTGCTGCGATTCGGCATCGAGGACGCTTCCGGTGACGCCGGGTACGCGTTCCGCGTCACCGGCCAGGGCGACGCGCCGCTGGCTCCTCACGACGAAGCCGCGAGCGTCGAGAAGATGCTCGACATGACGACGAGCACGCGGAAGGGCGCATGGTAGCGCCGTACCGACGGCGGCAAGGTCCTCGGCGAGCACTCGGTCGCCTGCTCCTGGCCCCGGCGCCGTCGTCCGAGGATCTTCCGGACGCACTCGGCTACGGCGTGGAATTCTGGACCCGGTACGACGCGGCCGCCGCGGAGCGGGCCGAGACCGGCTATGTGCTGCGCATCAGGTGAGAATCTTCCGGCGGCCGGGTGCAACCGGCCGCCGGTCACGGGCGTGTAGTCGCCGTGACAGCCATCGCCAGCCCTGGATCGGAGACGCCGATCGCCGTGCGACCCTCCTTCGACGAGGTGTACGCCGCCCGATACACCGAACTCGTAGCCCAGATCCAGTCGCACTTCGGTGATCGGCAGGACGCGCACGACGTGGTCCAGGAGGCGTTCTATCGCGCCCTCGTCCGATGGGACACCATCTCCTCGTACGACGACCCGGCCGCGTGGATCCGCCGTGTCGCCTGGAACCTGGCCGTCAGCAGGTGGCGTAAGGCGCGGACCGCTCTCGGGTTCCTGCATCGGCAGCGCCGCGTCGAACCGCAGTCCGACGGTCCCGGCCCGGACCGGGTCACCCTGCTCGCAGCGCTCGGCAAGTTGCCGGCCGCGCACCGGAGGGCCATCGTCCTGCACTACCTGGAGGACGTCCCGGTCGCCGAGATCGCCGCGCGGGAGGGCGTCGCCACCGGAACCGTGAAGTCCTGGCTGCATCGCGGGCGGGCGGCCCTCGCGGCCACCCTCGCCGTGGTGTTCGTGCTGGCCGTGGCCGGGTTGATCGCGGTGCTGCGGCCGCAGCACGACTCCGCTCCCCCGGTCGCGCCCTCGCCCTCGCACCCTTCGGTCGACGATGCCACCGAACGCGTCGCGGCGGCGGTCGGCATCGACGACCTGGAGGAGCAGGGGCTCGGCGGGATCGCCGTCCTCGACCCCGGCGACGGCCGGTTCACCACCAGCCGGAACCTGATCGGCGGCCGGTACGACGTCAAGATGGTCTGCGTGGGCGAGGGTTCGGTGCGGTTCACGATCGGCGCGGCCGCCGCGAGTGTCGTCTGCGACATCGCCCAGACCACCGTGCTGACCCTGCCGGTGAGGACGCCCGACCCGGGCGCGATCATGCCGGTCACCGTGACACCTCAGGTGACCGGGAGCGAAGCAGCCGTCTTCGGATACCTCCCGGAGCTCCGCGAGGACGACCGCACCCGGCAGCAGGACGCCGCACTGGCGATGCTGCCGGACGACGGTCTCTCCGCCGAGAGCTTCTTCATGGGCAACGGTTCCGGCAGCGAGGACTGGACGGTCGAGCCGGGCCGCTACCGGATCCACGCGGCCTGCGTCGGGTTCGGCACCGCCACGCTCGTCGTCGGCCAGGCCACCACGGGAGCCACCCCGGCCCGGCCCGAGTCGGTGGAGGTCCCCTGCGGGCAGAAGGCCTCGCTGGACTACGACCTCACCGCGGCCGGGCTCTCCACCCAGCTGGAGCCGGATGAGGAGGCGACCGGGAGCAGCGCGGGAGCGATCGTGGTCTCGAAGATCTCCTAAAGGCGGCCGTTGCGGAAGACGTCGACGAAGTCCTGGTGGTCCTCGCGGGCCTGGTCGCCGTACTTGTGGGCGAACTCGACCAGGTGCCTGACGAAACCGGGCTCGTCGGCGTCGATCACCGCGACGATCGCCTCCTCGGTGGAGAAGTCGACCAGGTCGTGGCTTGACTCGTCGTCGGCGACCGAGTGCATCCGGGCCACCGCGCGACCCAGGTCGGCGATCACACCGGTCAGTTCCTCCGGCTCGTTCACGTCCGACCAGTCCAGGTCGGCGGCGTACGGGGACACCTCGGCGACCAGCTGACCGACCCCGTCCAGTTCGGTGAAGCCGAGCCACGGGTCGGCGTGCGCCTGCAGAGCCCGCTGCGACTCGGCCGTCCGGTGACCCTGATGCTTGAAGTACGACCGGACCCGCTCGTCGTCGACCCAGCGCGCGACGGCCGGGACCTGCGCCTGCTTCATGTAGATGATCACGTCGTTCTCGAGTGCCTCGGTGTGGCCCTCGAGCAGCAGGTTGTACGACGGCAGCCCGGCCGAGCCGATGCCCACGCCCTTGCGCAGCTTGATGTCCTTGATGTTCGTCGCGATCGGCCTGCTGTGTTCCGGCAAGGTGCTCAGGTATTGCTGGAAGGCCGCGCGAACCTGGCTCTCGGTGTCCGGCTCCACCTCGTAGACGCCGTCGCCGAGCGAGAACCGCCGCTCGTAGTCGTCGATCGTGGTCTGCCCGGCCAGCAGGTCCACCCGGGTGTTGAGCCGGGCCTCCTGCAGCACCCGGCGCAGCACGCCGTCGGCGTTCTCCAGGGTGATCGAGCCGATCGCGTCGTCGCCGCCGTTCGCGATCGCCCGCAGCTCGGTCAGGTACGACTGCGCGAACGTGGTGACCAGCGCCGTGATGTTGTCGTCGGAGAGCGCCTTCGAGTACCCGATCAGGGCGACGCTCGCCGCGAACCGCTTGAGGTCCCAGCTGAACGGGCCGACGTACGCCTCGTCGAAGTCGTTGACGTTGAAGACCAGGTGGCCGGAGGAGTTCATGTAGGTGCCGAAGTTCTCGGCGTGCAGGTCGCCGTGGATCCACACCCGGCTGGTCCGCTCGTCGAGGAAGCTGTCGTCGCGGTAGTCGCCGGTGAGGTCGGCGTAGAAGAGCGAGGCGCTGCCCCGGTAGAACGCGAACGGCGAGGCGGCCATCTTCCGGAATTTGCGGCGGAACGCGGCCGGGTCGACCGCCATGAGCGTGCCGAATTCACGGCTCAGCACATCGACGATGCGATCTGCCCTTGAATTGGCGGCACGGGACTGGGAGCTCATGTCCCACCACGGTACTCAGCCGGGGCCATCGAGGGGCTAACCTTTCGGCTATGTCCGCTTCACGCCTGTTGCGTATCGGAACACGTTCCTCGCCGATGGCTCTGGCCCAGGTCGAGCGCGTCCGCCGGATGCTGGCCGAGCGCCGTCCCGAGGTCACCGTCGAGGTGCTGCCGCTCTCCACCAGCGGCGACCGCTGGCAGGGTTCGCTCGCCGACCTCGGCGGCAAGGGGGCCTTCACCAAGGAGGTCGACCAGGCGCTGCTGGACGGCCGGGTGGACCTCGCCGTGCACTGCGTGAAGGACGTGCCAGGCGATCGACCGGCGCCGGCCGGCACCGTGCTCGCCGCCTATCTGGCCCGCGACGACGTGCGGGACGCCCTCGTCCACCCGGGCGGCAGGCAACTGGGTGAGCTTCCGGCGGGATCCAGGATCGGGACCTCCGCCGTACGCCGCATCGCCCAGCTCTCCCTGCACTTCCCGCACCTCACCGCCGTGCCGATCCGCGGGAACGCCAATTCCCGCCTGGCGAAACTCGACGCCGGCGAATACGACGCGTTGCTGCTGGCGGTCTCCGGGCTGTACCGGATCGGACAGCAGGAGCGGATGACGCACCCGATCGACGTGGACACCTTCGTGCCGGCTGTCGGCTCGGGAACCCTCGTCCTGCAGTGCCGCGACGACGACGCCTCCACCCGCGAGCTGGCCGAGGCGCTCGGCGATCGGCGGGCCCGCCAGGAGACCGAGGCGGAGCGCTGGATGCTGCACATCCTGCAGGGCAGCTGCCACTCGCCGATCGGCGGTTACGCCCGCACCGAACCGGACGGCCGGATCGGGCTGCGCGCCCGGGTGATCAGTCTCGACGGCAAGACGGTCCTCGACGCCCACGAGTGGGGCACCGACCCGATCGTGCTCGGCACGTCGGTGGCGGCGGCGCTGCTGCGTCAGGGCGCTCGTCAGATCTTGGAAGGAGTCACGCGGTAGGCGGCTTCACGATCGGCGCCGTCAGTGCGAGGGCGTCCGGGCGGGAGACGCCACCCACCCCCGACTGCTCGGCCGCGATCTTCTCCTGGAGGCGCAGGATGCCGTGCAGCAGCGCCTCCGGCCGCGGCGGGCACCCCGGCACGTAGACGTCGACCGGAATGATCTGGTCGACGCCCTTCGTGACCGAGTACGAGTCCCAGTAGGGTCCGCCGCAGTTGGAGCAGGACCCGAACGAGATCACGTACTTGGGCTCGGGCATCTGGTCGTACAGCCGCTTGATCGCCGGCGCCATCTTGTCGGTGACCGTGCCCGACACCACCATGAGGTCGGCCTGCCGGGGCCCGTGCGCGAACGGGATGACCCCGAGCCTCATGAAGTCATGCCGGCTCATGCTCGACGCGATGAACTCGATGGCGCAGCAGGCCAGACCGAAGTTGAACACCCACAGGGAATAGCGGCGCCCCCAGTTCAGCACGAACCGGATGGGTTCACCGAGAACGCCAGGAAGGGCCATCCGGTCAACCTACCCCGTCGGCCTCAACCGTGTGCGGGGCGCTGCAGGTGGCTCAGGAAACCCGTCAGAAGTGCCTCCCGCAGCGGTGGCGGGGCGGCGTTCAGGACCGTGTTGACCACTGCCATCCGGGAGAAGTCGCCGGATCCCAGGCCCAGACCCTCGGCCAGGGACGCGATCAGTTCGGGGGTCACCGTCGAAGGGGTCAGGGGTGGTAGCGGTGGCAGCTCGATCGGGCCCCGGGATTTGGCGGCTGCTACCGCGTCGGCCAGGTCGGGGGCGAAGGACGGGGCCGTGTCGCGCACCGCCGCGGTGACGGTGAGGTGGATGGTCGGGGGCAGTTCGGCGTACGCCATCTGGGGTTGGGTGTGCCAGCCCCGGGCGGCCAGTTCGTCGGCCAGCACGAAGAGGTCGACGCCGTCCGCGGCCAGGCAGACGACGCTGGTCTCGGCCGGGGCGAACAGGCGGACGCCGTCGGTTTCGGTCACCGCTTCGGCGAGGATGCGCACCGCCTCGCGCGTCCGGCCGGCGAGCGAAAGGTATCCGGCGTCGCCGATGCTGCGCAGAGTCGCGAAGGCCGCAGCGATCGGGCCACCCGACCGCGTGGACGAGATGACCGGATTGATCATCGTGTAGCCCGGCCAGTCCGCGTAGGCGAAGTATTGCGAGCGGCGCAACTCCTCGGACGCGTGCAGCAGGATCGAGACGCCCTTCGGCGCATAGGCGTACTTGTGCAGGTCGGCCGAGATGCTCGTGACGCCCGGCACGGAGAGGTCGAAATCGGGCAGGTCCGCTCCGAGCCGCCGCAGGTAGGGCAGGATCCAGCCGCCGAAGCAGGCGTCCACGTGGAATCGCACTCCACGCTCGCGAGCGATGGCGGCCAGCGCGGGGATCGGGTCGACGACCCCGTGCGCATAGGAGGGAGCAGAGGCCGCGACCAGCACGGTGTCCGGGCCGATTGCCGCGGCCATCGCCTGCGGGTCCGCCGTCAGGCCCTTCACCGGTACGACATCGAGCTCCACCCGCAGGTAATGCGCCGCTTTCGCGAATGCCGCGTGCGCCGTCGACGGGATCACCAGCCGCGGCCGGGCGATCTCCGGATGCGCGTCCCGGGCCGCTTTCACGGCGAGGATCAGCGATTCGGTCCCGCCGCTGGTCACGCTGCCGACCGTCTCGGCGCCGCCGCCGAGGAGCTTGGCGGCCGCTCCGACCAGCGCGTTCTCCATCGCGAGCAGTGACGGGAACGCGGTCGGGTCGAGCCCGTTCACGTGCGCGGAGATCGCGTGGGCGGTCCGGGCCAGCTCGTCCAGGCCGTCCAGGGCCGGGTCGTAGACGTACGCGAAGAGCCGCCCGCCGTGCGTCGGCAGGTCACCGCCGCGCATCTCCCGCAGCTCGGCGAGCACCTGCTCGGCCGGGACACCCTTCTCCGGGAGCGCGTCGATCACGCCTTGATCCTTTCTTGGTAGCCGCGCAGCAGCACGAGCGCGGCGCCGACCAGGACGGCCGGGACGACGGTGAAGCCGAGGAGGACGCCCAGGCGGGCGGTGTCGTTCTGGGATGCGGCCTCGCCGGTGGCGGACGAGACGTACCCGAAGATCTGCAGCATGGCCGCGAAGATGCCCGGGCCGAGAGCGAGTCCCAGGGTCTCCCCCGCGGTCCACAGGCCGGTGAAGACGCCGGCCTGGCGGCGGCCGGTGCGCTCGGTGTCGTAGGCGATGCAGTCCGGGAGCATCGACATGGCGAAGACCTGCTGGCCGGCGTACCCGGCGCCGATCACCGCGACGATCAGATAGACGACGACCGGGGGCAGGGCCGGCGCGGCGAGCAGCAGCAGCGCTCCGGCCGCGAAGAGCAGCGACGACGCGATCAGCGAGCGGAGCTTGCCCCAGCGGTGGCCGACCGCCGTCCACAATGGCATGACCAGCAGCGCCGGGCCGACGAACGCGGCGAACAGGAACGTCGCGCCGGAGGACTGGAAGAGCACGTGGTCGGCGAAGTACTGCACGCCGGCGAGCATCGTGCCGATACCGGCGGCCTGGACCACGAAACAGATCAGCAGCGCGCGGAACGGCCGGTTGCCGGAGGCCACGCGTAGCTGGGCGCGCAGGCTCGGCTCGGACTCGGCGGCCGTCCGGAACGGGGCTTTACGCGTACCGAAGAAGACCGCAAGCGTGCCCACGACGATGATGGCGCCGACGAACGCGCCGGACCACCGATGTCCCTCACGGCCGCCCCCGGTGAGATCGACGACGAGCGGGGCGAGGGCGCCGGAGATCAAGATCGCGAGGGCCAGTACGGCGACCCGCCAGGTCATCAGCCGGGTGCGCTCTTCGTAGCCGTCGGTGAGCTCGGCCGGCATGGCGACGTACGGCACCTGGAAGAACGCGTACGCCGTGGCGGCCGCGAGGAAGGCGGCGGCCACGTACGCCCCGGAGGCCGTGCTGCCACCGAACGGCGCCGCGAAGATGGCGGTGAAGAGCGCGGCCAGCAGCAGCCCCGCGACCAGCAGGAACGGGCGTCGCGATCCACTGCGGTCGGAGATCCGCCCGGCTACCGGATTCACCAGCACGTCCCACGCCTTCGGCAGCAGGACGAGCAGTCCGGCGACGCCCGCCGCTACACCGAGCGTATCGGTCAGATAAGGCAGAAGAAGCAAACCGGGCACCGTGCCGAACGCTCCGGTGACCAGCGATCCCAGGGCATATCCAGCCAAAACTCCGCGCGGGAGTACGCCCGTCCGGGGTAACACGGGAGAGGGACCAGGTGTCGTCATCGACGCGCATCGTAACCATGATCGGCCTGTGCCGCCTACGCTCTCCGAATGAAGAGCGTTGCGGCAGGAGTCGCCGCCAGCCACCCGGCGACAGCCCGCACGGGGGTGCGGATCCTCGAGTCCGGCGGCACCGCCGCGGACGCCGCGGTCGCCGCGGTTCTGGCGTGCTGCGTCGCTGAGACCGTCTACACCGGACTGGGTGGCGGCGGCTTCGCCACCTACTTCGAGGCGCGCACCGGAGAGGTCACCTGCCTCGACTTCTTCGTCGCGGTCCCCGGCCTGGACGGCGACCGCAAGGCCGAGCCGATGGTCGCCGTCGACGTGTTCTTCGGCGGGCTGCCACAGATCTACTCGATAGGCGGTGCGAGCGTCGCGGTCCCCGGTGTGCCGGCCGGGCTCGGCGAGGTGCACCGGCGCTGGGGACGGCTGCCGTGGAGCGAGGTGGTGGCGCCGGCCGCGGGACTGGCGCGGACCGGTGTGCTGCTGCCCGCCGCGCACGCCCGCACGCTGGAGTCCTGCGCGCCGGCCCTGGCCTACGGCGAGGGCGCCGAGCTCTACCAGCCGGGCGGCCGGCTGCTACAGGGCGACGAGTTGCTCTTCCACCCGGGCCTCGCGACCGCCATGGACGTCCTCGGCGACCAGGGACCGGACGTCTTCTACACCGGCGCGTACGGCGCCATGCTCGTCGACACGGTTCGCGCCTCCGGTGGCGCCCTCGGCCCGGCCGACCTGGCGAACTACCGGGTCATGTCGAGCCGGGTGGACCGGGCCACGCTGGCCGGCCACCGGGTCTACGCACGGCACGATCTCAATCGGACGATCGACACGATCGCGGCGCTGCCCGACGACCTCTCCCGGCCGAAACGCGCACCCGCCGTGGCGACCGCGCTGCGCAACCGGGGCGCCCAGCGGCTCGGCGACACCACGAACGTCTCGGTGGTCGACGCCCAGGGCAACGCCTGCGTGATCACCACGACGCTCGGGCTCGGCGCGGGCGTCTGGCTGCCCGGACTCGGCATCAACCTGAACTCGATGCTGGGCGAGGGTGAGCTGCTCACCGAGGAACTGGTGCCGGGGCGGCGGATGGCGTCGTACATGTGCCCGCTCGTGGTGATCGCCCCGGACGGCGGCCTGGCGGTGGCGGCCGGGTCGGCGGGCGCCTCACGGATCCGGACCGCACTGGTGGACACGCTGCTCGGGGTGCTCGTCGACGACCTGCACGTGCCGGAGGCGATCGCCCGGCCGCGGTACCACGTGGTGGAGGACACCGTGCACGCCGAGGCGGGCTGCCCGCCGGACGAACTGGCTGCCCTCGTCGACGGGGGCTGGCAGGTGGTCGAGTGGCCGGAGCTCAACCACTACTTCGGCGGGGTGACGGCGGTGGGCCGGACCGGTGCGGCGGGTGATCCGCGCCGCGGTGGGGTTGGTCTGCTGATATGAGGAAGGCCGAGGGCTTCCGCCCCCGGCCTTCGACTCACTGGGCTCGACCTATTGGGCCGGCCCGACCTGCACCGTGAGCGTCTTCCACTTCAGCGATGTCGACGTGCTGCTCGACTGCCCACCGGCGACGATCGTCCGGGAGACCGGTGTGGTCCCGGTGAGCGTCACGCCGCTGATCGTGACCGGCACCGTGAACGCGCCGGTCGCGTCGGTCGTCGTGGTGGCGAGCCGGACAGCGCCCGAGTAGAGGGCGACGGTGATCCCGGTGTGCGGGGCGTACCCGGTGCCGGAGATCGTGGTGGTCCCGCCGATCCGCAACGCCGTCCCGGCCGAGCTGGTCAGCGCGCCACCCGAGGTCGGCGTGCTGGTCGGCGGGGCGGGCGGGGCGGCGTACAGGGCCTTGATCGGACCTGCCGGCGCGCTGGCCTCGGAGACCGCACCCGCGAGGCTTCCGTTCGCGACGACCGTCACCGTGTAGTTGGTTCCGGGCGTGAGCCCGGTGATCACACACGAGGTGGCGGTGGCCGCCACCGGGCAGGTGAGCGGCGTGGCCCCGCCGGTGGCGGTGACCGTGTAGCCGCTGACGCCGTTGCCCGGGTCACCCGGGGTGAACGACACCGCCAGGTTCTTGACGCCCGGCGTCACCTGCACGTTCGTCGGCGCTCCCGGAACCACGCTCGGTGTCACCGACACCGGCGTGCTGGCCACCGAGTTGCCACTCGCCGCCTTGCCGATGCTGACCACCGTGACCCGGTATTCGCGCAGATTGGTCAGCCCGGTGATCACGCAGCTCACCGCCGTGATGGTCGCCGTGACGCAGGTGTGCGAGTCCCCGGACGCCGACGTCGCGGTGGCCGTGTAGCGGATCACGCCGTTGCCGACGGCCGCCGGAGCGGTCCAGCTGACGAGCGCGGAGGCGTTGCGGCCGGTCGCCTGTACCGCTGTCGGCGCGCCGGGCGCACCCGCCGTGGGCCGGACCAGCCGGGACTCCCCGGCCGGCGAATCACCGGTGCCGCCGATACCGACGGCCACCACCTGGACGGTGTACCACCGCAGGTTCTCCAGGCCGATCAGCACACATTCGGTCTCGGTGACGTCGGCGGTGCGGCATTCGCTGCTCGCCGGCGTCGTGGCGACCCGGTAGTACGCGACCCGCTCGGCGGCCTGGTCCGGAGCGGTCCAGGAGACGGCGAGCTGCCGGTCCGCGGCGGCCACCTCGACCTGGGTCGGCGCGAACGGCCGGCCCGGGACGATCGCCTCCGAGTACTCCGACGGTGTCTCGCCCGCATTGTTGATCGCGAACACCCGGAACCGGTACGACGTGGCCGGTGCGAGACCGGTGACGTCGCAGGTGAACACCAGCGCGTTGCGGCAGCCGGCCGGGATGGTGACCACCGGGTCCGAGACCACCCGGAATCCGGTCTCCGGGGCGCCCTCCTCGCCGGCTTCCCAGGTCACGCGCACGGTGTCGCGGGCGATGGAGACGACCTCGGGGGTGTGCGGGTAGTCCGGGACGCCCGGCACCACGCCCTCGCTCGGCTGCGACGGGTTCGAGCCCAGCGGTCCGTCCGCCGTCACCGTGAAGGTGTAGCGGGTGCCCGAGTCCAGGCCGGTGAAGACGCAGCTCGTCGCGGTGATGTCGGTGCACTCGGCCGGTGCCGCCTCGGACGGGTACGAGCTCACCGTGTAACCGGTCAGTTCACCGCCTTCCGACGGCTCCCAGCTCACCGTCACCTCGCCGGCCGTCGTCGACGTCACGGTGGGCCGGCCGGGAGCGGTGGGCGGCCCGGGTACGACGGCGTTGCTCGGCGCCGAGTCGGTGCCGTCGATCGTGTTCACGGCCCGGACCGTGAAGGTGTACTCGGTCTCCTCGTCCAGACCGGTGAAGACACAGGTCAGGTCGGTGATGTCCAGGCACTCGTCGGGTGCCTGCACCGCCGGGTTCGAGCTGACCCGGTAGCCGACGACCTCGCCGCCGGTGGTCGGCTCGGTCCACTCGATGATGGCCTCGCCGCGGGTGTCGAGGGTCGCTTCCGGGGTGCCCGGCGCGCCCGGCGCGGAGGGGATCGCCCCTGCGCTGGCCCCAGAGGTCTCGTCACCGCCGGGGCCCCTCGCGGTCACCGTGAAGGAGTACTCGGTCTCTGAGTCCAGACCGGTGAAGACACACTCGGTCGCTGTCGTGTTGACGCAGTCCAGCGGCGCCTGCTCGCCAGGTGACGACGTCACCGTGTATCCGGTGACGCTGCCGCCACCGGTCGGCGGGGTCCAGGAGACGGTCGCCTGGTTGGGCTCGGTCAGCTCGACGGTCGGCGTACCCGTACCGACTGGCGGACCCGGGATCACCGTCTCGCTGACCAGGGACGTCATGTCACCGCCCGGCGCGTTCGCGCGGACCTTGTACGACACCGGCAGCGTGGGGTCGAGCGCCGTGACGGTACAGGTCGTCTCGACCTGGTCCGCGCAGCCCATCACCGTCGAGTTGCCGGCCGTGAGCACCGTCCAGTCGTCGATCGGGCCGCCGCCGGGCTCGGTCCAGTTCAGCTCGACGCTGCCGCTCGCGGTCACCTCGATCGAGGGCGGGGCCGGCCGTTCCGGCGGACCGGGGATCACCGCGTTGCTGGTGGCGGACGCGTCCGAATCGCCGCCGGGACCGATCGCCGTGACGGTGAACGTGTACGTCTCGGCCGGGTCGAGACCCGTGTAGGAGCAGGTGAAGTCCGACGTCAGCTCGCAGCCGGCCGGCGGCGTCACCAGCGGCTGGGAGACGACCTCGTAGTCGGTCGCCTCGCCGCCGGCGGGCAGTGTCCAGTCCACCTGGACCGTGGAGGGCCCGGTCACCGTCGCGGTCGGCGCTGCCGGTGCATCCGGCGGTCCGGCGATCACCGGGGCGCTGAAGACCGACTCCACCGAATCGTCCACCGCGTTGCCCGCGATGATCTGGAAGGCGTACGGCGTGGCCGGGTCGAGGTCGGTGATGGTGCAGGTCAGGTTCGTGGTCTCGACACAGGCGTCGGGCAGCGCCCACGGCGGGTCGGAGACCAGGGTGTACGCGGTGACCGCGCCGCCCGCAGGCGCCACCCAGTCGACGTCGACGGTTCCCTCACCGGTGACCTCGACCGTCGGCGCGGCCGGGGTACCGGGCGCGTCCGGGATCACCGGGTCGCTGGCTTGCGAGACCGTGGAGGAGTCGATGACGTTGGTGGCGATGACGGTGAACGAGTAGTCGTCGCCGGTCGGAAGGTTGGGGATCACACATTCGCGTGCCGTGATGGTGGTGCAACCGGTGGGCGTTCCACCGACCTCGGCGACCGTGTAGCTCTCCACCGCACCGCCTGCCGGTTCGGTCCAGCGGACGGTCAGCTGACCGGAACCGGTCACCTCGACCGTCGGCTTGCTCACGACTCCCGGCGGTCCGGGGACGACGGCGTTGCTCGGCTCCGATGTCGCGTCGTCACCGACCACCGCGTTCGCGGTGACGGTGAAGGTGTACGACGTCGCGTCGTCCAGCCCGGTGATCGTGCAGTCCGTGTTCGCCGTCCCGACGCAGCCGCCCGGGATACTCACGCCACCCTGCTCGGCGGCGACCGTGTAGCTCTCCACCGGGCCACCGGCGGGCTCGTCCCAGTCCAGGACGATCTGCTCCGCGACCGTGGACGTCGCCACCGGCGCGTCCGGCGCCAGCGGCGGGCCCGGCGTGACCAGAGCGCTGGCGGACGAGACGGCCGGCGATCCGACGGAGCCGCGCGCGGAGACGGTGAAGGAGTAGGCGGTGGCCGGGTCCAGGTCGGCGATCACGCAGGTCCGGACGACGGCGCCGACGCACTCGGCCGGGATCGGGGCACTGCCGGTGGCCGCCGCGACCGTGTAGTCGGTCACCGCGCCGCCGGTGGGCACGTCCCACGAGAGCGTGAGTTCGCCCTCGTCGGTGGCCTCGACGTCCGGCGGATCGATGGCGCTCGGTGCGCCCGGGATCACCGGGTCGCCCGCCAGGAAGTCGGATCCGAACGTGTTCGTGGCGGTGACCGTGAAGGTGTACGTGACCTCGTCGTCGAGCCCGGTGAGAACGCACTCCCGCACCGTCAGGTCCTGACACTCCGAAATAGGCCCGTCCTGGTCGGCGACGTCGTACTCGTCCGGCACGCCACCGCCCGGCAGCGGCCAGCTGACGGTCACGTCGCCGACGCCGGTGACCGCGGCGGTCGGCTTGACCGTCACGATCGGCGGGCCGGCCACCACCGGGTCGCTGTCCGGCGAGGTGGTCGTGTCGCCGGCGCCGTTCGCCGTCACCGTGAAGGTGTACGGCGTCGCCGGATCGAGGTTGTCGAAGGTGCAGGGTGAGGCTGCGACGGCGCCCAGGCAGCTGTCGTCCGGCGTCGCGACGGG
The DNA here is from genome assembly GCF_004001265.1 of Actinoplanes sp. OR16. GTDB lineage: Bacteria > Actinomycetota > Actinomycetes > Mycobacteriales > Micromonosporaceae > Actinoplanes. The sequence continues at coordinate 2,852,846 of NZ_AP019371.1, read as the reverse complement.
GTCGGAGGTCACCGTGTAGTCGGTCGGGGTGGAGCCACCCAGCGGTGCGTCCCAGGCCACCGAGACCACGCCGGAACCGGTGACCGTGACGGTCGGCTTCAGCATCGGGCCGGGCTTGCCGGGCGTGATGGCGGCGGAGGCGACGGACTCGGCGGACGGTCCGCTGCCGCCGTTCGCGCCGGGCCCGTTGGCGTGGACCGTGAACGTGTACTCGGTGCTCGCGGTCAGACCGGTGAAATTGCAGGTCAGGGCGTTGATGTCGGCACACGCCCCGGCCGCGGCCGAGGGGCTCGAGGTCACCGTGTAACTGGCCGGCGTCTGCCCGGTCGTCGGCGCCTGCCAGGTGAGCGTCACCGACGTGTCGCTCAGGTGTGCGACGGTCACGCCGGTCGGCCTGTTCGGCGGGCCCGCGACGATCGGGGCCGTCGCGGTGCTCGCCGCCGACGTCCCGGTCCCGTTGGCGCCGACCGCAGCGACCTTGAAGGTGTACGACGTCCCGGCGGTCAGCCCGCCGAGGGTGCAGTCCGTGGCGGTGGCCGCGAGATCCGCGGTGCACGTGCCGGTCGGCGACGACACCGCGGGAGTCGGGGTGACCCGGAAGGTCTCGATCCCGTCGGTCACACCCGGCTGGGTCCACGAGATCCGCACCTGGCCGGCGGTCCCGGTGTAGGCCGCCGACGGCGAAGTCGGCACGGCCGGCGGGCCGGTCAGCACCGGATCCGACGAATCGCTCGGCTCCGAGCAGTCGTCGAAGTTGCTGGCCGTCGGGCAGGCGACCACGGCGACCCGGTACCAGGCGTTGGCGGTCAGCCCGGACGTCCCCTGGATGAGGCAGCTGTCGGTGGCGTCCGCCGTCACACAGGTCTGCGTGGTTCCGCTGGTCACCGGCGTGGCGGTGGCGATGTAGTGGTGGACCTCGCCGGGTGGCGCCGTCCAGCTGGCCGTGATGGCCCGCCGACCCGCGACGGCCTCCACGTCGGTCGGCTGATCCAGCTGATCGGCCAGGGCCGGCGCCGGGGCGGCGGTCATCGTCGCCGCGACGGCCAGGAGCGAGGCCGCGGTCACCACCATCCATCTGGATAACCTTCGCCGGCGTTCCGGCCCCGCTGCTCGCACCGCTTCCACCCCCGTGGTTGCGCCCGGTCGTCCGGGCATGGTCGTCAACCACAAGGTAGCCAGTCATGTCCTGAAAAAAGCTCAAATGAGCTATTACATCGTGCGAGCTGCGGTCGCCTCGGCAGCGGCCGCCGTCTCCCGCAGCGCCACGTCCAGGCTCGTCGGCGACAGACCGAACGTCTTCTCGGTGAGCGAGCTGTCCATCACGAACGGCGCGTAGAACTGGTAGTCCATCTCCGCCAGCTCGCGGGCGATGGGGACGACGATCCCGGCGGTACGCATGACGAACCGCGGCAGGCTGTGAACCTTGAGCTTCGGCTGCCCGGTGAGCTCGCAGTAGCGTCCGGCCAACTCCCGGATGGTGACCGGCGGCGGCGAGGGCACGTGCCAGCCCTTCCCGTGCGCCCGATCGTCACGGGCGAGCGCGACTAGGGCGTGTGCCATGTCCCCGGTGTAGGTGAACGTGTGCGGCGCGTCCATGTCGGCCGGCCCCCACGCGGCGCGGCCCTTCTGGATGGCGGGCAGCAGGACCGTGGAGAAGATGCCGGCCGTGCCCGCGCCCACGTAGTCAGAGCCACGGACCTCGACCGTCCGCACGCCGCCGGCCAGCGCGTCCTGCCACATCTTGGCCCGGATCACGCCCTTGCGGCCGGACGCGGCGAGCGGGGTGCTCTCGGTCATCCGACCGTCCGGCTGCGGACCGTATCCGTACAGATTTCCGGTGATCGCGTAGACCGCGCCGGCCGCCTTCGCCGCGGCGATCATCGCGTTGTTCATCGGGAACCAGAGCCGCGCCCACTCGGTGTACTTGGGGTTGGCGCAGTTGTAGAGCACCTCGGCGCCCCGGGTGAGCTCGGTGAGGCGCCGGGCGTCGGAGGCGTCCGCGGCGACGCGCTCGATCAGCGGGTGCTCCGGGCCGCCGCCGCTGCGGGTGACGATCCGGACGGTCTCGCCCCGGTCGGCGAGGAGACGGGCGACCTTGGAGCCGATCGGGCCGGAGCCGACGACGATGTGCTGAGCCATTGCGGTGGCCTCCTTTGTGAGCACTGCTCTCTGTTGAGAACAACCGTCTCACAGCGTCGGGGCGATTCGCAAGAGCAGTGCTCTTGTTGTGGCACACTGATGCCATGAGCGCCGCGAACCTGCGGGCCCGGGTCCGGGCCGAGATGACCGAAGAGATCAAGACGGTGGCTCGCCGCCACCTCGCCACCGACGGGGCGAACCTGTCGCTGCGCGCGGTCGCCCGCGATCTGCAGATGGCGTCCTCGGCGGTCTACCGCTACTTCGCCAGCCGGGACGAGCTGCTCACCGCGCTGATCATCGACGCGTACAACGAGGTGGGCGACGCGGCCGACCGGGCCGTGCGACCGCTGACCACACCGCTGGACAAGTGGCTCGCGGCCTGCCATGCCGTGCGCGAATGGGCGCTCGCCAACCCGCACCAGTGGGCGCTGATCTACGGCAGCCCGGTCCCGGGGTATCAGGCGCCGCAGGACACCATCGGGCCGGCGACCCGTGTTCTGCTGCTGCTCGGCGCCACGCTGGCTGAGGCGTACGAGAAGGGTCTGGTCGAAGCGCGCGAACCGATCACCGCGAGATTCGGGCAGGAGCTCGAGCCGATCGCCGCCTCGTTCATGCCGGACCTCCCGGCGCGCGCGGTGGCCGACACCATCGCCGGCTTCTTCCAGCTCTGCGGCGCGATCAGCGCCGAGCTGTTCGGGCAGCTCAACAAGTCCGTCGACGAGGATCGGCGGGGCTTCTTCGACTACCAGATGCGCGCCGCCGCGACGTTCGCCGGCCTGGTCTAGCGCCTTGCGTGCAGGACGTGCCCGCCCGGCGTCTCCGGTGGCACGTCCGGTCGGCCGAAGTAGCGCGCCGCCAGCTGCGCCGGACCCAGGTCCTCGATCGCGGTGAAGCCGCGGCTCCGCAGCTCGGCGTCGATCTCGCCGGGTTCGAAGTAGGTGAGCCAGGGTTCGCCGATCTTCGCCACCCGCTCGGCTCGCCGCAGCAACGCGTCCCGGCGATCAGGGGCCATCCGTTCCGGCGACTGCGCGTAGTCGAAGGCCACCTCGTTGCCCTCGGCCGATGCGACGAACGCCAGCGTCTCGCCGAACCCTTCGCTGGTCAGGTACGGCACGACACCGAGCCAGAGGAAGAACGCGGGACCGTCCAGATCCACGCTGAGTGACTCCTTCTCGAAGTCCACACCGGCATAGCGGACGTTCTCCGGCACGCCGATCGCCGCGTCGGCCAGGCGCTGCCGCTTCCACTCCTGCGTGTCCGGGTGATCGACTTCGGTCACGCGCAGGTTCGGATGGGGGTTGCGATAGGCGAAGGTGTCGAGGCCCGCCCCGAGGATCACCAGTTCCCGCACGCCACGCCCGACCGCCGCGGCGATCGCATCCTCGGCGAACCGCGTCCGCGCCGCGATGAACAGCCGCATGCCACTCCGCGGGGCGTCAGCCAGGAGATCCGCTTGCGGTTCATTCAGGATCTGTACGGCGAGAGGGTCCCGGAAGATCGACCCCGTCTCGATGACCTGGTGTGCAGCCCGGTAGCGCGCGGCGCTCCACGCGGTCTTACTGGGCCGGCCCTTCTCCATCGGGTTGCCACCCCGCCTTCCTGATCCGAACCCGATCGCCGGTCATCGGCACGCCCTCGGACAGCAGCCGAGCACGCGCTTCCTGCTCATGACCGGGTGGGAGCCGCCCGCTGCTGTTCACCACGCGATGCCAAGGTACGCCGCCGCCGTGCCGGGCCATGATCGTGCCGACCTGGCGGGGCGAGTTGCGGCCCGAGACCTCGGCCAGGGCGTCGGCGATCGCGCCGTACGACATGACCCGCCCCTCGGGGATGCTCTCCACCAGGTTCAGGACGCGCTCCACGTACTCCTCGGGTGTCATCAATCGCCACCATATGGGATCTGACCGCGATCGACACCGGCCCGCCGAGCAGAATGGGCCGAGTGCGAGATGTGGTGACCGGTGCGCGCCGGATCGTGGTGAAGGTGGGGTCGTCCTCGCTGACCACCGCGACGGGCGGCATCGACGAACAGCGGGTCGACGCTCTCGTCGACGTCCTCGGCGGCCTCGCGACGACCGGCCGCGAGGTGGTCCTGGTCTCCAGTGGCGCGATCGCCGCCGGACTCGCCCCGCTCCAGCTGCGCCGCCGGCCACGCGATCTCGCCACCCAGCAGGCCGCCGCCTCGGTCGGCCAGGGCCTGCTGATCGGGCGGTACGCCCAGGGGTTCGCCCGGCACGGCCTCACGGTCGGGCAGGTGCTGCTCACCGTCGACGACGTGACCCGCCGGTCGCACTACCGCAACGCCTACCGCACGCTGCGCAAACTGCTCGACCTGGGCGCGCTGCCGATCGTCAACGAGAACGACACGGTCGCCACCGAGGAGATCCGGTTCGGCGACAACGACCGGCTGGCCGCCCTGGTCGCCGCGCTCGCCGACGCCGACCTGCTGGTCCTGCTCTCCGATGTGGACGCGCTCTATACCGGCAACCCGTCGGACCCGTCGTCGCGGCGCGTGAGCGTCGTATCCGACAAATCCGATCTAGCGGATATCGTGGTGACCACCCCGAGCCGCTCCGGGGTCGGCACCGGCGGCATGGTCACCAAGGTGGAGGCCGCCCGGATCGCGACCGGCTTCGGCATCCCCGTGGTGCTGACCGCCGCTCCCCTCGCCGGCCCGGCGCTCGCCGGAGAAGAGGTCGGCACGCTGTTCCAGGCCGCGCCGTCCAGGCCCGCGGCCCGGCTGTTCTGGCTCGCGCACGCCACCGCGCCGCGCGGGCGCCTGCACCTCGACGCCGGTGCTGTCGCCGCCGTCGTGGCCCGCCGCAAATCCCTGCTGCCGGCCGGGATCACCGCGGTGGACGGGTCGTTCGCAGCGGGCGACCCGGTCGACCTGGTCGACGCCGGCTCCGGCACTCCGGTGGCGCGCGGCCTCGTCAACTACGACGCCGTGGAACTACCGGCGCTGCTCGGGCGGTCCACACCGGAGTTGGCGGCCGAGCTCGGACCGGGCTATGAACGAGAGGTCGTCCACCGTGACGACCTGGTGCTTCTCTGATTCTGAACGCGTTGAGACTAGAAGGGTTCGCCATGAGCGTGCTGGAGCAGGCTGCCGCCGCCCGGATCGCCGCCATCGATCTGGCCGCCGCCACCCGTGCCGTGAAGGACGAGGCGCTGCTGCTGATGGCGGACCGGCTCGTCGAACGGACCGACGACATCGTCGCGGCGAACGCGGTCGACGTCGCCGGCGCCCGGGAGAACGGCACATCCGAGGCGATGATCGACCGGCTGGTCCTGACGCCGGACCGGGTCGCCGCGATGGCCGACGGGTTGCGTCAGCTCGCCGCCCTGCCCGACCCGATCGGTGACGTGGTGCGCGGCTCCACCCTGGCGAACGGGCTGGAGCTGCGCCAGGTCCGGGTGCCGTTCGGCGTCGTCGGCATGATCTACGAGGGCCGGCCGAACGTGACCGCCGACGCCGCCGGCATCTGCCTCAAGTCCGGCAACGCGGCGCTGCTGCGCGGCTCCGGATCGGCGTTCTCGTCGAACGCGGCGATCGTCTCGGTGCTGCGCAAGGCAGTCGCCGACGCAGGGCTGCCGGCCAACGTGATCCAGCTGCTCGACGCGACCACCCGCGACTCGGTGAAGGAGCTCATGCGGGCCCGCGGCCTGGTCGACGTGCTGATCCCGCGCGGCGGCGCCTCGCTGATCAAGACGGTGGTCGAGCAGTCGACGGTTCCGGTGATCGAGACCGGCGTGGGCAACTGCCACGTGTACGTCGACGCCACCGCCGACCTGGAGAAAGCGCTCGGCATCGCGCTCAACTCGAAGACGCACCGCCCGTCGGTCTGCAACGCGGCCGAGTCGCTGCTGGTGCACGCCGAGATCGCCGACTCGTTCCTGCCGCTGATCCTGGAGGAGTTCGAGGCCGCCGGCGTCACGGTGCACGGCGACGCCCGGGTCGCCGGGTACAACGACGCCGTCGTCGCCGCCACCGAGGACGACTGGGGAACCGAGTTCCTCTCCCTCGACATCTCGGTGGCGGTCGTCGACTCCCTCGACGACGCCCTCGACCACATCCGGCGCTACGGCACCGGCCACACCGAGGCCATCGTCAGCGAGTCGGTCACGGCGACCCGGCGCTTCGTGGCCGGCGTCGACGCGGCGGCCGTGATGGTGAACGCCTCCACCCGCTTCACCGACGGCGGCGAGTTCGGCTTCGGCGCGGAGATCGGCATCAGCACGCAGAAGCTGCACGCCCGCGGCCCGATGGGTTTGCCCGAGCTGACCTCCACCAAGTACGTGGTGACCGGAAACGGTCACACTCGCTGACTCAACCGTTCGGCCCAGCAAGCCGGTACGCCCGCTTCGCCCGGAGCGACCGCTTTGCTGTGTAAATGCTGGCAGCAGTCTGGCAATCTTCTGCCCGCAGTCGGGATTCCTCCGGCTGCGGGCGAAGCGAAGATCCACCGGGACGAGTCTGGTCGTCGTGTCCGGGTGGGGAGCCAATGACGAAACCGGCGTCCTCGGGCACGTTCCAGGCGGTGCATGGCAGTGCGGCCAGCACCCTTGGGGACGTACACGTACTCGGGGTGTAACTCTCAATGTCTTTGTCGACCTCGGAACGGCCGACGCTCACGGCACCATTCGGTACGGCTTACGGCGAATGTGTGGCGATCGTCGGACTCGGTTACGTCGGCCTGCCGACGGCCCTGGCCTTCGCCACCGCCGACACCACGGTGATCGGTCTCGATGTCAGCGCGAAACGGATCGCTGACATCGAGGTAGGCAACGTCGACCTGCTACCGGCCGACCACGAACGCCTCCGGGAGTACCGCGACTCCCCTCAGCTCACCCTGACTCGCCACTCGGCGGCCATCGCGCAGGCGGACACCGTCCTCATCTGCGTGCCCACTCCGGTGGACCAGTACCTGGTGCCGGACCTCGGCGCGCTGACGGCGGCCTGCCGGGCCGTGGTCGACGAGGCGGTCCCCGGCCAGCTGATCATGCTGACCTCGACCACCTACGTCGGTACCACGAAGGACCTGCTCATCGAGCCGCTCCGCAACCGCGGCCTCGAGGTCGGCCGGGACGTCTTCGTCGCCTTCGCGCCGGAGCGCATCGACCCGGGCAACTCCGTCTATCCGCAGGAGCGCACCCCGCGGGTGGTCGGCGGCGCGACGCCGGCCTGCACCGCTCGCGCCGTCCAGGTGCTGAACCTGGTCGCTCCGGTCCTGCACGAGGTCCCCTCGGCCGAGACGGCGGAGATGACCAAGCTGCTGGAGAACACGTTCCGCGCCGTGAACATCGCGCTGGCCAACGAGTTCGCCGACGCCTGCGGCGACATGGACATCGACGTGATGGACGTGATCGGGGCGGCCTCGACCAAGCCGTACGGGTTCATGCCGTTCTACCCGGGCCCCGGCGTCGGAGGGCACTGCATCCCCTGTGACCCGCACTACCTGCTGTGGCAGATGCGCGGTCAGCGGCGTACCTCCCCGCTGATCGACGCGGCCATGTCCGCGATCGCCGGCCGGCCGCGTCGCGTGGTCGAACGGGCCCGGGAGGTGCTCGCCGAGCGCGGCGCCGGTATCCGCGGCGCCCGAGTCCTCGTGGTCGGCGTCACCTACAAACCGGGAGTCGCCGACGTTCGCGAGTCCCCGGCTCTGGAGATCATGCAGGAGCTGACGCAACGCGGCGCGCAGGTGTCCTACTCGGACCCGTTCGTCGAGACGGTGACCGTGGACGGCCTGCAGATGCGCAGCCAGGACCATCCGGCCGAGGCGCGCTGGGACCTCGTGGTCGTGCACACCGTGCACCCTGGCGCCGAGCTGAGCTGGCTCGATCGTCAGCCCGCCGTGCTCGACACCACGTACCGCCTCAACGGGATCGCATCCCGCCAGACGGTCTGACGGACCTGCTCAAACCCCCCTCGAAAGGCATTTCCTTGAACTACGGGTCCCTGCCCCAGACCGGTACCGCAACCGTCGCCGTAGGCGTCGGCGCTGCGACCTTCAACGCCCCGATCCCGCTGATCGTCGCGGGCGTCGGCGTGAGCCTGCTGCTGCTCGGCGTGACCGCGGTCCGCCTGAGCTTCCGCCGCGGGAAGGTCGCGGGCCAGGCATGATCTACGGGAGCAAGAAGGCTCCCCTCACGGTGGCGTACCGGAAGCGCCGGGCCCTGCTCGGCGCTTCCGTGGTCCTCACGCTGCTCGTGATCTGGGGTGTCCACCACATCATCTCGCTCAACCAGTTCGCCCACGTGGGGACGCCACAACTGGCCGTCATCTACGCGATCCTGTTCGTCATGCTGTGCGCGCAGACGGTCTACGGGTACTTCGAACGGCCGCACACCGCCACTGACCGGCAGTGGGAGCGGTTGCAGGCGCTCGACGTCGCGGTGATCATGCCGCTGTACAACGAGGACCCGACGATCGTCCGTGAGTCCATCGAGTCGATGTTCCGGCAGACCCGGCCGCTGCAGGCCATCAGCGTCTGCGACGACGGCAGCAATCTGGTGGACTACACCGAGTTGCAGCACTGGTTCGAGCAGGAGTGCGCCCGGGCCGGCGTGGCCGGCTACTGGACCCGGACGCCGAACGGCGGCAAGCGGCACGCTCAGATGGCCGCCCGGGAGCACGTCGCGTGGTGCCACGTCTACGCGATGATCGACAGTGACAGCCTCCTCGACCCGAAGGCCACCGAGGAGGCGCTCAAGGCGTTCGCCGACCCCGAGGTCATGTCTGTGGCCTCGATGGTGGCCGCCGCGAACACGAAGCAGAACCTCTTCACCCGGGTGATGGACCTCTGGTACGTCGGGCTGCAGTTCAGCGACCGTTCGGTGATGTCCCGCTTCAACTCGGTTCTCGTCAACTACGGCGCCCTGGCCTACTACCGGGCCGAGGTGGTCGACGAGAACATCGACGCGTACCTCAACGAGAGGTTCCTCGATCAGGAGATGCGGATCAGCGACGACTCGCTGCTGACGCTGTTCGCGTTGCTGCGGGGAAAGACCGTCCAGCAGGTGACGTCGTGGGCGTTCACGTACATGCCGACCACCTTCAAGCACCACAAGAACCAACAGATCCGGTGGATGCGGGGTTCCTTCATCCGCTCCATGTGGCGGTTCCGCTACCTGCCCCTCGGCCGTTTTGCCTTCTGGGGCCACGTCACCAAGTGGATCCAGTACGTGCTGGCGTCGATCGCGGTCGTCTGCGTCGTCGCGACACAGGATCTGACGAACTGGAAGACACTGCTCCTGCTGCTGCTCATCCAGGCCGGCATCTACTACGGCGTGATGCTGCGGTACCTGAGCATCAGGCGCAACGACGAGTCGCCGTGGTACCAGCTCGGCACTTGGGCGATGACGCCGTTCGCCGCACTCTGGGCCGGGACGTTCCTGCGGGTGTGGCGCATCTACGCCATGTTCACCTGCGTCAACATGGCGTGGGGTACGCGCGGCAAGGTCGAGGTGACCGCGGAGTCGGTCGCGGCGTAGACCAGGGAGTGGTCAGCGACAGGCCCGCAGCGCCGTCAGGGTGATGTTGACGTCGAAGAGCGGGCCTTCGTTGCTGTCCCAGCCGCCGTCGATGCGCTGCGTCTCGGCCAGCCTCTTCCGCGCGTTCTGCAGCAGCCAGTCGTCACCGAGGTTGACCCGGCGCAGCGCGGCCGCCATCGACGCCACGTCGGCCGGGGCCATGTCGGGGAGCCGCTCGCCGAGCACCATCTGCACCCGCGCCGACTCGTAGAAGAACTGCCGCTGGTGCAGGAGACCGGCGCTGTGCCAGCCGGCGGCCAGGAACGACGGCCAGGTGCCGTCCGGATGTAGTTGCGAGACCACCCAGGCGGCGGCGCGGGCGAGCGCTTCTCCGTACGGCGAACGGGTTTGATAGGGGTCTGCCTCGACAGCGGCGGCTGTCAGCCAGAACCCGGCGACCGACGTCAGGTAGAGCGTCGCCTCCGGGTCACCGGGCATCGCCCACGGTGGCGCCTCACCCGCCAGCGCCTCGTGCTCCTGCCACGTGCCGTCGCCGCGCTGGGCGGCCGCCAGCCAGTTCAGCGCGCGCTCGACGACCGGGCCGCGCAGGCTGCCGAGATCGTCCAGCTCGGCCAGGCGGAAACAGGTCGCGTCGACGGATGGGACCGCGCCCTCGGCCGAAGCCGGCCAGCCGCCTTCCGGCATCTGCCCGGCGGCGATGCGGTCCACGACATCCTCCGGCGCCGGCTGACCGGTCCGGAGGTACGACAGGCGAGCGCGCTCGACCGGGTCACCGTGGGCTACCACGTACCCGATGGCGGCGTCTATATCGACCACTGTGGTGACGCTACCGTCCGAAACTGTGAATCGCCCGCCCGATCTCACATCTGTGACGTTGAACCATCACTCTAGGGAGTTGTCCGAGCAACTCCCTAGAGTGATTGTCATCAGTACGACGGCAGCGACGGGTCGACCGTGTTGACCCAGGAGACGATGCCGCCCTGGACGTGCACCGCGTCCTTGAAGCCGGCCGACTTCAGCGCGGCGAGCGCCTCCGCCGAGCGGACACCGGACTTGCAGTGCAGCACGATCTGCTTGTCCTGCGGGAACTGCGACAGCGCAGCACCGGACAGGATGTCGCCCTTCGGGATGAGGGTCGCGCCGGGGATCCGGTTGATCTCCCACTCGGCGGGCTCGCGGACGTCGACGAGGAAGATGTCCTTGCCGGAGTCCTGCCAGTCCTTGAGCTCCCGGGCCGTGATGGTGGCGTTGAACGTCGCCTCCTGCGCCTCGACCGAGACGGCGCCGCAGAAGTCGTCGTAGTCCTCCATCAGGTCGGTGAGCGTCGCGTTCTCACCACAGAGCACGCAGTCCGGGTCCTTACGGACCTTGATCTTGCGGTACTCCATCTCCAGGGCGTCGTAGACCATCAGGCGGCCGACGAGCGGCTCACCGATGCCGGTGATCAGCTTGATCGCCTCGTTGACCTGGATCGAGCCGATCGACGCGCAGAGCACGCCGAGGACGCCGCCCTCGGCGCAGCTCGGAACCATGCCGGGCGGCGGGGGCTCCGGGTAGAGGCACCGGTAGCAGGGACCGTGCTCCTCCCAGAAGACCGAGGCCTGGCCGTCGAAGCGGTAGATCGAGCCCCAGACGTACGGCTTGCCGAGCAGCACCGCGGCGTCGTTGACCATGTAGCGGGTCGCGAAGTTGTCGGTGCCGTCGACGATCAGGTCGTACTGGCTGAAGATCTCTTTGACGTTGTCGCGGTCCAGCGCGGTGTTGTGAATGACCACGTTGACCAGTGGGTTCACCTCGGCGATGCTCCGGGCAGCGGACTCCGCCTTGGGCGTGCCGATGTCGGAGACGCCGTGGATGATCTGGCGCTGGAGGTTCGACTCGTCGACCGTGTCGAAGTCGATGATGCCGAGCGTGCCCACGCCGGCCGCGGCCAGGTAGAGCAGGGTCGGCGAGCCGAGGCCGCCCGCGCCGACCGCGAGCACCTTCGCGTTCTTCAGCCGCTTCTGCCCGTCCATCCCGACGTCGGGGATGATCAGGTGTCGCGAATAGCGGCGGATCTCGTCGATGCTCAGCTCGGCGGCCGGCTCGACGAGCGGGGGCAGAGCCACAGTTCACTCCCCGGGTTCGGTGGTAAGGATCGCCGACCATTGTTGCTCGTTGACACGCAACACGCCCATGACGAGGGACACGGGCCCGACATGCGGGATCGCGGAATATTCAGACGGTGGGCTCACCGGCGTACCGCTCGCCGTCGAGGAACGGCCACGCGTTGCGGGTGCAACCCTTCAGGCCGTACGTCTGCGGCATCATCACCGGGGCCTTCTCACCTTCGCCGGGGCACGCCTCGTGTCCATGTCCCAGCTCGTGGCCGACCTCGTGGTTGAGCGCATAGCGGCGGTACTCGTCGAGGTGCCCCTCGTAGTCCGGGATGCCGTCCGCCCACCGATCGGCATTGATGATCACCTGACCGGGGACGCGGCACGAGGTGAACCCCTCGGTGTGCAGGCCACCGGTCGCGCACATCCGCTCCGAGGTGTCCGCCGAGGCCAGGTAGATCGTGAAGTCCGCCTTGCCGGCGTCCGGCACCCGGCGCAGCCGCATCCGATCACCGCTCACCCAGCTCCGATCGTCGCCCAGCGTCTCGTCGATCACCTCGGCGAACTCGGCCGGCGCCGTGCCGTCAACAGTCTCCTCGACCGCCACCCGGAAACGGTGCAGCTTGCCGCCCGAGCCGAGCATCGGGCCTCGGCCCTTCGCGTACCGGAACTCGCCGTCTCCTCCGGACTTCTCCTCGGTCACCGGCGCCTGAGTGGACGAATCCTGCTCGGGCGGCTCCGGCGTCGCCGCTCCCGGAGTGGCCGCCGGCACCTGCGCCGCACCACCGAGCATCGCCGGTTCCGCAGCGGGCTGAGCGGCCTCCGGTTCCGGCTGATTCGCGCGCTCCTGCTGCTCGCGAAGCTGATGTCCGGCCACCAGAACACCCGCGACCACGAGGATGTACGCGAGAAGCACCGTGCGGCGACGCCTCCGCATCGTCTGCCGCGCCCGTGGCGAAGGAGCAGCCTCCCTCGCCGTCTCCTCGGACAGCGACCGGCCACCGTGCTCGCCGCCGTCCAGGCCGCCCGGCAGGAAGCCGTGCTCGGGATCAGCGGCCTGCCCCTGAAGCCGTTGACCGAGAGCGCTCAGCGGCGGCTCCGGTGGGTAGAACCGCTCGGCCGTCGTCTCCACGGCCTGTTCCTGGGCCAGGACCTGCTCATAGGTGAGGGCCCGCTCGTGGATCGACGTCTCGGCGTCAGGCTGCGGCGCGCCCCAGGCGTCGTCGGGGGTCGTCTCCTTGCCGTCGTCGTCCTGGGTCGTCTCCTGCCGGTCCTCGTCGCGGACCGGCGGCACGTAGATGTTCTCCGGCTCGGCCGGGGCAGCGGGCGGCCAGAGGTCGTCGGGGAGTTCGGCCGGGAGCCGGAGACTCGCCGGGAGGCCGGCCGGAGCCCGGCCGCCCTCGTCCTGCTCCGGCCACGGCGCATCGACGACCGCGCCCTGATCCCACTGATCGTCCTGGACGTCGGCATGCGTGACCGCGGGCTGATCCCAGCGAACCTCGGGCAGGCCGGCGTGTCCCGCCTCGGGCTGATCCCAGCGGACCTCGGGCAGGCCGGTGTACGCGGCCTCGGGCTGATCCCATCGCACTTCGGGCAGGTCGGACGGCGCGGATTCCACTGGTGAGCCGGGCCGCTGCCAGCGCGCCGGCGGTGTCCCTCGCGACACCGTCGAACCGGGCGCCTGGAACGGCGAGCCGGCCGCTTCGTCCTCGTCCGCGCGCTGCGCCTCGGTAGCGCGGGACGCAGCCAGGCGTTCGGCCGCGAGTTCGAGGATGCCGCGGGTCATCTCGGCGGGTTCGGCGGGCGTGATCTCCTCGGCGGCCGGGAGGGCGGCCACGGCGGGACGCTTGCCCCCGCCGCGTTTCGGCACGGACGTGGAAGGCGCCGCCTTGGAGGACGCGGGCGCGGAAGTCGCGACCTTGGAGGGCTTGGCGGTGGTCCGGGGCGTCTTCGCGGAAGCGCCCGTACGGGCCTCCAGCGCCGCTTCGACGGACCGGACGCGGGCCGGGGTGGCGCGGTTCTCGGGTACGGCCTTGGCGGGCCCCACGCCCAGCGCAGCCCTGGTGGCCGCGTCGCGCGCGCTCTTCGCCTCGGCGGCAGTCCTGGCACGGGTACTCGGCTCGGGCTTGGACGCGGCCGGCTTGCGAACGCTCTCCGCCGCGCGACGCACCGTCTTGGCGGGTGGCGCCGGCTCGGGCTGGACGGCGGCCGAGGTGCTCTTGCGGGCACTGCGGCCGGTGGACTTGCCAGCCGGCGGCTCGTCCGCGAGCTTGCGGCTCGACGTCGACTTCACCGCGGGTGACTTGACCGGCGCGGAACCGGCCGCGGACGGCTTACCGGCGCTCGTCGACTTGCCGGCGCTCGTCGACTTGGCGGCGGGCGACGACGGCTTGGCGGCACTCGTCGACTTGGCGGCGGGCGACGACGGCTTGGTGGCGCCGGCGGGCTTGGCCGGCGCCGGTGACGACGACCTGGTGGTGCCGGTGGGCTTGGCCGCGGATGACGGCTTGGTGGTGCTGGTGGACTTCACCGGGGCCTTGCCGGACGCGGTCGGCGGCTTGGCGGCGCTCGTCGACTTCACCGGGGCGGAACCGGTGGCGGCGGGCGGCCTCGCGGAACCGGTCGCCTTCACCGGGGCGGTACCCCTGGCGGCCGGCTTCACCGCGGCTCGGCTCTCGGAAGCGTCCGGGCCGGTGGTGACGGGTGCGGTCACCACGGCTCGGCCGGTCGCCGTCGCGGCCAGGGTGCGGCCGCGTTCCGGCGGGCCGCCCCCGTCGCCGCCCCCGCCGCCGTCGCCGCCGTCGCCGCCGTCGCCGGTGATGCGCTGCCGGCCGTGGTCGGTGACGTACTGCCGGCCGTGGTCGTCCGGGTCGGCGGCGCGGTGGGCGCCTACACGTGCCGGGCGCAGGCCGGCCAGCAGCGCGGCCTCGGCCCGGGAGCGCTCGGTGGGGCGGCCGGAGGCCGAAAGCCCGGCCGCAGCGGGCCCGGCAGTGGGGGCGCCAGGATCAGCGGGACCATTTGTCGCGTTTGCCATAGCAAGCGCCAGCCTGCCACGAGTAGGCGCTTGTCACAGGAGTTTCGCGTTTCCTACCGGAAGATCCCGGTCACAGCGCCGGGCCCGCGAAGTTGCGGTCGTTGCGGCGCGGCCACGCGTACGGCTTGCATCCGCGCAGGGTCAGCGTCTGCTGGACCATGACCGGGGCCGGGCCGCCGGCCTTCGGGCAGCCCTCGTGATGGTGGCCCAGCTCGTGCCCGACCTCGTGGTTGATCACGTAGCGGCGGTAGATGGCGAGGTCGACCTTCGCGTCCAGGTAGGGCTTGGCGGAGAGCCGCCAGCGGTCCAGGTTGATGACCGCCTTACCGGTGGCGCGACAGGAGGTGTACGGCACGCCGCCTACCCGGATGTTCGTCCCGCCTCGCAGGCACAGCTGCCCGGCCGTGTCCCGGGTCGCCAGGTAGACGGTGAAGTCCGCCTTCTCGCTGCCGGACACCATCTGCAGCCGCACGTTGCCGTTGCCGATCCAGCTCCGCTTGTCGCCGAGGATCGCGGCGACCTGGGCCGCGAACGCCTCCACGTCCTCGTTGCTGCCCTTCTCGGCCGCCACCCGGAAACGCCGGACCTGGCCTTTGCTGCCGAAGATCGACGAGCGCTTCCCCGCGTACAGGAAATCGCCTGAACCATGAGAAGGCACCGACCCGGACAGGCGCAGGATGCCCGCCCCCGGAAAGGGATCGGTCACCGAGGGCGAAGCCGAGGCCGATTCGAGAACGGGTTCCGTCGGGATGGCCGACGGGGACGGCGAGGGCGACGGCGACGGAGAGAGCGAAGGCGAAGGCGAGGACGCCGCGACCGGGGACTGCGGCTCGGCGGTCACCTGGTTGCCGATCATCACGGCGGCGAGCACCGCCAGCGACAGCGCCAGGACGACCAGCCAGGTCCGGCGCCACCGGTCCGGACGGTCCGCAGTGGGCGGTGGTGAAGAGATCATGGGCCTCTCACACTGGCACACGCTGTCGATCGCGCCCACCGGAAGTTGATCAAGTGCGGCGAGGCCCACAGGAGCCGGGTGAAAGGTTTGAGACTCAGCCGGCCGCGGTCTGCCGCACGTCGTCGAGCATGCCCACGATGCCCCGCGCCACCAGCCGCGGAACCTCCATCTGCGCGACGTGACCGACACCCGGGAGGATGAGCAGACGGCTGTCCGGGATCGCCTTCGCCACCTGGGCGGGCACCCGCGGATCCACCAGCTTGTCGTTGAGACCACCGATGACCAGCGTGGGGGCCTGCACCCGGGCCGCGAGGCGCCACTGCGAGTCTTCCCCCGGAAGATACGCCCGGAGGAAGCTGCTCACCAGGCCGCGCAGCGTCCCGAGGTAGGCCCTCGGGTAGTGCTCCACGGTGTAGCGCAGCTGGATCTCCTCCATCGCCTCGGCACGGCGCTGCGGATGCACCTTCGTGGTGTCGCCGAAGCAGGCGGCGAGGACCTGCTCGGCCATCTGCTCGGCGGTGACCCGGGTGAGGGCCCACGCCATCAGCCGTTCCGCGCCGGGCAGCGCGAGCAGCGGCAGCACCGGGCCCTGCGCGGTCCGGCGCGGGTTCAGGAACGGCATCGCCGGAGAGACGAGCGTCAGGGTACGGACGAGGTCCGGTCGCAGGGCCGCGACGCGAACCGAGATCGAACCGCCGAGCGAGTTGCCGACCAGGTGCACAGGGCCACGACCGGCGTGCTCCAGATAGTCGATCAGGGTGGCCGCGAACGCCGGGATCGAGTACCGCGGGATCGCGTCGCTGTAACCGAACCCGGGCAGGTCGACCGCCTGGCCGTCGAACCGGTCGGCGAGCAGGCCGGCCAGGTCGGTGAAGTTCTGCGAGGAGCCACCGAGGCCGTGCACGTAGACCGCCGGCTCGGCACCGGACCGGCCCGGGGTGTCCCGGACGTGCAGCATCGAACCACCGATCTCGACCCGGCGGGCGGGCCACGGCGGCGGGATCTCGTCCGCCGCCAACAGCACGCTGTCGTCGGCCAGTATCGCGCCCTTCATCAAGCCAACAGTGCCTCAAGCCGACGGTTCACCGCGGCCAATGTGGCGCGGACCATGGCGTGCCGGTCGTCGCCGGTCACCACCGCCGAACCGGCCAGCTGCTCGACCCAGCCGCCGTCACAGGAGAGCAGCAGCACGACGACCGCCACCTGCATCTGCCCGAACGAGACGGACGCGGCGTGCTCCACGAAGCAGCGAGCCGGGCCGTGCTCGTTCTGGGACGTCGACAGCAGCTCGTCGACGGCACCGGCGGTGGCCGTGGCGCAGAGGCGGAGAAGGTATCCGTCGACGGCCGGACCGGTCGCCACACCGGACGCGGCACGGCCGCCGGCACGCAGCCGGACCTCCACGCTGGCGTCCGCGCCGAACGTGTTGACGTGCACGTTCTCGATGACGACGCGCGGGCCGGGGCTGTCACCGGGGTCGAGCGGGCGGGGCCTGCTCGCGTCGACCGGGACGAGCGAGGCGCGCTCGACGAACGACGACCGCTGAGCGGGAGGCGTGGACACCGGTGCGGGCGGCAGCTGGGGTGGCGCGGACACCGGTTTCGCGGGGGCGGGCACCGCGGAGACCGGTGTCGCGGAGACCGGTGTCGCGGGGGCCGGTTTCGCGGGGGCCGGTTTCGCGGGGGCCGGGACCGAGGCACGACCGGATCGGGTCTGGCCGGGGATCGGCGGCGCCGAGGTGGGCGCTGCCGGGATCGGGGCGAGCGGGCTGTCCGCCGGCATCGCCGCGTCCAGACCCATCCGCTCCTGCAGCAGGCGGGCCACCCGGCGGCTCACCTCGGCCGGGTCGGCGCCGTCCGAGAGGTCGAGCCGCAGGCTGTGCGCGCCGGCCGGGGTGGCCCGCAGCGACGCGTCGCGGACACCGGCCACCTCGCGCACCGCGGCCAGGATGTCCTGGACGTCGAAGCCCTCCTGCCGCTCCTGCGCCGGCACGACGTCACCGCGGCGCAGATGCGTCGCGATGCGCGCCAGGGCGGGCGCCTCGGCCGATGGCTCCACGGAGGGCGGCTCCGGAACTCGGGGGACGTCAGGCTGCGCCGGCACCCGCTGCGGCAGGGCGCCGCTGTTCTCGGTCACCGCGGCGACGAGCCCGCTGTCCGGCTCGGCGCCCGGTTCATCGGGACGGCCGGCGGCCGGCGGGTACGCCGCGGGAGCGGAGAACGGACTGACGTCATCGGTGGCTGGGGGGAACGCGGCCGGCGCCGGCTCGTAGCGGCGCTGGTAGCCGCCCGAATCGTACGTCGGGCGGGCCACTGCGGCCGGGTTCTCACCCGACGGAGTCTCCACCTGCGGCAGCCCCTGGGCCAGGGTGTCGGTCACCAGGGCGTGCCGGGAGCGCTCGGCCGGCGCGGGCGGCGTCGAGGTCGGCTCGGCGGCCGGAACCCAGTCGGGCCGGGCCATCGGCACGGCGGCGCGGGGCCCGTTGCCATAGGTGTCGTCGAGGTCCCCCTCGTACGGGTAAGGGGGTGCGCTGCTCGGCAGCGGGCCGGGACTCACCGGCGGCACCGGACCGGACGTCGGCGCGGGCGGGCCCGGGTTGCGGCGGTGGCCGAGGATCTCCGCGAGGCGGCTGCGCTCACCGGGCCACGGCGCGGGAGGCTGCGCGGCGGCCGGCGGCACCGAAGGCAGCTCGGGGACCACGGACGGGGGAATCTCGGGAGGGTTTTCACCGTACGGCGCGGGCACCGCCGAGGACGGCGCGGATCCGAACGGACGCTCCGGCGGGAACTGCTGACGCCCGAACGGGCGACCTTCCGACGGACGACGCCACGACGGCACATCGGCCTCCTGATCCGTCGCCGCGCCCGCGTTCGCCCACGGACCTTCGGCGTTCGCCCACCCGTTCACTCGACTGCGGTCACGCGAGTCGGCGCCGTTGCCACCCGCTGCGGCTCCGGCGTCTCCGGAATGCCCTGATTCATCCACCGCGTGCTCCTCGCTCGCCCCCGCTGAGGCTACCGTGTGGTTGCAGTGGCGATAAGTTGCAGCGTCGCGACAATTGCCCGCACGACCGCGACGAGCGCCGATCCGGGCAATCCACGACGAAAGAACCGCGGGGACCGACCCCCTGGAGGTTGAAGAGAAATGACCGCTGCGTCCGGCGGGGCACAGACCGCTCGACCCACCCGCCTGCCACGTTCGGCGCGCCGCAAGCAGTTGCTGGCCGCCGCGCAGCAGGTCTTCGTCGCGCACGGCTATCACGCCGCCGCGATGGACGACATCGCGGAGCGGGCAGGAGTCTCGAAACCCGTCCTCTACCAGCACTTCCCCGGCAAGCTGGAACTCTACCTGGCCCTCCTGGACACGCACTGCGACGCGATAATCGCCAAGGTGCGGGGCGCCATGCTGGCCACCCCTGACAACAAGGAGCGAGTGAAGGGCGCGGTCCGCGCCTACTTCGACTTCATGGATCACGAGAGCGAGGCCTTCCGGCTCGTCTTCGAGTCGGACCTGCGCAACGACCCTCAGGTGCGCCAGCGGGTCGAGCGCGTCGAGCAGGGCTGCATCGCCGCTGTGACGGACACCATCATCTCGGACACCGGGCTCCGCCCGGACCAGGCCGAGCTGCTCGCCTCGGGCCTCGCCGGGGCGGCCGGGCAGGCCGCCCAGTTCTGGCTCGCCAACGGCCGGCGTACGCCCAAAGCTGAAGCCGAATCGCTTGTAGCTGCGCTGATCTGGCGCGGGATCGCGAGCTTCCCGCTCCAGGGCGGCTCAACGGCCGGAACACCGCCGGAAATCGGATAGCCTTCGTCCGGTAGACGGTTGACAGAGGAGGGCCCCGTGGAGGTCAAGATCGGCGTGCAGCAGTCGCCGCGTGAGCTGGTGCTCGAGAGCGCCCAGACCCCGGCGGAGGTCGAGCAGGCGGTGACCGAGGCTCTGGCCAAGGACGGCGTCCTGACGCTCACCGACGAGAAGGGCCGCAAGGTGATCATCCCGATCGCCAAGGTGGCCTACGTGGAGATCGCCGAGGCGTCGCACCGCCCGTTCGGTTTCACGACGCGCTGAAATACGACGAGAGGGGACCCTGGTCGCAGGGTTCCCTCCCGTAACTTGCTCTCGGGTGCGCCCGGCCCCTGGTCGGGTAGACTTGTGCTGTCGCCGTCCCGTCGATTTGTCAAATCGACCCGCCGCCGAGCCCGCCGGGCTCGCGTTCACACGGCGATCGCGCGTGCGGCCCGCTTCACAGCGTGTGGCCCGCGCCGAAAACAGACCGCGCCCAAGACTCCGACGGGCGCACCACGAGAGGGCACCCGTAAAACTTCATGACCGACAATGAGCAAGCTCTAGTACCTGTGACCAGTCGAGCGCCGGTCCGCCCGGACAGCCCGACTTTCGCCGAGCTCGGCGTGCGTGCCGAGACCGTCGAGGCGCTGGCCAAGGCCGGCATCACCCACGCGTTCGCCATCCAGGAATACGCACTGCCGATCGCCCTGCGCGGCACCGACCTGATCGGTCAGGCCCCCACCGGCACCGGCAAGACCCTCGGTTTCGGCCTCCCGCTGCTCGAGCGCGTCCTCGCGCCGTCCGAGGGCGCCGACGGCCTTCCCCAGGCCCTGATCGTCGTTCCGACCCGTGAGCTCGGTCTCCAGGTCGCGCGCGACCTCGCGGCGGCCGGCAGCACCCGCGGCGTCCGCGTTCTGCCGATCTACGGTGGCGTGGCGTACGAGACGCAGGTCGACACCCTGAAGAAGGGCGTCGAGATCCTGGTCGGCACCCCCGGCCGCCTGCTCGACCTCGCCAAGCAGAAGGCGCTGAAGCTCGGCTCGGTGCGCGCGCTCGTCCTCGACGAGGCCGACCGGATGCTCGACCTGGGCTTCCTGGAGGACGTCGAGAAGATCCTGGCGATGCTGCCGGAGAAGCGTCAGACGATGCTCTTCTCGGCCACCATGCCGGACCCGATCGTGGCGCTGTCCCGCCGGTTCCTGCACAACCCGGTCACGATCCACGCCGGCCACACGGCGGACAGCGGCGCCTCGCCGCTGACCAAGCAGGTCGTCTACCGCACCCATCCGATGAACAAGCTCGAGATGGTGGCCCGCATCCTGCAGGCCAAGGAACGCGGCCTCACGATGATCTTCACGCGGACCAAGCGGGCCGCCGACCGGGTCGCCGAAGACCTCGACTTCCGTGGCTTCGCCGTCGCGGCCGTGCACGGTGACCTCGGCCAGGGCGCGCGGGAGCGGGCGCTGCGCGCGTTCCGTACCGGCAAGATCGACGTGCTGGTCGCCACCGACGTCGCGGCTCGCGGGCTCGACGTCTCGGGCGTCACCCACGTGATCAACTACGACTGCCCGGAAGACCCGGAGACTTACACGCACCGCATCGGCCGCACCGGCCGGGCCGGCGCCACCGGATCGGCGATCACGTTCGTCGACTGGGAGGACATGCCGCGCTGGGTGCTGATCGACAAGTCGCTCGGGCTGAACATGCCGGAGCCGCCGGAGACCTACCACACCAGCCCGGCGCTCTACGCCGACCTCGACATCCCGTCCGACGTCTCGGGCACCCTGCCGACTGCCGACCGCAGCCGGGTCGGGCTCGCCGCCGAGGTCGAGGAGGACCTGGGTAGCGTTGGTCGTGGCCGGGCGCCGCGGGCGCGCGGGCGCAATTCGCGTACCCGGGGAGGCTTCTCCGGGCCGTCCTCCGACAGCACCGCTGCCACCGGTGACGAGGGCGCCGAGCGTCCCAAGCGCCAGCGTCGCCGCCGCAGGGTGGGCGAGGACCAGCCTGCCGGTTCGGGGCCGGACGCCGTCACGACGGCGACCGAGGCCGCGCCGAGTCCGGTCGCTCAGGACGACGCCGCGGTCGAGGAGGGCACTGCTGCTCCTCGCGCCCGGACCCGGCGGCGGCGGACCGCTGCCACGTCCTTGTCGTTCTCCGACTCCACCGCCTCCGCCGCCTCGTCGTCGGATGCTCCGGCCGCTGCGCCCGCCGAGGCGGCCTCTGAGGGTGATTCCGAGGGCGCTGCCGCCCCGCGTCGCCGTCGCCGTCGCCGCCCGGACGCCGCCCCCGCTGAGGCCGGCATGACCGGTGGCTCGGACACCGGGGTCGGCACCGCCGAGGCCTGATCGATTCGCTGCACGGGACCACGGATGGTCCCGTGCTCCGTCCGTTTTCGGGCACGACCGGCGGCGCTCAGCGCCAGCGGTCCTCCAACTCGGCCAGCAGGTCGATGTTGAGGCGGTAGGCGGCCGCCACCTCGTCGAGGAAGGCGTCCTGCTCGGTGCGGGTCCACGGGACAGCGTTGAGCCGGTCGCGATATCGGTCGCGGAACAGCGGCGGGTCCACCCCCTCGAAGACGAAGAAGCGGTATCCCTCGCGGCGGAACCCGTACGCCTCGACCAGCTGCCGGCCCAGCCACTGGCCGCCGGAGAGGTCGCCGAGGTAACGCGTGCAGTGGTGGGCCACGTAGCCGGTGGCGCGGTCGTAGGCGGCCGAGCGGATCCGGGTGCAGTACGTCGTGGTCGCCGCCAGCGCCGAGATCCGGCTCTGCCAGCGGGCACCGTAGAGGAACCGCAGATCGGCTTCGAGGGCCGGGACGCGGAACAGTTCCGGGTGGACGAAACGCCGGGCGATCGGGTCGTCGGTCATCGCGGCGGCGGCCAGTTCCAGCGACTCGTAGATGAACCAGTGCTGTGCGGCCATCTCGGCGTAGGCGGCCAGCGGCAGCCGTCCGGTGGCGAGCCCCTCGACGAACCTGCTGCGCCGCGCGATCGCCCGTGGCTCGCGGGTCACCTCGCGCATCCGGGCAGAGAGCAGGCCGGCCATCAACGTCATCCGCCGGTACCTCCTCTCGCCGACGATCAACTTAGCCGCGCAGCGCCACAAAGAGCAGCACCACAAAGAGCAGCGCCACAAAGAACAGCGCCAGAAAAGAACCGCCGGAGAGACCGCGTCAGAATGGACGACATGCCAGAACCGCTCGATCAAGCACTCGCCGAGGTCCGGGAGCTGCTGCTCGCTCCGGGCCTGACTCGGGCCGTCGCGGCCGGACGGCGTCGCGGGCACGTACCCTCCGTGACCAGAGCGCAGGTGCGCCCGGTGACCCTCAAGTCCGGGCCGAGACTACAGATCGTCACCGACGACGGCTCGCGGCCGTTCACCCGTAACGTCGCGCCGGGACCCGAGGCGGCCGCCGCGTTCGACGAGCTGCTCGCCGAGCCGTTCGGCAACTGGCACGTGGAGACCGAGTCGGCGACGGTGCAGGTCCGGATCACGAAGAAGGGCGACGCTCAGATCCACCGGGCCGCCGCGGTCGTCGCGAAGCCCGCCGAGCAGACCCACGATCGGGCCAAGCAGTGGCTGCTCGATCCGGGCGATCCGCTCTTCGAAGTGATCGGCGGTAACGCCGCGAAGCGCCGGCAGATCGACGCCTTCCTCCGCGCGCTCGCCGCGACGCTCCCCGACGAGTTGCCGTCGCCGCTGCGCGTCGTCGACCTGGGCTGCGGGAACGCCTACCTGACCTTCGCCGCCTACCGATACCTGGCCGCGCGGGGCGCGCAGGTCGAGGTGGTGGGGGTCGACGTCCGCGAGGATCAGAGGGTACGCAACACCGCCGTCGCGGAGAAGCTCGGCTGTTCCGATCAGGTGAGCTTCGTGGCCGGCACCATCGAGGAGGCGGCGCTGCCCTTCACGCCCGACCTCGTCCTCGCCCTGCACGCCTGCGACACCGCCACCGACCAGGCCCTCGCCCGCGCGGTGCGCTGGGAGGCGAAGTGGGTCCTCGCGGCGCCCTGCTGCCACCACGACATCGCGGCGCAGCTCAAGAACGTCAAGACCCCTTTTCCGTACGGGGAGACGACACGTCACGCCATCCTCCGGGAGCGGTTCGCCGACGTGCTGACGGATTCGCTGCGCGCCGGCCTGCTGCGGCTCAACGGCTACCGCGTCGACGTCGTCGAGTTCATCGACTCGGCGCACACGCCGCGCAACCTGCTGCTGCGGTCCCGCCGCACCGGCGCCGCACCGACCGCCGAGCAGCGGGACGAGTACACGCAGCTCACCGATCAGTGGGGCGTGACACCGGCCCTGGCCAAGATGCTCAGCTGACGACGACCGTCCAGGTCGCCGTGGAGACCTTCCCGGCGACCTGGAAGTCGAAGAACATCCGGTAGGTGCCGGGACTCGGCGCGGCCAGCCAGAACTTGACCTTGCCGTCGACCAGCTGGTTCTCCGGGTGCACGTGGACGTAGGCCAGGTCGTTCTGCCGCAGGACGACGAGGTGCCCGAACGCGCCGAGATAAGGCTCGACGGCGACCGGTTTGCCGGCTGTGTCGGTGACGGTCATCAGGAGGGGCTGGGTCGATGCGGTGCCGGGCGTTCCCTCGTACGAAATCCGGTAGCTCTCCGTGGTCGTCGCTCGTGCCGCGTCCGGAAGGGCGACCGGCACGTAGTCGCCGGCGACCGTCAGATCACTACCCAACGTGGTGGCGATCTCCGCACCGCCGACGAGCGCGGTGAAGTCGGCGATCATCCGGTAGCTGCCCGGTTCGCTCAGCGTGAGGTCGATGCTCCAGGTGCCGTCGGCGGACATCTCCGGGTGCAGGTGCTGGAAGCCGGTGAGGTCGCGGCGGATCACGATGAGGTGCAGCGGCTTGTCGTGCACCACGGCATAGGTGGTCACCGGCGCGCCGCCGGGGCCGTGGATCGTGAACTCGAGTCTCTGCCGGCGGCCGGCCTGGAACGTGGTCTCGACCGGGGTCAAAGTCAGCCCCTGTGAGCTGAGCGACAGTCCGCCGACTGCGACGCCCGCGCCCGCGGCGGGGACCGGGTTCGTGGTGCCGTGGACGTGCGGCTGACTCTCGTCGATCACCGACGACGAAGGAGTGGGCGTGGCGGCCCGGGTGGTGACCGCCGACGTACCGGCCGCGGTGCCGTTGTTGAGGCGGCCCAGCCCATAGCCGGCGAAGAGCACGACGATCAGCAGCGCCCCGACGGCGGCGAACCGGAAGCCGGCGTTCTGCGGCACCGAGGGCGAACCACCCACCGACCCCAGGACAACGGGATCGTCCTCGGTGTGCGCAGTGGAGGGGGCCGGGTCAGGCATCCGCTAGCTCGTAGCCGGCCTCGTCGACCGCTTCACGCACGGCGTCGTCGGTGAGAGGCGTCTCACTCGTCACGGTCACGCCACCGGAGGCGAGGTCGACCTGGACGTCCGCGACGCCGGGCAGCGCCGAGATCTCCTTGGTCACGGCCTGGACGCAGTGCGAGCAGGTCATGCCCGTCACCTGGTAGGTGCTGGTCACCGCCATCGTCGATCCCTTCCAGTCAGCGCCGGGCGGACCCGGACATACCATAACCATACCCCCCACCCGTATGAACCCCGATCGTCGGTCCTGGGTAGATTCCGAAGCCGTGACTGATCGCAGGAACGGGCAGTACGTCCTCACCGAGGACCGGGAACGCGTCGACCTGGACCGGGTGCACCGGTGGCTCTCCGAGGAGTCCTACTGGGCGGCCGGGCGGGAACGCGACGTGGTGGCACGCTCGATCGAGGGCTCGCTGCCGTTCTCCATCCTGAATGAGGACGCGATCCTGAAAGAGGAAGAGCAGGTCGGTTTCGCCCGCGTGGTGACCGACGGCGCCACCTTCGCGTGGATCTGCGACGTCTTCATCGACCCGGCACACCGGGGCCACGGCCTCGGCACCTGGCTGATCGACTCGGTCCTGGAGAGCCTGTCCGAGCGGGGCATCCTGCGTTTCCTGCTCGCCACCCGGGACGCGCACGAGGTCTACCGCCGGTCCGGCTTCGAGCCGCTCGCCGGCGCCCAGCGGTTCATGGAGATCGACAGACGACCGACCCGGAACGCCATCCTCGGCAGCCTCGCCGACCCGGCGTCCGCATAGCCGAAGCCCGAGCCGGCGTCCGCGCAGCCGAAGCCCGAGCCCGGCGTCCGCACAGCCGAAGCCCTAGCCGGCGATGGCCAGCGCCAGTGGAAGGACCGCCTCGGCCCCGGCGCGGCGCAACTGCCGGCCGGCCAGTGTCATCGTCCAGCCGGAGTCGACCAGGTCGTCGACGAGCAGCACCGGCCCGGACAGGCCGGCGGCCAGATCGGCGGGGACGGTGAACGCGTCGTGCAACGTGCGTACGCGCTGGGCGCTGTTGCCCCTCGCCGACTCCTCCCCCGCATGATTCGAGGTCAGGGTGCCCAGGAACGGCAGCCGGCCGACGGTCGCGATGTGCTCGGCGAGGCTGTGGACAAGTTGTGGATGACGGTGTGAGCCGACCGCCACGACGGCCACCGGGCGCTGCTTCCAGGCGTCGTCGCCGTGCGCCCACGACTTCAGCACCTCGACCACCGCGGCCGCCAGATCGTCGGGGATCGGCGCGTCGGCGGACTCCGGACCGGCCACACCCCGCAGCCGGCTCCCCCAGCCCAGGTCGGAGAGGCGGCCGACGACCCGGCCCGGCTCGATCTGCTCGGTCGGCGGGATCTTGCCTTTCAAGCTGACGCCGACCGCGGCCAGACCGGTCGGCCACATCTTCTTCGGCGCGATCTCGGCGCCCGGCCGGCCCAGGAACGCGTCGGCAGCCGCCAGCGCCGCCGACGAGATCTCGGCGTCGAAGAGTGGACCGGCGCAGTTGTCGCAGCGGCCGCACGGCGCGGCCTCCGGATCGTCCAGGCAACGGCGGAGGAACTCCATCCTGCACGCGGTCGTTCCGGCGTACGAAATCATGGTCTTCTGCTCCTGGGAGCGCGCCTCGGCGACGCGGCGCAACCGGACGCCGTCATACGCCCACGGCTCTCCCGTGGCGAGCCAGCCGCCGCGCGTGCGACGCACCGCGCCGTCCACGTCGAGCACCTTGAGCATCAGCTCCAGCCGGGTCCGGCGCAGGTCGACGAGGGGTTCCAGAGCCTGGGTGGAGATCGGCCGGTCGGTCGAGAGCTGGGCGAGGACCGCACGCACCTGGTCTTCCGGCGGGAAGGCGAGGGAGGCGAAGTAACGCCAGATCGCGGCGTCCTCCGGACCGGGCAGCAGCACCACCTCGGCATGCTCGACGGCCCGGCCGGCCCGGCCCACCTGCTGGTAGTAGGCGATCGGCGACGGCGGCGCGCCGAGATGCACGACGAACCCGAGGTCCGGCTTGTCGAACCCCATGCCCAGCGCCGACGTGGCGATCAACGCCTTGATCTTGTTGTCCATCAGGTCCTGCTCCGCGGCGCGGCGCTCGGTGTCCTCGACCTGCCCGGTGTACGACGAGACTGCGAACCCCCGCGACCGCAGGAACTCCGCCGTCTCCGTCGCGGCGGCGACCGTCAGCGTGTAGACGATGCCGGAACCCGGCAGCCGGTCCAGGTGATCGGCGAGCCAGGCCAGCCGGTGTGCGGGGTCGGCCAGCTCGAGGACGGCGAGCCGCAGCGAATCCCGGTCGAGCGGGCCGCGCAGCACCAGCGTGTCCTTCTCCCCCAGCTGATCGGCGACGTCGGCGGTGACCCGCGCGTTCGCCGTGGCTGTCGTCGCCAGGACCGGCGTGTGCGCCGGCAGGCCCGCCAGGAAGGTGCGCAGACGGCGGTAGTCGGGGCGGAAGTCGTGACCCCAGTCGGAGACGCAGTGTGCCTCGTCGACCACCAGCAGACCCGTGCTCGACGCCAGGCCGGGCAGCACGTTGTCGCGGAAGTCTGGATTGTTGAGCCGCTCCGGGCTGATCAGCAGGACGTCGACCTCGCCGGCCCGCACCTCGGCCTCGATCAGCGACCACTCGTCGAGGTTCGCCGAGTTGATCGTGCGGGCGCGGATGCCCGCGCGGGCCGCCGCCTCCACCTGGTTGCGCATCAGGGCCAGCAGCGGCGAGACGATCACCGTCGGGCCGGTGCGCTGCTGCTCCCGCAGCAGGGCGGTGGCCACGAAATAGACGGCCGACTTGCCCCACCCGGTGCGCTGCACGCAGAGGACCCGCCGGTGGTCGACGGTCAGCGCCTCGATCGCGCGCCACTGGTCCTCGCGCAGCTTCGCGTGGTCACCGGCCAGGCGGCGGAGGACCGCTTCGGCGCGGTCGCGGACGGCGGCCCGGTCCTGCGTTGCATCAGTCACCCGGCATGTCTACCAGGGCCATGGACCGGGCCCGGAGTTATCCACAGGCCGCCTTCTCCGAAAGCGGCAAAGGACGACGGCCGGGGTGGAAATCTCGGTGTCATGACCAAGACGATCGCCGAGAAGCTGCTGATCAAGTCGAACTCGACCGTGTGGCTGAACGAACCGGCCCGCCTTCCGCTGCTCACACCGATGCCCGAGGGCGTACGCGAGACCGCCGTGCTCGCCACCGCCGGCACCGCCGTGCTGTTCGTCGAGGACGCCCGGGGCGTACGGGAACAGCTGGCCGAGCACCGGGGTGACCTGGACAAGCCGGGGGCGTTCTGGATCGCGTACCCCAAGGGGAACAAGGCGGACATCGACCGGGACTCGCTGTGGCCGATCGTGGCCGACTACGACATGCGGCCGTGCGGGCAGGTGGCGATCGACGAGCGATGGTCGGCGCTGCGCTTCCGGACGAACGAACCGGGCGAGGGGCCCTTCGAAGACGGCGACCTCAACGACCGAGGACCGAGCCCCCGTTGACGTTGATGATCTGGCCGGTCACGAAACCGCCGCCGGGACCGACCAGCCAGCGCACCGCCTCGGCGATGTCGCCGGGTTCGCCGGCCCGCTTCATCAAGGTCGCGTTCACCCGAGCCTGGTGACCCTCCGGGGTCATCCGCCCGGTGAAGAACTCACTGTCCGTGACATATCCCGGTGAGATCACGTTCGCCGTGATCCCCTCACTGCCGAGGCCGGTGGCGAGGTCGAGCGCGTAGCCGTGCAGCGCCGCCTTCGCGGCCGAGTACGGCCCGCCACCGCCCCGCTGCGCCGCGATCGAGCTGGTGAGGATGATCTTCCCGCCGGGGCGGCGCAGGCGCGGCAGCAGGGCCGTGGTGGTCAGCACGGCGGTGAGCACGTTCGAGTCGAGGTTCGCCCGCCAGCGCTCGGCGACGCCTTCCAGGGTCTGTTCGTCGTGGGCGATGTACGCCCCGGCGTTGTTCACCAGCACGTCGAGGTCCCGGTCGCCGACGGCCTCGACGACCCTCTGCACCTGGGCGGGGTCGGCGACGTCGGCGGTGACCGCGCTCGCCTGTGGCCCGATCCACTTCACCGCGTCGGCGAGCACGTCGGCGCGCCGCCCCACGATGATGACGTCGAAGCCCTCGCCGGCGAGCATGCCCGCCGTCGCCTTGCCGATGCCGGTTCCGCCGCCGGTGACCACTGCGAGTCGTGTCATCCCCCGACCCTAACCAAGATCAGAGCGCCAGGGAGAAACCCGTCCGCCGCTTGGTGGCGGGCGGCGGAGACGGCGGAGGAGCCTTCCGCACCCTCGCAGGCGCCCGCTTCCGCTTCCCCGGCTTCGACGGCGCCCTGACGGCACCCGTCGTGGCGCTCACCGAGTTGTTCTTGGCGGCCCCCGGATTGACGCTGCCCAGCACCTCGGCGCGGCACGGCAGCCCGTCCACGGCGAAGGACAGCGGCAGCGGATTGCGTTCCCGGTAGCCGCCGTGCAGCACGATCGACTTGGACCGGCCCTTGCCGTTCACGACGACGCGGCGGCCCTGCTGGCTGATCGCCTTCGACGCCGGCACCAGGCGTTGCGTGCCGGGGTAGCGGAACTCGACCCGCCAGCGCACGTTCTCGGCCGCCGTCGTGACCACGGTGAGCCGCGCCTCGAAGTCGGTGCCCGAGTCACGGCGGACGTGGTAGGTCACCGCACACCGGCCCTTCGGCGTGCTGGTCACCCGGGCACCGCCGACCGCGGCGTCGGCCGCTCCCGCGGCGGTGGTCTGCGTCCCCTCGACGTCCCGTGACTCCTCCCGGGCCGACCAGCTGAGCGCGGTCGAGCCGAGCATCACGACGGTGGCCAGCGCGGCGATCGCCGGCATCCGGCTCCGGCGGCCGGTGGACTTGTCGCGCAGGCGCCGGCCGGGGAAGAGCCCGCCGACGAAGAGGCCACCGCCGAGAGGGCGCACGCCACCGATCCGCAGGGCCGCACGCACCTTGAGTCCCGTCCGCAACTTCAGTGCCGCGAACGTGCGGGGAGCACCGGGGACCGGCGCCACCGCGCGAGCGGCCGGCACGATCGGCCCCTCCCCGGTACGCAGCGGCGCGATGATCGGCCGCAGCCCGATCGTGGCGG
Source organism: Actinoplanes sp. OR16 (assembly GCF_004001265.1). Lineage (GTDB taxonomy): Bacteria > Actinomycetota > Actinomycetes > Mycobacteriales > Micromonosporaceae > Actinoplanes. The sequence continues at coordinate 2,822,907 of NZ_AP019371.1, read as the reverse complement.
CCAGCGCACGGGCCACTTCCGCGGCGGCCGGCCGGTCGACCGGGTTCTTCGCGAGGCAGCGCATACACATGGCGGCCACGCCGGCGGGCATGCCGGGCAGGTCGGGGACGGGTTCCGGGTCGGAGTAGAGGTGGGCGCGCAGCGCTTCGGCGGTGTTCTCGGCGGGCCACGGCATCCGGCCGGTGAGCGCGCGGTAGAGCAGCAGGCCGAGGGCGTAGACGTCGGTGGCCGGGGAGACGGACGCGCCACCGAGACGTTCCGGGGCGAGGTACGCGGGTGTCCCGAGCAGGCTGCCGTCCGGCGCGGCGTCCCGTTGCCCGACGACCGCCGAGATGCCGAAGTCGACGACCTTCGCCCCGGTCCCGGTGATCATCACGTTCGCCGGCGTGACGTCGCGGTGCACGACCCCGCGCGCGTGTGCCGTGGCCAGGGCGGACGCCACCTCGGCAGCGATACCCACCGCCTCCCGCCAGTCGAGGGAGCCCTGCCGGCCGATCCGCGCGCCGAGCGATTCGCCGTCGTTCAGCTCCATCACCACGAACGGGACGGTCAGTTCCTCGGCGATCCGCGCCTCACCGAAGTCGAAGATCCCGGTGATGTGCGGATGGCAGAGCCGGGCCGCGGCGAACGCCTCCTGCCGCAGCCGGTCCCGGAACGTCCGGTCCTCGGCCAGCTTCGGGGACAGCACCTTCACGGCGACGTCGCGGCCGAGCGTCTCGTCGTACCCGCGCCAGACCACCGACATGCCGCCGGTGCCGAGCTTCTCCACGAGGCGGTAGCGCCCCGCGATGCGGAGCGATCCGCCCTGCCCGTTTCGCTCCGTTCGCGCCATGCGCCGATTCTCGCCCGAGCGCCGGTCCGCAGTGCCGCAAACAAAGGAAACCCGGTTCAGCCCGCCAGCAGCTGATCCACCGGGGCGTAGTCGTCGGTCAAGACCCGGGCGTCATCGACGAAGGCGTCGAGCTCGGCGCCGGCCAGGAGCGAGACCCCCTCCAATCTCGTACGCACACCGTCCAGCGGCAACGGGCTCTTCGAAGCGAGGATCACGAAGTTGGATCCGGTCCCCCCGGCGATCGCCTCCGGTGGCGCGATCAGTGCGACGTGCGGGAACGCCGCCGCGACCGTCGCCACCTCGGCCCGGATGAAGCGGTTCGGCGGGTAGTCGATCACGTTCTGGGCATAGACCCCGCCCGACCGCAGCACCCGCGCCACGTCATCGGCCATCTCCTTCGTCGCGAGATGCCACGGCACCACGAGATGACCGAACGCGTCCCCCACCACCAGGTCGTACGTCCCGGTGGACTGCGCGGCCAGCCCCACCCGGGCGTCGCCGATCCGCACCCGCAGGTCGGGGCCGGTGACCAGGCCCAGTTTCTGCTTGTCGAGGTCGACCAGGCCACCGTCGAGCTCCAGCACCAGCTGATCGCTGCCGGGGCGGGTGTCGCGCAGGTAGTTCGGCACGGTGAACCCGCCGCCGCCGAGGTGCAGGGCGTCGACCGGGCCGGCCGGCAGGGTGTCGGCGACCGCGCCGATCCACTGGACGTACTCGAACTCCAGGTAGCGGGGGTCGTTGAGGTCGACGTACGAGTGACGCGCCGAGTTGAGGATCAGCGTCTGCCCACCGGGCCGCGTGGGGTCGGCCTGCACCCGGGCGCAGTGGTAGGCGGTCTCCACGTCACAGGGCGTGGGCGAGGTGGCGCCGAGACCGGCGCCGACCAGACCGACGGCTGCCAGCGCGGCCCGTGTCCGGGGCGAACCGGGCAGGTCCCGGCGCTGCCACCAGCCGAGCAGCAGCCCGCTCACGGCGAGCAGCCCGGCGAGGCTCAGCACGATCGCGCTGCTCGGCATGGTGGCCACGAAGACGAAACCGGTCACCAGGGTCGCCGTGATCGCGCCGAGGGTGCCGATACTGGACAGCCGGCCGACCACGCTGCCGGCCTGCCGCAGATCGCCGAGCTGCAGTTTCACGACCATCGGCGCGATCGTGGAGAGCACGAACGCGGGCAGGAAGATGGCGAGCGCGGCGAGCAGCAGCACGGCCGGGGCGGCGCCGCCGCGGAGCAGCTCGCCACCCCAGCGGACCAGCGGCAGGGTGACGGCGGTGCCGATCGCGCCGAGGATGAGGGCGGGGGCGAGCAGTGCCCGCGGGTCGAACCGGTCGGCGAGCCGGCCACCGAGCCAGGCGCCGTAGGCGATCGCGGCCAGGGCCACCCCGATCACCGAGCTGCTGACCTGGAGGGTCACGCCGACGTACGGCCCGACCAGCCGCAGCGCGACGATCTCCAGGACGAGGACGGCCCCGCTCGACCCGAAGGCCAGAGCCGAGGCGAGGGCGGAGGGCAGGGCGCGCGGCGGGTTCTCCACCGCGCGGATGCTACCGGCGCACGCTGCGAAGATCCTTAGTGGCGGCCCGCCAACACGCCGAGGTGCAGGTTGGGTGCCTGGGCGGGGAGCGAGAACTCCGGAAGCTCGACGACCTCGATGCCGGCGGCACGCAGCAGCGCCACGCCCTCGCAGTGCACGAAGATGTCCGGCTCGCGCCAGGCGATCACCACCCGCGGGATGCCTGCCGCGATGATCAGGCTGGTGCAGGTGGCGTGCGGCCGGCTGGCCCGCTCCGAGCACGGCTCCAGGGTGCTGTAGATCGTCGCGCCGGACAGCCGGCCGTCACCGGCAGCCTTGTTCAGGGCGGACTCCTCGGCGTGCACGCGCGCGGAGCAGTCCCGCGAGAAGCCGGAGGCGATCTCCCGGCCGTGCTCGTCGACGATGACCGCCCCGACCGCGAAGGCGGTCTCGGAACGCGGGCAGCGGTGCGCCAGGTCGACGGCGTGGCTCATCCACCGGTGGTGGTCCATACGGCTCCAGTCTGCGGTCACGGGTTCGGCCCGTACCTCTTCGGAACGCTAGCGCCGCACTTTCGGTTCCGAACCGGAAGAGCACGGAATAGCAACCCTCACAGCATGGAGAGATGTACGTGGTTCGTGTGCACCGCCGCAGGTCCACCGCTTGCGCTGTACGCGCGCCAGCCGGTGCTCGGCATCCAGATCTGCCGGTACCAGATGACGTACATCACACCGAGCTCCGACGCGTTCTTCACGAAGTACGCGGCCAGCCGGTCACCGAACGCCTTGTCCCCACCGGTCGCCGCAGCGTTCTTGAACGTGCTGGAGTTCGCCGAGAAGTCGCAGGCCCGGCCCTTCGGGTGCTCACCGGAGGAACGGGAGCTGTAGCAGACCGTGTAGCGCTTGAAGCCGTCGGCGCGGGACTCCTGGTAGGCGTGCAGGGTCCGCGGCGTGATGCAGCCGGTCGAGGTCGGGTCGTTGACCGTGCAGGACTCCTTGGGCCAGGAGCCGTCGGAGTTGCGCGGCGCCGGTTTCGCCGCCGGGGAGTCGGCGTCGACGAATCCACCGGCCGCCCCGCCGCCGACCTCGGCCAGGGCGAGCTCGGCCTGCTTCTTCTTGCGGGCCATCACGTCGACCTGCTTCTTCTGCTCCTTGATCTCGGCGTCCAGCGCGGCCTTGGCCCGCTTCGACGTCTCGACCTCGTCGCGGTAGTCGGCGAGCATCCGGCTGTCGACCTGGGCGAGCATGTCGAGGCTCTGGATCCGCTCCATGAAGCCGTCCGGCGAGCTGCTGTTGAGCAGCATGCTCACGGTGCTGACCCGGCCCATCTGGTACGACCGGTTCGCCAGCTCGCTGACCTGCTCGGTCATCGCGTCGGCGGCCTTCTCGGACTCCTTGAGCTTCGCGGTCAGCTGTTTCTGCCGCTTCTTCGACGAGGCCAGCTTCGTCTTCGCGGAGTCGTACCCCTTGGCGGCGGTCTCCAGCGCGGTACGCAGTTTCTTGGTGCCGCCCTCACTGTCCGGCTCGGCGAGAGCCGGCGACGAGGGCGCCACCAGGATCACCGCGACGGCGGCGGCGAGCAGAGCCAGCAGGGCGGTGCATCGGCGCGGAAATCTGGCCGCCACGGATACCTCCAAGTCGGGAGCGCCGGTACTTTACCGCGCCGGACCTGGAGTAAGGGAGATCGATCAGGTTGCCGAGTATCCACCGTCGACGAACAGTGTCTGACCCGTCACGGCGCGTGCCGCATCACTCGCCAGGAACACCGCACAACCACCGAAATCCGTCGGCAGGCCGTTGCGCCCGATCATCGTCCGCGCCGCGTGTGCCGCCACTTTCGCGGGATCGGCGAAGACCGGCTCGGTGAGCGGCGTGTGCACCACACCGGGCGCGATCGCGTTGCAGCAGACACCGTCGGCCGACCACGCCTCGGCCTGCGACCGGGTGAGGCCGACCAGTCCGGCCTTCGCCGCGCCGTAGGCCCCACTGTTGCCGTAGGCCCGGAACGCCTGCTGCGAGACCACGTTGATGATCCGCCCCCAGCCACGCTTCGCCATCGCCGGCGCGAACGCCTGCCCGAGCAGGAACGGCGCCGTCAGGTTGGCTTCGAGGGTCAGGTCCCAGACGTCGTCGGTCAACTCCGCCATCGGGGGACGAAGATTCACGGCGGCGGAGTTCACGAGGATGTCGGGTTCCCCGTACGACTCAATGATCTTGATGGCAGTGGCCTTGATCGCCTCACGCACGCCCAGGTCCGCCGAGATCGCGCCGGCCTCCACACCGTGTCCGCGCAGCTCGGTGACGACCTCGGCCATCGGCGCCTCGCGCCGGGCGACGATCACCACACGCGCGCCGGAACGGCCGAGGGCCAGGGCGATCTCCCTGCCGATCCCGCTGCTGCCGCCGGTCACCACCGCGGTGCGCCCGCTCAGACCGAAGATCCCATCCAGGTACGTCGACACGCCCGTCTTCCTAACCTTCCGGTACGTCCGGGGCCCCATCCGGGAACAGCGTGCCCTGGACGGTCGCCCAGATCTCGTCGTTGGCGGCGACCAGCAGACCCCGCTTGCGGTTCGTCGGCCGATAGGCGGACCCGTCCCAGTGCCGGACCGTGCCGCCGGCCTCCTCGACGATCAGCGAACCGGGCACGTGGTCCCACGGCAGGATCCGCCAGAACATCGCGAACTGCTGCTCGTCGGTGGCGACGGCCGGGTATTCGTACCCCGCGCAGTGCCGCCCCGGGGTGTGCCCGCCCAGACCCGCCGCGTTCGCCCGGACGGAATCGCGCAGATCGTCCGGGAAGTACTTGTGCGAGATCACGCCGTGCAGCGCGCCGGCGCCCGGATCGTCGGTACGGGTCTTGACCCGGACCCCGTCCCGGTACGCCCCGGAACCCGCCTCGGCCACCGTCAGGTGATCACCGACCACGTCCAGGATCCAGGCCGCCTGCGGCTCACCGTCCCGGACCAGCGCGACCATCACGCAGAACGGCGACTTCCCGGCGGCGAAGTTGTTCGTCCCGTCGACCGGGTCGACGATCCACACGGCGCCGTCCGAGCCGACCCGGTCCCGGATCGACGGGTCGGCGGCGACCGCTTCCTCACCGACCACGAGCGAGCCGGGCAGCAGCGCGGTGAGACCCCGGGTCAGCGCCCGCTCCGACTCCTGGTCGGCGATGGTGACCAGGTCACCGGGCGCCTTCTGGGTCACCTCGCCCTCGGCCAGGTGTTTCCAGCGCGGCAGGACGACCGTCTGCGCGACCTCGCGGATGAGCTCGGCGACCTGATCAAGCACGCGGCGGCAACTTCACGACGCTGACGAAGAACTCGTCGATCTGGCGGATCACGGCGATGAACCGCTCGAAGTCCACCGGCTTGGTCACGTACGCGTTCGCGTGCAGCTGGTAGCTGCGCAGGATGTCCTCGTCGGCCGAGGAGGTGGTCAGCACGACGACCGGGATCCGGCCCAGATCGTCGTCCTTCTTGATCTCCTCGAGCACCTCGCGGCCGTCCCGCTTCGGCAGGTTGAGGTCGAGCAGGATCAGGTCCGGGCGCACCGCTCCCGCGAACTGGCCCTCGCGGCGGAGGTAGGCGAGCGCCTCCGAGCCGTCCGACACCACGGTGAGCTTGTTGCGGACCTTGTGCTCCTCGAACGCCTCCTGGGTCATCAGGACGTCACCCGGATCGTCCTCGACCAGCAGCACCTCGATCGGAGTACCGCTCTCCCGCTCCATGCTCATGCTCCCACCACCTCTCGCTCCTCGGCCTGTGTCTCGGGGTCCTCCGTACCGGGCAGCACCGGCAGCGTGAAGTGGATCGACGCGCCCTCCGGCACATCGGTGTCCAGCCAGACCCGACCGCCATGGTATTCGACGATCTTCTTGACGATCGCCAGTCCGATGCCGGTGCCCTCGTACGCGTCCCGCGAGTGCAACCGCTGGAAGATCACGAAGACCTTGTCGGCGAACTCGGCCTCGATGCCGATGCCGTTGTCCCGCACGTTGATCTGCCACTCGCCGCCGTCGCGCTCCACGGTGATCGTCACGACCGGCGGGACGTCCGGACGGGCGAACTTGAGCGAGTTGCCGATCAGGTTCATGAAGAGCGTGGTGAGCAGCGGCTCCTCACCCTCTACTGTGGGCATTTCCGGCCAGGTGATCTCGGCGTTCTCGCCGGCCCGCGCGTCGAGCTGCGACTTCACGTCACCGAGCACCTTGTTCAGGTCGACCTCGGTGAAACCGGCGGTGAGCCGGCCGATCCGGGAGAACGCCAGCAGGTCGTTGATGAGGCGCTGCATCCGCTGCGCGCCGTCGACGGCGAACGCGATGTACTGGTCGGCGCGCTCGTCCATCTGACCGGCGTAGCGCCGCTGCAGCAGCTGGCAGAAGCTCGCCACCTTACGCAACGGCTCCTGCAGGTCGTGCGACGCCACGTAGGCGAACTGCTCGAGGTCCCGGTTCGACCGGGTGAGCTCGTCCGTCTGCGTCTTGAGCTGCTGGTTCACCCATTCGACGTGGCTGCGCGCGTCCCGGACCTCGGAGAGCTCGCTGGCGATCTGCTGGCGCATCCGGTCGACGTCGGCGGCGAGCGCCACCAGGTCGGACGACCCCTGCCGGCTCTCGATGTGCTTGTCGTAGTCACCGGCCGCCACCTGGCGCACCTGGGCGGCCAGGTCGGTGATCGGCCGGGTCACCACCCGGTCCAGCAGGAAGAGCAGGAACGCGCCGGTCAGCACGATGATCACGGCGGCCGCGATCTCGATGGCGACCATGGTGCGGCTGGAGTCGCGGGCCGCGTCGGCCGAGGCGGTCCGCAGCACCTGGATGTGCGACTGCATCTCGGCGACCGCCGTGCGCACCGCGTCGAACTCGGCGGTGTCCGAGGCCTCGACCATGGCCTGTGCGGCCTCCGGCCCCTGCTCACGCACGGCCTTGATGATCGGTTCGGCCACCTCGGCCCGCCAGGTGTCGGCCCGCGCCTTGACCATCGCCAGCGCATTGCGGATGTCGTCGTCCTCGGGGCGCAGCAGCGTCTCGATCCGGGCGATCTGCCGCTCCTGGTCGGCGAGGCCCACCTCGTACGGCTGGAGGTTGCGATCCTCGCCGGTGATCGCGTAGCCGCGGACGCCGGTCTCCTGGTCGACCAGGGCGGTGTTCAGCGTCTCGCCGGCGGCCCGCATCGGGCTCGCCCGGTTCAGCACGTCGTCGACCTGGCGGTTGTTCGCGGCGGCGGTCGCCGCGGCGAAGACGCCGAGGCCGCCCAGCACGACGCCGACCGCCACGCAGAGCGCGATGATCCTCTGGCGCAGCGTCCAGTTACGCGCGTTGAACAGGTTCACCGTCCACCTCCCCGGGAGATCAGCAACATGGCCACGTCGTCGGTGAGCGGGCCGCCGTTGTCCTGGTCGGCGCGGGCCACCAGCCACGGCGGCAGCCCGGCCAGCGGCACCTCGCGGGCGGCCGGCTCGTCCAGCAGCTTGCAGAGCCCGTCGACGTCGAGCCGCTCGGCGCCGACGCCGGTGTGCCCCTCGATGAGGCCGTCCGTATACATCAAGAGGGACCAGTCGTCACCGGTGAACTCCAACTCCGTCGCGGGCGTCGGCGTGGGTTTTACCCCGAGCACGATGCCCGTACGCGCGGCCACCGGGTGGGCCTGGCCACCGGAGAGCACCACCGGCGGCGGGTGACCGGCCAGGCGGACCGTGGCGCGGTTCGACGACAGGTCGATGACCGCGGCCGCGACCGTGGCGAACACCTCACGGGCCCGGCGCTCGCTCATCAGGACCTGCTCCAGCGACGGCAGCACCTGCTCCTCGGGGACGCCGGCGAGCACCAGCGCACGCCAGGCGACCCGGAGCTCGACGCCGAGGGCGGCCTCGTCCACGCCGTGCCCGCAGACGTCACCGACGATCACGTGCAGCCGGTCGTCGCCGACCTGCACCACGTCGTAGAAGTCGCCGCCGAGCAGGCCCAGCGCACGACCGGAGCGGTAGAACGTCTCGACACCGACCTCGGCGGTCTGCATGAGCGGCTGCGGCAGCAGACCTCGCTCCAGGCGGGCCGACTCGGCTTGCAGCAGCTCCACCTCGCGCAGCCGGCGGGCGTTCTCGTCGGCGCGCTTGCGCTCGACCGCGTACCGCAGCGAGCGGACCAGCAGGACGCCGTCGACCTGGCCCTTGACCAGATAGTCCTGTGCGCCCTCGGCGACCGCCTGCACACCGAGGTGCTCGTCGGACCGGCCGGTGAGCACACAGACCGCGGCGCCCTCGGCCGCCGCGAGCAGTTTGCGCAGGCCGTCGATGCCCTGGGCGTCGGGCAGGCCGAGGTCCAGCAGGATGCACTCGATGCCGGCGAGCCGCTCACGCGCCTCACGCAGGCTGCTGGCGACGGTCAGCTCGAAGGGGGCGTCCGCCTCGGTGAGCAGCTCACGAACGAGAAAGGCGTCGCCCTCGTCGTCCTCGACGAGCAGGATCCGTAACCGTTCCAGCTGGTCCGCCGCGTACCGCGAGGGCGCGAGCGACCGCTCCGTCATTCCGATTCCCCACTCGCCGCATAGGTGACCCGCAAATCGTGTACCACTCCGAGCGTGACCACAACTCGCGTCACCACGTCGTGACCTGGGATCACTTGGAGCCGTCGTTCTCGGTCGCGATCCGGCGGGCATGCTCCGTGATCACCTGACCGAGGATGCCATGCAACTGGCCGCAGTCCCGGCAGTGCAGGTTCTCATCGAGATGACGCCCGCCACAGGCCGAGCAGTTCCCCCGGTCCTCCGGATCGCGATAGGACACCAGCGCACGGCACAGAGCGCGCACCACATGATCACTCAGGGTGAATACGTCCTCGCCGAGTGCGGTTCGCACGCCGACGACGGCGACGGGCGCGGCGTCCGGATGGGGGTTGTACGGGGACACCGCGTCGATGAATTCCGCGATGACAGCGGCCGGGTCGAGCGGAGTAGTCACCCGGACCACGCTATCGCCCGCGCCAATGGATCTTCGGGGTACCCGCCGGTGACATCGAGCGCTTAGATGTCACCCATGCGTGACTTCGCTCTCACCAGGCCCGCACGCCGCGGGATCGCCGCGGCAGCGGTGCTGGCCGTCCTGGCCCTGGCCGGGTTCGCGGCGATCAGGTCGATCACCCCGCCGGCGCCGCTGCCCGCCTCGGCCCCGGCCGGCGAGTTCAGCGCCGAGCGCGCCTTCGCGGAGGTACGCACGATCGCCGCGGTGCCGCATCCGGCCGGCAGCCCGGCCAACGAGAAGGTGCACGACCACCTGATCGAGACCTTGCGCGGCCTCGGTCTGTCCCCCGAGTCGCAGGACACCGTGACGATCCAGGGCGGCACCCTGTCGGCGAGCGCGGGCGGTGCCGGCCTGGCCCGGGTCCGCAACGTCGTCACGCTGATCCCCGGCGCCGCCTCGACCGGACGGATCTTCCTGGTCGCCCACTACGACTCGGCGCAGGTCGGCCCGGGCGGCAACGACGACGCCGCGGGCACCGCCTCGATCCTGGAGATCGCCCGCGCGCTGACCAGCGCCGGCGACAAGCTCCGCAACGATGTGGTGCTGGTGCTCACCGACGCCGAGGAGGCCTGTCTCTGCGGTGCGAAGGCGTTCGTCGACCAGCACCCGCTGGCCCGGGACGGCGGCGTCGTCCTCAACCTGGAGGCCCGCGGCAGCGACGGCCCGGCGATCATGTTCGAGACCTCGGAGAACAACGGAAAGCTGGTCGGGGCGTACGCGCACGCGAAGCAGCCGGTCGGCACCTCGTTCGCTGTCGAGATCTACCGCCTGCTGCCGAACGACACCGACTTCACCCCGTTCCTGGATGCCGGCTTCCTCGGGCTGAACGCCGCCTACATCGACGGCGCCGCGGTCTACCACGCGCCGACCGACACCCCCGAGTCGATGAACCGGGCCAGCCTGCAGCATCACGGCGCGAACACCCTCGCGGTGCTCCGGGAACTCGGCGGCCGGGATCTGGCGGGCATCGGCGAGGGCGGCGACGCCACCTACTTCCCGGTGCCGGGGCTGCTGGTCAGCTACCCGGGCGCGCTGGTCTGGCCACTCGCGGTGCTCGCTCTGGTCGCGGTCGTCGCTCTTGCCCTCCTGGTACGCCGACAGCACCGCGCCACCGGCCCCCGGATGGCAGCGGCAGCCGGCCTGGCACTGATCCCGATCGTGCTGGCCCCGGCCCTGGCCCAGGGTCTGTGGGCACTGCTCGTCGTGATCCGCCCGGAGTACGGCGGCCTCCCGATCGACCCCTACCGTCCACTCTGGTACCGGCTCGCCGTGATCGCGCTGGCCGCGTTCACCGTCCTCGCCTGGTACGCGCTGCTGCGCCGCAGGATCGGCCCGGCCGCGCTGGCCGTGGCCGGTTTCGGCTGGCTGGCCGTGCTCGGTGTGGTGCTCGCGGCGGTGACGCCCGGTGGCGCCTATCTGGCCTCGCTGCCTGCCCTGGCCGGGGCCCTCGCGGCCGTTCTCGCCATCAGCGTGCCGCGGCTCGCGGTGCCCGCCATCGCGCTCGGCGCCGTGGTCGCCGTGGTGATCCTGCTGCCGACCGTGCTGATGCTCTTCCCCGCGCTGGGCATGCCGATGGCCGGGGTCGGCGCGTTCCTGACCGTGCTGCTCGGTCTCGCGCTGCTACCGGTCGTCGACCTGGTCCACCCGGCGGCGGGCGGCGCCCGGGGCCTGGAGGCGCTGACGGCCCGGCGGCTCGGCGCGGTCCCGTCCGTGATCGCCCTGCTCGCCGTGCTGGCCTGCACCGCGACCGGTCTGGCCGTGGACCGGTTCGACGAGGAGCATCCGTCGCTCACCCACCTGATGTACGCCCTCGACGCCGACACGCAGCAGGCCCGCTGGCTGAGCCACGAGGCCGACCCGCAGGACTGGACGGCGCAGTACCTCACCGAGCCGGCCGCCACGGTCACCGCTTCGCTGCCGGCGTTCGGCGACGAGGAGTTGCGGAGTGGTCCGGCGACGGCCTGGTCCGACCTCCCGCCGCCGCTGCTGACCCTGTCCGGGGATTCGGCTTCGTCCGGTGAACGCACGCTGCGGTTGTCGCTGAAGCCTCAGCGACCGGCCCGGTTCGTGACGCTGCACGTGGCCGAGGCCACGGCCGTCACCCGGGCGACAGTCGCCGGCCGTCCGGTCGACGTGACCGGGGTCGCCGGGGACGGCTGGGGTTTCGGGTTCGTCTTCCACGCGCCGCCGGCCGAGGGGGTCGAGATCGTTCTGACGGTCCGGGGCACCGGACCCGTCACGTTCCGGGCGATGGACGCCACCGACGACGTGGCGACCATCCCCGGGTTCCAGGCCCGGCCGCCGGGCGTGGGTGTCCTGGGATCGCACAGCAGCGAGATGGTGGCGATCGCCAAGTCCTACACGCTTTAGCGTCCCCTGCCACGCCGGCCGGTCGGCGCGTCGTGCCGGAAGTGGACGAAGAGACGGCCCCAGTTGTCGCCGTCCTTCTCCACCCGGTGGTAGAGCTGCTTGATCTCCTTCTGGTCGAGGAAGCGGAGCACCTTCTTCTTCAGTGCTCCGCTTCCCTTGCCAGGGATGATCTCGACCATCGCGGCCTTCTTCTGGATGGCCTCGTCGATGACACCTCGCAGGGCACGGTCGATCTCGTGGCCCTTGTTGAAGATGTCGTGCAGATCCAGCTTCAGCTTCACGATCAGAAACCCTACGCGGCGTCGTTCTTGCCGAGCCAGGTCTCGACCCTGCGCAATGCCTCCTGATAGTCCGGCTGCGTCTTCATGGCAGCAGCCAGCCGCAGGTGCGGCAGCGCCTCACGAAAACGACCGGCCCGCTCCAGAGTCCGGCCGAGCACGTGGTGCGCGTAGTGATCGGACGGATCGTGCTCGATCAGCACGCGCAGCTGGGTCTCCGCGCCGTTCAGCTGCGCCGAGTTGAAATAGGCCCGGGCCAGCAGCTGCCGGACCGCGGTGTTGTGCGGCTCGGCCTCCACGATCGGCTCGAGCAGCTTCGCGGCGCCGAGCGGATCGCCGGACTCGAAGAAGAAGGTCGCCCTGCGGTACTCCTGGAGAAGATCCACGTCACGCTCCCCACACGATCGCGCCGCCGACAGGAACCAACGCTCGCACAACATCGAGACGACGGCGAGTGTTCCCTCACCTCCAGCTTCCCGACAATTCGCCGCAATTGCCAACGCCGCGGGCAGATGATGGGCAGAGAATGCCTGGGTGGGGGACTTCCCGATCAACCTGGTGTCCGCCCCGGAACGTTTCCGGTTCGGGCGCGTCCGCGCATGGTTCGCCGGAATCGTCACTGTCGGCGCCTGTCTCGGCCTGGCCGGTGGCGCCCCGCCGCGCGCGCCGGCCGCCATCCCGATCGCCGGCGTTCCCGCGCTGCCTGCGCTGCCCGAGTCCGGCTCGTCGTGGGCGCCCGCCCCGGTCACCCGGCAAGGGCTCACCACCCTCGCGAGCAGCAGCGGAACCCGGCTCGCACTGCACACCGCAGGCGGCGACCGGACCTTCCTGGCCGGCGTGAACCTGGGCAGCACCACGCCCGGCTTCCAGCCCGGCGAGCTGTCGATCACCGCCTCGCAGTACCGGAACTGGCTCGCCGCGATGGGCCGGCTCGGCATCCGGGCGGTGCGGACGTACACGATCCACCCGCCGGCGTTCTACCGCGAGCTGGCCCGGCACAACCTCGCCGACCCGGACCGCCCGATCTACCTGTTCCAGGGTGTCGCGGCCATCTCCGACGAACTCCGGGACGCCGTGCAGGCGGTCACCGGTGAGCTGGCCCGGCCGCCGAAGCCGGGCCGTGCCGGCGGGGTGTGGGACGCCGATGTGACGCCGTGGCTGGCCGCCTGGATCATCGATCCGGAAGGCGATCACTCCGGCGTCTCCACCGGGCGGTACTTCCACGGCACCGGCGAGGCGAGCCCGGACGAGCAACGGCTCGCGGCGACGATGGACGAACTGGCAGGCCGCCTCGTGGCCCTGGGCCTGAGCCGGCCGATCGCGTTCGTCTCCTCGCCCCGGCTTTCGGCCGGACACGTGCGGGCCACCGGCGACTGGCCGGGCGGCACGTTCGCCGGTTATCCGGATCCGTCCTCTTTCACCCGCCGGGACGATCTCCCCATCCTCATCACCGAGGTCGGCGTGCCCTCCTCGATCGGATCGTCGGGCAGTGCGCCCCTCGGCCACTCCCGCGGCGACCACAGCGAACGGGACGCCCTGCGCATCGACGCCGAGATGCTGCTGACGATCCACCGCCTCGGGCTGTCCGGCGGTTTCCTCGCGGGCTGGGCCGACGAGTGGTTCAAGTCGGCCTGGAACACCGCATCCCACCAGGACCCGGCCCGGCGGCAGCTCTGGCACGACGCCCTGACCAGCGAGCAGCACTCCGGCCTGCTCGCGTTCGACCCGGCCGTCCGGACCAGCCGAGTGCTGCTCGACACCCCGGACGGCTGGCCGGCCCGGCGGGTCACCGCGGAGGTGGACGACGCGTGCCTGCGCCTCGGAATCCGGTTGCGTGGAAGCCGGCCGCACCGGGTGACGATCGGATTCGACCTGCTACCGGAGATCTCCGGAACTCCGGGACCCGGCAGTGGCGACCACGCCGCCGACGTGGTGTTCGAGCTGGACTTGATCGCGCTGAGCGGTCAGGCGTACCTGCGCGAAGCTCTTGATCCTCTGCCTGTCGACCATCCCGGCGATCAGATCTCCCGGGGCCCGGCGCCCTCCGGATGGCGCCGGTACGAGCTGCTGACCGGCCGCTCCGAGCTGCAGAACGCGGGTCTGCTCCGGCACGGCGACGGGGAGGAGACCCGGGCGTTGTGGCGCCTGGCAGGTGATGATCTGACGGTACGGGCGCCGTGGGCGCTCCTGGGTTTCGCGGATCCGTCGGCGCACCGGGTGCTCGTCCCGGCGGCCGTGTCCGGGCAGGCGGCGCGTGCCACCAGGGAGAGCGCCGGCATGACCGTCACGGTGTCGGCGTCCGGCACCGACCAGGCCACCGGACGGGTGACCTGGCCGGCGTGGAACCGGCCGCTCTACACCGAACGGCTCAAGCGGGGCGCGTCGGAGCTCCGGGATGCCGTGCTGACCGTCACCGCTTCAGCAGCAGAAGCGCGATCCCCCCGGTGAGCAGCAGTATCGCGAGCAGTTTGGAATCGCTTCTCACGTACCTATTATCGCTCTTATTCCCTTTTGCCGGGTGAAGCCCGCGCTGATTGCCTCAATGCGGGAACCCGCGTGCCGAAGGTCCCTGTGGGACTACACAGCTACTACACAGGAAACGAAAAGCCGGCGCAGAGCGACGCCCACCACAGTAGGGGCATGACGATGGCGAACACAGACTCCAGCACCGAACTCCGGCGGCCCGACGGGACGCCGGTCCGCGTCCTTGTGGTGGACGACGAGCCGACCCTCGCCGAGCTGCTCTCGATGGCGCTGCGCTACGAGGGCTGGGAGGTCAAGAGCGCCGGCGACGGCATGACCGCGGTGCGTACGGCCCGGGAGTTCCGTCCGGACGCCGTCATCCTCGACATGATGCTGCCCGACATCGACGGGCTGGAGGTGCTGCGCCGCCTGCGCGGCGAGTCCCCCGAGGTCCCGGTGCTCTTCCTGACCGCGAAGGATTCGGTCGAGGACCGGATCACCGGTCTCACCGCCGGCGGCGACGACTACGTGACGAAGCCGTTCAGCCTGGAAGAGGTCGTGGCCCGGCTCCGCGGCCTGATGCGCCGGATGGGTCACGCCCCGATGCGCACCGAGTCGCAGCTCGTCGTCGGCGACCTCACACTGGACGAGGACTCGCACGAGGTCCGCCGCGGCGGTGACCTGATCACGCTGACCGCCACCGAGTTCGAGCTGCTGCGCTACCTCATGCGCAACCCGCGGCGGGTGCTCAGCAAGCCGCAGATCCTCGACCGGGTGTGGAACTACGACTTCGGCGGCCAGGCCAACGTCGTCGAGCTCTACATCTCGTACCTGCGCAAGAAGATCGACGCCGGCCGGGCCCCGATGATCCACACCATGCGCGGGGCCGGATACGTCCTCAAGCCCGCCGACTGAAGGCGATGACTGCCGCGATGACCCGTTCCCCCCGCCCCGCCCGCTGGCGCAGCCCAGCCGGCTGGCCACTGCGCACCCGGCTGGTCGCCATCATGATCGCCCTGCTGGCCGTGCTGGGTCTCGTCGTCGGCAGCACCGCCGAGATCTACCTGCACAAGTCCCTCTACCACCAGATCGACGAGCAGCTCCAGGACGCCCAGAAGTTCGCGGTCCGCGGCGGCGGCAACTGGGGCAAGCCGCCCGGCGACTTCGGCAGTCTGCCGGAGAACGTACCCACGCGATCGAACTCCAGCCCTCTCGAATCGCCTCCCCCGAACGTCTCGCGCGGCTCGATCCTGCTCTTCCTCGACCCCTCCGACACCTCGTCCTCCGAGGGTGGCGGTCTGATCAAGTTCGAGGACGCGACGAGCGCGACGAATCAGGGCGGCAACGACTACGACCTGCTCGACGCCGCTAACCAGACCACGCTGACCAGCACGGCTCTAGCGGCCGGCGGCAACGAGGTGGACGTCGATCTCGGAGACCTCGGCGAGTTCCGCGCCATCGCCTGGACCGCGAACGTCGGCGGATTCGGCGGTGAGGGCGGCACCCCCTACGTGGTCATCGCGGCGCTGCCTCTGGAGAACGTCAACCACACCCTCTTCGTCGTCGCCATGTTCACCGGCTGCGTGGTCCTCGGTTCGCTGCTCATCGCCGGCTGGGGTGGGGCGCTCATCGTCCGCCGTACCCTCAAGCCCCTCGATCGGGTGGCGGCCACCGCGACCCGCGTCTCCGAGCTCCGGCTGGACCGCGGCGAGGTGCAGCTCGCGCAGCGCGTCCCCGAGCAGGACACCGATCCCCGTACCGAGGTCGGGCAGGTCGGCGCCGCGCTGAACCGGATGCTCGACCACGTCGGCAACGCCCTGGAGGCACGGCACGCCAGCGAGATGCAGGTGCGGCAGTTCGTCGCCGACGCCAGCCACGAGCTGCGGACCCCGCTCGCCGCCATCCGCGGGTACGCCGAGTTGAGCCGCCGCAGCCGCCAGGTCATCCCCGACGAGATCGCGCACGTGCTGACCCGCGTCGAGTCCGAGGCGAAGCGGATGACCGCGCTCGTCGAGGACCTCCTGCTGCTGGCCCGCCTGGACGCCGGCCGGCCGCTCGCCCAGGACCCGGTCGACCTCACCATGCTCGCCGTCGACGCGACGAGCGACGCGCACGCTGCCGGGCCACGCCACTACTGGCAGCTGGACCTGCCCGAGGAGCCGGTCACGGTGATCGGCGACGGCGCCCGGCTGCACCAGGTGCTCGCGAACCTGCTGGCGAACGCCCGCACCCATACGCCGGAGGGCTCGACCGTCACGATCAAGGTCGGTCAGGTGCCGAACGCCGCGGTGCTCCAGGTGATCGACGACGGTCCCGGCATCCCGCAGGACCTGTCGTCGCGGATCTTCGAGCGGTTCACCAGGGGTGACAGCTCCCGGTCGCGGGCGGCCGGCAGCACCGGTCTGGGCCTGTCGATCGTGCATGCCGTGGTGACTTCGCACCGCGGGAAGGTCGGCGTACAGAGTCGCCCGGGTCAGACGGTCTTCACCGTGATGCTGCCGCTCGGCCCACCCCCGGTCGTCCCAACAGCTGAACAACACGCGCAGGAGCTACATCCGGCGCGGTGAGGCGGCTATGCTGGCGGCGTGTCTCGGACGTGGTCGTTTTATTGGTTTACGAGGCCGGCTGAAGCCGGTGCCTCGGCCATGACCCCATGACCTGAGACACCCGCCAGAGCCGGCTGAGGCAGCGACATGACGTCGCTGCCTTTTTGTTTGCGTCAAGCAAGCCGGCTCTCGCCTCCTCGGCGGCGCCGGCCGAGGAGAGAGAGAAAGCCATGACCGCCCCTGAGGTGCAGCGAGTCCGCGACCAGCGCATCGAGAAGGTCGTCCCGCTGATGAGCCCGGCGCTGCTGCACCACGAGCTGCCGCTCACGGCTGAATTGCACGACACCGTGCTGGAGGGCCGCAAACAGGTCGAGGACGTGCTGAACGGCCGAGATCAGCGTCTGCTGGTCGTGGTCGGCCCGTGCTCGGTGCACGACCCGATCGCCGCCGGTGAATACGCTTCTCTTCTGCAGGAGCAAGCGGATCGGCTCAGCGAGGACCTGCTCATCGTGATGCGGGTGTACTTCGAGAAGCCGCGCTCCACGGTCGGCTGGAAGGGTCTGATCATGGACCCGGCGCTGGACGGCTCCGGGGACGTCGGCACCGGCCTGCGGGTGGCCCGCAAGCTGCTGCTCGAGGTCGTCGGCCGCGGGCTGCCGGTCGCCGTCGAGTTCCTCGACCCGATCACCCCGCAGTACATCGCCGACACCGTGGCGTGGGGTGCGATCGGCGCGCGGACCGTCGAGTCGCAGGTGCACCGCCAGCTCTCCTCGGGGCTGTCGATGCCGATCGGCATGAAGAACCGCCCCGACGGCAGCGTCTCCACCGCTGTCGACGCCATCCAGGCCGCTGCGGCGCAGCACGTCTTCCCCGGCATCGACTACTCCGGCACCCCGGCGATCCTGCACACCACCGGCAACCCGGACTGTCACCTGGTCCTGCGCGGCGGTGGCGGCAAGCCGAACTACAGCGCTGAGGACGTCGCCGCGTCGGTGGAACTGCTGCGCAAGGCCGGGCTGCCCGAGCGTCTCGTCATCGACTGCTCGCACGGCAACAGCAACAAGGACCACAAGCGTCAGCCGATCGTGGCCGAGGACATCGCCGCGCAGGTGGAGGCCGGTCAGCGCGCGATCAGCGGCGTCATGCTGGAGAGCTTCATCGAGCCGGGACGCCAGGACCTCGGCGGCGAGCTGAAGTACGGCCAGTCGGTCACCGACGCCTGCATGGGCTGGGACACGACGGTGTCCACCTTGGAGCGGCTGACGGCGGCGTCGGCGAAGCGCCGGGTGTCCCCTCACAACTAACACACAGCCGAGCCACAAGGCAGCGACAGAACATCCGTCAATCGTTCACCGGGTACGAATCCACCAGCTCTCCCTGGGGAGTACCCGAATGACCACGACGCTGCCGCCTGAAGTCGAGGAGCCGGCGCCCGCGACCGCGGAGCCGGCTCCCCCACGAGATCGCACCGGTGCGTCTCGCCTCCTGCTGGGTCGCAACGACGCTGCCTGGATACGTCCTTCACTGATCGCGCTGCTCGTACTCACCGGTGTCCTCTACATCTGGGGACTCGGCGCCTCCGGCTGGGGCAACGCGTTCTACTCGGCCGCCGTGCAGGCCGGATCGGAGAGCTGGAAGGCGTTCTTCTACGGCTCCTCGGACGCCGCCAACTCGATCACCGTCGACAAGACACCGGCCAGCCTCTGGATCATGGCGTTGTCGGTGCGGATCTTCGGGCTCAGCTCGTGGAGCATCCTGGTACCGCAGGCGCTGCTCGGCGTCGCCACCACGGGACTGCTCTACGCCACTGTCCGGCGTGGCTTCGGCCCGGCCGCGGGTCTGCTCGCCGGCCTCATCTCGGCGCTCACCCCGGTCGCGGTGCTGATGTTCCGGTTCAACAATCCGGACGCGCTGCTCGTCCTCCTCATGGTGGCCGCCGCGTACGCGACCCTGCGCGCCGTGGAGACCGGCTCCACCAAATGGATCGTGCTGACCGGTGTCTTCCTCGGGTTCGGGTTCCTCGCCAAGATGCTGCAAGCGCTGCTCGTGGTGCCGGCGTTCGGTCTCGCGTACCTGATCGCCGGACCGCCGAAGCTGGGCAAGCGTCTCGTCCAGCTGGTGCTGGCTCTGGTCGCCCTGGTGGTGTCGGCCGGGTGGTACATCGCGATCGTCGAACTCGTACCGGCGTCGATGCGGCCTTATATCGGCGGCTCGCAGAACAACAGCATCCTCGAACTGACCCTCGGCTACAACGGCCTCGGCCGGCTCAACGGCGAGGAGACCGGCAGCGTCGGAGGTGGTGGCGGCGGTGGCGGTGGCAACGGCGGCGGCATGTGGGGCGCCTCCGGGTTCGGGCGGCTCTTCGAGAGCGCGCAGGGCGGTCAGATCTCCTGGCTGCTGCCCGCCGCGCTGATCGTGCTGGTCGCCGGCCTGGTGATCACACTGCGCCGTCCGCGTACCGATCTGCAGCGGGCCGGTCTGATCGTCTGGGGCGGCTGGCTGGTCGTGACCGGGCTGATCTTCAGTTTCATGCAGGGCATCTTCCACGCGTACTACACGGTCGCCCTGGCGCCGGCGATTGGCGGCGTCGTCGCGATGGGCTCGGTCCTGCTGTGGGAACGCCGGCGCAACATCGTCGCGGCGGTCACCCTGGGCGTGACGATCGCGGTGACGGCCTGGTGGTCGTGGACGCTGCTGGGCCGCAGCTCCGACTTCCTCCCCTGGCTCCGCCTCCCGGTCCTCGTCGTCGGGCTGGTCGCCGCGGTCGCCGTGATCGCCACCTTCCGGTTGAGCAGGCGGTTGGCTCTGGTCGCTGCTACGGTCGCGGCCGTCGCTGGTCTTGCAGGACCAGCCGCGTACGCCGTACAGACCGCGTCGGAACCGCACACCGGATCCATCCCGTCGGCCGGTCCCGCGGTGTCCGGCGGCTTCGGTGGACCCGGAGGGGGCCGTGGCGGTCGGGGTGCCGGTGGTCAGGGCATTCCTGGCGGTCAGGGCTTCCCTGGTGGTGGCGGTCAGGGCGGCATTCCTGGCGGCGGCGGTCAGGGCCTTCCTGGCGGTCAGGGCTTTCCTGGTGGTCAGGGCTTTCCTGGTGGTCAGGGCTTTCCTGGTGGTCAGGGCTTTCCTGGTGGCGGCAACCAGAACGGTGGCGCTCAGGGTGACGGCGGGCGTACCGGTGGCGGGATGCGCGGTGGCGGCGGCATGGGCGGGCTGCTCGACGCGGCCGAGGTCAGCGACGAGATGAAGGCGCTGCTCGAGGAGAACGCCGACCAGTACACCTGGGTCGCCGCGGCGATCGGCTCGCAGAGCGCGTCCGGGTATCAGCTGGCCACCGAGAAGCCGGTCATGGCGGTCGGCGGCTTCAACGGCACCGACCCGTCGCCCACGCTCGCCGAGTTCCAGCAGTACGTCGCCGAGGGGAAGATCCACTACTTCATCGGCGGCGGCGGGTTCAGTCGTGGCGGCGGTAACGGCGGCAGCAACGAGAGCTCGCAGATCAGCGAGTGGGTGACCGCCAACTACACGGCGAAGACGGTCGGCGGCACCACCGTCTACGACCTGACGTCGCCGGCCACCGCCTAGTTCCTCGTCTTCTTCGTCGTCTTTTCCTTCGTCGTCTTTTCCTTCGTCGTCGAACGGCTCGCGTCCACCGGGGCGCGGGCCGTTCGTACATCCGCTCACAGATTCTTCGCAGGGTGGGCATAACGCGGCCTCAGCGTCGCGACGGACATTTGCCGTCATGAGCCTTTCGACCGCGCCTTCGCAGGATGCCCGGCCGCGTCTCGTCGGTTCGCCGGTTCTCGATGTGGTGATTCCGGTCTACAACGAGGAAGCCGACCTCGGGCCCTGTGTGCAGCGGCTGCACGCCTATCTCACGGCGGATTTCCCCTACCCGTTCCGGATCACGATCGCCGACAACGCCAGTGTGGACGGAACCGCGGAAGTGGCGCGCGAGCTCACTCAGAACTACCCCGAGGTGGCCGCCGTCCACCTCGCCGAGAAGGGTCGCGGGCGGGCTCTGAAACACGTCTGGACGCATTCCGATGCGACTGTTCTGGCCTATATGGACGTCGACCTGTCGACCGACCTCGGCGCACTGCTTCCCCTGGTGGCACCCCTGATCTCCGGCCATTCGGACCTGGCGATCGGCTCCCGGCTGGCCCGTGGCTCGCGGGTGGTCCGTGGCGCGAAACGGGAACTCATCTCCCGGAGCTACAACCTGATTCTGCGCGGCGCGCTGGCGGCCCGGTTCTCCGACGCTCAGTGCGGATTCAAGGCGATCCGAGCGGATGTGGCGGCGCGACTGCTGCCGATGGTGGAGGACACCGGCTGGTTCTTCGACACCGAGATGCTGGTGCTGGCGGAGAAGGCCGGGCTGCGCATCCACGAGGTTCCGGTGGACTGGGTCGACGATCCGGACAGCCGCGTCGACATCGTTTCGACAGCGATCGCCGACCTCAAGGGAATCGTGCGGATCATCCGCGGAATCGGCTCCGGGCGCATTCCGCTCGCCTCCCTGCGGGACCAGCTGGGACGGCCCGCGCCGGCCGGCCTGACCGGGCAGCTCATCCGGTTCGCCGGGGTGGGCATCGCGAGCACGATCGCCTATCTGGTGCTCTACGCGCTGCTGCGCACCGGCATGGGCCCGCAGTGGGCGAACCTCACCGCGCTGCTGGCGACCGCCGTGGCGAACACCGCGGCGAACCGGCGGGTGACCTTCGGAGTGCGCGGTACGGAAGGCGCCTGGCGTCATCAGGCGCAGGGACTCGTGGTGTTCGGAATCGGTCTCGCGTTGACGAGCGGCTCGCTCGCCATGCTGCACGCGGCCTGGACCCGGCCGCACCCGATCGCTGAAATCGCCGTGCTGGTGGCCGCGAACCTGGTGGCGACAGCGGTCCGGTTCCTCATGCTGCGGATCTGGGTGTTCCGCTCCCACACCTGATCAGTCTCGACCCCGAGCTCGGCGGCACACCGCGAGGCGGAGTGCCGCCGTTCCGTACATGTCTGATCTTTCCGGTGAACCCGGGTGCGGCGGCGTGTGGCGAAGCGGGGTGGACGGAAAAATCGGCACACCGAGCCGTATCACAAAGGCAACTCAGAGGTAACAATGGCTGTGACCGAGATCGCTATATCTCGATCGGCTGTACCGGCGCGGGCGGACCGGAAGGTGGCGGCATGCTCAGTAAAGAGGACAACCGGCGGCTGGCGCAGCTCGAGCGCCAACTCCAGCGCGACGACCCGGAGTTCTGCGCCCGCATGGGCGGCGGCAACTTCAGCGTGTCCGCGACCGGGCGCCCTCCCCTGCCCCTCTTCATCATCGCCGCCGTCCTCGCCGTCATTTCCGTAGTGTTCGGTCTGGTCGGCTGGTGGGTGGCCGGCTCCCTGGTAGCCGCGTGGTCAGTCGCCACCGCGATCGCCTCGGCGGTCCGCTGGCGCCGCTACCGCAATCACTGACCGCGCACCGCACCACTCCGCATCACCACGCGCAATCCCGCGCGCCACTCCGCGCATCACCCCATCCCGCGTGCCACACCGCGCTTGACCCTTCGCGTCACCCCGCGCGCCACTCCGAGCTTGACCCTTCGCGTCACTCCGCGCCGCTCCGAGCGCCGCCCTCGCGTCGCCCTCGCGTCGCCCTCGCGTCGCGATCTTGGAACGCCGGCGGTCCCCCTGTCGCGGATCTTGGAGCGTTGAAGCAGGAAAGGCCCCCACCGGAGTCATCCGATGGGGGCCTCGCCCTACTTCAGAGAGCTACTTGGTGATCTTGGTGCTGTAGGTCTTGGCCTTGGCGGTGTTGCCCGCCTTGTCCTCGGCCCAGTACGTGATCTTCAGGTTTCCCTTCTCGACGCCGGCCGTCGCGACGGTCCACGCGCCCTTGGCGTTCGGGACCACGGTGCGCGTGCTCGCCTTCGCGGCGGCGTCCTTCTCCGAGCTCGCCTTCGCCCAGGTCGTGCCGGTGAAGTAGTACCACTTGCCGGAACGCTCCTGAATCAGCTCCACACTGACCTCGGCCACACCGGTGCCCAGGTCGAACACCGTGCCGCTGACCGACTGCCAGGACGAGGCCCGGTCGTCGTTACGCGGCTCGGAGATCCGGACCTCCGGCTTGAAGCAGTCCGCCAGGACGGTGACCACACCGACCGTGACGGTCTTGCCGGCGCCCGCGGCATTCGACGGCGTCACCTTGACCTGGAAGAAGCCAGGCTTGGCGTACGCGTGCGACACCGTGGAGGCACTGGTGGCGACCTTGCTCGTGCTGCCGTCACCCCAGGCCACCGTCAGCTCCGTCGCGCCGGTCACGCCGGAGAAGGCGAGGTCGGTCGACTCGGTCTGCCAGATCAGCTTCGGGTTCAGGGAGTACTTGCCGGCCTGCGCCGCGACCACGACGGTGGCCGAGCCGTTGAAGGCAGCCGCGCCGGAGTTGCCCACCTCGTCGGTGAGCGTGACCGACACCGTGTAGCTGCCCGCCGCCGCGTACTTGTGCGTCGCGGTGGTCGCGCCGGCGGCCAGGGTCTCCGTGGCGCTGCCGTCGCCCCAGTTGACGACCCGGGTGACCTTGTCAGCGGCGCTGACGTCGTCGCTCAGAGCCTGCTGGGTCAGGGTGACCGACTGGCCCGGCCAGAGCGCCGCGGCGTTCAGGCTGTAGGTGCCGGTCGGGGCGGTCACATCGGCCACGCCCGGGGTGCTGCGGAACGTGGTGTCCGCGGTGATCGGCGTGTACTTGGCGAAGTAGTTCACCAGCATGGTGAGGTCGTTGTCACCGGTGGTGACAACGTTCTCCGTGCTGACCAGCGACGGGAAGTTGTCGCCGCCCGACGCGAGGAACGAGTTGCTCGTCACCCGGTACTTGCCGGCCGGGTCGATGACGACCCCGTTCAGCTTGAGCGTCGACGGGATGATCTTGGAGTAGCGCGGCTTGCTGTCGTCGTACGAGTAGGTGAGCCCCTTCGACACACCCAGGTGCAGGACCGGGCGGGAAGCACCGGCCGGCTGCCACTGCTCCTCCAGCGCCTTGCGGATCTGCTCACCGGTCAGGGTGCGCGTCACCACGTCGTTGGAGAACGGCTGGACCGCGAAGGCCTCCGAGTAGGTGGTCACGCCACCGTCGGTGCCGTAGAGCAGGTCGGCGCGAAGACCACCCGGATTCATGACGGCGATCTGAGCGCCACCGCGGCCGGCGTCCTTGGTCTGGTCCAGCTGGACGTCCGCGATGAAGTTGCCCAGCACCGACTCGGCGCCACGGTCCTCGGCGCCGGCGGCCGTGAAGGCCCGCTTGATGTCGCCGGTGATCTTGCCGAGCTCCGCCTTGCCGAGCTCGGTCGCGGTCGCCTTCGCCTTGGTCACGATGTCGGCGACCGCCTGGTTCGACGGGTAGCCGGTGACGTTGAGCAGCTCGGCGGTGGAACCGGTGACCGACTTGGTGGCCGGGTCGTAGGTCAGCACCGCCTTGCCCAGGCGCAGACCGTAGTCCTCCGCCTGGATGACCGGACGGGTCTTGTCGGTGCCGGGAACCGGGACCTGGAACGCGTACGGCTGGTGGGTGTGACCGCTGAAGATCGCGTCGATCTCGGCGCTCACCTTGGTGAAGTCGCCGAAGACCGGGTCGTTCGCCAGCGCCTCGGCGGTCGCGATGTTCTCGGTGGCCGCACCCTCGTGGGCGAGGAGCACCAGTACGTCCGCCTCACCGTTCGCCTCGTTGCCGTCGGAGAGCTGCGCGGCGAGGGTGTTGGTCTCGGCGATCGGGTCGCGGAACTCGACGCCCTTGATGCCGTCCGGGCTGACCAGCGAGGCGGTCTGCTCGGTGACGACGCCGATGTAGCCGACCTTCACGCCGCCGAGGGTCTGCACCGAGTAGCCGGGCAGGATCCGCTCGCCGTCCTTGTACACGTTCGCAGCGAGGTACGGGAAGTCCGCCCGATCCTCGACGCGCCCGAGCAGGTCGGACAGGCCCTTGTCGAACTCGTGGTTGCCGACCGCGGAGACGGCCAGGCCGCCCTCGTTCAGCACGTCGATCGTCGGGTTGTCGTTGTCGATCGCGGAGATGAACGTCGACGCGCCGATGTTGTCACCGGCCGAGATCCACGCGGTGTTCGGGTTCGCCGCACGCAGCTGGTCGACCGCCCCGACGAGCTGGGCCGCGCCACCGTTGCCGGTGGAGGGCGACTCGAGCCGGCCGTGGAAGTCGTTGATGCTCAGCAGCTGCAGGTCCACCGGACCGGCCGCGCCGGTGTCCAGGCCGACGACGACCGGGTCGTGGTCGCTGGACCGGTACGGGTCGTCCGAGTAGAACGGCGCGTAGCCGTCGTACTCGAAGGCGAACGACTCGACGGAGTTGATGTTCCAGATGTCGACGCCGGTGATCCGCTTGGAGAACTCCGACGTCACCAGCGCGTGGTCGAGGGAGCCCGACTCGCCGCCGTAGACGTAGGACGACTTGTCCGGCGCGAACGTGGCATGCGCGTCCGAGTAGCCCTTGTCGTAGAGAACCTGGAGCGGGTCCTCCTGGCCGTACGAGTTGAAGTCGCCCAGCAGGATCACCTTGTCGGTGCCGAGGCCGTCGACGAACGCCGCGAGGGAGTTCGCCTGCCGGATGCGGTCGCCGTTGTACGCGCCCTGGCCGTCACCGGTGTCGACGTTGTCGCCGGTCGGGGTGACCGAGGCGCTCTTCGACTTGAAGTGGTTCGCCACCACGGTGAAGTCGATCGCGCCGGCCGTGAAGGTCTGAGCGATCGGCTCGCGGGCGTTGCCCCACACCGTCTCGTCGTTGATCGACTTGGCCGCGCCCTTCGGCGTGGCCGAGGCCGGCTTGTAGATGATCGCGCTGGTGATGTAGTCCTGCTCGGCAGCGCTCGGCAGCTCGGCCGGGGAACGGACGTAGTCCCAGGTGCCCGCGCCCTCCTTCGCGTTGAGCGCACCCACCAGCGTCTTCAGCGCCAGCTGGGTGTCGGTCGCCTCGAAGCGGACCGAGTTCTCGATCTCCATGAGCGCGATCACGTCGGCGTCGAGCGCCGTGATCGCGGAGACGATCTTCGCCTCCTGCTTCGCGAGGGCGGCCGCGTCGGTCGCGCCACGCGCCTCGCCACCGAAGTGGACGAAGTAGTTCAGCACGTTGAAGCTGGCGACGGTGATGTCGCCGCCGACGTCCGCCGGATTGGCCGTACGCGGGTTGCTGTGCTTGAACGTGGTCCGCGTCCCGGCCGGGGTGCTCGCGTCGACCGGGGTGGCCGGCTGCAGGCGCCACTCGCTGAAGCCGTAGCTCAGGATGCTCGGGCCGAAGCTCTCCACCGTGTCGCCGACACGCAGCGGCTCGTCCTTCGAGAAGTACGGCGGCGCGAGGCCGGCCGTGGAGAGATTCGTGGTCTTGCCGTCGTCCACCAGGATCCGGCCGGCCTTGTTGTCAGCCTTGATCTTCGCGGCGGCCTCGGAACCCGGGCGGGCCACGTCGGTCGGGATCCGCGCCGGGTCGTCGCCGGCAGCGAGGATGATCTCGCCGTACCGGTTGGTGTTGTAGTTGTCCGAGACGGTGAACGTGCCGACCGGCGCCACCCGCATCGACTCGACGGACTCACGCGCGTCGTCGCTGAGCGGCAGGCTCAGCGGCACCGCGGTCGGCACGGTCGCGCCGGTCGCGCAGACCTGCACGTCGGTCTTCGCCGCGGTGGAGATCTGGGTGAGGCCGTTGTACTCGCTCACCACGCCGGTCACCCGGACCAGGTCGCCGATCGCGACGGACGGGTGGTTCGCGGCGCTGGTGCCGAGGTAGACGGAGATGCCGTCGGACGCGGTGCCCGCGGCGACCGTGCGGTCACCACCGGAACCGGCGGTCTGGATCGCGATCGCGTTGTAGCCACCGGTGCGGTGGTCAGCGGTCACGACGCCCTCGACCGTCACGGTCTTGCCGGCCTGGCCGGTCGCCGACCCGGTGCCCTGTACCTCGGCGATCGAGCCGGTGACCGCGGTGGTGCAGCCCGTACCGGGCTCCTCCGGCTCTTCCGGCTCCTCGGTCGCGGCCTTGTTGACAACGCCGAAGCTGTTCGCGGCCGGCGCCTGCCAGACCCCGTCGATCTTCTGCAGTGAGTGACCGACCGGCGTCGTGGTGGTCTCGGAGACGCCGATGTCGGTGCCGGCGACGCCCGACGCCGCTCCGCCGGTCGCGGTGAACGCGCCCTCGTAGGTGAGGAACTCGGCGATGGTGCCGTCCGGCTTGACCAGCGCGACACCGTCGGGCGCGCCGTTCTGGATGCCGTCGGTCGGGTAGGTCTGCACGACCACGCCGGAGGCCGGGACGACACCACTGAGCGTGGCGGTGTTGTAGGCCGCTCCGCCGTTGCCGTTGTAGAGGACGATCTGCCAGCCGGTCAGGTCGAACCCGACCGGGGCTTCGATCTCGACAGCCTCGCCGCTGTCGGTGCCGGTGTTGTCGTAGTGAATCTCGCTGATGAACGGCGCGTCAGTGGCCGCTACGGCAGGGCCGGCCAGGGAGAGGCCGAGCGCGGTAACCACGGCGGTGGCGCCCAGAGCACGCAACCCGGGACGGGTCGACAGTGATGAGCGGGACCGACCGGCGGAGCCCACGCTGCGTATATATGGACGCATCGAGATAGGTCCTCCGAACGAAGTAGATCCGCCGGAGCGTAGGTATGCCGAATGACGATCAATTCTCGTTCAGGTAACGAAAAGGCATTCAGCCGATGAGATCGGGCTCCTTATTGTTCGTTTTTGTTCGGCACGTCACAGCAGCTCCACAGGGGAGTGGCAATTCTTCCGGCCCCTATAACGGCTCGACGCCGAACGCCACGTCGAGGCGGTAGCGCTCGCCCGCGTAGCGCGACTCGCTCAGCTCCAGCGGCCGCCCGGTCTCGTCGAGGATCAGCCGTTCCTCGACGAGTAGCGCCGAACCGACCGGAACGCCCAGCGCGCTCGCGTCCTCCTCGGTGGCGGGCTGGGCGGTGAGTGTCGCCGTACCCCGCGTCGGCACCCGCCCGAGCCCGACGATCGCCTCGTGAACCGACCCGGAGACGTCCGCGTCCAGCAGCGCGGCCAGCGCTCCCGGGTACATGGCCCGTTCGAACGCGATCGGCTCGTCGTCGGCGAGCCGCACCCGGTGGATCGCCACCACGGAATCGTTGTCTCGCAGCCGCAGCCGGGTCGCCTCGACGGCGGTGGGCGGCCTCAGCTCGGCGAGCAGCACCCGGGCCGACGGCTTGCGCCCCTGCTTACGGATCTCCTCGCTGAGTCGGACCAGGTTGTCGGCACGCCGCGGACCGGCCGGCACCGCGACGAACGTGCCACGGCCGGGAGCGCGGTACACGAGACCGTCGTTGACCAGCTGCGTCACGGCGGCGCGGGCCGTCATCCGGCTCACGTTGAACTCGCGGGCCAGCTCCGGCTCGGAGGGCAGCGGGTCGTGCGGGCGGGACTGGGCGATCCGTGCTCGCAGCTCCTGCTCGATGCGGAAATAGCGCGGCACGAAGTCGGGCATGGGGACACCTTATCGAAGGCGCAAAGCTGTCTAGACAACCGGCTGTATAGACAGGTAGCGTTCAGTCATGAACTTCACCGTCGCGCAGATCGCGAAGATGATCGACCACTCCATCCTCCGGCCCGAGTTCACCGTCGAGGACGTGCGCACCGGTTGCGCGATCGCCGCGAAGTACGACGTGGCGTCGGTCTGCGTGCGCCCCTGCGACGTGCCGACCGCGGTCTCGCTGCTCCGCGACACCCAGGTGAAGGTCGGGACCGTGATCGGTTTCCCGCACGGCGACAGCGCCACCGAGATCAAGGTCGCCGAGACCGAGCTCGCGGTCGACCAGGGCGCCACCGAGATCGACATGGTGCTCAACATCGGCTGGCTGCGGTCCGGCGACATCGTCTCGGTGGAGAACGAGATCCTCTCCGTGGTGAAGGCCGCCGGCGACGCGCACGTCAAGGTCATCCTGGAGACCGCGTACCTCACCGACGAGCAGAAGCTGGCCGCCTGCTGGGCGGCCGAGCGGGCGGGCGCCGCGTTCGTGAAGACGTCGACCGGCTTCGCCCCGACCGGCGCGACCATCGACGACCTCGCCCTGATGCGCTCGGCGGTCTCCGCCGCCGTGCAGGTCAAGGCGTCCGGTGGCATCCGCACCCTGGACACCATGCTGGCGATGGCCGCGGTCGGAGTGTCCCGCTTCGGCACCTCGGCCACGGCGGAGATCCTCGAGGACCTCGCCCGCCGCCAGGTCAACGTCCCCGGCGGACGGGCCTGAGACAGCCGGGCCCAGCTAGCCCAGCCGGGTCATCTTCCACCAGAGCGACGGGTCCTCGACGGCTTCGTCGGCACGGAGCTCCACCCGTACCGAAGAAGCCTCGACCTGGCCCACCACCAAGCCGGCGGCGATCGACGGACCCGGCGCCACCGTGGTGACCGTGACCGGTATCGGGACGCCCGGCCACCCCACCACCTTCAGTGGCGCCGCAGGCGACACCGTGGTGGAACCGCCCCACGCGGTCTCCACCCGGCCGGCCGGCTCGGCGGCCAGAAGCTGGTATTCCTTAACGGTCTTGCGCACCGCAACGAGCAGCTTGCGGACGTGCACGTTGACCTCGGCCAGCTGCTCGGGCGTGTTCGCGCCGGGCTGGTTGAAGACAGCACCGACGATCGTCATCGTCCGCTCGCCGACCTTGAGCCGGGACGCGAAGACGAGGTTGCCGCCGGCCTCGTCGGTCGAGCCCGTCTTGATCCCGAAGACGCCCTCGACGCCGAGCATGTCGTTGTAGTTGCGGATCGTCCCCACCACCGGGATCGTCGCCTCGCGCAGGGCGACGATCTCCGCGAAGACCGGCATCTTGATCGCAGCCCGCGCGAGTTCGACCTGATCGGCCGCGGTGCTCATGGTCGTCGGAAGGAAGCCGCTCGGATCGGTGTACTCGCTCTCGTCCATACCGAGCGAGCGGGCGGCGGCGTTCATCTTGTCGACGAACGCGGCCTCGCTGCCGGCGTCCCAGATCGCCAGCTGGTGCGCGATGTTGTTCGCCGACGGCAGCATGAGCGCCTCCAGGGCGTCCCGCTGCGTCAGCTTCTCGCCGGTGACGACGTGCACCAGGGACTGCCCGGTCGCCTTGCGGCCCTCGTAGTCCTGCACGTCAGCATCGGAAACGGTCAGCGACGGGCCCTCTTCGTCGCCGGTGAGCGGATGCTCCTTGAGGATCACGTAGGCGGTCATCACCTTCGCGACGCTGCCGATCGGCTCGGCCTTCTGACCGCCCGAACCACCCAACCGGCCCAGGCCCTCCACCAGGAGCTCGGCGGATCCGGTCTCCGGCCAGGGCAGCGACGGCGCCTTACCGGGCACCTTGATGGTCGTCGCGATCGTCGTCGTCAGCGTCGCGTCCGGAATGTCCCGGACCAGCTGGAACGTCGCGCCCGCACCCGCCGCGATCACCACCGCGGCGGTCGCTACGAGAACCTTCAGTCCACGGCGTTTCGTCGGTGTCTGTGTGGGAGTGCCGTAGACCGTCATCGCCCCAGTAAACAGTCGTAGATCAAGTCAAAAGGTACTCGCGGACGTGAGCCCGCGCCTGATGAATCCGGGACTTCACGGTTCTTCCGGAATGCCCAGATGCAGCGCGATCTCCCGGTGGTCCAGCCGGCAGATGTCCCGCAGCACCATCGGCGCGACCAGGTCCGACTTGTGGGCCTCCAGTTGCTCCAGCGCATCCAGCAAGTCGTGCCGCGACCCGGCGATCACCCCTGGTTCGCGGCCTGATGTCACGGATCAATAACGACAACCGTCGTCGTGACATGATCATCGATGAATCAGGCTCGGCGCCTTCCCGGCGTCGCATCCGGAACGAGGTTCTCTTGCCATTCGTACGCAGCGCCGCCCTGCTCGGCATGGGCGCGATCGCCGGCGCCCTGTTCGCGGGGGTGCCGGCCCAGGCCGCGGGCAACCCCCTGTACTTCCTGATCAATCCGGTGGTCAACAACGACAAGCCGGTCGTCCTCGGCGCCGACCCGAAGACGAAGATCACGGTGCCGGTCCGCGCCGAGATCTACCACGAGTCCGGCATCGCGCCGTCCGCTGACGGCATGCTCAAGAGCCGTGGTGGTTACTTCTTCACCTTCTTGAATGGGCCCGTCGGGGCCAACATGAAGTGCAGTCCGGCCACCGCGACCACGTCGGTCTGCACCGGCACCGCGACCATCGGCTCCTCCGACGTCTCCAATTCGGACGCCGGGAAGCTCATCATCGTCGACATCGACGGTTACGGCCTCGACAACCACGCGTACAACCGGATCAGCGAACCGGCCGACGAGGTCGCGATCCTCAAGCAGACCCGTCTGGCGGGCGCCAATGCCACTCCGGAGCCGGCTCGCAAGAGCAGCACGCTCACCGTGACGGGGCAGCTCACCCAGCCCGACTGGAACTACTACGAGGCCAACGGCACCCAGCGCCTCGTCGGGTACGGCAGCCAGCCCGTGGCGCTGCAGTTCCGCAAGGCCGGCTCGACGACCTTCAGCACCGTCAAGACGGTCAAGACGTCCAGCAGCGGCGCCCTGCGCACCACCGTCACCGCATCCTGGTCCGGCGAGTGGCGCTGGTCCTTCGCCGGCAGCAGCACCTCCGCAGCCTCGACGTCGGGCGCCGACGCCGTGGTGCTCTACAAGGTCGCCAAGCTGACCGCCAACGCGTCACCGGAACCGGTCCGCAAGAACCGCAAGCTCACGGTGACCGGCCGCCTCACGAAGGCCACCTCCGACGCGGCGACCACCTTCACCGCGTATCCCCGCCAGCCGGTCAAACTGCAGTTCCGCAAGCCCGGCAGCACCACGTACAAGACGGTGAAGACCGTCTACACCGATGCCAAGGGCAACCTGCGCACCACCGTCAAGGCGACGGCAACCGGTTACTGGCGCTGGTCCTTCGCCGGCAACTCGACCGTCGCGTCGGTGTCCGCCCCGGGCGACAAGGTCCAAGTAAAGAAGTGAGTCCGTGGCCCACGCCCTCCGTGGCGTGGGCCCGCTCCCCTGCCGCGTGGGCCACCGTCCACCGGCCCGAGGTGCGTGGTCAACACCTGGCCTCGACGGGCAACGCGGTGATCCATCACCCGGGCGAGGTCGCAACGGCGGCAGCCGGCATCGGGCTGATGCTTCTGAGATCCGGCGGAGAAGGCATCGGCGTGGCACTCGACGCGACCGGTGCAGGCGCCGTCGTTGGAGTTCCGCTCAACGTCGTTTCGGCGGCGGGCCTGGCCGGCGGCGCCCCCATGACCACGGCGGCCGGAGCATCGCTGATGCAGCACGCCGCGAGCGACGACGCGGTCTCGCCGATGCAAGGCAGCCAGCCGTCGAGAAGCGTGCCACGCAGACCGATCGGTTGAAGGAACACCTCACCGAGAAGGATCTCGACGGCGCGCGGCGGAGACGCTTGGTCACCTGTGCGCAACGGCGTTCAGCGTCGCGCACGGGTGGTCATCGGATCCGCCGTGCGGCGATCGTGCTGCTCCGTGTGTGGTCCGGCGGCCGGAACGCCCCGGCTACAGCGCCGCTGGTCGGCATTGGGTGTTATCGGGTGCGGCTGGTCACTGCTGGTCAGGTAGGATCGGCAACCGCGCCCTCGTAGCTCAGGGGATAGAGCATCGGTTTCCTAAACCGTGTGTCGTAGGTTCGATTCCTACCGGGGGCACCACGTCCCACCAGCGCGTACGCCCTTCCGGATCTCCGGTAGGGCGTTTTGTTTTGCCGCTCTATTTTTCTTGATTCACTCCAGAAAACCCGGCCGAGTGACGGTCGTCATCTCTATGGTTTTGTCAAAGGCGGCCTGGCAGTGGCGCAGGAACGCTGCCAAGGCCGGGCTACTGCGGTCCTGCCAGACCAGTGCGAGCAGCGCGGGGATTTCTATGCCGTCGATCGGAAGAGCGGTCAGGTCGGGATAGGCGGCGGCCATCGACTCGCTGAGGACCGCCACGCCGAGCCCGCGGCGAGCCAGGCCGGCGACAGTGTCCGGTGAGGTTGCCGCGAGCGCGACCGAGAGATCAACACCCAGTGCAGCGCGGGCTTGATCGAAGACGTCGCGGATGCCGGTACCTACCGGCAGGCAAATGATCGGGTACGTGAGCAGCGCGGTGACCGAGATAGGCGCCTGGCCGGCCAGTGCACTGTCCGGCGGGACGAGTGCGACGAGCCGATCGCTCACGATGATGCGGCTCACGAGGTGTTCGGGAGGCTCACCTGCCAGCCCGGCCAGCGCCAAATCTAGGTCGCCGGAACGCACGCCGGCCACGAGTTGGTCGGAATTCGCCTCCACAAGCTCGACTTCGATCTCGGGATGTTCCCCGTGGAAGGAAGCGAAAGCATCGAAAAGGGGCGTGACCTCGCAGCCGATCACCATGCCGACCGTCAGACTGCCGCGGACCAGGCCGTTCACATCGTCGATCGCGTCCCGCATATCGGCTGCGGCGTCCAGCGCCGCACGCGCATGCCGCAACGCCGCCTGCCCAGCGTCGGTGAGGCGTGCGATGCGGCCGGAACGGTCGAAGAGCTGGGCGCCGAGCTCGTGCTCCAACGCCTTTATCTGCGCGCTCACGCCCGACTGGGTGATGTGCACCCGCTCCGCGGCGCGGGTGAAGTTGGCCGTCTCGGCGACGGCCACGAAGTATTCGAGCTGGCGCAAATCCATGAGTCATTCTACTGATTGCCACAAGAACTATGCGTTGGACTTGTGGCTCCACCTCCGGGACGCTGGAGCCATGACCGAGAAAGCGCACCGTCCCGAAGACCTGACCAGGCTGTTCGTCGAGCGCGCCAATGCCAAGGACGCCGACGGTCTGGCCAACCTATATGAGGAGGATGCAGTGATGGCTTATCCGCCGGGCGGCCAGACTCGTGGCCGCGAGGCGATCCGCAAACTGTGGGCGGAGTTGCTGCCCCACATGCCCGAGTTCGAGCCTGAGCCGCCGCTCCCGACGCTGATCAGCGGCGATCTGGCTCTGACGTCCACGCCGCCGAGCGACGGCTCGGGTGCCCGAGCGCAAGTCGCGCGGCGACAGCCGGACGGCACATGGCTACGTGTGCTCGACCAGCCGGAGTTCCGACGGCCCGATTGACCGGGCAGCCGGCCGGATAGATCGGTCGGCCAGGCGCCCCGAGCGGGACGGTCGGCATGTCTTCGCTCAGAGCCTGATCCGCTGGCCGGCGAAGACGCGATGAGGGCTGCTCAGGATGTCGTCGTTGGCGCGGTAAAGAGCACGCCAACCACCTGTGACGTCGTGCCGATCAGCGATGCGCGCGAGTGTGTCGCCTCGGCGGACGACATAGGTGCGCACGGCTGACCGCGACTTGACCGTAGCGCTTTCCAGCACTGCGCTGCGACCGGCCGCGGTGCGGACCGTGCGAGCCGTGGAAGCGCGCGTCACACGGGCTGGAGACTTGCGGGCCGCTTTGCGGCTGACCTTGACGCTGGCTCGCTTGCCGCAGTGCGGCCACGCACCGATGCCCTGTCCACGTAATACACGCTCGGCCACCCGGATCTGCTCGATCTTCGTGGCCTGGTTCGCGGTCCGGGCGTAACGCGTACCGCCGTAGGCACGCCATGTGCTGCGGCTGAACTGGAGGCCGCCGTAATACCCATTTCCCGTGTTGATGCGCCAGTTGCCCCCGGATTCGCAGCGGGCGACAGCGTCCCAGTTCACGTCGGACGGCAGGGCCTGCGCAGGCGCGGCGGAGCCCAGCAGGCCCACCGAACCGACGAGACCGGCGACAGCCAGACCGAACGCCAGGTTGACCTGCTTTCGGATTTGCACCATTTCAGTTGTCCTCCACGCCTGCGAGGTCAGCTGTCGGGTTCGGGCAGAGTGGCCCGGCCGCAGTGGGCGGCTTCACCCCAAGACGCGTCAGCGCCGAGGAACTCGTGGGTCCCCCGCTCCATGCCTTGAGTTGTGATCCGTGGTCGGCGGCAGGATTCGGCGTTCCGGCCACGGTGCCCGCGTCATGCGGGCTACCGACGGAATGTCCACGAACCGCGTGGGCGCGCTACGCCTGGATACGGTCCGATGCTGCTGTTCCCCCAAATTAGCCCTTTGATCCGAGCTTGTATGGATAACTCGTCAGATTTTTACCAACCCGCCTACCAGGAGGTTTCCGATGTGCTGCGCACTCTCCACCGAGGGTGCACAATCGGCAGCCATGACCGACCAAGCGCGCGAGTTCGACGTGATCGTCTATGGCGCCACGGGTTTCGTCGGTGTCCTCGTCGCACGGCACCTTGCCGGATTCGCGCCGGCGGGCACCCGAATCGCCCTGGCCGGACGGTCACCGGAGAAACTGGAGACAGTCCGCCAACGGCTGAACGTCGACTGGCCACTCGTGGTCGCCGACGCCACCGATGCTGCTGCTCTCGACGCC
Organism: Actinoplanes sp. OR16; assembly: GCF_004001265.1. Classification (GTDB taxonomy): domain Bacteria; phylum Actinomycetota; class Actinomycetes; order Mycobacteriales; family Micromonosporaceae; genus Actinoplanes. Next base: position 2,787,503 of record NZ_AP019371.1, on the reverse strand, counting down.
ATGGCCTCTTCCACTCGGGTGGTCATCACCACTGCCGGGCCTTATGCGAAGTACGGCCGGATTCTGGCGCACTCCTGCGCCAAGGCCGGTACGGACTATGTCGACCTGACCGGCGAGGTGCTGTTCGCCCGGGACAGCATCAACGAGAACCACGACCTGGCGCGGAGTACGGGTGCGCGGATCGTGCACTCGTGCGGATTCGACTCGATTCCGTCCGACATCGGCGTCCACGTGCTTCATTCGCAGGTTCAGGCCGACGGCGCCGGCGAACTGACCGACACGACGCTGGTGCTGACCAGCATGCGTGGCGGGGTGAGCGGCGGAACGATCGACTCGATGCGCTACCAGGTCGACGTGATGAGCAAGGATCGCGGCCTGCGGCGGATCGGCGCCAGCCCTTACTCGCTGAGCCCGAACCGGGAAGCCGAACCGGATCTCGGCCGCCAGGAGGACATGATCACGGTCGCGGCCTCCGAAGTGGATCCGTCACTACGCGGTCATCTTGCGCCGTTCGTGATGGCGTCCTACAACACCCGTGTGGTGCGGCGCAGCAATGCGTTGCGCGATTGGGCGTACGGCAGACGGTTCCGCTACCGCGAAGCGATGAGCGTCGGCACCTCGCCGCTGTCGCCGGCCATGGCGCTGGGCACGAAGTTCGTTCTCGGCGGTCTGTTCCTCGGTCTGGCCGTGCCGCCGGTCCGATTCGTGCTGGACCGGGTCCTCCCGAAGCCCGGCACCGGTCCGAGTGAGCAGACGCAGCAATCCGGCCACTTCACGATGGACATCTTCACTACGACGACGACCGGCGCGCGGTACACGACACGGTTCCGAGCGAAGGGCGATCCGGGTTACGCGGCCACCGCCGTAATGCTCGGCGAATCCGCTCTAGCACTCGCCCTGGACAGAGAGAAGCTGCCGAAGACGGAAGGCGGGGTGCTGACCCCGGCCACGGGCATCGGTGACGCACTGGTGGACCGGCTCAGGACCGCCGGCATGGAGATCACAGCACGACGACTCTGAGCGCTGCGGCGCGTCAGACGAACGGATAACCCATCAGTGCGGGTTGCGGGCTATCACGTCGAAGACGTGCCAGTGCTTAGGACCGCTGAAGGCCGGTCCGGGAGCGTCTTCCTCGTGCCAGTGTTCGATTTCGAGTCCGTCGAGCAGGGTTCGTAGCTCGTTCTCCGGCAGGAACGTCATCGCCGGGTCGGCGGCCCACGAGTCGCGCTCGCCGAAGACGTTCACCGCCAGGCGGGCGCCGGGACGTAAGGCGGCACGGATCAGGGACCACGTCCGGTCGAAGGAGGTACGCGTTTGGAAAGGCAGCGAATATCCGGCGTAGACCAGGTCGGCGTCCGGCAGTGGCGACAGTTCTTCAAAGGCGCATACCCGCACTGTGAGCGCGGAGTGGATGCCCCCGACGGTACGCAGGATGCGAGCTTCGGTGTCCGGCTCGCTGTCGTGGGCCAGTACTGACCAGCCTTCGGAGAGCAGGGCTGCCGTTTCCCGACCGGCACCGCAGCCGAGGTCTACGGCGACTCGCTCACCCGCGGACCGGTGTTCTGTGCCGGCAGCGGGCCGAAGTGAGCCGGCGTCAGCATCCGACGGCCGATCGGCCAGGGCCATGGCCCGCAGGCACAGCTCGCGGACCGGCCGGCCGAACTGGCGGGAGTTGTAGGCAGCCCAGTGGCCGGGCTCGGCACGCCTACCTGCGACAGCATGCTGACCTGACTCGACACGGTGCCCGGAATCAGCGCCAGAACCCGACGTGGCCTGCTTTTCGGGGTCAGCCCCGGGCCTAGTGGAGGTGCTCATGCTCCGATCATGCCGAAGGCCTCCTTTCGACGTTGGGGGTCGTCGGAGGTGGGCTGTCGATCGTACGGAATGAAGATCTGACAAAGGAGGGCAAAACGTTTTTGAGCGCTGGTCAAGAGCGGTATCGACATGCCGACTGGATATCGATCGCGACTAGCACCAACCGGGTCTTTGTGGGCAGGATTCGGAAGGTGACCGCCGACCCTCTGCCCTATCCGCTGAGGTTGACGGGAACCGGCATCATCCTGCGCGAGTGGCGTCCGGACGACCTGGACGATCTGGTCGCTCTGCTGGACGAGCCGGAGATCGCGCGCTGGACGCCGATGCCGTCACCCTTCGACGCCGAAGCCGGCCGCGCGTACCTGAAGCGTGCCCAGCAGGGACGTACGAACGGCAGCCGGATCCAGCTGGCGATCACTACTGATGGCGGGCGTCCGGTGGGCGAGGTGCTTCTCTTCTCGGTCAACACCGAGTTGCGGGAGGCGGAGCTCGGTTACCTGATCGGCCGGCCTCATCGGCGGCGTGGACTGGCGTCCGGGGCGTTGTCGGTGCTGTCCGGGTATGCGTGCCACACGCTGCGACTACGGCGGCTGCTGCTGCGGATCGATCCGGCGAACGTGGCGAGCACGTCGGTGGCACGCCGGTGCGGATATTGGCTGACCGGTGAGCCGCCGATTCGCCAGGAAGGTCCGTACGGGCCGACCACGCTGGACACCTGGGAGTACGTCGACGGGCGCTCCGGCACCCGTCGGGAACGCCTGAAAAATGTCGCAGCCCGGCGGTACGGTCGTCGCACCTGAGAACGAGCAGGCGAACGAGGTTGGAGTGGGAGGTGTAAATGATCAGCGTGGATCGTGCCCGGGCCTTGGCGTATCGGGTCACCGCGCTCGGGCTGGCCGATCGTGTCGACGCGCGTCCGGCTGACCTGCCGGTGCTCGACCTGGGCATCCAGCAGTACTCGCCGGACTCCGCGCAGGTCGCGCTCACCGCCCGCAGCAGCGCGGAGCCCACCGACGAACGGCTGATCGCGGTCTGGGCCGCCCGTGGCGCCCCTCACCTGCATCGGCGTGACGACATTCCGGGTCTGGTTCGGCAACTGTGGCCATTGACCGACGCCGACGCCAGCCATCGGATCAACAGCGCGCAGATTCCGGACGGTGTTCCGCTCGGCATTCGCGCGTTCACTGTGACAGCCGAGGCGTTCAGGGAAGTGGTGACCGGGCCGATGCCCCGCGGTGTGGCGAGCACCGAGGTGAGCAAGCGAGTGCCGGTCGACTTGACGTACGAATGCCGCGGTTGCGCTGCACGGCATATCGCCGGAAACGTGTGGCAGCACGCGGGCCTCGCCGGTGGCGTGGAGGTTCTGTCCCGGGGCAAGGACGCGCGGATCGGGCCTATCGACGGTGCGCCACCGATGCCGTCCGCCAACGGGGAGTTCGACAGGTTCATCGCGACCTATCTGCGTTTTCTCGGTCCCGCGGGACCGGGCGAGGTGGCGAAATATCTCGGCAGTTCCGCTACGGAGATCCGTAAGGCCTGGCCGTCAGCCGATCTCGTTCAGGTGCAGGTCGACGGTCGTAAAGCGTGGCTGCCCGAGTCGGAAGTGGAGGCGCTCGAGTCGGCCGGCCCGATTCGGGGTGTTCGCTGGCTACCCGGCATGGATCCGCTGCTGCAGGCCCGTGACCGCGACCTACTGGTCCCGGACCGTGCCGCGCAGAAGGAGGTATGGCGGACTCTCGGCAATCCGGGCGTTCTGCTGGTCGACGGGGAGATCGCCGGAGTCTGGCGGGCCCGGATGGCCGGCCGGAAACGCGTCGATCTGACGGTGAGCCTGTTCGACGGGTTGGCCGCGGCTCAGCGCAGGAGAGTCGAGGCGGAGGCGAAGGAGGTGGCGCGGGCGCGCGGAGTTCCTGAGGCGGCAGTGATCTTCGACTGAGCCGCTACGAGACTGAGCCTCAGCCAGGCCGATCCGCTGCCGGCCTCCACTGCCAGAGCTGGGCGGCTGCCAGAACTGGGCGGCTGCCAGGCTGGGCCGCTGCCAGACTGAGCCGCTGCCAGACTGGGCGGATGCCGACGATCGGATTCCTGCATACGGCGGACGTGCACGTCGAGACGTTCCAACGGCTCATGTCAGAGCTCGCACCGGAGTGGACGGTGCGGCATTTGGTGGACGAGTCGCTGCTCGCTGACGCACAGCCGGCCGGGGTCACGGCGGAGATCGCGGAGCGTACGCGGAAACGGCTCGCCGAACTGGAGTCCGAGGGCGCCGATCTGATCGTCTGCACGTGCTCAACCATCGGCGGAGTCGCTGAGCGGGAAACCCCTGGCGGGCCCGTCGAGCGAACCTCTGTCAACTGGGGCGATCACGCGACCGAAGGTGACAGCGAAGCGCGCGGCGATCACGGGGTCGAAGGTGACAGCGACGGGCGCGACGATCCCGCGGCCCAAGGCAACAGCGAAGCGCGCGACGATCCCGCGGCCGAAGATAACAGCGACGCCGAGGGTGATGACCCCACCCGCGGCGATGGCGATCGCATTGGCAACGACTACGGCAGCCGCATCGACAAGGACTGCAGCAACGACAAGGACTTCAGCAGCGACAAGGGCTTGAGCAACGGCGTTCAACGCGGCAACCAAAGCGGCGACAGAAAGCGCGGCGGCGAAAGCGACGCCCACGACAACGGCGAAAGCGACGCTCACGACAGGCCCACGCGCGGCAAACGTTCGGTTCCTGTGGTTCGGGTGGATCGGCCTATGGCTGAAGCCGCTGTTGCTCTCGGTGAGCGGATTGCTGTCGTCGCCACGGTCGCTTCCACTCTCGAGCCGACTATGGCTCTGCTTCGGGATAGTGCGGCTCGGGCCGGCAAAACGGTCACGATCACGTCGGGGCTTTGTGGGGCGGCTTGGGAGTTCTTTGTGGCTGGGGATTTCGAGCGGTATTGCGAGGAGATCGCTGCGTACGTTCGGGGGGTCGCCGGTGGGGTTGATGCGGTGGTGTTGGCGCAGGCCAGCATGACTCCGGCTGCTGAGCGGCTTCGGGGACTGCCCGTGCTGACCAGTCCGCGCGCGGCCGTGGAGAAGGCGATCACGATGTACGGGCAGCAAGGACCGGCCCCTACCTCTTGACGGCTCGTTCCACGACCACGGTCGTCGACTTGATCACTGCTACGGCCACTGAGCCGACCTGCAGGTCCAGCTCGTCCACGGCCTCCCGGCTCATCAGAGAGACGACGCGGAAGGGGCCCGCCTGGATGTCGACCTGAGCCATCACGGTGTCCTTCACGACGGCCGTGACAATGCCTCGCAGACGGTTCCGGGCCGAGGATTCCTCGGAACGCTCGTCCGGGTCGGCAGCCTGACCCCGCACGAAAGCAGCCAGATCCACACCGTCGATCACCCGGTGGCCTTGCTGGTCCCGGCTGGCTGCGAGCCGGCCCGCGTCGACCCAGCGGCGGACCGTGTCGGTGCTGACGCCGAGCAGGTCGGCCGCCTCACCGATCTGGAAAGTCGTCACGACGATCACCCTAGCCGACGAGCAGTCACCGATATATCGTTACTGTTACGGAAACGAGCCACGCTCGCGGAAAGGGGACCACGACATGCGACGCCGGATGCACCGCGGAGACGTCCGAGCAGCGGTTCTCCTCCTGCTGGCCGAGAACGATCAGCCGATGCACGGCTATCAGCTGATGCACGCGATCGCCGGGCGCACCGGCGGGCGATGGCAGCCGAGTCCGGGCGCGATCTACCCGGCGATCAGTCAGCTGGAGGACGAAGGGCTGGTCACGGTCACTGCCAGCGCCGGCCGCAAGCTCGTCATCCTGACCCGGCAAGGCCGTGAGAGCGCCGGAGAAGCGCAGCCTTTGATCTTCGAGAAAGACGACGCCATCGATCTGCGGCCACTGCTCATGCAGGTGCACGACGCCGCGAGACAGGTCGCCCGCACCGGCACCGAAGCGCAGGTCGAGCAGGCCGCGCAGATCCTCGCCGACACCCGCAGAGCGATCTACCTGCTACTAGCCGAAGGATAGACATGACGAACACCGCCACAGCGACGGTCGCCACCACCGCAGCCCCGCGATACGCCAAGCAGCTCGCCTCCCACCTGGGCCGCCGCAGCGAGATCAAAGAGATCGGCGAAGACATCGCCATCGTGCTGACCGTCGGGGAGTGCCGCCTGCACAGCACCCCGGAAGCCCTCGAACTGACCGCGACGGCCGACACCGAGGAGGACCTGAAGACCGTGACCCGGGTGGTCGGCTCCCACCTGGAGCGATTCGGGCAGCGGAACGAGCTGGCCGTCGACTGGAATTACTGAGCAACCTCCCAGCCCCGGAGAAACACATGAGGGCATGGCGAAAACGAAAACCAAGGCCCTCGCAGGCGGCCTCTTCTCGGCAGCCGTCCTGGCCGGCGCCGGTCTCCTCGGCATAGGCCAGCCCTGGGCCAGCGCCGCGGCGAACGTCAGCTTCGACACCGGCACCGGACTGTCGTTCATCGTCAACGGCACGAACGGCAACATGACGTCGCTGAAGCACAACGGCACCGAGCTGACCGCATCCGGCTATGCGGCCGGCCAGTTCGAGTCGGGCTGGTCGTCGGCGACGGTGACGAGCCAGACGTTCAACAACGGCAGCTCGATCCTGGTGAGCGCGGCGAACACGTCGATCGGCGTGACGCAGTACTACTTCGCCCGCAAGAACGACAACACGATCTACATGGCGACCAGCATCGCGAAGGCGCTGAACCCGGGTGAGGCCCGGTTCATCGCGCGGCTGAAGCCGTCGCTGCTCACGACGTCCCCGACGGCCGCGAAGACAGGCGGCGCGAATACCACGGTCGAGGGATCCGACGTCTTCGCGTTCGCCAACGGCCAGACCGCGTCGAAGTTCTACAGCTCGCAGCGCCTGATCGCCCAGCAATCTTTTGGAGCGAGCGGCAACGGGCACGGGGCGTACATCATCCCGGCCTACACCGACATGACCTCCGGCGGCCCGTTCTTCCGGGACATCGAGGTCAACGACACCGGCAGCGCCGTCAACATCACGCACTACATGTTCAGCGGCCACCAGCAGACCGAGGCGCTGCGGCTGGGGCTGCACGGCCCGTACGCCCTCGCGATCACCGACGGCGCCGCACCGGCCGCCCGGAGCATGGACTTCCTGGCGTCCTTCTTCCCGGGGATGCTCTCGAACGCGCAGCGCGGCGGCGTCAGCGGCACCGCGAACGGCACCTGGAACGGCCTGACGGCGACGGTCGGCCTGGCCGGCACGAACGGTCAGTACTGGGGCCGGGTCAAGTCCGGGAAATTCGTCATCGGTCACGTGAAGCCGGGCACCTACAAGGCCACCCTCTACGCCGGTGAGCTGGAGACGGCAACCACGACGATCACCGTGACGGCGGGCGCGACGACCACACTCGCGATGACCGGCAGCGTCCCGGCGGCGGGAAAGCTCCTGCAGATCGGCGCCTTCGACGGCACTCCGGCGGGCTTCGTCAACGCCGACAAGATCGAGACGATGCACCCGTCGGACACCCGCATGGCGGCGTGGAGCAGGACGGCGAGCGCGACGAGTTTCCCGATGGCCGAGTTCAAGGCGGTCAACTCGCCGATCGCACTCGGCTTCACCCTCTCCTCGGTGCCGGCGAACGGCGCGAAACTGAGGATCGCGACCACGTCGAGCTTCGCGGGCGGCCGTCCGGCGGTGTCGATCGGCGGCTGGACCTCACCGGCGTCCGCTTCACCCGCGCCGGTGAACCTGAACTCCCGCAACGTCACCCGCGGCACCTGGCGCGGGATCAACACGACCTACACCTTCACGATCCCGGCGAGCGCCCTCAAGACCGGCGCCAACACCCTGTCCATCTCGGTGCTGAGCGGCAGCAGCGGCGACACCTTCCTGAGCCCGAACTTCATCTTCGACGGTCTCGCCCTGGATCCCGCGTAACTTCAAGATCAAGATCCTGCGATGGTACGTCGGCCGCCCTGCTGTTGCGGTCTGACCCGGCAAGAGCGGGGCGGCCGACGTACCATCGCCGGGGTTTCTTGTCGCCTTTGATGGGCATGCCCGTCGACCTTCCGAGCCACCGTCTAGCTCGTGAAGCGGAAGTACCTCCAGGATCCGTACGTCGTGTAGTTCGCGCTGTCACCGGACGTCCCGGTCACGTAGACGGCCCGCACCCGGTACTTCACTCCGGTGGAGTGCGTGCCGGTCAGCGTGTACGTGTACTTGCCGGCCGTGCTGAGCTTGTAGGTGCCGGACTTCCACGCCACCCACTTGCCGCCCGAGAACTTCTCGAAGACCAGCTGCTGCTTCCGGTTCGGGTACGCGGTCATCGTCGTGGTGAACTTCGGGTTCGTCCGCTTGCGCACGTAGTAGTACGACTTCTTGACCTTGTAGTGCTTGGTGACAGCGGTCGAGACGGCGACCTTCGTCCGCAGCGTGGAGGTCACGGTGCGGGCGGCGTACCGGGTGTCACCGGCGAAGACCGCGCTGAACGTGGTGTCCCGGGTCAGCTTGAAGCTCACGCTCAGGTCGCCGGAGCCGTTCACCGTCCCCTTCTTGAGCAGGCGCTTGGCCTGGTCGGCACCGTACGGGTCGGCCCAGATCTCCACGGTCCGGTTCTTGTACGTGGCGCCGAGCCGCGCGGTCATGGTGACGGTGGCGTTGTACGCGTTGACCGTCCCGTTCCTGTTCAGCGTCAGCGCCGGCGTGGTCTTGGCGACCGACACCGACACCTTCGCTGACGACGCCTTGTGGGTGGCGTCCCCGGCGTAGGAGACCGTGTAACCGATCGTGCCGCCGGCCTGCGGGAAGTCGAGGAAACTGAAAGCCCCGCTGGCATTCGTGTCCGAGGCCTTGACCGTGACACCGGCGGGCGTCTCGGCGTCGGTACGGACGACCTTGACCGGCGTGCCCATCGGCAGACCACCGGCGAGCGTGCCGGTGACGTTGATGCCCGAGCCGCGGCCCGCGGTGGCAGGCGCCTTCAGCGTGATCGAGGTGGCGGTCTGCACCGGCGCCGGCGGGGCGGGGATGACCGACGCCTTGTCGATCGTCCAGAGGCTCTGCGCGCCGGCCGCGTCGGTGGTGATCGCGAAGAGCCGGTCAGCACCCGGCTCCCAGGCCAGGTCGGTGAGGACCGGCGCGGCCCCGGAGATCGGGAAGTCGAACTCCCGGGACGGCACGGTCTCGCCGGTCGGCGGGAAGAGGCGCAGGTCGGTACGCTCCGCGCTCGGGTTCATGCCGACCGCGACCCACGACGCCGCTGACGACTCCACGTCGGCGCCGGCGTCCGTCGAGATGGTGGTGCCGCCGCTCAGGGTGCCGGCCGACGTCTCGTAGACGCCGTTGTAGCCGGTCACGAAGATGTCGTAGCCGTCGGCGGTGAAGCCGACAGCGGTGTGGCCGGACACGTAGCCGGTCTGGGTCTGCGCGACCAGCGCGGGCGTGGCCCCGCTGATGTCGTAGAGGAAGAGATCGCCCCGCGTGCTCGTGTCGGTCAGCGCGAGCCGGGTCGGGTCCTTCGGGTTCACCGCCATCAGGGGCGGCTTCGCCGACGCCGACGAGTTGTTCCCCTGACCGAGGACGAACGCCGTCGATTCGCCGGTCTCCGGGTCGAGCACGCCGAACCGGTTGACGTCGACCGCGAACCACACCTTGCCGCCGGTGAGCACCAGGTCGCCCAGCTCGTAGGCGGTGCCGAAGGTGTAGCGCCGGATCTCCTCGAGGCTGTCCGCCTTCCACGAGATGATCTGGTGGGCGCCGGGAACGGTCGCCCACAGCGTGCCGGAGTCCGCTGACAGCCGCAGGTCACCGGCGTTCGTACCGTCCGGGAGCGCCACCTCGGCAGCGATCGTGCCGTCGTACCTCACCGCCAGGATCCGGTGCGCCATGTCGTCGGCGACGATCAGGCGCTGGCGGACGCCGTCGACGATCATGCGGTCGGCGTGGTAGCCGCTGAGGACGTGACGCTGCTGGTCGGTCAGCGTGGTGGGGGCGGTCGCGGCGAACGCCGTCCCGATGCCGAAGACCGTCGTCGTGGCGAGCACGCTCGCCGCCAGCGCGGTCCCGATGGTGCGTTTACGCATGTTTCTCCCCGTGGCAAGATCAAGCCTGCCGAGCTTAGTGCCTGGCCGACGCCTCGATCGCCTCCAGCACTTCGGCGGCTCGGACGGCGTCCGTGAGCCCGGGACCCAGCGCCACCCCCGACGTGATCGAACGCAGGAAGAGCGACGCCTCGATCACCTTCAGGTCGTCGTAGCTCATCGCGATCGCGGCGCCCGGCTGGAACGCGCCGAACTCGCCGTCCCCGGGGCCCGCGAAGATCGTGGCGTCGCCGACGCGCAGCTCGCCCATCCGGCGGAAGTCCCAGGCCAGCACCCCGGCCGTGCCGTGGATCGTGAAGCCGTAGGCGTTCGGCGAACCGGTCGCCACCCGGCTGGCCTCGCACGAGACCCGGGCGCCGGACTCCAGCTCGAACAGCGCCCCGAACCAGTCCTCGTTCTCGACAGCGGCCAGTTCGCCCGTACCGCGCTGATGGCCGGAGGTCACCGCCAGCGGGCGCCGCCGGCGTGGAATGAGGATCGCGGTGGCCGCGGAGGTCGAGACGATCTCACCGAGCAGATGCCGGATCAGGTCGACGGCGTGCGACCCGAGATCCCCCAGTACGCCGTTGCCACCGCGTTCGCGCTCGAACCGCCAGGTCAGAGCGTCGTCCGGGGAGGCGGCGTAGTCGCTGCAGAAGCTGAACCGGGCATGCGTCACCTCACCGATCTCCCCCGCGGCGAGCAGCGCCCGTGCTTTCACGACGGCGGGCGCGTGCCGGTAGTTGAAACCGACGGTGACCTGGCCCGGGCCGACGATGGCGCGGGCGTCGGCGGCGCGGAGGCCGACCGGCTTCTCGATCCACAGATGCTTGCCGGCGGCGGCGACCGCGGCGCCGATCTCCCGGTGCAGGAAGTTCGGCGCGGTGACGCTGACCGCCTCGATCCGCGGATCGCCGAGCAGCTCGCGCCAGTCCATGGTGGACGCCGCGAACCCGAACCGCCGCGCGGCCGAGGCGGCCCGGCCGGGGACGTCGTCGGCGACCGCGATCAACTCCGGCGCCGGGAGGTCGGGGTAGTGGTGGCGGACCCGCGCGTAGGCCTGCGTGTGGACCCGGCCCATCCAGCCCATTCCGATCACGGCGACACCAAGAGTCATCACGAACCTCCGCGTGCGTAGCTGTGAGGTTCCTGGGTATCACGTGGTCAATGTCACTCGATATGGAGGGGCGTCCATGACATCAGACACGGAACAGCGCACCATCCGCAGCCTGATCCCCGCGCGGATCGACCGGCTCAGCTGGTCGCCGTTCCACACCCGCATCATCATCGCGCTTGGCACGGCGTGGGTTCTCGACGGACTGGAGATCACCGTTGCCAGCGCCGTCGGCCCGGTCCTGGCCGAGCAGGAGACCTTGGCTTTGAGTTCGACCCAGGTCGGCCTCATTGCCACCGTCTATCTGCTCGGTGAGGTCTTCGGCGCTCTCTTCTTCGGCCGGCTCTCCGATGCCCTCGGCCGCAAGAACCTGTTCATCGTGACCCTGGCCGTCTACCTCGGCGGTAACGCGCTCACCGCCTTGACCTGGGGTAACGGTCCAGCCGCACTGGTCTTCCTGTATCTCACGAGATTCATAGCCGGAGCCGGTATCGGCGGCGAGTACGCCGCGATCAACTCCGCGATCGACGAGATGATGCCGGCGAAGTACCGCGGCCGGGTCGACATCGGTGTGAACGGCACCTACTGGGGTGGCGCGATCATCGGCACGCTCGGCACGTACATCCTGCTCAACAATGTGGACCTGAACCTGGCGTGGCGGATCGCCTTCCTGCTCGGCCCGATCATCGGTGTGGCCATCTGGGGTCTGCGCCGGCACCTGCCGGAGAGCCCGCGCTGGCTGGTCATGCACGGCCGCGAGGAGGAGGCCGAGGAGAACATCGCCCGGATCGAGCGGGCCGCCGAGTCCTCCGGCCAGACGCTGCCGCCGCTCGACGAGTCGAAGGCCATCGACATCAGGCCGACCAAGCCGCACGGCTATCTGTCGCTGCTCAAGGTGCTGTTCCGGCTCTATCCGGCCCGGTCGACGCTCGGCGCCACGCTGATGATCACGCAGTCGTTCCTCTACAACGCGATCTTCTTCACGTACACGCTGGTGCTCACGAAGTTCTACGGCGTCTCGGAGAAGGCCGCGCCGCTCTACCTGGTGGCGTTCGCGCTCGGCAACCTGATCGGCCCGCTCACCATCGGGCGGCTCTTCGACACCGTCGGACGGCGCAAGATGATCTCGGGGACGTACCTGCTCTCCGGGGCGCTGCTGGCGATCACCGCGTTCCTCTTCGACGCGGGCGCCCTCAACGTCGTGACGCAGACGATCGCGTGGAGCGTGATCTTCTTCTTCGCTTCGGCGGGCGCGAGTTCGGCGTACCTGACGGTCAGCGAGATCTTCCCGCTGGAGATCCGGGCGCAGGCCATCGCGGTCTTCTTCGCGATCGCCCAGTGCTTCGGCGCGATCGGGCCGGTCTTCTACGGCGCGCTGATCGGCGAAGGCGACGATCCGAGCAAGCTCTTCATCGGGTACCTGATCGGCGCCGCGGTGATGGCGGTCGGCGGCCTGGTCGAGGCGTTCATCGGCATCGACGCCGAGGGCAAGTCGCTGGAGGACGTGGCCACACCGCTGTCGGCAGTGACCACGCGTCCCCGGGCCACCGGCTAGTCGCCGAGGTCCGTCGCCCGCGTCCGGCAGATCACTGCCGGACGCGGGCTTCTCTCACAGGAGCCCGGCGCTTCCGGCCAGGGCCGCCGCCTCGGTCCGGCTGGAGACCTTCAGCTTGCGCAGCAGGGAGGCGGTCAGGCGTTTCACCGTACGTTCGGACACGTGCAGCAGCCCGGCGATGTCACTGGTCGACGAGCCACTCGCGATCAGCTTCAGCAGCCGGCGGTCCTCGTCGTCGAGGTGCGCGGCGACCGGGTGCGGCGGCTGCGGCCGCGCCTGTTCGAGCAGCGTGGCCAGCAGCGCCGGCGGCACCACCGACCAGCCTTCGAGGGCGGCGAGCAGAGGTTGCCGCAGATCGGTGACGTCCACCGCGCGCCGCAGCACACCGGCCGCGCCCGCGTGCAGCGCCTCCACCGCCGGGTTCGGATCGGTGTCGTCGGCGAGGGCCACGATCCGGGCCTGCGGCGCCGCCTCACGGACCAGAGTCACCGGGTGGCGGCCACCGCCCGGCGGGAGCATCGAGTCGACCAGCACCAGGTCCGGCATGGCAGCGCGCATGACGCTGCCGACCTTCGCCGCCTCCCCGGTCGTGGCCACGACGGTCGCTCGGCCGCCGCTGACCTCAGGAATCAACCCTTCCAAGGCGCGGACGAAGGCGGCGTGGCCGTCCACCACGACAACCCTGATCCCGTTCTGCATGAACGCGGATTGCCCGGATCGCGGAAAAGCATTCCTACGAAAATCCCATGTCAGCGCGGGTGGGCCGCCACGAACTCGGCGACGTACGCGTCGAGACGCCGCTCCGGGCGCCAGCCCAGCCCGGCCGCCTTCGTCACATCGGCCTGGCCCCGGGTCCGCTCCCCGCGCAGGGCCGGGAGCAGCACGAACTCGGTGCCGAACATCTTCGCGACGTCGGCGATCGGCCACTCCCGCCCGGTGCCGAGCAGGTAGCCGTCGCCGCTGCCCTGGCGGGCCACGAGCACGATGCCGCGGACGATGTCGTCGATGTGGGTGAAGTCGCGGGTCTGGGTGCCCGGGGCGACCACGGTGAGCGGCTCGCCGGCGAGGTACTGCCGCTCGAAGATGCCGATGACCGTCGCGTACTTGCCGTTGGTGATCTGCCCCGGCCCGTAGACGTTGTAGAAGTAGGTGATCGCGTAGTCCAGGCCGTACCAGTTCGAGTAGTTCTTGATGTACTCGATGTTCTTGGCCTTGGTCCACGCGTACGGGTTGAGGTTCTCGTCCTCACCGTCGTTGCCGAACTTCGAGCTGGACCCCGCGTAGATCAGCTTCGCGCCGTGGGCGGCAGTGAACTTCACGACCTCCTTCGTACCGAGAAGGTTGAAGTCCCAGGTCAGGTCGTGGTCCTCGAACGACTGCACGATCCGCGAGTACTCACCGAGGTGGAAGACGATCTCCGGGCCGGGGAGGCCCCGATCAGCCCAGATCTTCGCGATGTCCGCCGTCGAGCCGTCGATGTACGTCACCCGCGGGTCGTTGACGTGCGCTTCCGGCGAGCCGGTGAAGTAGTTGTCGAGCGAGACGATCGCCGCATCCGGGTATTCGGTCAGCAGCGACCTGACCAGGGCGCCGCCAACGAAACCGGCGCCACCGGTGACCAGCAGAGTTCGGCTCAACGTGTTTCCCATCTCCCGGTGCTCGAAGCGCCGACCAGGCTACCAAGCCCACCTTCCGATCCTGGATTCCCCGCCGTTCACCTTCGCAACATTCACCAGCCCCACGTCTACCACCCGAACGCCACCTCGCGGACAGCCGCCACCCTGGCGACTGTCCGCGAAGATCGTCCGGGGAGCCCGCTACCAGGCGGACGGGGCCGGGGGCGGGACGACCGGCGGGCGGTCGTCGCAGGTGATGACGTTCGGGACGAACGGCTGCAGCCAGCCGCCGTCGTTGCCACCGGAGTCGGTGAGGGCGAATTCGGATCCGGACGCCGGGAAGCCGAACCGGCCGCAGTTGTTCACACCGACCGCTCCGACGTTGCGGGCGTCCACGTTCGAGAAGGATGCGGATCCACCCGTACGAGCGCTGAGAACGCTCGTCCCCGTGCCGTCGATCCTGAGGTCCTCGAACTTGACGTCGTTGATCGAATAGAGGTCCTTCACCGGCCAGTCGGACACCAGCATGATCGCGTTGTAGGTGTTGTCCAGGTAGTGATCGCCGGTCACCCGCACGTCCGCGTCGATGCTGCGCTCCAGGGCGAACATCCAGATCGCGCCGAGGCCGATGTTCCAGTTCAGCTCGTACGTCCCGGCCCGCACCGTGGTGTTCCCGGTGAAGCGGAGGTACCCGGTGAACGGTTCAGCGCCGAACCGGGTGCCCGCGTGCAGGGCGCTGCCCTCCCGGACCGGGTCGGCGACCAGGTTGCCGGAGACCGTGATGTCGTCGCCGCCGTAGATCGCGATGCCGTTCGCCAGGGTCGGCGACTGGATGGTGTTCCGGTCGAACGTGTTCTGCGAGTTCGTGGTCTTCTCCGCCCACATGGCGAGCGCGTCGTCGCCGGTGTTGCGGATGAAGTTGTTGCGGACCAGCGAGTTCGTGACCCCGGTGTGGAAGTTCAGGCCGTCCGCGATCTGGTCCACGATCACGTTGTTCGTGACCTTCACGTTCGACATCGGACCGTCGAACCAGAGGCCGACCTTGGTGTGCTGGATGTGCAGGCCGTCGATCGTCGAGTCGCTCATCGCGCCGCCGACGCCGTTGACCTGGTCGGTGTCGATCCGCTCCCGGACGTCGCCCTGGATCGCGAAGCCGGAGAGGTGGACGTTGCGGCTGCCACCCTCGGCGGCGTCCTTGCCGTAGAAGCCGACCCCGGTGTGGATCGAGCCGTCCGGCGCCGGGCTGCCGAGCGCGACCTGGCGGCCCTTGATGATCGTGTACCAGTTGCCGGCGCCGCCGATGGTCACGTCGTCGACGACGATGTGCCGGTTCACCTGGAAGACACCCGGCGGCAGGTAGACCCTGCGATGCGTCTTCTTCGCGAACGCGATCGCCTTCTCGATGGCCGGCGCCGCGTCCTTCCGCCCGGTCGGGTCGGCGCCGAAGAGCAGCACGTTCACCGCGCGCGGATCGAACGACGGCGGTCCGACCAGCTCCGAGTCGAGCAGGTCGATCGTGGTGGGCACCGAGGAGGCGGTGAGCCGGATCTTGTCACCGGCGCGGTGGGTGCGGCCG
The DNA here is from genome assembly GCF_004001265.1 of Actinoplanes sp. OR16. Taxonomy (GTDB): domain Bacteria; phylum Actinomycetota; class Actinomycetes; order Mycobacteriales; family Micromonosporaceae; genus Actinoplanes. Next base: position 2,771,738 of record NZ_AP019371.1, on the reverse strand, counting down.
AGCAGCAGCCGCTGCTCGTCGTAGAAGTGCGCGGGCCGGAACGGCTTGGTGATCACCGGCGCCGGCGTGGTGGCGGCCGGCACGCACTGGCACTCGGTGATCCACCAGTCCGGGTGCAGGAGGTCGGCCTGCGGGTCGTTGGTGAACGAATACTGGTTGTAGAGCCAGGAATACTGCGAGGTCAGCGTCATCGTCCGGGTGCCGTGCGCGGTCGCCACGGAGAGCGGCGCGGTGATCCCGCCACCGGCCGGCGCGTCCGGAATGCTGTACCGCACGGTTATGGCGTTCGCCGCGCGCGGCAGCGTGAACTCGACGAACTCGCCCGGGTCGAGGGTCACGGCGGAGCGGCCGGACGCCTCGGCGGGGAGGGTGTAGGCGGTGCGGTCCGGGCCGATCACCGTGCCGTTGGTGCGGGCGCGCTCGGCCTCCTGCTCGACGAAGGTGACGGTGGCGCCGCGCCCGGCGGTCAGGGACGGGTCGATGGCGGCCCGGGTGATCGTGGAGGTTCCGGAGGAGGAAGAGGAAAAGGCAGCTGCGGGGTACGCGGTCCCGGTCACGCCCAGAACCGCCCCGAGGAACAGGGCAGACCAGCGAGGTCGCACAGACATCGAGGGCTCTTTCTATCGGTGGTGAGCCGACGATAGATGCCCGGTGATCTAACTCACAAGGCTCAGTCAATGTATTTCGTGGATCTGCCCGTTTCTTGCAAGCGATCGTCAGAATGCGGCAGGAGGCACGTTGTACGGCGTGATCACCTGCACCGCCGACGGGTGCGATCGGATCGGCCCGGGCAGCGCGCCCTGCGCCCGCAGGATCGCGAGACAGGCGTTGCGCATGTCGGCCCGCAGGTCCTGATGCAGCACCGCGGAGATCCGATGGGTACGCAGCAACGCCACGTTCTCCTCGTCCAGCCCGTGCGCCACGAAGACGTCGTAGTTGCGGCGCTCCTCCGCGAACGCCGCCACGATCGCCTCGTTCCCGCAGGTGTCGGCCGAGTAGACGGCCCGGATCGACGGGTTGCGCCCGAGGATCGCGCGCAGCGGCCCCGGCTCCGGACCGGCCGTGATGATCCGCCGCGCCGGCAGCACCGACCGGAAGCCGTCCTCCCGCTCACCCCGCCCGTTGATCAGCAGCACGTCGCCGGCGCGCTCCGCGAAGAAGCGTTCCACCAGGTACGCCGCGGCCGCCCCGCTGTCGAAGTAGTCCACCCCGACATGCGCGATCCGCTTGCCGGCCGGCAGATCGGCGTTGAGCGTCACGACCGGCACCCCGAGCCGGGCCACCGCGTCGGCCACCTCATCCGTCGGCGGTGCCAGCACGATCAGGCCGTGCGAGCGGGACCGGCCGACCCGGTCCAGGGCCTGCACCAGGTCGGCCGGCTCGGTGGTGACGGCAAGGCGGGGCCGGACCGTGACCGGGACCTCGGCGAGCTCCGCGTCGAGGGCGGCCCGGACGGCGGCGCCGTAGGCGCGCGAGGTCGAGAGGACGACGTCGACCACGAAGGTACGGCCGGACTGCGACTGCTGCCGGTCCAGCTCGGCGATCGCCTGGTGCACCTGACGGACGGTGCTCTCCCGGACCCCGCCCCGGTTGTGCAGAACACGGTCCACCGTCGCCTGACTCAGCCCGGCGGCCGCTGCTATCTCGCGTATCCGATACGGGTGCTTCACGCCGTACAGAATGATGGGATTTTGATGTTTTATGGAAGGTCTTTGATGTTTTCTCGCTCCTTCGCGTGACGGTTTGAACCCCTCGGTAGGCTCCCGGAGTGCGCGTGATCTCCCGCTTGACCGACAGTGGCGTCGAGGTGTTCGACGCGGACCTCGCATTGCTCCGGACGTTCCCCGCCGATCCCGCGACCGAGGGATTCGCCGTGCCGGGCTCCCGCGACCGGCTGATCTACGCCACGGACAGTGCGGTGCGGCGCATCGCCCCGGACGGACGCGAGGAATGGCGTCTCGATCTCGGACGGCGCGGACCGGATGCCGGATTCGCCGAGACATCCGTCGCCCTCTCCGCCGACGAGTCGCAGGTCTGGGTCTACGCCCCGAACGGGATGGCCGGCCGCGATCGGGCCGACGAGTGGATCGTGCTGGACGCGGCGACCGGCACTCCCGTGACCCGGCACCCGCTCCCCACCAAGGGGCACGGCGGGCAGCAGTTCGCGCTGACGGACGGGCGAATGCTGCTGGACGTCGGCGAGGGGCAGGACGGCAGCCGGTGTTTCCTGGCCGGTCCGGATGGCGACGTTCGCGCGGTCGCATGGGGTTCACGGGTGATCGTCGGCATCTCCCCCGACGAGAAGCACGTCATGACGGTGAATCACGACCAGTCCGACGCCACATTCCACGATTTTTCCGATTTGTCGGGCGCAGGGGTCACTGTCGACGCCCCCGACGATCATCTGCTGGAGTGGACAGGCGGATATCTGACCGAAGACGTCGCGATCATCGTGCTGACCGACGACGACGATTCCTGGAAGCACCACCGGGTCGACACCAGGACCGGCGAAGTGCTCGGTGAGCTGGGAATCGTCACCGTCGACGAATACGATCTGCAGCCGCTCGGGGATGGGACATATCTCATCACCGATACCGACGGGACGCTTCGCCGGATGTGATCACGGCGCTGTTCGGCTAAAGTTGTCACGCCCGCCCGAGAGGCGCTGCAACGGACTTCCACGTCCGCCACGCTCGGCCGGGTTCGATGACGCAAGGGCGCCTCCTGAGAGGGAGGAGCCCTCTTTCATGAGTGACAAACTTCAATCCGTCAACGGTCTCGACTTCGCGGTCGCCGACCTCACGCTGGCCGAGGCCGGCCGTCACCAGCTGCGCCTCGCCGAGCACGAGATGCCCGGCCTGATGTCGCTGCGCGCCGAGTTCGGTGACAGCAAGCCCCTCGCGGGCGCCCGCATCGCCGGCTCGCTGCACATGACCGTGCAGACCGCCGTGCTGATCGAGACCCTGGTCGCCCTCGGCGCCGAGGTCCGCTGGGTCTCCTGCAACATCTTCTCCACCCAGGACGAGGCGGCCGCCGCGGTCGTCGTCGGCCCGACCGGCACCGTCGACGCCCCGGCCGGTGTGCCGGTCTTCGCCTGGAAGGGCGAGACGCTCGAGGAGTACTGGTGGGCCACCATGCGGCTCTTCGAGTTCAGCGACGGCCAGGGCCCGAACATGATCCTGGACGACGGTGGTGACGCCACCCTGCTCGTGCACAAGGGTGTCGAGTTCGAGGCGGCCGGCGCGGTCCCCGCGACCACCCCCGAGGACAACCACGAGTACTCGATCATCCTCGAGGCGCTGCGGACCAGCCTGGCCTCGTCGAAGGACCGCTTCACCAAGATCGCCGCTGAGATCAAGGGCGTGACCGAGGAGACCACCACCGGTGTGGCGCGTCTCTACAAGCTCGCCAAGGAGGGCACCCTGCTCTTCCCGGCGATCAACGTCAACGACGCGGTGACGAAGAGCAAGTTCGACAACAAGTACGGCATCCGCCACTCGCTCGTCGACGGCCTGAACCGGGCCACCGACGTGATGCTCGGCGGCAAGCTCGCCGTCGTCTGCGGCTACGGCGACGTCGGCAAGGGTTCCGCCGAGACGCTGCGCGGCCAGGGTGCCCGCGTCGTCGTCACCGAGGTCGACCCGATCTGCGCGCTGCAGGCCGCGATGGACGGCATGCAGGTCGTCCGCCTCGAGGACGTGGTCGGCGAGGCCGACATCTTCATCACCACGACCGGTGGCACCGACATCATCACCGTCGACCACCTCTCCGCGATGAAGCACAACGCGATCGTCGGCAACGTCGGTCACTTCGACGACGAGATCGACATGGCCGGGCTCGCGCGCGTCGAGGGCATCGAGAAGGTCGAGATCAAGCCGCAGGTGCACGAGTGGCGCTTCCCGGACGGCCACTCGGTGATCGTCCTCTCCGAGGGTCGCCTGATGAACCTGGGCAACGCCACCGGCCACCCCAGCTTCGTCATGTCGAACTCGTTCACCAACCAGGTGATGGCCCAGATCGAGCTCTGGACCAAGCCCGGTGAGTACGAGAAGCAGGTCTACGTGCTCCCGAAGCACCTGGACGAGAAGGTGGCCCGGCTGCACCTGGACGCGCTCGGCGTCCGGCTGACCACCCTCACCAAGAAGCAGGCGGAGTACCTCGGCGTGGACGTCGAGGGCCCGTTCAAGCCGGAGCACTACCGGTACTGATCGCTGCGAAAAGGGCCGTCCCACCCGGGGCGGCCCTTTTATTATGCGGTCATGCCTTTACGTCGCTTTTTTGCCGTTATCAGCGCTCTAGTCCTTATCGGCACGGGCTCACCGGCCCACGCTCGGCCGGTCAGCCCGGACGCCGACTTCCTCATCGCCGCCCACCAGGGCAACCTCGCCGAGATCGCGGCCGGGAAGCTCGCCAGGCGCAAGGGCGACACCGCGGCGGTCCGCCGGCTCGGGCGCCGGCTTGCCGCGTACCACCGCAAGCTCGACTCCGTCGTACAGAAAACCGCAATCGATCTTGATGTGACCCTGCCCGACCAGCCCAATTCCGAACAACAGACCCTCGTTCATCGGTACGAGGCCGCGTCCGGTGCGGAGTTCGACACCCTCTTCGTCGGCAGTCAACTGATCGCGCACGAACACGCCGTCAAGCTGGCCCGCGTCGTCCTCGACACCGGCACCGAACCACGGGTCTCCAAGATCGTCACCAGGGCGTTGCCGATGATCCAGAATCACCAGCGGGAACTTCTCGAGGCGCAGCAGAAATTAACTGAGCGTTAAACCACGACCTCGCCCGATGAAGGGGGCAGGTCAGCAGCGACAATGATCAAATGAATCTCGAGGAGATCCTGCTTTTCGCCCTGGGCGCGGTCGCCGTGATCGTCACGGTGCGCTGGGTCACCGAGAAGACCGGCCTCCCCGCGGCGGTCCTGCTCACGCTGATCGGCATTGCCTACGCCTACCTGCCGGGCCCCAACCTCGAGCTGGAGCCCGAACTCGTTCTGACATTCATCCTGCCGCCGTTGCTCTACAACGCCGCGCTCGATTCATCATTGCTCGACATCCGGCGCAACATGCGCACGGTGATCAGCCTTTCCGTGGTGCTGGTCCTGGTCACGGCGCTTCTGATCGGCCTCGGCTTCTCGCTCTGGGTGGCCGGGGCCACCCTCGCCGCCGGTGTCGCGCTCGGCGCCGCCGTCGCCCCACCCGACCCGGTGGCGTCACTCGCCGTCGGCCGGCGGGCCGGCCTGCCCAACAAGATGGTCACGCTGATCTCCGGTGAAGGCCTGCTCAACGACGCCACCGCGCTGACGATCCTGACCGTCGCGGTGACCGCGCAGGCCAGGGGCGACTTCAACTTCGACAACGCGGTCGGCCAGTTCGTCATCGCCGCGGCCGGCGGTGTCATGGTCGGTGTGGCGGTCGCCTACGCCGTGCGGTTCCTCAAAGCCTTCCGGGCGGACCCGCTCAACGCCAACGCCCTCTCCCTGATCACGCCGCTCGCCGCGTACCTGATCTGCGAGAACGCGTTCGTCCACCACTACGTCACCATCTCCGGCGTGCTCGCCGTCGTGGTCGCCGGCCTGATCGTCGGCCACGACACCCCGCGCTACACCACCGGGGCGAGCCGGCTGCAGACCAGCGCCGTCTGGCGTCTCATCGACTTCCTGCTGGAAGGCATGGTCTTCCTCCTGATCGGCCAGCAGGTGCCGGACGTGGTGGACGGCCTTTCCAAGTACGCCACGAGCACCATCGTCATCGCGCTCGCGGTAACGCTCGGTGTGGTCCTGCTGCTCCGCCCGCTCTGGCTGGTCCTCACCCAGTGGCTGCCCCGATCCCTGCACACCCGCCTCGGCGGCCAGAACGACGACGAGACCGAGGCCCGCGAAGTCCCGCTCACCGGCAAGGAGATCACGGTCCTCAGCTGGGCCGGCACCCGTGGCGTCATCACCCTCGCTGCGATCTTCACTCTCCCGGTCGGCTTCCCCGATCGCGAACTCCTGCACTTCTGCGCCATCGCCGTAGTCCTCGTCACCCTGGTCGGCCAGGGCCTCACCTTCGCCCCGCTCGTCCGCCACCTCGGACTGCGCGCCAACCAGACCGACCGGGCGCGCGAACGCAACGAGGCCCGCTCGGCTGCCGTCCGCGCCGGCCTGGAACGCCTCGACGACATCCAGGAACAGCAGCACGACAACGTCGAGGACGAGGCCATCGAGACGATGCGCAAACAACTCCAGATCCGCCTCGACCGCTACCGCCGCCGCCTCGACCTGCTCGAACAGGTCGATTCCAACGAGGTCCCGATCTCACCCCAGTACGAAGCAGCTCTGGTGGTCCGGCAGGCCGTCATCGACGCCGAACGCGAGGAACTCCTCCGGCGCCGGGATGCCGGCCACCTCAACGACGACAGTCTGCGGGTCCTCAACCGCGAGCTGGACCACGAAGAGCTGATCCTCCCCAAGCGCCACAAGGACCACTGACCGCACTATCCACAGCCAATCCACAACCAGCCGGTAACTTCCACCCCGCCCACGGCAGGTCCGGATGGGCGGGGTGTCCCCCCGGTGGGGTGCCGGCCGGCGCGAATAGGTACCGCCCGTTAGGCCCGTCCCGCGAGCCGTAACCCAACGACGCAGGCGCCCGGACCGGCCGACGAGCTTCCACCATCGGCTAGGCAGTGATGTCCCGCCTCCGCAGAGCCGACAACCCGATCGTCCCGAGCAGCACGGCCACCCCGAGCAGGACAGCCAAGGGCAGACTCGTGAACGTGCCGCCCGGCAAGTGCGGGACGTGGGTGAACGGGGACAGGTCGAGGACCCACTGGGAGACGTTGAGCAGCGGGCCCACCAGCAGCACCAGCAGGCAGGCGGCGAGGACGGCCCAGGCGGCCGGGGCGAATCTGGGCGCGGCGCCGATCAGGAGCATCGTCATGCCGGCCAGCACCCAGACGGCCGGCAGTTGGGCGAGGGAGGCGCCGAGGACCGGGCCGACGTCGCCGTGGACGAGGCCGGCCAGGAGTCCTTCGGCCAGCAGGGCGACGGCCGGGCCGAGCAGGGCGAAGAGCAGGTGGGACAGGGCCCAGCCGAGCCGGCCGACGGAGGTGGTGAGGACTGCCTCGGCATGGCCGGTCTGTTCTTCGTCGCGCATCCGCAGGGCGGCCTGCACGGCATAGCACGCGGCGACCAACCCGCAGATGGCCGCGGTCGTGGCGAAGTAGGCGTCGGTGACCGCACCGCCGCCGCCGATCCGGGAGAACATCTCGTCGACGCCCCGCGAGTCGGCGGCGAGCTGCACGACGCTGGAGCCGACGCCACCGAACAGCAGGCCGAGCGCGGCGAACCCGGCGGTCCACCCGAGCAGCAGGCCGCGGTGCAGCCGCCACGCGAGGGCCGGCGGCGTCGACAGGGAGGCGGCCGCGGAGGCCGGGCCGAGACGGGAGGCGATCAGGCCGGCGCCCACGTCGCGGCGGGCCAGCAGGTAGGCCGACAGGCTCACCGACAGAACCACGAACAGCAGCGCGAGCGTCACGGGCCTCCGATCGGTCTCCCCATAAGGAAAGACGCGGTGAACCCATCCGATCGGAGACAGCCAGGCGAGAAAGGATGCCGAGACGTCCCCGCCGAGACGCAGCACATAGGACACGGCGAGCGCGACGACGGCCAGCGACCGGGCACTACGCGCACTCCCGGACACCTGGGCGGCGACGGCACCGATCCCGGCGAACATCCAGCCGCTCAGCGTGAAGACGACGCCGAGCGCGATCGACCCGGGAAGAGGCATGGTGACGGCCACGATGACGCCGGTCAGCAGCGAGGCCCCGCCGGTCAGGATCAGCGCGGCGGCGAGCTGGGCGTAGCGGCCCACGACGGTGGCACGGATCAGCTCGGTGCGGCCGGCCTCGTCGTCGGCGCGCGTGTGCCGGATGACGGTGAGCAGCGCGGCCAGCCCGATCATCACGGGCACGAATCCGGCGCGCCACACCACCAGCTCACCGAGGCTGGAGCCGCGCAGGGGTCCGTACAGAGCGATGAAACCGGAGTTCGCCGAGCTGATCCGCGCATAGTCGACGCGTTCCTGGACCGTCGTGAAGAGCGAGTCGAAGGCGGAGAGATAGAGGTACGGGAGAAGCCCGAACCCGAGCACCCACAGCGGCATGATCACCCGGTCACGGCGCAGCGCGAGCCGCAGAAGAGAGAACACGCCGCGCATCACGACTCCCGGGAGTAGTGCCGCAGGAACAGCTCCTCCAGCGACGGCGGCTGTGAGATCAGGCTGCGCACCCCGGCCTGGACCAGCACCTTGAGTGCCGGTTCCAGGGAGGAGGCGTCGACGTCGAAGGCGACCCGCCCGTCGTCGGTGGTCAGATCGTGCACCCCGGCGAGGGCGGCGAGGCCGTTGACCGGCCCGGCCAGCTCGGCGCGGATCGTGGTGCGGGTGAGGTGACGCAGATCGGCCAGGGTGCCGGTCTCCACGGACTTGCCGGCCCGGATGATGGTGAGCCGGTCACAGAGCGCCTCGACCTCCGCGAGGATGTGGCTGGAGAGCAACACCGTACGATCGCCGCGCCTCTTCTCTTCGAGGATGACCTCCCGGAACACCTCTTCCATCAGCGGATCGAGGCCGGACGTCGGCTCGTCGAGCAAGAGCAGCTCCACATCGGACGAGAGGGCCGCGACGAGCGCCACCTTCTGCCGGTTGCCCTTCGAATAGGTGCGCCCCTTCTTGCGGGGGTCGAGCTCGAACCGCTCGATCAGATCATCGCGGCGTTTCGGGTCGAGGCCGCCGCGCAGCCGCCCGAGCAGGTCGATCACCTCGCCGCCGGTGAGGGACGGCCAGAACGTGACGTCGCCGGGGACGTACGCGAGTCGCCGGTGCAGCTCGGTCGCGTCGGCCCACGGATCGCCGCCGAGCAGCCGGGTGGTCCCGCCGTCGGCGCGCATCAGCCCGAGCAGCACCCGGATCGTGGTGGTCTTGCCGGCGCCGTTCGGCCCGAGGAAGCCGTGCACCTCGCCGGTCCGCACGTGCAGGTCGAGTCCGTCCAGCGCGGTGACCGGGCCGAACCTCTTGACGAGTCCTTCTACGTCGATGGCCTCTGACATCTCAGCTCCCTACTCGTGCCGATCGAGTGCCGCCATTGCCTGATCGATCTGTTCGGGTGTGAGCAGCGGCTGGGAGAAGATCTCGACCGAGGCACGCAGCATGCGCAGATAGCCGGGCATCGCGCCGATGTCCTCACCGAGAACCGCGGTGAGCTGGTCGCGCATCAGGAACATGCCCATCTTCATGGCGCCGAGGACCGCGACGAACGCCCGCGGGTCGCTCGACTTCACCTGGGTGGACTCCAGCCAGCGCTCGCCGTGCACCACGGTCTCCTCGAATGTCGCGAGGCTGCGCGGTGACCCCTCCATCAGGGAGCGGACGAGGTATTGCTGGAGGACGACGATGTCGGGGGTGATCGGGCCGATCGCCTGCGACTCGGTGAAGCGGATCTGGAGCTCGGCGATCCGCGCGAGCGCCCACTCGTCGCAGGCGTCGCGCAGCCCTTCCTTCGACCCGAAGTGGTGCCGCAGCAGGCCGGAGGAGACACCGGCGGCCTGCGCGATGTCCCGCACCGTGGCGCCGGAGATCCCCCGCTCGGTGAAGAGGGCCATGGCGGCGTCACGGATGCGGGCACGAGCGGTCAGGTCACTACTCACGCGTGTAGCGTACTACACAGACGTGTAGTTTCAGCTCCCGTTCACTGTCGCCGTGCTGACGGCGCTCGATGCGAGCCCCCACCGGGCCAGCAGCTCGCCGTAGACGCCGGAGTCGATCAACTTCTGCAGCGCCTCGCGCAGGCAGTCGCGCAGTGCGGGGTTGTCCTTCGCGACGGCGATGCCGAAGAGGCCGGGCTCGTACTGAGCCTCCGATGCGAGCTCGAAGAACGCGCTGGTCCGGGCGTCGCTCACCAGGTAGGCAGCGGGCGGGAAGTCGATCGGCACGGCGTTGACCCGGCCGGTGCGCAGCAGCACCAGCGCGTCGGCGTTCGTCGGCTCGCTGTCGATCACCAGCGGGCTGCCGTCGCAGGTCTGCGCCAGACGCCGCAGCATCTCCTCCTGCAGGGTGCCCTTCTCGGTGCCGACGGTCTGGCCGCAGAGGTCCTCGAGCCTGGTGATCTTCTCCGGGTTGCCGCGCTGCACCACGATCGACGTACCGGTGTTGAGGTAGTTGACGAAGTCGGCCTTGGCCTGCCGCTCGGCGGTGTCGGTCATCGACGAGAGCACACCGTCGAATTCACCGGCGGCCACCTCGTCCAGCGCTCCGCTGAAGTTGCCGACCACCATCTCGGCCCGCACGCCGAGGACTTCACCCATCGCCGCGGCAAGATCAGGAGAAAATCCGATGATGGTACGACCATCCGGCGCGAAGTACTCCATCGGCGCATAGCTCGCATCGGTGACCAGCCGGATCGAGCCGCGGGCCTGGACGGCCTGCGGCAGCCGGTCGTGCAACGCCTGGTCGATCGTCACCCCGCCGGTGACATCCAGCCCGCCGGCCACCGGCGCGACCTCCGCCGTCGTCGTGGCGCAGCCACCGGCCGCCAGCAGGAGCAGGACGGTCATCGCCCGTCGGATCCTCATCGGCTTACCCCTTCGAGATGCGGCTGGGTGGAGATCTGCGGCCAGGGCGACGGCCGGCCGAAGTGATAGCCCTGCGCTTCGTCGCATCCGGCCTCGGCGAGCCAGTGCCGTACCTCAGCGGTCTCCACGCCTTCGGCGGTGGCGCGGCTGCCCAGGCCGTGCGCCAGCTCGATCACCGAGCGGACGATGGCCTGGCTCTGCGGGTCGTGCAGCACGTCGGTGACGAACGCCCGGTCGATCTTGATCTCGGTGATCGGCATGCCGCGCAGCCGGGAGAGGCTGGTGTAACCGGTGCCGAAGTCGTCGACCGAGATGCCGACGCCGGCCCGGCTCAGCTCGGCGACCGCCTTCGCCGCCTCGTCGGCGTCCGCTGCCAGCGCCGTCTCGGTGACCTCCAGGATCAGCCGGTGCGCCGGGATGCCGGTCTCGGCGAGCAGGTCCAGGACGAGACCGGGGAAGCCGGGCACCTCCAGGTTGCGGGCCGAGACGTTCACCGACAGCGTCCAGTCCCGGCCGGTCGCACTCCAGCCGAGCTGGTCGGCGAGGGCGCGGCGCAGCACCCACTCGGTGAGCGGCACGATCAGCCCGGAGTGCTCGGCGGCCGGCAGGAACTCGCCGGGCGGCAGCAGCCCGCGGGCCGGGTGCTGCCAGCGGACCAGCGCCTCCACGCCGCACACCTCGCCGCCGGGCAGGGCGATCTTCGGCTGGTAGTAGAGGACCAGCTCGTCGCGTTCCAGGGCGTGCCGCAGCTCGGCCTGGACGACCAGCCACTGGTGCGGGTGCCCGGCACCGCCACCGGCGTAGACCACGATGTCGTTGGCGCCGCGCTTGCCCTGGTACATGGCGACGTCGGCGTGCTGCTTGAGCTCCTCGACGTTGTTGCCGTGCAGCGGGTAGATCGCGACGCCGAACGCGGCCTCGATGTTCAGCGGCACGCCGTCCAGCACCATCTCGGCGGAGACCCGTTCGCGGACGGTGGAGAGCAGCGCCACCGCGGCGGTGGCGTCCCGGCCGGGCAGCAGGATCGCGAACTCGTCGCCACCGAGGCGGGCAAGCACGTCGCCGGGGCCGAGAGCGGCGCTCATCCGGTCGGCGACCACCTGCAGCAGCTCGTCACCGGCGTGGTGGCCGAGGGTGTCGTTCACTTCCTTGAACCGGTTGAGGTCGACGAGCACGATCGCGCCGGTGCCGCCCTTGCCGAGGACGGCGTCGGCCTGCTCGCGGAACGCCGCGCGGTTCGGCAGGCCGGTCAGGGTGTCGTGCAGGGCCTGGTACTTCTGGCGGGCGGCGTACCGGCTCAGCGAGCGGGTGGTCCACCACGCGAGCAGCGCCAGCACCAGATAGAGGGCGGCCAGGCAGACGCCGATCTGCCACCACGTACGGCTCACCTGAGCGTGGAAACGATCAGCGACCGCCTTGTACGGCAGGTACAGCTCCAGCACGCCGACGGACTGCCCGGACGCGCTCGCCACCAGCGGCCGCAACACCCGGATGACCTCCGAGTCGATCACCTTGGCCCGAGGCTGGCCGTCGGCCGCGGCCTGGAAGTCCGGGTCGGTGATCGACACGCCACCGCTGGTCGAGCCGTCGTCGGAGAAGACCACCCGGCCGGAGAAGCTGCGCAGCCGCAGCCGCAGCACCGAGCCACGGAAGATCGCCTGCTCGGTCGAGTTCTGCAAGCCCGCGGACTGCGCCAGGGTGAGACCGTCGTCGATGTTCGAGCTGGCGCCGACGTCCTCGGCGTTCAGCGCGGGCGCGACCGCGATCTCGGCGATCACCGCGGCCTGGGCGAGCCCCTGCTCACGGCCCTGCTCGGCCGCATCGCGACGGTAACCCTCCAGCACCAGCGCGCCGAGGGCGACGACAGGCACGAGACTTGCTGCCGCGTACGTCACGAAGAGGCGGGAGCCGTTTCGCGCGTGCGGGCGCCTGCGTGCTCGGCGGAACCACATGCGCCCCTCATCGTCGCGATGCGGAACCGCTTGAGCAAAAAGCGCGGTTTCTCTGGAGCGTCGCCGGGATCCGGTCCGGCCGGATCCCGGCGAACCGGCTCATGGCGGCGGTGCCGCGCCCGTCATGATGGCGACCGCCTCCGACATGCTGTGCGACTTCGGGGTGATCACGGCGACCCGGCGGCCGAGCCGCTGGATGTGGATCCGGTCCGCGACCTCGAAGACATGCGGCATGTTGTGACTGATCAGGATCACCGGGAGCCCTCTGTCCCGTACGTCCCGGATCAGCTGCAGCACCCGGTTGCCCTCCTTGACGCCGAGGGCGGCCGTGGGCTCGTCGAGGATCACCACCTTGCTGCCGAACGCGGCGGACCGGGCCACCGCGACCGCCTGGCGCTGACCGCCGGAGAGCGACTCGACGGCCTGCCTGATGTTCTGCAGAGTGCCGACGCCGAGGTCGCTCATGTGCCGCTTGGCCTCCGAGCGCATGTGCCCGCGGTCGAGCATCCGGAACACCGACCCGAGGGGTCCGGCCCGGCGCTCCTCACGGCCGAGGAACAGGTTGTCCGCGATGTCCAGGCCGGGCGCTACGGCGAGGGTCTGGTAGACGGTCTCGATGCCGGCCGAGCGGGCGTCCATCGGGTTGCGGAAGTGCACGACCTCGCCGTCCAGCAGGATCTCTCCGCTGTCCGGCACGAGCGCGCCGGACAGCGCCTTGATCAGGCTGGACTTGCCGGCGCCGTTGTCCCCGATCACGGCCAGGATCTCGCCCGGGAGTAGTTCGAGGTCACTGCCGTCGATCGCGACGACCCGGCCGTACCGTTTGGTCAGATTCCTGGCCTGAAGAACCGGCGTCATGTCTTGACCTTCCTGATCCACTGGTCGAGCGAGACGGCGATCAGCACCAGCAGGCCGATCGCGAAGCCCTGCCAGACCACCTCGACGCCGGCCAGCTGCAGGCCGTTGCGGAAGACGCCGACGATCAGCGCGCCGATCAGGGTGCCGATCACCCCGCCGCGGCCACCGAAGAGGCTGGTGCCACCGAGCACGACCGCGGTGATCGAATCGAGGTTGTACTCGGTGCCGACGTTCGGGCTGGCCGACGCGAGCCGCCCGATCAGGATCCAGCCGGCGACCGCGTAGAGCAGACCGGCGATCGTGTAGACCGAGAACAACACCCGGCCGGTGCGGATGCCGGCCAGCCGGGCCGCCTCGACGTCGTCACCCGTCGCGTAGACGTGCTTGCCCCACGCCGTCCAGCTCAGCGTGTAGAAGAAGAAGCCGAAGAGGAGCAACATGACGATCGAGCCGTAGGTGACCTGGAACTGGCCGAACCGGATGCTGTTCCCGGCCCAGGTCATGATCCCGGGCATGTCGGCCCCGCGTACCGTCTCGCTCTGGCTGACCACCGCGTTGAGCGAGAAGAAGATGGTCAGGGTGCCGAGCGTGACGATGAACGGCGGTAGCTTGATCCGGGTCACCAGGAACCCGTTCAACGCGCCCATCGCGGTGCCGCAGGCGAAGCCGAGCAGCAGCGCCAGGACGCCGGGCAGGCCGGCCTTCACGCAGAAGTTCGCCATCAGGATCGACGAGAAGACCGCGATCGCGCCGGCCGACAGGTCGATCCCCGCGGTCAGGATGATCAGGGTCTGCCCGAGGGCGAGCGTCGCGATGACGGTGACCTGCGCGAGCACCAGCGACAGGTTCGCCGCGGAGATGAAGCGCGAGTTGACGATCGAGAACGCGATGATCGCCACGATGAGCACGGCGAGCGGGCCGAGCACCGGGTTGCCGTGCAGCACGTGCTGGACGCGCAACCCGATCGAGTCACGCTGCCGGACCTCGAAGTCGGCGGAGGCAGTCGTCATCGCTCAGCCCCAGCAGTTCTGCGCGCCCCACGTGGAGTCCTCGGCCTCCACGCCGGTCTGCGGGTCGTCGGTGATCAGCTGGACGCCGGTGTCGACGAACGTCTTGCCGGCGGTGTTCTGCGGTTTGGTGCCGTCCTTCGCGTACGTCGCGATCGCCTGCACGCCCAGCTCCGCCATCTTCAGCGGGAACTGCATCGAGGTCGCCCCGATCACGCCGTTCTTGACGTTCTCCACGCCCGGGCAGCCACCGTCGATGGAGACGATGACGACGTCCTTCTCCTTGCCCGCCGACTTGAGCGCCTGGTAGGCGCCGGCTGCCGCCGGTTCGTTGATCGTGTAGACCAGGTTGATCGAAGGGTCCTTCTGGAGCAGGTTCTCCATGGCGGTACGGCCGCCGTCCTCGTTGCCGTCGGTGACGTCGTGCCCGGCGATCCGGGGGTCGTTCTCGTCGCCGATCCGGTTCGGGTCGCCGTTGGGGATGCCGAATCCCTCGAGGAATCCCTGGTCCCGCTGAACGTCGACGGAGACCTGGTTGGCGTTGAGGTCGAGCATCGCGATCTTCGCCTGTTTGCCGTCGGCGTCGAACTTCGCCTTGGCCCACTGGCCGATCAGCTTCCCGGCCTGGTAGTTGTCGGTGGCGAAGGTGGCGTCCACGGCATCGGCCGGGTCGGTCGGCGTGTCCAGTGCGATGACCAGCATGTTCGCCTGCCTGGCCTTGTCGATCGAGGGGACGATCGCCTTCGAGTCGCTCGGCGTGATCATGAAGCCCTTGGCGCCCGAGGAGATCAGGTTCTCGATCGCCTGCACCTGGGCCTCGTTGTCGCCGTCCTGCTTGCCGGCGAATGTCTGCAGTTCGACGCCCTGCTTCTCGGCCTCCGCCTGAGCGCCTTCCTTCATCTTCACGAAGAACGGGTTCGTATCGGTCTTGGTGATCAGGCCGACGACCGGCTGATCGCCCGCTTCATCGCCGCCGCACCCTGCGATTCCGATGATCAGGATCAGGGCACAACCGGCCTTCAGGACTTTGGATCTATTGCGCATCTCTCCTCCCAAGTCGGGAGACAACGTTGTCTTGGAGTAGACGCCCGGCCCTCCGGAGTGTCAACAATGAGTTTCCAATGTGTTGCACACAGTGATTTCTCCGAGGGGTCGCTATGCGACGGCCGACAATGAACGACGTTGCGCGCACCGCCGGCGTGAGCCTCAAGACCGTCTCCCGGGTCGTCAACGGCGAGCCCACCGTCACCCCGGACCTCGCCGCCCGGGTCCGCGCCGCCGTCGACTCCCTCGACTACCGCCCCCACCTGGGCGCCAGCATGCTGCGCCGCAACGACCGTCGTACCAGGACGATCGGGGTGCTCCTGGAGGACGTGTCGAACCCGTTCTCCGGAGTGCTGCACCGGGCGATCGAGGAGGTGGCGCACGCCCGGGGCGTGCACGTGCTCACCGGCAGCCTCGACGAGGACGACAGCCGGGAACGGGAACTGGCCCGGGCGTTCCGGCAACGGCAGACCGACGGCCTGATCGTCGCACCGACCGGTTCTGATCAGGGATACCTAGCGCGCTTCACCGGTACGCCGATCGTCTTCGTGGACCGCGCTCCCTCCGGATTCCGGGCCGACACGGTGATCTCCACGAACATCGCCGGGGCGGCCGGCGCGGTTCGGCATCTCATCGCCCACGGGCACCGGCGGATCGCGTTCCTCGGCGACTACCAGCGGATACCGACAGCCCGCGAACGGTTCCGCGGCTATCTGCAGGCTCTCGGCAACCGGCCCGGGCCGGTCGTGCACGACCTGCGCGGCGAGGCGGCGGCCGAACGCGCCACGATCGCCCTGATGCGCCGGCCCGACCCGCCGACCGCGCTGTTCACCAGCCAGAACATGATCACTATCGGCGCGGTCCGCGCGCTGCGCCGCCTCGACCGGCACCACGCGGTCGCGCTCGTCGGCTTCGACGACTTCCCCCTCGCCGACCTGCTCGAACCGGCGGTCACCGTGGTGGCGCAGCATCCGGCCCGGATCGGCCGCGTGGCCGCCGGCGCGCTGTTCGAGCGCATCGACGGCCACGAGGGCCCACCACGGGTGATCAGGGTGGCGACTACCCTCATCCCGCGCGGCAGCGGAGAGATCTAGGGGAAATCGACGAGGTACGAAGGAACTGTCGCGGTGCCCTGTGCCGGTCCGCCGGTGTTGTTCACGACGTGGTCGATGACCCCGTTGCCACCGAGCGACACGGTCAGCAGGTCGTGCAGCTTCACGCCGGCGTTCACCGGCACCTCGAAGCCCCGATCGGCGTGGATCGACGGGTTCACGTTGAAGTAGCAGTAGCTGCCCATGCCCCACGCCTCGTGGCTGGTCACCGAGTCGGCCACCTTGTACGCGGCGTACCCGTTGGCGCCGGTCCGCCAGGCGGCCTGCGTCGGCGGGTCGTACGGCATCTCGTTCTGCAGGAAGTACGTCCGGCCGCCGTTGCCGTTCCACACCACCTCGTACTTCTGGTAGTGCTCGACGAACAAGCCGTACGCCGTCACGCTCTGACCGTTGACGATCAGCCCGGAGTCGGCCGTGTTGACCGTCCACCCGTACGTCCCGGCGTTACCGTGGTCGGCCCGCCACGCCCATATGTGGTCGATGATCACGTTGTTGCTGTTCACCAGCAGGCTGTTGGTGGCCTTGCCGGCGATGTAGCCACCGATCCGGAAGAACACGTCCTGGACCGTCGTCGGGTTGGCGGCGTGGCTGGCGCTGGAGCCGTTCGGACCGAGGACCAGCAGGTTCGCCGAGTTGGTGGTGCCGGCGTCGAACAGGATGCCGGCGATCTTCACGCCGTCCACATCGGCCACCTGCATCGGCGTGACTCCGCCGACCGGGATCAGCGTGGCGTACCCCAGGCCTAGAACCACGGTGTCGGCCCGGGTCACATTGATCGTCTGGTTGATCTGATAGATGCCCGGCGTGAAGAGCAGGTTCAGGCCCTGCGCGAGCGCCGCGTTGATCGTCGCGACCGAATCACCGGGCTTCGCGACGTAGAACTGCGACAGCGGGATCGTGCTGCCCGGCGTGTTCCCGTTCGCCCAGGACGTCCCGGAGGAGTTGGTGCTCAGCGAAGGGACGAAGACGCCGTTGTCGTAGAGGTACGGCTTCTCCCGGATCACCGGGGTGGTCGCGATCGTGGTGTACGGCGGGTTCGGGAACGACTGCGCCGGCGCGCCCTGGACACCCACGAACATCTGGTTCCAGACAGCGTTGGTGTTCGAGCCGATCCGGCTGTTCCGGGTGAACCACTGCTGCTGCGAATACTGCCCCTCGGAGCCGCTGATCCGGGAGTCGGCGATGTAGCCACCGGAGGCCCAGCCGTATCCGTTCGGCGCGAGGTTGAGGTCGCCGTGGATGTCCATCCGGCGGAACGGCGCGGCCTGCGAGACGGCCCAGCGGTTCGCTCCGCTGACCGGGTAGACGGAGAGGTTCTCCACCGAGCGCCAGAAGTTCTGAGTGGCGTTGCCCTGGAACCAGCCGGCGTCGACGGTGATGTCCCCGTTGATCCGTACGTCCTGCGGGTTCTGCCCGAGACCGATCACCGAGGTGTAGAAGCCGACCTGGATGTTCAGGTTGTTGTAGGTGCCGGGCCGGAACGCCAGCACGTAGCGTCCCGTGCCGAACTGCGCCGACTCCTGCTGCGCGAAGATCTGGTCGGCCCGGGCCTGGATCGCAGCCGACGACATCGACGGGTCGAAGACCACGACGTTGGCGCCGAGGCTGCCGCCACCGGGGATCGTCGTGCCGCCGGATTCGCCGAAGACCTTGAACTCCCAGAGTGAGTAGCCGTAGGCGGTGGTGCGCTGGGTCCCGTACATCCGCACGTAGCGACCCGTCCCGGAGACCGTGAGCGACTGGTTGCCGCCGGTCGCCGTCGTGGTCGAGTAGACGTCGGTCCAGGTCGAAGCGTTGTCGGAGACCTGGATCCGGAACGCCTTCGCGGCAGCGGTCTCCCAGTTCAGTTCGACCCTGGTGATCTGCTGCGAAGTGCCCAGGTCGACCTGCAGCCACTGCGGGTCGGAGAAGGCGGAGGACCAGCGAGTACCGGTGTTGCCGTCGACGGCTTCGGCGGCCGAGTAGGCGCCGGTGGCCTCGGTGGAGGAGGCGGTGGCCGGCTTGCCCTGGGACAGCAGCACTTCGGCTGCGGCGGCGCCGGTGGCGGCGACCGTGGTGAATCCGGCGACCAGGGCGGCGACCAGGCCACCCGCGGCGGCGAGCCGCCAGGGGGAGCGTCTCCGTAGGACGGACATGGGATCTCCTAGGACGGGTTCGGAGTTTTACGATCTTGGGAGAGCGCTCACCCGATTTCTGACGCTAGGAGCGTGCCCGTTCACAATCCAGTCTTCGGCTCAGTTCCGGAACCTCGCCGCCTTTTCCCAGGTGATGACGTGTTCACGCTGGTAGGCGAGCTTCGACCACATCGATAACTGGGAATCCGGAACCGGTTCCGCTGGCGTGTGTCACAACTGGCAATCCGTGTTTTCCGGCCTTCAACGACAAACCGCCCCCGGGAGATCCCGGGGGCGGTTCGGTATGTCAGTCGTCAGATGCTGACCGTCGGGTAGAGCGGGAACGGCGCGAGGAGTTCCGTCGCCTGCTTGCTCACCCGGTCCGAGAGAGCGGCGTCGAGGCTGAACTTCGCCTTCGAGCCCTCGGCCGGCGTGGTGTTCGCCAGCACGGTGTGGATGAGCTCGGCGATCTGGTCCATCTCGGCCACACCGAGACCGCGGCTGGTGAGCGCCGGCGTGCCGATGCGGATGCCCGAGGTGTACCAGGCGCCGTTCGGGTCGTTCGGGATCGCGTTGCGGTTGGTCACGATGCCGCTGTCCAGCAGCGCCTGCTCGGCCTGGCGACCGGTGATGCCGAACGGGTGCACGTCGAGCAGCACCAGGTGGTTGTCGGTGCCACCGGAGACCAGCTGCACACCCCGCTTGGCGAGACCTTCGGCGAGCGCCTGGCTGTTGGTGACGATCTGCTGCGCGTACGTCGAGAACTCCGGCCGGCGGGCCTCAGCGAAAGCAATGGCCTTGGCTGCCATGACGTGGGGCAGCGGACCACCGAGCACCATCGGGCAGCCGCGGTCGACCTGCGACGACAGCTCCGGCTGGCAGAACACGGCGCCACCGCGCGGGCCACGCAGGCTCTTGTGGGTCGTCGTGGTGACGATGTGCGCGTGCGGGATCGGGTTGTAGTCGCCGGTGAACACGCCACCCGCGACCAGGCCGGCGAAGTGCGCCATGTCGACCATGAACGTGGCACCGACCTCGTCCGCGATCTCGCGCATCTTCGCGAAGTTGACCTTGCGCGGGTACGCCGAGTAGCCACCCACGATGACAGCGGGCTTGAACTCCTTGGCGGTCTCCCGCAGGGCCGCGTAGTCGATCTGCCCGGTGGCCGGGTCCACGCCGTAACTGCGCTGATCGAACATCTTGCCGGAGATGTTCGGGCGGAAGCCGTGCGTCAGGTGACCGCCGGCGTCCAGCGACATGCCGAGCAGACGCTGGTTGCCGAACGCCTGGCGCAGCTCGGCCCACTCGGCGTCGGTCAGGTCGTTGATCTGCCGCTTCTCGAACTTCTTCAGGAACGGCACCTCGACCCGGTCGGCGAGGATCGCCCAGTACGCCACCAGGTTCGCGTCGATGCCGGAGTGCGGCTGCACATAGGCGTACGGAGCGCCGAACAGTGCCTTGGCGTGCTCGACGGCGACCGCCTCGACGGTGTCGACGTTCTGGCAGCCGGCGTAGAAGCGGCGGCCGATGGTGCCCTCCGCGTACTTGTCGGACAGCCAGTTGCCCATGGCGAGCAGCACGGCCGGCGAAGCGTAGTTCTCACTGGCGATCAGCTTCAGCGACTCGCGCTGGTCCGTGAGCTCCTGCGCGATGGCGTCAGCGATCCGCGGCTCGACGGAGCGAACCACCTCGAGCGCGGCCCGGAAGGCGGTGGATTCGGCGTTCAACTCAGACATGGGACCTCCCTATCACGAAGCGAAGAGGCCCAGGCGCACGGCAGGTCGTCGTCTCGACGGAGCCGCTCCCCGATGGTCAACCATCCGAACGCGCCAGTCACGGCCCGGGACAAGCATACCCGTCGCAATGCATGCGCAAAAACGAAAAGGCCCACCCGGTCGCCCGGGTGGGCCTTTCCATAAGTTGAGTCCGGCGGCGTCCTACTCTCCCACACCCTCCCGAGTGCAGTACCATCGGCGCTGGAGGGCTTAGCTACCGGGTTCGGAATGTAACCGGGCGTTTCCCCTCCGCTATGACCACCGAAACAACGGTCAGCAGAGCAACCAACAACCCCAACGCATTGGGGGTGGTTGTTCGTTTGCTGTGAATCACACAGTGGACGCAAGCAGAAAATTTAGGGTGGTTAAGCCCTCGGCCTATTAGTACCGGTCAACTCAACACGTTACCGTGCTTACATCTCCGGCCTATCAACCCAGTAGTCTCCTGGGAGCCTTACCCACTCAAGGTGGTGGGATACCTCATCTCGAAGCAGGCTTCCCGCTTAGATGCTTTCAGCGGTTATCCCTTCCGAACGTAGCCAACCAGCCGTGCCCTTGGCAGAACAACTGGCACACCAGAGGTTCGTCCGTCCCGGTCCTCTCGTACTAGGGACAGCCCTTCTCAAGTATCCAACGCGCACGGCGGATAGGGACCGAACTGTCTCACGACGTTCTAAACCCAGCTCGCGTACCGCTTTAATGGGCGAACAGCCCAACCCTTGGGACCTGCTACAGCCCCAGGATGCGACGAGCCGACATCGAGGTGCCAAACCATCCCGTCGATATGGACTCTTGGGGAAGATCAGCCTGTTATCCCCGGGGTACCTTTTATCCGTTGAGCGACACCGCTTCCACACGCAAGTGCCGGATCACTAGTCCCGACTTTCGTCCCTGCTCGACCCGTCAGTCTCACAGTCAAGCTCCCTTATGCACTTACACTCAACACCTGATTGCCAACCAGGCTGAGGGAACCTTTGGGCGCCTCCGTTACCCTTTAGGAGGCAACCGCCCCAGTTAAACTACCCACCAGACACTGTCCCTCGACCCGATCAGGGCCGCAAGTTAGATACCCAAACCAACCAGAGTGGTATTTCAACAATGCCTCCACCTGAACTGGCGTCCAAGCTTCACCGGCTCCCACCTATCCTACACAAGCTAATTCGGATACCAATGTCAAGCTATAGTAAAGGTCCCGGGGTCTTTCCGTCCTGCCGCGCGTAACGAGCATCTTTACTCGTACTGCAATTTCGCCGGGCCTGTGGTTGAGACAGTGGGGAAGTCGTTACGCCATTCGTGCAGGTCGGAACTTACCCGACAAGGAATTTCGCTACCTTAGGATGGTTATAGTTACCACCGCCGTTTACTGGCGCTTAAGTTCTCCGCTTCGCCATTGCTGGCTAACAGGTCCCCTTAACGTTCCAGCACCGGGCAGGCGTCAGTCCATATACA
Source organism: Actinoplanes sp. OR16 (assembly GCF_004001265.1). Taxonomy (GTDB): domain Bacteria; phylum Actinomycetota; class Actinomycetes; order Mycobacteriales; family Micromonosporaceae; genus Actinoplanes. The sequence goes on along the minus strand of NZ_AP019371.1, from coordinate 2,749,812 downwards.
TCGTCTTACGACTTCGCATGGACCTGTGTTTTTAGTAAACAGTCGCTTCCCCCTGCTCTCTGCGGCCATACCACGCTCCACCCGCAAGGGGCTTCACGCGTCCGGCCCCCCTTCTCCCTAAGTTACGGGGGCAATTTGCCGAGTTCCTTAACCACAGTTCACCCGTCGCCTCGGTATTCTCTACCTGACCACCTGTGTCGGTTTAGGGTACGGGCCGCTCGGAACATCGCTAGAGGCTTTTCTCGGCAGCATAGGATCAATGACTTCACCAGAACGGCTCGGCATCACGTCTCAGCCACATGCACCGCGGATTTGCCTACGGTACGGCCTACACGCTTACCCCGGCACAACCACCGGCCGGGATCATCTACCTTCCTGCGTCACCCCATCACTCAACTACTACCCACCGAGGTCCTAGTCTCCCTCATCGCCGGCCGAAGCCATAGACAAGTTCAAGTAGTTAGTACAGTGAGGTTCGTCGTTGGCGCTCCTTTGCGGGTACGGGAATATCAACCCGTTATCCATCGACTACGCCTCTCGGCCTCGCCTTAGGCCCCGACTCACCCAGGGCGGATTAGCCTGCCCCTGGAACCCTTGGTCATCCGGCGGAAGGGGTTCTCACCCTTCATTCGCTACTCATGCCTGCATTCTCACTCGTGTAGCGTCCACGGCTGGATCACTCCGCCGCTTCACCCGCAACACGACGCTCCCCTACCCATCCACACACCTGCACCAGCCGGTCAAGCCAACTGGCGGAGTTAATGTGTGAATGCCACAGCTTCGGCGGTGTGCTTGAGCCCCGCTACATTGTCGGCGCGGAACCACTTGACCAGTGAGCTATTACGCACTCTTTAAAGGGTGGCTGCTTCTAAGCCAACCTCCTGGTTGTCCATGCGATCCCACATCCTTTTCCACTTAGCACACGCTTAGGGGCCTTAGCTGGCGATCTGGGCTGTTTCCCTCTCGACTACGAAGCTTATCCCCCGCAGTCTCACTGCCGCGCTCTCACTTACCGGCATTCGGAGTTTGGCTGATTTCAGTAAGCTTGTGGGCCCCCTAGACCATCCAGTGCTCTACCTCCGGCAAGAAACACGCGACGCTGCACCTAAATGCATTTCGGGGAGAACCAGCTATCACGGAGTTTGATTGGCCTTTCACCCCTAACCACAGGTCATCCCCCAACTTTTCAACGTTGGTGGGTTCGGTCCTCCACGTAGTCTTACCCACGCTTCAACCTGCCCATGGCTAGATCACTCCGCTTCGGGTCTAGAACATGCGACTAAAAGCGCCCTATTCAGACTCGCTTTCGCTACGGCTACCCCACACGGGTTAACCTCGCCACATGCCACTAACTCGCAGGCTCATTCTTCAAAAGGCACGCCATCACCCCGCTAAAAAGCTAAGGCTCTGACGGATTGTAGGCGAACGGTTTCAGGTACTATTTCACTCCCCTCCCGGGGTACTTTTCACCATTCCCTCACGGTACTTGTCCGCTATCGGTCACCAGGAAGTATTCAGCCTTACCAGGTGGTCCTGGCAGATTCACAGCAGATTCTAGGAGTCCGCTGCTACTCGGGAACACTGCAAAGAGGCTTGGAATTTTCGTCTACCGGGCTCTCACCGTCTACGGCTGGCTTTCCCACACCATTCGACTAACAACAAGCTTTGTAACTCTTCGAAGAACTGTCAGATCCTTCAAGCAGGTCCCACAACCCCGAAAACGCAACCCCTGACAGGTATGACACGCACTCGGTTTAGGCTAGATCCGCTTTCGCTCGCCACTACTCACGGAATCACGGTTGTTTTCTCTTCCTACGGGTACTGAGATGTTTCACTTCCCCGCGTTCCCCTCACACACCCTATGTATTCAGATGCGGATGACACGACATGACTCGTGCCGGGTTTCCCCATTCGGACACCCTGGGATCACAGCTAGGTTGGCAGCTCCCCCAGGCCTATCGCGGCCTCCCACGTCCTTCATCGGCTCCTGGTGCCAAGGCATCCACCGTTCGCCCTTGACAACTTAACCACAGAAAACAAGATGCTCGCGTCCACTGTGCAATTCTCAACCAACGACCAACCCACAACCTCACCCGCAAAACACCATCACCGTCACAACGGCAGGTATGAATTGCAAGGCTGTGCCTGGCATTGAAGACCAACCCTCAGGTTGTTCTTTCAGATACCCAACAGGGTGCTCATCGCTTCCACCAGCCGCACCTGAACTCGTTCCTGCCCGGAAAATCCGGGTGTACTAGAGGAATCAGGCCGTTGCCGGCTTGAGCTAACCAGTGTCTCCGCCTTTGAGCACC